>CAVXVM010000038.1:0-115259 GCA_963765025.1 uncultured Acidobacteriaceae bacterium | reverse complement strand
TCCCATCCCGCAGCCGGATTTCGCCCCAGCCGCCATTGAGCGGGCTCGTGGTAAACGGAGCCTTCGCCGCTTCTTTCTCGTCGATCTCAATACCCCAGCCGGGCTTCTCATTGACCCACAGATAGCCATCGCGCATCTCAGGGCAACCCTGGAAGATGGCCTGCGTTCGCTCATTGAAGGGCGAGTACTCCTGGATTCCGAAGTTGTAGCTCACCAGGTCAAGCGTCACGTTGGCCATGTGGCCAACAGGCGAAACATCGCCGGGCCCGTGCCACGCCGTCTTGACGCCAAACTGCTCGGCAAGGATCGCAATCTTGCGCGCCGGGCTGAATCCGCCCGCCTGGGACACATGCACGCGGATGTAGTCGATCAATTGCTCGGTGATGAGCGGCTGCCATTCATGCGGGCTGTTGAACAGTTCGCCCATGGCGATCGGCGTTGCGCAGTTCTGGCGGATCTGCCTGAAGTATCCCAGGTCCTCCGGCGAGAGCGGGTCCTCAAGGAAGAACATCCTGAACGGTTCGGCAGCCTTGCAGAACTGGACGGCCTGGTTCGGCGTGAGCCGCTCATGCATGTCGTGCAGCAGCTCCACTTCGTCGCCCAGTTCGCGCCGGCAAATCTCAAGCAGCTTGAGTGCGCGCCGCATCTGCGCCGCCGGATCGAACAACGGCTTGTCGTGCAACGTCTTCTCGGGCGCCGCTCCCAGATGCGCCGACCCGTAGCCCGCCATGCCCGGCAGACTCACCTGCACGCGCACATTGCGGAATCCCTGCGCCATGTACTTTTTCGCATCCGCGACCACGTCTTCAAACTCGGCGCCGCTGGCGTGCGCGTAGCAGTCCACCGCTTCACGGCATTTGCCGCCTGCTAGTTGGTACACGGGCAACCCCGCCTGCCGTCCCTTGATGTCCCACAGAGCCTGGTCAACGCCGCTGATGGCGTTGTTGAGCACCGGTCCGTTCTTCCAATACGAGCTGTCGTAGCATGACTGCCAGATGTCCTCAATCCGATCCGTAGTTTTGCCCAGCAGGAACGGCTTGAGATATTTCTCCACCGCCGGGCGCACCAGATCGGCCCTTTGCGTGAAGGTAGCGCAGCCATAGCCGTAGAGCCCATCCTGGTCCGTCGTAATCTTCACCACTGTCAGGCGCACGCCCTGGGGCTCGCACTCAATCACGCTGATGTCTTTGATCTTTGGAGCCGGCATGCCGCGCGTGGCGCGCGCCGCTTGTTCTTCGGCCTTGACCATGCGCGGAGACAGCGCCGTAGCCAAGCCCGCCCCCGCAACGCTCTTCAGGAATCCACGGCGTTCCATCGCCATCACATCATCTCCCCAGATTCAAATTTCGCCAAGATCAAATGAGCGGAGTCGTGCGCTCCGGGACTAAGAACAGCGCTGAGTTCCGTTGCCTGCTCAAGCGCTCACGCCTCAATCGCGTGTTCCGCTCCCGAGAACAGGGCCTTGATGGCCCGCACCACCCATCGGACCAGAATCAGCGTGACCACCAGCAACATGCAGACAATTCCGGCAGCCCAATACGCGTGCCTGGTGGCAAACCAGGTGAGAAACACGGCCAGCGTATCCTCGCCCATGCTGAGCGACATGTTTGAGAACGGCTCCGGCGATGCGGTGACGGCGGCGCGTACCGCAGTCTTGCCCCCGTGCGCCGCAAGTGCGATGAGCCCGCCAGCGAGTGTGGCAATCAGCTGTTCCTGCGGCGACAGGCCTGCCGTGGCGCGATAAGCCAGCAGCGCAGCAATGGGAATCCTGATGAATGTGTGCAGCGCGTTCCAGATGAGGTCGAACGCTGGAATTTTGTCGGCAAAGAACTCAATGGCAAACAGCACGGCGCTGGCGCCGATGATCCACCAACTGCCGAGCAGGGCCAGGGTTGGCGGCAGGGCCAGCCAACCGGTATGCGCCAGCAGTCCGAGTGTCGCAACGGTGGCATAAACATTGAGCCCGGCCGCGAAACTGACGGCCACGAGCATGGCGACGAGTTCATCTCCTGGAAACTTCATCACGCAAGTATACTTGCCGCTCCAATCCGGATTGAAGACAGTTTCGGCCCAAAAGGATTGCCGGACAAGCCTGTGCGGCCTGCCCGGCGATTGTGAGCCCGGTCAACTGGACCTGACCTTTTTACTTACAGGGCTTGCCGCCCTCGTTGTGAGCGCCCTTCGCCTTCGCGTCAGCTTCGCTCATGTAGGAACCGGCCTTGGTCTTGCCGTAGTACTGGGTTCCCGGGCAGTGATACACGTTGCTCGCGGTGTTTAACCAGACCAGGCCGGGGCCGCCGCCGGGTGCCTGCGGCATGTCTTTGGTCGAGGTCTTGGTCGATGTCTTCGGAGCCGCGGCAGGAGCCGGCGCGGAGGCAGGCTTTGCAGCTACCGCCGGAGCGGGAGCCGGTGTTGAAGCAGGCTTGGCCGCCGGAGCGGGAGCTGGTGTGGAAGCGGGCTTTGCCGCCGGAGCTGCCTTTGCCGCCGGAGCTGCCTTTGCTGCTGGAGCGGGCTTCGCAGCGGGTTTTGCTGAGGCCGCGCCATACCAGGTCTTGATGCCCTTGTGACCGCTGCAGGCGCCAATCTTGATTGAGCCCTTGAAGTAGGTTCCGTCGTTGCAAAGCGCGGTGGAACCGGCTGGTGCGCCTGCCGGCGCCTGTGCGACAGCCATGTTTGCGGTCAGCAGCCCGAGAGCGAGAGCCACTGATCCAAGTATCTTCTTCGTATTCATTGCAGATCCTTTCGAATCCATGAGGATTCCCGTAGGTGGATTAAATCTCGGACGAAGTAGTCTTCGATGCGTCGTTTGCTGAGCGCAAGAAGCTGCCTTTCGCCAGTGCGAGTTCGTAGGGGGCACTTTACACTTCGAGACGCGTCATATGCAAGCGCCCAAAGAAGCAGCGCCGTCCGATGTGCCCAGGCGAATTGGTGCGCTGTCGAAAGCCGGCGTGAAACCCGCCCCGCATCAGCGAATTAGCCCTGCCCGCGCAATCGAACCTGACTCTCTTGCCGCTGGCATTCTTCCCTTTCCCTGGCCGCGAAGCCGTCTGCGCAGGTTCATGGGGCCAATTTGACCTTTTAAGTAGTAGTATTCTTGGGTGCCTCGAAGCCTGCCCCCGGGGCCTCGTCTGGCAACGAAAAATATTCCAGCAAAAGGTCAAGGGAGGAAGTATGCATTTACTCTGGTGGTTGCTTGTTGGTTTGGTGGCCGGTTGGGCCACTGGAAAGATCATGAAAGGGGGCGGCTACGGCTTCTGGCTCGACATCGTGCTCGGTATCGTGGGCGCCTTTGTCGGCGGGTTCATTGCAGGCCATCTCGGCTTCTCGCCCGAGGGAGGACTCCTCTACACCATTCTCATCGCTCTCGCCGGATCGATCCTGGTGGTGTTTATCTTCCGGCTAGTCACAAGAGGTCGAGGTTAACCTCACTTCCCAGTTCCTGGCCGCGACGCGCGTCATGGCGAGTGGCGGCCAGGATGCTGGAACGATATTCTTGCTCAGCTTCTGATATACGGCAGGATTTCTGCGGACAACAAAGCAGAAATCACAGCGGATTCATCTTGATTCAACTTCAAGTGGCGTACCTTCAGGCTGCGGGCTTTGCTCTGGTGAGTTGATGCTCGCTGGAGTCCGCCCTACGACTCAAGTTCGGCTCTTTAATCCAGACTCAGGGAGAACCGCTTCGGCAGATTCTCCTCTTCAACCAGGCTCTCCGGCTCTAACCAGGAGGCCTGCCCCAGAAAGGAATACTCGACATGAATGAAATAGCGCAGTTGTTGCAGCAAAAAGTTGGCTTGAGCCCCGATCAAGCCCAGGAAGCGGCTCAGGCCATTGTCGCCCTCATCCAGTCCAAACTTCCGGCGTCCATGCAGAGCATGGTCATGCCGCTGCTCGGTATGGAAGGCGGCCAGGCTGGCGCTTCGGGCGGCCTGGGTAGCCTGCTCGGCTCAGTAGAAGGCATGTTCGGCAACAAGGGCTAGTTTTGCCCTTTGGCCTCATCGTTTCATCAGGGTTGGCAAGCGGTGGTCGCAGGGCATTCATCCGATGAGTGCACACGCGCTGGCGCAGCCAACCACATTTCGTCCGCACCAATGCAAGCAAAGGAGACATATATGAAGTTCACTCGCTTTACCGCAGCCGTTCTCACGCTCGCCGCCGCGTCGCTTCTCAGCGTTCTTCCGGCCAGTGCGCAGCAGCCCAAGCCCGCAGCCAAGCCTGCCACTGCCACCAAGCCTGCCACCGCCAAGCCTGCCGCACCTGCCAGCAAGCTGGTCGACCTGAACAGCGCCACCGCGGATCAGCTCAAGGCGCTGCCCGGCGTTGGCGACGCCTATGCCGCCAAAATCATTGCCGGCCGCCCCTACTCCAACAAAACCCAGCTGAAGACCAAGAACATTGTTCCGGCGGCCACCTATACCAAGATCGCCGCGTTGGTCATTGCCAACCAGCCGGCCAAGACACTCAAGTAATCACGACCTTGGCGAGCGTTTCGAGCGCTTTTGCCGATGAGCGCAATCTGCACGGATACGGAATTCACACCGTATCCGTGTTCGTTTTTCTTGGAGAAGATACCTCTTTAGAAAAATCCAAGCGAGCCTGAAATACTAGTTCCATCCCGTAACCAGGAAGCACTCCCAGGAGCAATTGAGTGAAGGTGAATAGAAGAGACTTCCTCGTCGGCACAGCCGCTGCAACCGCCGCGGCCGCACTGCCCATCACTGCTCAATCCGGCGAGGATTCTCCGACAGGCAAGCGCAAGCCGAACATCGTCATTTATCACTCCGACCAGTTCCGTTGGGACTTCCTCGGCGCCAACGGTCTCAACAGCTCGACACGCACGCCCAATCTCGACGCCCTGGCTGCAGTCGGCACCAACTTTAGCCGCGCGGTGACCAATCAGCCCGTCTGCGCACCTTCGCGCTCCGTTCTGCTTACCGGCCGGTATGCCACCGAGACGGGAGTCTGGCGCAACGGCCTCGGCCTTCGGCAGGACCTGCCCACCATCGCTACTGAATTCCGCAAGGCTGGCTACACCGCCAACTACATCGGCAAGTGGCATCTCGCTCCCGGACAGGCTGCCGAGGGCGGCGGCCGCGGTCCCGTCAAAGTGGAACATCGCGGTGGATTCCTCGACCTGTGGGAAGCCTCAAACGCTCTCGAGTTCTCCACGCATCCTTACGAGGGAACCATCTGGGATCGCGACGGGAACGAGATCACCTTCAAAGACGAGTACCGCGTCGACTTTCTCACCGACCGCGCAGAGAAGTTCCTGCGCGCCAAACAGGAGAAACCATTCCTGCTCGTCATCTCCCAGCTCGAGCCCCACCAGCAGAACGACCTCAATCGCATGGTTGGTCCCAAGGGCTCGGCTGAGCGCTTCATGAATGCCTATGTGCCGCCAGATCTTCGCGCCTTCCCGGGCGACTGGCACGAGCAGCTGCCCGACTACTACGGCGCCTGCGAGAGCATTGATGCTTCTGTCGGGCGCCTGCGCAAGATCCTCGACGAGGAAGGCATGGCCGACAATACCATCTTTGTCTTCATGAGCGATCATGGGTGCCACTTTATGACCCGTAACGAGGAGTACAAGCGCAGCACGCACAACAGCTCTCTGCGAGTTCCTTTGGTCATCCACGGGCCCGGCTTTGAGACCGCGCGCCAGATTCACGAGGTTGTCGGCATCGTCAGCATTGCGCCTACGCTTCTTGATGCGGCGGGAATTCCTGTTCCGATGTCCATGAAGGGGCGCAGCCTGATGCCGCTGGTCCACGACGCAGACGCCCGCCAGCATTGGCCGAACAGCGAACTGGTGCAAATCAGCGAGTCAATGACCGGGCGCGCCATTCGCACCAAAGACTGGACCTATTGCGTGGCCGATCCCACTGGCGTTGTCGCAGCCAACAGCACCAATTATCACGAGTACCAGATGTACGACCAGCGCAACGATCCTCACGAACTCGTCAACCTGGCCGGACGCAAGGAATACCGCCAGAAAGCCGACGAACTGCGCGAGCAACTGAAGAAATTGATCGTGGACTCAGGAGAGCCGGAGCCGCAAATTGAGCCGGCCCACCTCTATCCATAAAAGAACAGGAGAAACCAGGCCAGCAAACAACAACCTCCGCCCACAAGCGGAGGTTGCTTCATTTCTGCGAGTTCCCGCCTAAGACAAAATGCCTATATCGCGGGGCTCTATCGGTAGGCTTGTTCATCGGCCCAGGGCCCGATGATCGGGAGCATGCTCTTTCTGCCGTTCAGTGCGCCCACCACCAACCACACCCATATCAGGAAAATCGCACCCCACATCGCCACGAACACCCACCAGAGTCCCAGCGACAGCCGGGGCCCCAGGAATGCCGTTAGCGATAGCAGCCAGCTCATGCCGTAGCTGGCGAGGAAGACAAACGCGCTGAAGACCAGCGACTGCCACGAGTGGAAGCGCACATAGGGCCTCTTGTTATACCGCCTGATTGCCAGAAAGAAGATTGCCGGAATCGGCGTGAAGTAGGCCACTGCACCAATCGAATTGTCAGAGAGGCCTGGTTCTTTGTGATCGGACATCATCATCTCTCCCATGAGGGACTTGGAGAGGGCTATCGGCCCGTGGTCGCAAGCCTTGAGTATTTATTTAGCGATCGTTCCACTGAAAAAACCGGGCACACCGGAACGGGCATCACGGGAACAGTTCAAGATTACACGAACTGCCAAAGAGGTGAGCAAAGCCGCCTGGCCGCAATCACCGACGTGCAGCTGCCCCATCCCGAAGTGGTCCTTTCCCATTCGAGAATCAAGAATCAGCGCGTTGCATCACTAAGACATGCAAAGCCATCATGGAACAAACCGGCCCTTCCAGCCAGCCACAAAAGTTAAAATACTCACAGACAATCCGGGCCTGTAGCTCAACGGTTAGAGCAGGGGACTCATAATCCCTTGGTTGGGGGTTCGAATCCCTCCGGGCCCACCATGAACATTCCCCTGCGCGCCGTCTTCTCGCCCGCTCCTGCTCATCAGACCCACTTCTTCAGCTCGGGATAGAGCGCAAAAATCCGCCGCTGGTCTTCGGCGCTCAACGCTCCCAGCCGCATCGGCTTGTCCACAGGGCGCGTGCCCTTCTGGTTCAGCACGTTCATCAGGCTCCACTCCCGCTCGAGATCCTTCGGTTCTTCCGCCTTCAAATCGTATCGAGTAAAGTCGATCGCCATGGGAGACTCGTTCCGGGTCCAGTCGCGCAGCAGGGCCAGGCGAAACTCGCGATTCATGAACCACTGAATCTCCAACTCCTTCTCAGAGCCCGGCGCACCGGTGCCTTTGGCATCGAAGCGGTAGTTCAGTCCGTCGTTGTTGGGCGTATGTTTGCGCCACTCCAGGCCAAACGCTCCTTCGGTCATCACCTGCGTATCTGGCCATCGCTCGCGCACGGCCTGGAGCCAATAGGCCAGGTCCTCGTCGTGCCCGATCGAAACTTCCCAGATCCCAGTGACCCAGCCGAATCCGTTCAGTGCATGGCCGCTGTCAAAGTGCATCGCGGTGGTATCCATCATCTCTTTGCGTCCGGGAGCGGTTCCCAGGTTCCCGACGGTTTCAATCGGTCCCACGCCCAACCGGCTATTGAATCCGCCCTTGAATCCATCGCGTCTCGCGGCGAGAAAGTCGCACGTCCAGCCATCCAGGCAAACGCAATCGATAAAATCCGCTTTCCCTTGCGCGGGCTTCAAATAGTGCTCGCGGCTCGGGTAGTACGGATAGCAAATGCCGCCGTCGCCATCGCCATTGTCGATGGCATGCTGGCTCCAGATCTCACCCTGGCAAACGTGAATGCCTTCATCCTCGGCAAGCAGCCTCTGGTTTTCCGCGTCCATGTAGCCGGCCACCAAACATTGCGGCCTATAGCCATTCCCTACCATCTCGCCGATCATGCCCAGCGCCTTGTGAATCGTCACCCGATTCTGTTCGCGCGTGTTGTACATCGGCGCAAAATAACCTCCCGGAATAAACGTGATCTCATCGCCATATTTGTCGTGATACGTAGCCAGCAGGCGCCGCGCCTCAACGTATTCCGCGCGCTTGTCAATAAGCGCCAGCCAGCTGATGGCCCACGTCATCCTGCCATCCGGGCAACCCCGTGCAAAGGCATCTCTGCGCGACTGGATCTTTTCCGGCCGGTTGTCCGCGGCTTCGTCCAGGCCAATCGAGCGGTCGATGCTGACTTCGATCTGGTTCACTCGCACCACGGACACGTGCGTCAGGAATCTGCCGCGCAACTTCGAGCTCCCGGCCGCGAAAGCCTTCGAACCGGGGCCCACGCTAAGTGCAAGAGCCGCCGCCGAAGCCGCCGCACTCCTGACAAAATCCCGCCTGCTGCAATCGCCACTCATCGCTCTCGTGCTTCGCATCATAGTCCGCCTTCACGCCTGTTTTTATGGGGTTATCCACCCGGCAGGAATCATACCGGACCCGGTGGCGCCTGCGCCTGAGAGGACCTTTCACGCCTGGCGTGACACCCCGCTCCCTCGCCGACATATAATCGTGTCCAGACCATTCGTTGGTCTCATCTTCCCTGCAAAGAGAGAGATACCGTGGCTCGTGAGCTTTACATCGCGCGTCTTGCACGCAAAGACTGCATCTCGGAGGTGGCTCAGTGCTACCACTTCGAATTTGTGATCGATAGCCTGGAGGATTTTCCCTACGCTCCCGGTCAGTTCATCTCCGCCGTCGCCGAAGATGAGAATGGCAAAATGCAAACCCGCGCCTACTCCATCGCCTCGGCTGCCCGCGCCAATACCTTTGAGCTCTGCGTCAACCGTGTTGAAAATGGATTTTTTTCAAACCATCTTGCCGACCTGCCCGATCTTCCCATCGGCGCTACGATCCAGATTCACGGTCCGCACGGCCATTTCATCCTTCAGGAGCCCATCACCGATTCCATTCTTGTGGCGACCGGAACCGGCGTCGCCCCCATGCGCGCCATGGCCCAGTGGCTCTTTCCCGCGGACGGCCCGGATCGCAGTCAGGGAAAAGACATCTGGCTCGTTTACGGCACGCGCTACGAAACCGACATTTACTATCGAGCGGAGTTTGAGGCGCTGGCTGCACGGAAGCCCAACTTCCACTACCTGCCCACGCTCAGCCGGGCGGACGAAAGTTGGACCGGTCTGCGCGGGCACGTTCAGGTGCATGTAGCCAGGATCGTTGAAGAGCGCGCCGCCCGTCTTGGCATCGCGCTTCCGCTGGCGCCTGTCGATCCTTCCATTGCGCCCAAGGATCTAATCTTCGACAACTACACCTATATCTGCGGTCTTAACTTCATGGTCTCGGGTGTGCGCGAACTGCTCACGGGCTACGGCTGGCACCGCAAGCAGATTGTCTTTGAGCGCTACGACTGAGCCCGGCCGAACATGGCGGGGACGAGATGCTTGAGCCCACGGTTGAATCCATAGCCCATGTCGATCGACCAGTGGAAGAGGAGCACGGTCTTCCAACATCTCTTTTGCTCGGCGCAATTCTTGTTGCGTATGGATGCGCGCGCATACTGGAGGTTGCACCCACCTCCGTTCCCCGCATCGACCTTGTTGCCCTCGATGTCCTCTCCGCAATGGCTTTCGCTGTAGTGCATGGAGCGCGGCATTACCGCCTGCGCGGGATTCTGGTTTTTTCGGGCATTTGCATCCTGGTGGGGAATGTAAGCGAGAACATGGGCGTGATTACTGGATTTCCCTTTGGCCGCTATTACTTCGCTGAACTCATGGGCCCCAAGCTCTTCCATGTGCCGGTGCTCCTGGGGCTGGCCTACATTGGAATGGCCTATGTTTCCTGGGTGCTGGGCTGCGCGATCGCCGGCAACTCATCCATCTCTGCCAAGGGAGCGCGCATGCTGGCAGTGCCCATGTTGGCGAGCTTGATCATGGTGGCATGGGATTTGGCGCAGGACCCGGTTTGGGCCACTGTCTTGCACGGCTGGGTTTGGCTCGATGGCGGTCCTTGGTTTGGCGTCCCGATTTCCAACTTCCTCGGGTGGTATGCGAGCGTCTTTGTCATTTATCTGCTCTTTGCGCTTTTCCTCCGGCGGAATGCCGCCGTAGAGAGGCAGCTGAATCCTGCGGTCAACAGGACCGCAATTTTGTTCTATGCATTCTGTGCGGCGGGAAATGTGCTCCAGATGGCGCGACACCCTGATCCCGCATTCGTTCAGGATCCGACCGGCCGCTTGTGGCGAGTTGCGGATATCACTCTGGCTTCGGCGCTGGTTTCAATCTTTGTGATGGGAGCGTTTGCGGCTATTGCCAGGATCAAGCTTGTGAAACAAGAAAAGCTCACTACAGATTGAACAGTTCCCTCAGCCGCCTGGTCTGCGTGCGGCTTACCGGAATCTCGGTCTGCTGCTTGTCGTTCATGCGCAACTGATAGCTCGACTTGAACCACGGCACCACTTCGCGAATGTGGTCGATGTTAACCACAAATCCACGATGAGCGCGCCAAAAGTGCGCTGGGTCAAGCTGTTCCAGCAGCTCTTCGAGGGTCCGGCATTTCGACTGGCCTTCCAGCGTTCGAGTCACTATGCGGATCACGCCTTCGTCAATGGCCGCAAAGCAAATCTCCGCCTGGCTCACCAGCAGCAGACGGTTCTGCGCCTGCACCACGATCTTTGCCGGCTGGGCGCCCGCACCTTCCGGCCGCTTGAGCAGCCGCAGCAGCGCTTCAAGCTGCGACTCGATCGGCGTCTCTGCGGGCGTGTGCGCGGCGTTGCCCGGCATCCGGCCCCTGGCCCGCTCCACGGCTTCCACCACACGGCTGCGGTCAAACGGCTTCAGCAGGTAGTCCACCGCGTTCACGTCGAAGGCCCGCACCGCGTACTGGTCGTATGCGGTTGCAAAAACAATCTGCGGAAGGGGTTCGGCGTCTTTGCCGCCTTTGGCGCGGTTGCGGTCCATCAGCTTCTGGATCACCGCAAATCCATCCAGGCCCGGCATTTGCACGTCAAGAAACACGAGGTCAGGGTGGTGCTCCTCGATCAGCTTGACGGCTTCTATCCCGTTGGCGCCCTGCCCGATCACGTCCACATCGCCCACCTGGTCGAGAAGATACGAAAGCTCCTCGCGGGCCAGTTGTTCGTCGTCAATGATCAGCGCCGAAATAGACATGCGAAGCCTCGATTGTAGGAAGGGAACCCGGCAAGGTCAATGGCGGTCGAGATGCAAGCCGCCGGCCGGCATGAAAGGCACGATTTCATCCCCGCACATCTAATCGGAAAAATAGGTGCAGGGACTAGTCTCCCAGCATGTGCAGCCGGGTCGGCATATGGTCTGTCGCCAGCTCATGGCCGCAGCGGGTGCAGTACTGGTCAGTTGTCCGCACCGTCCTGAAGCAGTTGCCGCAATTGGCCGAGAGTTGATAGTTGCACTGCGGGCAAAAGTGAAAATCGCTCTGCACGTGAGTTCCGCACGCAGGGCAGTTCGTCACTTCGGGCTGGCGCAGCAGGAAGTAGATGACCGCGCCAATGCCGCCCGGCATCACAAAGCAGACCAGCATCCAGAACCGCGTGCTCATGCCCCGACGAGGAGCATCCTTGCTGATGAAACCCACCATGAGGCAATAGAGCGCAAGCACCACGCCCCAGGAAAGATTGAAGTAGATTCTGAAGCCGATGGGCGGCGGCGCATGGTGCCGTTGCTCTGGAGCAATCACCCACAGGTAATACTCCACCAGCGTAAAGCCAAGGACAGCCAATACGATTGACCAGACCGGAATCTTCCGCTCATCTTCGTTCACGGCAATGGTTTGTGGATTCCGCATAGGCTATCGCTCCCCCGGGAGAGCTTTTTCCCTCGATCAAAATCAGGGTATCTCTTATTGGGATGGACGGAAAGATGTCGGGGGAAGTTGCGTTCAGGGTGAAAGAATGCTTTTTTTGCGGGATTCAGGCTATTTACGCGACCAGCCAGCCACCAGCGCCGCTGCCAGCATTGCCGGGCACAGGATGCACACCCAAAGGCTGAACTGGGTCGCCATATCACTGATGTGCTCGCCGCCGATCAGGTCGTCGGCCACCCTCCAGAAGAACGGA
Organism: uncultured Acidobacteriaceae bacterium; assembly: GCA_963765025.1. Taxonomy (GTDB): domain Bacteria; phylum Acidobacteriota; class Terriglobia; order Terriglobales; family Acidobacteriaceae; genus Telmatobacter. The sequence continues at coordinate 103,198 of CAVXVM010000038.1, read as the reverse complement.
CCCAGCCCCAGAACCACCAGCAAAATTGCGGCCACAGCCACAGCCCGGCTGTGCTTCCGTCCGGCCTCTTGCTGCTGCATCACGCCGAGAGAGGCCATTACCACCCGGCGCGTCCTGTGCGCCACGGCGCGGTCCCGTCCGGCCTGGTTTCCGGCCAGCGCTTGCACCAGGTCAACCTGGTCGCTGCTGCCTGCCGTTTCCGCCGGATTGTGGACCAGATCGCTCATCCCTGCGCTTCTCCCTGCAGGCGTTCCAGCTTGGGCTTCATCATCGCCATGCCGCGGTAAAGCCTTGATTTTACGGTCGAAAGCGGAGCCCGCGTCACTTTGGCAATCTCTTCGAGAGACAGCTCCTCGTGGAACCTGAGCACCAGCACCTCGCGGTGCAGCGTGTCCACTTCCAGAAGGGCTGCGGCAATGTGTGACCGGTCCTCCAGGTTAGCCAGGTGATCGAACGGGGTAGGGTCGTCGTCGGCAATCTCGAACGCCATTGGGCGGTCTTCGTCCGTTCCGCCCTCGAAAAGCTCGTCCAGGCTACTCATCGTCCGTTTCCGCCGCAGGTCAATCAGCAGGTTCCGCGCGATCGTAAACAGCCAGGTCTCAAACCGCGCCTGTCCGTTGTACTGTCCCCCGCGCACCAGCACCCGCATCCACACTTCCTGGAAGAGGTCTTCCGCCTGTTCGCGATTTCCCGCTAAGTACAGCAGGTAGCGCAACAGCCGGTGCTGGTAGCGGACGATCAAATCATCCAGCAGCCCCGCGTCCTGCCGCTTTAGTCCTGCTGAAATTGCCTGGCTTTCCTGGCGAACCAGTTCGTCCGCCGCGGTCACCTGACCGGGTATGAATAAGGCCGTTATGGATTTGCTGCTCATCTTATCCAATTAGACGCGAAAACCCCGCCCCGAGACCACTTCAATTGCCTCAAAAGATTCAATTTGGCCACCAAACTGCACATAAGGTGGGGCAAAGTGTTTCCGCAATCCGATCTCCTCAGTCCCTACTCAGTAAAGCAAACACCATTTGCCTGAAAAGTTCCGCGTTAGCTCGATCGCTGGATCCGCTACCCGTACAAATACAACCTGGGGCCTACTTTTCCGCCGCCCGCAGCGCATCTTCAATGGCCAACGCCGCCCGCCGCTCCCGCGCTTCAACTGTCTCGTAGTAAAAAATCCCCAGCAGATGATTCCGCCTTTGGATCGGCGTCAGTTTGAACCATCCCTCACGTGCCCGAGGCTGGCGCATGAACGCCGCCTTCAGTACGGGTGGTGGCTCCTGTTCACCTTCCATTGCCTGCATCAGGCGTTCCGCCATCTTGTCGGCGCGCTTCATCCGCGTCTCCGCGCCCTTGGCCTCGTCCACGTACGCGCCGATATACCGCCGCATCGACGGGCTCATCGCATCGAACCACTTGCGCAATACGCGCTCGCCCTTCAGAGCCGCCGCCAGCTCCAGCGGAATCACGATCGGCCGCTCTTCCATATCGGGCTCGAGTGTGAAGTGCACTTTGTCACCAACGCGTGCCCTGGCCCCCTTCAGCATCTTTTTCGTCACCAGCAGGCAATGCCCCTCGCCGCGCGGATCGGGAAACAGCGAATTCCTGAAGGCAAACCCTTCCATCTCGCCGCGCACGCGCTGCCCGTTGCGCACCGGCCACGTTTTTTTCAGGTCAAACGGAAGCCGCGCAATCACCCATCGCAGATTGGTTCCATCCGGCTCAAGCAACGCCGTAAATGTCTTTGCGCGCGATGCCTTCATATCCTGCTCGTCCCCCCAAACAAACATTAACAATGGGTGGCGATATCCAACCTCTGAAAAGTGCAATCAATCTGAACTCAACCTGGTAGATGCTAATGGCTAATGGCTGAGAACTGACCACTGACCACTGAAAACTGAAAACTGCCTCCACTCCCATCTTCTACACTATCCCTCATGGAAGTTCTCTACGGACTGCATCCGGTGGAAGAGGCTCTCAAGGCCGGACGTCGCCGCTTTGACCACGTTCTGGTGGCCGCCGAGCGCCACGATGCCCGAATCGAACAGCTCGTCGCTCTGTGCCGCCAGCTTGGCATCCGCGTCCGCCAGGAGTCGCGTGAGCAACTCACACTCGTTGCCGAAAACATCGCGCATCAAGGTGTCGTCGCCTTCGTTCACGGGCAGGAAGCGCTCTCAATTGAAGACCTGTTCAAACCCGATCCCGCAGCCAAATCCGGCTTCGCACGTCTCCTGCTTGCTCTGGACGGCGTTGAAGACCCGCAAAACCTCGGCGCTCTTCTCCGCGTAGCCGACGGCGCAGGCGTGGATGGCGTCGTCCTCACCGAGCGCCGCTCAGCGCCCCTCAGCCCGGTCGCTGTCAAGGCCAGCGCCGGCGCCGCAGAGCACCTGCGCATCGCCCGCGTCGTCAATCTCGTGCGCGCACTCGAAGATCTCAAGCGCCAGAATCTCTGGATCATCGGCCTCGATGAGCGCGGCACATCCGATTACGACCACTTCGACTTCACCGGCGACTGCGTCCTGGTCCTCGGCCGCGAGGGCGCCGGACTCCACGACCTCGTTCGCCGCACCTGCGATCATCTTCTCCGCATTCCCATGGCCGGCGGCGTAAGCTCCCTGAACGTCTCCGCCGCCGGAGCCGTCGTTCTCTATGAAGCCTTTCGCCAGCGCCGCATCAAGGCCGGCAACAAGGGCGTATTCAGCTCCACCGCAGCCGCCCCGTCGAAACCAAAGAAATTGAAAGGCCTGGGCTCATGAAGTTTTTTATCGCTTGCCCTCGTTCGCTGCGCCACTTTCTCCCCGCTCTTCTCGCGCCCGTTTTATGCGCCTCCCAGCTTGCCCAATCCCAGCCTGCCCAATCCCACACAGCGGCGCCCGTGCAAGCCGCGCCCCAGCAGTCCAACGGCAAAGTCATCTTCTCCCGCTCCACTGACGACTCCGGGCAAACCACCACCACCGCCGGCTCGCCCACGCCGCAGTTGGCCCCCGCGCCCATCGCCACGGACGACGAGCGCAAGGCCGTCACCTTCGTCGCGTTCGATATGGACGTCCATCTTCACACAGCCGACCGCGCCATCGCCGTGCGTGCCCTGGTCACCGTCCGCAACGACGCGCAAACGCCCCTGGTCCACATCCCTCTGCAGATCTCTTCCTCGCTCAATTGGGAGCGCATTCGTGTGCTCGGGCGCGACGCCGCCTTTCCCGTAGCCACGCTTAACTCCGATGCCGATCACACCGGCCAGCTCCACGAAGCAGCCGTCACGCTTCCCCAGCCGCTCGGCCCCGGCCAGAGCATCCAGCTTGATGCAACCTATTCCGGCGCCATTCCGCAATCGGCGCAGCGCCTGCTCGTCATCGGCACTCCGCAGGATGTTGCTCTGCGTTCTGACTGGGATGGCATCAGCGTCCCCTTCACCGGCCTGCGCGGCTTCGGCAATGTCGTCTGGTATCCGGTCTCCAGCGTCCCCGTCATCCTCGGCGATGGCGCGCGTCTGTTTGACGAGATGGGCGAACACAAACTGCGCTTGGCCGGCGCGCACTTTCGTCTCCATCTCACCGTCGAGTTTCCTCACGGCAAAACACCCAACGTCGCGCTCATCAACGGCCATCCCGCTCCACTCGCCGTTACTACTGTTGACAGCCTCGGGCAGGAGATCAACGGCGTCGCCACGGCTACGCTCGACAACTCCGTCCTCGGCTTTGAGGCGCCCAGCCTCTTTGTTGCCGCGCGCACGCCCCACGCCGCGGCGAACACCACACTCTGGACCCTGCCCATTGACGAAGCTGCGGTCGAGTCCTGGTCCGCCGCTGCAACCAACGTCACGCCGTTTTTGCAGAGCTGGCTTGGCCAGCGTCCCCGCTCCCAGTTGACTGTCCTCGACCTGCCCGATCCCGACGACGCTCCTTTTGAAACCGGCGCCCTGCTCGCCACCTCAGTCCGCGAGGCCTCGCCTGAACAGTTGCAGAACGTGCTCGCCCACGCCCTCACCCACGCGTGGATGCAGTCTCCACGCGCCTGGCTGTCAGAGGGAGTGGCTCACTTCATGGGCACGCTCTGGGTTGAAAAGCAACGTGGCCGCACGCGCGCCCTCGAGCAGCTTGAGTCCGGGCGCGCCGCTCTGGCCCTGGTTGAGCCTGCCAGCCCAGGCATCAGCGCCGGTCAGCCGCTCGCATTCGCCATCTCACCCGTCTACTACCGCACCAAGGCCACCTACTTTTTCTGGATGCTCCGCGACGTGGCCGGTGACGCCGCACTCTCCGCCGCCCTCCGCGCCTACGATCCCGCTGCCGACGCAAGCCCAGGCTATCTCCGCGATCGTGGCCCAGGCGAATTCGAGAAACTCCTTGAGCAGGCCAGCGTACGCCGCAATCTCACCTGGCTCTTTGCCGATTGGGTCGACGCCGACAAGGGCCTGCCCGACCTGACAATCGATTCAGTCTTTCCTGAGGCTGAAAAGACCGGCCAATGGCTCGTCGCCGTGAACATCTCCAACGCCGGATACGCTTCGTGCGAAGTCCCCGTCACCGTCCACTCCGACACCAACGCCGTCACCCAGCGCGTCGTGGTCCCCGGCCACGGCAAAGCCGTTCAGCGCATCCTCATCGTCGGCAAGCCCGTTCAAGTGCAAGTCAACGACGGCACCGTCCCTGAAACCCAGTCAAACCTCCACATCACCAACCTCGAATCCACGCCGTAGGGGACCTGCTTTCGCTGCCCGGCTGGGTGCCCCTGGTGCCTCGTCCGCCGCGGCGGGGGCACCAGGGACGGAACCGAATGCCCGCGCGCCTTGTCCTCAGGCCGCACGACCTCCGATCAACGCAGTGCTAAACTTTCCCTTACTTGGAGCCAAACTGATGCATGAAGCCTCAGGCAGCCAGAGCTTTGTTACTCAAAGCATCCTTCACATCAAAGACCAGTTGGCGAACCCGACGCAGGAGCTCACGGACGCCATCGCCCACGGTCTCGGCTCCAGCGACGCGGCGGAAATTGAGAGTAAGCGTCTTCAACTGCTGGCCCGCGTGAACGAGCTTGCGCGGCAAATTCAGTCTGAGGCTTCGCACGACGACAAGCATTACGTCTCGCGTTTTGAGGCCGTCGGCCTCTTTCAGTCGGCCCTGTCGAAAGTCTTTTCCGATGTACCGAACCTGCAGGCCTATGGCGACTGGAACCCGCTCTGGATCATTACCGAGATCGAAGTCTTTGCGCACAAAGTCCACGCTCTACTTGGTGACCTCCACAAGGACGAGACCGGCAAAGAGCAGCCCGCCTGGGCCGCAATTATCTCTGAGATGCTTCACCTCAGGACCTTCGATGACAGGGCGCCTTATCCGCCTGGCGCTCCTGATGTGACCCCGTTTCCCGACAACTGCGACATGGTCTTGCTAGCCGACTGGGGCGGAGACAACGATGCCGCCAAAAAGATCGCAGCTGTTGTGCGCAAACAGAACCCCGACTACGCCATTCATCTCGGCGACATTTACTACGGCGGCACACAGCACGAGTGCGAATTGTTTCTGGCGCTGTGGCCCATGCGCGTTGACATGGCCGACGCCGCATCCCCCATTCGCCCCGCAGGCAGTTTTGCGCTCAACGGCAACCACGAAATGTACTCGGGCGGCGAATATTTCTTCTCCACCGTGCTGCCCGCCTTCGAACAGAAACAGCCGTTCTTCTGCCTTGAAAACGCCAACTGGCGCATCGTTGGGCTCGACACCGCCTACCAGGGCGGCCGCTTGAAGCCCCAGTCTCCCGACGATCCCATTACCGCGCAATGGAACTGGCTCGTCGGCCTGCTCACCAAGAGCAAGAAAGCCACCATCTTCCTCACCCATCATCAGCCGGTCTCCGCGCATCATCAGGATTTTCTCGATTCCCAACCGCTGCGCGACGACATTCGCGATCTGCTTGCAATCAACGGAATCGGCAGCGACGCCATCTTCGGCTGGTTCTTCGGTCACGAGCACAGGTGCGTTCTCTACGACGACACGGCCGCCAACTTCAATGCGCGACTCATCGGCAACGGTTGCATTCCCCACGAGGTGCAAAGAGAGAAAGCTTGCGACCCCGGCTGCACATCGGCTGAATACTTTAACCGCAAGGAGACCGCGCCGGGCAGCAACACCGCCGTATCCTCCTTCGTGAAGCTCTCCTTTAAAGGGTCAGAACTCCGCGTGGAGTACGTTGACGAGACCTTCACAACCTGGGGCGAAGAGGTCTGGAACTCCGACAAGGGACGACTGGGCGGCACGAAATTCGTGGAGGAAGACGGCGCCCAGCCGTAGGCCCGCATCCGCACCTGGGCGAAGGGCCAGATTCTCACACATGGGAATGAAGGAAGCAAGCCTGAGAGCAAAACAGCTGAAAGCGAACATTCAGCAACTTTGTGCTTTTCCATTTGCAGATAATTACGCTCCCGAGGAGCATTCTGGGAATTGAGCTCGCCTGACCGCGTAATCGGGTCAACGAATCCCTTCTTCTGCCGATAGTTGAGAGGAAGCAACGTCCGAGCCGATACCGGTGTCAATTCAGGAGTGCAAGACAATGACCAACCTCAGCAACACCGCCCCTGCCCAGCCCTGCCGAGCTGTGTGGGCTTCGCCGGACGAACGCAATGCGGCCATTTCCGCACTCATCCAGGACCTGCTCATTCATTTGCCCGGACTCTCAGCCGCAACCCAGGCGCTCTGTCTCACCGGCGTCGCCTCGAAGGCGTCAAGCGAGGAGCCTTGGAATCGGGAGTCTTGGAGCCAGGAGCCTTAGAGCTTTTCAAGGTTGGCGAACTTTTCCATCAGCTTCTTCATACCGTGCCGGTTAAACATCACGGTAAGCTTCGCGTCTTCGCCCTCGCCCTCGCGCATCAGCACTGTGCCTTCTCCATATTTCGAGTGACGGACCCGCTGACCCTTTTTCAATCCGTGCGCTCCGTGCGCCTGCGGGACCTCCATCGCGGGTCGCGCAAGCGCGCCGGCTTTCCCGCCAAAAAAACGCGCAATGTTGTCGAGCGAATCTGGCGGTTTCCCCCCACCCGACTCCGCCTTCGCCGGCGCTTTGGCCGTCATCCATGAAGCAACAAAAGGCTTTGACTCCGCGCCCTTGCGGCGGCCAGCTGCAGGATTGTAGGTCTCCTGGCTCTCATCTTCGTAATTGTAGTGTTGTCCGTCAAAATCTCCGCCCGCTTGGCCGCGCGCCCCGCCAGTCCTGCGCCCCACGCCGTAGGCAGGCGTGCTCCATGCCGGGCTGCGGCCGCCCAGGTTCTCAATCAACTGGTTTGGAACCTCTTCAAGGAATCGCGAAGGAATGCTCATCTCCGGCGCGTCGTTTCCGTAGCGCCTGCGATAGTGCGCGCGCGTCAGAATCAGCGTATCCATGGCGCGCGTCATGCCCACATAACAGAGTCGCCGCTCCTCTTCGAGTTCCTCAGGATTCTGCAAGGTGCGCGAATGAGGAAACAGCCCTTCCTCGAGCCCCGCCAGGAAAACCAGCGGGAACTCCAGTCCTTTTGCCGCATGCAGAGTCATCAAAGTCACGCGCGCATTCGGGTCGAACTGGTCGCTGTCTGACGCCAACGCAGCGTGGTCAAGAAACTCCGCAAGCGTCTCTCCGCGCACTTCAGCGTCGTGTGCGGCATTGGCAAGTTCCTTCAGGTTTTCAATTCGGCTGAAGGATTCCGGCGACCCTTCAGTCTCCAGCGCCTTGATGTACCCGGTTCGATCGATGAGAAAACGAATCAGTTCCGGCAATGTCGCGGCATCCCCTGGCGTCCTGAACGCGGGCTTCTCCTCAGCGCTCTCCGCCGGAGCGTCAGCATCCTCCTCACGCGAAGTCTGCTTCGGCATTTTGAGAAAGGGCCGCTTCTGCGCGCCGGCAAACGGCGAGAAGTTCGAAGAATCGAGCAGCGGAATCTGGTCCGCGCTCCCGCCAAAATCAAATGCCGTCGCGGAGTCGGCGCTCGCCGCGTCCGCACCCGCAAACTCGGCAGTTGAAACCCCAAATTCAAACCCGGTGTCCGCGTCTTCTTCCTGCTCTGCGCCTTGTGCAAGCTTGCCCGCGAAGTCCGGATCCATCATCGCCTGCGCGTCCAGGATCAGTTGCCTGAACTGTTCAATCGCCATCAGCGCCCGCGTCGGAATCAGCCGGTTTTGAATCGCCCCGCCAATCGCATCCCACGTGGATTGGCCTGTCTCCAGCGCCAGCCTTTCCAGTGTTTCCAGTGACGTTTTCCCAATCCCGCGCGCCGGAGTGTTAATCACGCGCTGCAGGGCCATGGAGTCGTGCGGATTGCGGATCAGCCGAAGGTAGCCGAGTAGGTCCTTGATCTCAGCACGTTCGTAAAAACTGAAGCCGCCGACCATCGTGTAGCTGATGTTGTACCGGCGCAGCGCTTCCTCCACCAGCCGCGATTGCGAGTTGGTGCGGTAGAGCACGGCGCAGTGTGGCTCGCCGCGGCCCTCTGCAGCCGTTGGATCCGCGGACCGCAAAAAATTCTGGATGCGGTCGGCAATAAACAGCGCCTCGTTTTCGCCGTCCGGAGCTTCGTAGTAGCCAATCAGGCTTCCGCCCTGCCGGTCCGTCCACAGCGTCTTGCCTTTGCGGCGAAGATTGTTGGCCACCACCGCGCCGGCCGCCTCAAGAATCACCTGCGTCGATCGGTAGTTCTGCTCCAGCCGCACGATCCGCGCATTCGGAAAGTCTTTTTCAAACTCCAGAATGTTGCGAATGTCCGCGCCACGCCACGAATAGATGCTCTGGTCCTCGTCGCCCACGGCGCACACGTTCTTCTGTTCGCCGGCCAGCAGCTTCATCAGTTCGTACTGCGGACGGTTCGTGTCCTGGTACTCGTCCACCAGCAGGTAGCGATAGCGGCGCTGATAGCGTTCACGCGCCTCGCTCGACACCTTCAAAAGCCGCACTGCCTCCAGCAGCAGATCGTCAAAGTCGAGCGCGTTGTTTCTGCGCAGTTCTGCCTGGTAAGCCTTGAAGACGTGCGCAATCTTCTCGCTATTCGGATCCTTTGACGCAAGGTAGTATTCCTGCGGATCCACCATGTGGTTCTTCGCCCAGGAAATGCGGCCCAGCACAGTGCGCGGGGTCAACTGCTTGGTGTCAAGGCCCATGCGCTTCATAATCTGCTTCACGATCCCTTGCTGGTCGTTCTCGTCGAAGATCGCAAAGCTGCGCGTCAGTCCCTCGTTGCCCACCTTGAGAGCTTCAATGTCGCGCCGCAGCAACCGCACGCACAGCGAGTGAAAGGTGGCAATCAGCGGCTTGGCCAGCGTGGAGTGTCCCAGCAGCTTCTCCACCCGTTCGCCCATCTCACTGGCGGCTTTGTTGGTAAAGGTCACCGCAAGAATCGAGTCGGGCGCCACACCCTTTTCATGGATAAGCCAGGCAATGCGGCTGGTAATCACGCGCGTCTTGCCTGAGCCCGCTCCGGCAAGGATCAGCAAGGGGCCTTCAGTGGCCTCCACTGCGGCGCGCTGTTCGGGATTCAGATTGGAAAGGAGCGGCTGCAAGTTGAGGGTCCAGGCGGGAAGCTTCCTTATTCAGTGTATCGTTCCCAGCTGTGGACGTGTCCGGCTGTGGATGCGCCCGGCCCGGCTTGGCTCTCTTTCCGCCTGCCGGGGAGTTATCCTTACCTTCAATGGCAACTCAAGAGCGTTCGTGTCGTCGCGTGGCCGTCTATTGCGGATCGGCCAATGGAAGCCACTCTGCATTCCATAATGAAGCGGCGGTGCTCGGCACGGCGATAGGCGCGGCTGGCCTGGGGCTGGTGTATGGCGGCGCTAATGTCGGCTTGATGGGTGCAGTCGCTGATGCGGCGCTGGCCGCCGGCGCCGAGGTGATTGGTGTGTTGCCCCAAGTACTCGCCGGCAAGGAGATCGCTCACGTCGGTCTGACGGCACTGGAAATGGTGCCCAGCATGCACGAGCGCAAAGCGCGCATGGCCGAGCTGGCCGACGCATTTCTTGTGCTGCCCGGCGGCTATGGCACCCTCGACGAGTTGATGGAGGCAGTTACATGGGCCCAGTTGGGGCTTCATGCCAAGCCCTGCATCCTCATCAATACCGCCGGATATTGGAATGGATTGCTGGCATTTCTGGATTCCACCGTCACCGCTGGTTTTCTGAAGGCGGAGAACAGGCAATTGCTGCTGGTGGCTGGCAGTGCACGTGATGCAATTCAAATCGTGACCGGTAACTGAACTGCGCAGCCATTTGCAGTGCAGCCCACTTCCGCATTGACCAGGCTACGGGAAACGCAAGAACTTCGGCCCGTGTAAGGAGATCCGCTGTGACGAACTCTTTTGAATACGAAGCAATTGCCAAGATGATCGATCACTCCCTGCTCAACCCCTCCCTGACTGCGCGGGAACTCGAGGAGGGCTGCGCACTGGCGGCCCGGTACGACGTGGCAAGCGTATGCATCCTGCCCTATTACTTGGCCCGTTGCGCAGAGTTGCTGGCGCGTACCACGGTGAATCCAAGTACGACGATTGGCTTTCCGCATGGCGGGAATACAACCGCGATCAAGCTGGCCGAATCTCGGCAAGCGCTCGAGGACGGCGGCAAGGAACTGGATGTCGTGATCAACATTAGCAAAGCGCGCAGCGGGGATTGGCATTATGTGCGCGATGAGCTTGAGCAGTTGACCCAGTGCACTCACGGCGGAGGGGCCCGGATCAAAGTGATCTTTGAGAATGCCTACCTGGATGACGAATCCAAGATTCGATTGTGTGAGATTTGCGGAGAGATTGGCGCCGATTGGGTAAAGACCTCAACCGGATATGCTCCGAGCGGCGCCACGCTGCCTGATCTTGAATTGATGCGCAAATACTCTCCGCCGAGTGTTCAAGTGAAAGCAGCAGGCGGCATTCGAGATCTTGATGCGCTGTTAACGGTGCGAGCGATTGGCGTTAGCCGGGTCGGAGCCACGCGCACCGAGACCATGCTGGAAGATTGCCGGAAGCGGCTGGGACTTGAGCCCATTCGGCGGTAGCAGAATCAGGACTCTCTCCGGTCCTTCATGTTCCTCGCGCGTCTCCGTATATCATTATCCGCATGTCTACCAAGCTCCGCTGGGGAGTGCTCAGCACCGCAAATATCGGTCTCAAAAAAGTGCTTCCCGCCATGCAGCGGGGCAAGAACACCGAGGTTGTCGCCATTGCATCGCGCGATCTGGCGAAAGCTCGCCAGGCAGCCGCCGAGCTGAACATCCCTACCGCCTACGGCTCGTATGAGGAGCTCCTCGCCGATCCCAATATCGACGCCATCTACAACCCGCTCCCCAATCAGTTTCATGTTCCTTGGACCATCAAGGCCGCTGAAGCCGGCAAGCATGTGTTGTGTGAAAAGCCCATCAGCCTTACCGTGGCCGAGGCCAAAACATTGATCGAAGTGCGCAACCGCACCGGCGTCAAAATCTGCGAAGCTTTCATGATTCGCAGTTTTCATCAGTGGCTTCGCCTGCGCGCTCTGCTCGACGAGGGCCGCGTTGGTGAACTTCGCGCCATCACCGGAGTCTTCAGCTACTTCAATGTCAACCCCGCCAACATCCGCAACCAGGTGGAGTGCGGTGGCGGAGGCGTATACGACATCGGGTGCTACCTCATCCACGCCTCGCGTTACGCCTTCCAGCAGGAGCCCAAACGCGTTGTCGCCTCCCTCGATCGCGATCCAGAAATGCACACCGATCGGCTGGCCTCCGCCTTGCTCGAGTTCTCTGGTGGACACTCCATCTTCAGCTGTAGCACGCAGCTCATTCCCTACCAGAGAATCCATTTTCTCGGCACGCGCGGCCGCATCGAACTTGAGATTCCCTTCAACGCTCGGCCCGACCGGTCCACACGACTTTTCATTGACGCAACCGGCGATCTCAGCGGCAGCGGAATCACCACCGAGACTTTCCCGGCGGCCGATCAGTACACCATGCAGGGCGACGCGTTTGCCAAAGCAGTGCGCGAAGGTACCGAGGTGCCCGTCACGCTTGAAGACTCCATCGGAAACATGGCGGTGATTGAGGCCGTCTTCACGTCGGCAAGTACAGGCCAGTGGGTTACTCCGCAGCAGTAGTAGATTTCACTTGCTCCTTCCGAGTGAAGAGCGCTTGACGTAGCACGAGTTCCTGCCAACACGGATAAACGTGAAAGGGCCGGCAAAGACAGTCGTCTTTGCCGGCCCTTGATCTCTGATTGCATCACGCTACTTTTTTGATAAGGCTGCTGCTTTCCTTTGCGCTTCCCAGCGACGCCTCACTGCCTCCGCGATGCGCTTCCGTCCCTCAGGAGAAAGCTTTCTCTTCTTTTTGCGCTGCGGCTTGACTGTAGGCGCTGCGATGGGGACCGTAGCTGCCGCAGCATGCTTTGGCCTGCCCACCTTTTTCGGCGTCACCGTGGCGGAACCTGTCAGCAGCGCGCGCACCTGTTTCAATAAGGCGATCTCGCGATCGACCGATGCAAGAATATCCGATACTCCCATAAGAACCTCCATTGACGAGGACGATCGATCCGAACTGCGCAGAACTTAGCCGCAACCCTTTATAAGTGACTCGCCAGAAGATACGATATTCGCTAATCAATTGTTTGGCAAATTCGAATGCGTCCCGAATCGCCGCAGTTACGACGGCCAACACGCCCATCGAAACGCATAAAGCCTGCCGCAAATTCAAATCGCGCGCTGCGTAATTGAACTTTCTACTGAACTTGGCCCGTGGCAAAATCGGAAATCGTCATCCAGCTCTTATTGCGGAAGAGTCTGGCCATATCCGTCGTTGTCATGAGTTCTTTTGAACTTCGACACTGCATTCTCTCAAGTCATTGCAGAATGCATCCACGCGCGCAAGGTCGGTGTCCCACGAAAACATGATCCGTGCTGCTCCGCCAATGAATGTGTAAAACCTCCACCCGCGCTCGCGAATTCGATTGAGCAGCGCTTCAGGTGCGTCAAGGAAGACGGCGTTGGCCTCAACGGGTCCGGCCACGCGCACTTCCGGTATGCCCGCAATCTTTCCGGCAAAGTACTGTGCGCAGCTGTTTGCGTGAAGGGCATTGCGAATCCATGCGCCGCTTTCAAGCATTCCTACCCATGGAGCTGAAAGAAAGCGCATCTTCGACGCCAGTTGCCCGGCCTGCTTGCACCGGTAATCGAAATCCGCAGCCAGCTTGCGGTCAAAGAAAAGCACCGCCTCGCCCACCGCCATGCCGTTCTTGGTTCCGCCAAAACACAAAACATCAACCCCGCTCTTCCATGTCACCTCCGCCGGCGTGCATTGCAGGCTTGCGCAGGCATTGGCAAAGCGCGCGCCGTCCATGTGCAGCGACAGGCCGTGCTTTTTGCATTCATCGGAGATTGCGCCAAGCTCAGCCAGCGAATACACGCGTCCCGTCTCCGTGGCCTGAGTCAGCGTGACAGCGCGGGGCTTGGGGTAGTGGATGTCGTTCCGCTTTGTCGCCAGTTCGTGAATGACCTGGGGCGAAAGCTTTCCATCGCTGCTTTGGGCGACCAGCAGCTTTGAACCGTTCGAGAAAAACTCCGGCGCGCCGCACTCATCTGTCTCCACATGTGACTGGTCGCAGCAGATCACTCCATGGTACGACTGGCAAAGCGAGGCGAGTGCCAGCGAGTTGGCCGCCGTGCCATTGAATACAAAGTAGACTTCGCATTCGGTCTCGAAAAGCTCGCGAAATGCATCCGAGGCTTTCGTGGTCCATGGATCGTCTCCATACGAAGTAACATGGCCCTGGTTGGCGGCTTCCATCGAATGCCACGCCTCAGGACAAATTCCAGAATAGTTGTCGCTCGCAAACTGTTGCGACATCTCCATGGATTCAGACTGGTTCATTATGTATTCCTTCTTAAGAAGTGCGGAAGGCATCGAGCTGGGATCTGCGGCGGCCGGTAGTGAACAGCAGCCCGCGTGTCTCCAAAGTCTCGCTGCAACTGGAAAGTGTCTGAAATTGAGACAGAGAGCCGGATCTCTTCTCTTATTCCGCTCCTGGCTTTTCGCCTTCCGGGGAAATCACCGCATCAAGATCGGATCCCATCGTGTTCAATCCCGGGAGATCCGAACCATCCCCGCTGTGTTCTATTTCCATCTTCAATCATATAACGTCAAGAATCGATTGACCTTGTTCCACCGGACAAAAGAGGGTTGCCGAAACTGGGTCTCTGCCCCGAAAGTGTCATTGACCCTGGCGTCCGGCCGCCTTAACTTACGAAGGTCAACAGTTTGTGTTATCCCCAACCGTGGTACGAACAGCAGTAACGGAACTCAGTCGCCCAGAGACCTCCAAAGGGCGCCAGTTTCCGGTTTGAGGAGAACCAATGCTTCTGCCCCTGCTTCAGGTTGCGGCAATTACGATTGCGGCAATTTGCTTTTCCACTTGGAGAACCGCCATGCGCCGCCGCAATGCGCAGTCCTGGGACGCGATTGTGGCCCGGATGCGTCCGGATCCGAGGACGCAAAGCATGGGCGACGAATCCATCTGGAGCGGAAGCATGAACGTGACGCCAGAAGAAAAATGGCGTCTCATGCGCGGCGCTCAAGGCTTGTGGACCATCTATGAGAACGCCAGTGTCATGCTGGAGATGGCAGACTACACAGCCAGAAACAGCAACTCAGTCGACCTCGAGCTCCTCGCAGCTCTGCGCAGTGACGCCATGCAGATTCGCGTTTGCGTCATCACCGCCCTCGCAAAATATGCACTCAGTCATGTCAACGAGAGCATCTGCGTCAACGTAACCCGCGCAGCCGGCCTATACACAGAGATGACTGCCCGCACCGCAGAACTGCTGCAGGTGAACGGCCGCAGCATGGCACCCAACTTCGTTCCCGCGATGTAACTTGGTTCTCCCGCCACAAAAAACCCCGGCCATGGCCGGGGTTTTTTCTGCCGTTCTGGTGATGGCTCCCTGCACACTAACTGTCTATGTCTGCTCCAGACGCAATCATCGGCAACTCTTTGTCCTGAGACCCGGAAAACAATCCTGCGGACCATATCGGTGCAGGGCGCTTCTAAAAACTGACGTGGCGAGACGGAAACCAGGTAAGTTGAACGGTAGTAGTGGTTACGGTCTGCTCTCCTGGTAAATAGATTGGAGCTTTATATCGCTCATAGGCAAAATTCCCGTTGACTTCGAAGTCTCTGCCTATGCGCTTCACGACCTGAAAGTTGATGTCATTCAGAGTTGTGCCACCGGGAATGAAGTCTTTTGAAGCTTTCTGATTTCGCATCGCGAGCTGGATCCACTCGTTGCCACTAAGGTGATAGGTAAGCCATGCTTGTCCGCCTTTATCTTCGCGGCCTGCCCAGTCACCGAAAAGCTGACCTTGGTTTGTGTAGCCCTGCACCTGAATATCTTCCCAGTATTGATAGCGGCCCCCAATGCTTCCCGTATAGGAGGGAGTTGAGTCGACGGACGAATCGGTGTCGACGCCCTCAATTCGCAGGTCCAGTTTGGGGACGCCCGGGATATGTGAGAGATAAAGGCCAGGCCTGAAAGTGCCGTGCAACGGTTTGGCGATGGGGCTGGGAGTGTCGTGGCCCTCCATGTCGGCATAGAGCGTTAGCCAGTTGCGTGGAAAAGGAAGACGATAGGTAAAATCGAAGGCGCCGAAGCGGGCTCCAGGGTCCTGAGGGCCGTATTTTTCCGGATCATAGGTGGAGCTTGTGCTGAAGAAGCTCTTAAGGAATGTACGAAGTGTGATGGGCTCATGACCCTCGCCTCCCCAAATCACAGTACGTTCGAAGCCGAATTCGAGATCGCGAGTGGGCTTGAAGCTGAATTTCTCGACATGCACCCAGGAATCCCCGGGGTTAACCACGTTGGGAAGATTCGGCGAGGGGTTGGCCACATAGGCCGGATTTGGCATATAGGTATGCCCGCGCAGCTTGCCGATCAGAAAGTCGTAACGGAAGGGACCAGTGAGCCGTGAGAGAAGTGGAATCGTGAGTGGCTCGATGCGGTTGATGCGGAATGAGTAGATATTCTCGGCGTTGTTGGAGTAGGCCATGCCGCTGCCCAACCCTGGCCCCAGCCAATCGTCCTGCTTGCCGAACGAGATTTCATGGCCGAGGGCGTGAGCGGAGACATACGCTTCAAGGAATCGCCCCTGGGTGGAGGCAGCAATCGGCCCCATCGGGATGGTGGCCTGGTTATAAGGAAGCCCGGTGGCAGGGTTGAGGAAACTCGTGAAATCAATGTCGCTGAGCTTCTGGGCCAGTGCCTGAGAGTAGCCTGTACCCGATGGAGCGCCCTGAAACTCACCGCGAACATAGAGGAGAAACAGGCCTGCCGAAGCGTATCCGCTGAGACCGGAATAATTGTTGAAACCATGCTCAAAGGGGCGGCCAAAGTCGTTGATGACCGTCGATCCGAGATGAAAGCTGTCTTGAAGCGGCGTCCCGCTGATGGCGCGCATCACTGAGTAGGACGATTCGATTTCTGCTGCGCCCTTGTTTGCCGAACATGGGCCTTGCGTATCGAAATGTAACTCGCGCGTGAGCGCTGCGTAGAGAGCCCGCGCCTCGTCCACGGTCGAATCTCCATACAAATCCGCGTCCTGGATTTGAGCGCTTGTCTCATCGAGCATCTGAATGACGCTGGCCCGCGTCCAAGGACGCATCCCCAGGTAGAGATTGCTCGCATAGCCCATGGCATAGAGACGCCACACTGCCGGATAGACCCAACTGTCGACCGGAATGTAAGGCGAGTCCAGAGTGGAAGGTTTGCAAACACTCGCCGAACCGCCGGAATCGCGCTCCGACTGCCCGGCCGCGATTGGGATCGCAGTCATCAAGATAAGTTCTGCAAACATAGTTGCGTTTCGAAGAACGAGTGGAATCGCCAATCGTCTGCCCACGCTCATATCCTCGCGCTATCAAAATACAAGAAGTGCACGTCAGGAGTGTCATCCATCATTTTTTAGAAACACCCGGCTATCTAGAGCATGCTGCAAAAATGGCCGGAGAATTCCCTCAGGATAAAGGCCTTGGACCGAGCTCCCGGACTCCGGCTTCGGAACTCTGCTGCACTATCATGAGTTCCCCTAGTAAACTTGAGCCTAAACGCCCGACTCTCTTGGCTTGCCCTGCAAATCTGAAACTGGAATTTGCGCAGACAGCGAGCGAAGCAGAATTGCAGATTCTTGACGCAAACCACACTTTCCCGCCTGTCTTAGATCGCTTCGCCACGATGTATCGTGTAACAAAAGTAGCAAGACCCAGACGGCGGTGAGCTTCGTCAGTCCATATACTGCTTATTTGAACGTCGCCGGAAGCCATAAATAGCCATCGAAAGTACTTCGGCACAATGCACGTTCTATGTACGATTCTTCCCCGGTTTTCAACTAGAAGCACCTCGTAGTCGTTATTCTCGAAAATCCATAAGTAGTGGAAAACCCAGAATGCGGCCATCTTCAAGCCGAATGTAGGTGGAATGATTGAGGTCGGGGTTGGCCGCCAAGACCTAAGCGAGTAAGAGTCAGGAAGCGTCCCTATCGGCTCGTGAAGCGCTTGCGCACAAAAGATGAGAAAGTTCTCATCGGTGGAATTCACCGATTGCGCTCGCTCGCTGCGTGCCAAAGCTCTATCGAATAATCTGCGCCAATGTCCCAAAACGAGCCCGTATAGATCGCCAGAATTGTTCAGTAACACTTGTATACTTGAGGGTAACTCCTCAATGAATTTGCAGATGATTGAAACTGGTGCACCCAGAAGCCGCGATACGATCGGCGACGATTCTGGATACCGCTTCTTTGACTCTTATTGAATTCGCCCGAAGCTCTTCCGGCTGAAGTTTTTCGAGGTCCTGTATGTGTTGCGAGAATCTACGCATCTCTTCCTGAAACACGCCGAGGCAATCTTCTCTCGGGTACTCATCGAAAATCTTGGCGTAATCGCGCGAAAGAATCACCCCTGAAGAGCCGATCCGAACGTGCTCACTTAGAACCAGTTCCGCCGACAGCATGCCACCGCCTAACCGAGCCACTCCCCCGACGCCGAACTTCACCCCTCGTTCGTGAAAGGCGCCCGCCATGTAGTCCACAAGTCCACCGGAAAGAAGTTCGAACATAAACTTCAATCCAAGCGACAAATGGAGATCGTTCAGGCCGATATGAACCTCATCGATTCCAGGAATGGCGAGCACTTCCCAAATGTTCGCCAAAGCTCCACCTGTCTCGAAAAGCAGGCACGTCTTTGTACGTCCGCGAACCGTGACAATGAAATCATCGACTTCGCACGGGGAGCTGAACATCGGAAGCATCAGGATGTCGGCGCCGGCCGCGATCGCGGCGCTGATCTCATCTTCGGAGCGCTCATGGATGGGGTTCACGCGTACCATCAACGAGGAGGTGAACAAGACGGACCGTATCCGTTCGACGTCCGCCAGCGTATGCCTGGAAATGACCGTGTCGAGTTGACCTTGTCGTTCGACCTTCCCCAGAACTTCGAGATCCACCATGATTCGATCCACACCCGCCTGCTCTGCAACCTGTGCACGCCATGGATCGTTCGCAATAAATATCGTCTTCATCGTAATGAACCTCCGGGCCCCAAGTTACTCATCAACTACAAAGCTCTGAAATAGAGTGGCGGGGTCCTCCTTGTGCCTGATCACTCGAATCTTCCTTGAGTCGGCCGCGATCATCAGTATCGGTACATTCGGGAGGATAAACGGGGGTTTCATCACGATGGAATAGGAACCGACATTTGAGTATTCCAGCACATCCCCAACATCAACGCGTTGCCGCAAGCCTTTGGTTAAATAGTCACTCTCCATACAGGTGTATCCGGCAATATCGATTTCCTCTTCCGGCTCATCTTGCTCTGCCGTGGTCTGCCGAAGTACCTTGACCGGAAGTTGCCGGGACCGGGAATGCGGGCTGATGTTCTGAATGCTTCCTGCCACCGTGGCGATACGCCGGGCCCCCACGTTCCTTAGATCGGTCACGCGTGTATAGAACCGGAATGTATCCGCCACCAGCCCCGTCCCGGGCTCAATGAACAAGACCGGCGGGTGAGCCATTCGATCAAATGCCTCGGCACACAACCTTCCCACCACCTCTCCATATTCGGAGTAAGTGGGAGGCGGCGTCGTGTAGGTCTTTCGCAAAGAATCCGGCAACCCGCCGAAAAACCCTCCGCCGAGATCAATAAATCCTGGACCTTCGGGGAAGGCATCCCGCACGACTTTGATCAGGCCGACTGCCCGCTGCCGGAATGATTCCAGATCGCGATCCGGGAAGTGGCAATGAAATCCGCCCAGGATGAGGTGCTTTGTTGATCGGATCCCGTCGACCACTCTGCGAAAATCGTCAGCGTTTACGTCGATGCCAAAACGCGATACTTCGCGCCCTTCCATCGGGAAGTTACAGCGGATTCCGACGACCACTTCCCGATCTGACAGGGCTGCGGCAACGGACTCCACCTTCGCGTAGTCCTGAACAGAGTCGATATTGACGAGGGCTCCGCAATTCACGGCCTTCCGAATCGACTCGAGAGACTTGCACGGACCATTGAAGATGATCTTAGGCCCTTCGATTCCAAGGCGGCGCGCCAGGTCGAATTCCATTTCGGAAACTACTTCCGCGTACCCTCCGAGCCTGCTCACAAGCCTACACACTGCGGGCGTGTAGTTCGTTTTGTAGGAATAGGCAATCTCCGTGTTCGGATACCAGCGGGTAAATGCGTTATGAAGTGAAACAAAGTTATTCTTGAACGCACCTTCGTGGAATACGTAGTACGAATCACCATGAGCCGCACAGCAAGCGCTCGCTTCCTCACACGTCAGCCATTCCCGCCCTTCCGGCAATTGATGGACCGGGGAACCTATAACCGACTCTTCGATGCCAGACATGATCCAATCTCTCCAAGTCATTTGCAAAGGCTAGGTTGTGTGAGTTGTGTTGGTGACGTGTCCCTTATCGGCCTCGATGACATCGTGCGCGGAAGAGACGACCCGGACAGTCTGAAGGAGTATCTTGATGTCGATCAGAATGCCATAGCGGCGTCGCAGGGCTACGTAATGATTATCAATTGCGATCTTGTTTTCCCAGTCAAGCGCGTTCCGTCCCGACACCTGGGCCAAGCCAGTGATACCTGGTTTGACTCTGAATCGTAACCTCGTCTTAGGTGAAAAGTCCTCATATCTGCCGAGTTCATAGCTCACAGGCGGACGCGGGCCGACGATTGACATCTCTCCCCGTACCACGTTCCCCAGTTGAGGCAGTTCGTCGAGACTGAGAAGCCGAAGAAATCTTCCAACTCGAGTAACACGGGGATCGTTTTCAAAACTGAATAGTCCGGTGCCGGTTTTCTCGGATTTATCTTGCATCGTCCTGAATTTGTACATGCGGAACAGGACGCCATTCAGCCCCAGACGGTCTTGAATGAACAGCACCGGACCGCGGCTATCCAGCTTGATCAGGATCGCAATTGTTATGAGTACTGGCAGAAAGACGACAAAGAGAATCAACGACAGCACCAGATCCATTGCTCTTCCTAACATCGGCACGTCCTATCGAGTTTGTCTCTAGAGTTTGGCTTCGGGTGTCATCTACGAACTCGGTGGGTTCTAGTACACTGCGGTCAGCCATCTAGAATATCCCGGTTTGGCTTCGCTTGCCGCCTGATGATAAGCATCCAGCAGGCTCAACGTAATCGGCCCTGGCTCCCCGGAACCCACAACCAAATTGTCCACTGAGACGATGGGCGAAACCTCGGCCGCTGTCCCACACAGAAACACCTCGTCGGCGAAATAGAGCTCAGTCCTGTCTATCGGGCGCTCGTTGGCATGAATTCCTGCGTCTTTGGCCAGTTCGAGCAGAGTGGCGCGAGTGATGCTTTCAAGGTTAGATGACGTTGCGGGCGGAGTGGAGAGCGATCCATCTCGATATATGAATACGCACGCTCCGGCGCCTTCCGCCAGCTTGCCGTCATGCCCGAGCAGCAAGGGAACGTCGCATCCCTGGCGCCTGGCTTCGAGATGTGCATAGCGGCCATTGAGGTAATTCGCGCCCGCTTTGACACGTGGGGGCAGCGAATTGTCGTGAATTCGCTGCCACGTTGACACACACGCCTTCAAGGCCGGCGGTGTGGCGGAGGCGCGCTTCTTCAGGATGGGAGCAATGAACATCTCCACGGGCTCCGTCGAGTTCCAGGAACCTTCGCCATCGACAAAAAGCGTCATTCTGACGGCCGTGTCGTCATGGTACTCGTTCGCAGCGATCGTTTCGATAAGACATTTCTCAAGTTCCCCCACGGAATACGGCGGCACGATGCCCATAAGTTTTGCCGAGCCCATCAGACGGCGGAGATGATCGTTGAGCCGAAACACGAGCAACTGACCCGCCGATCGGGCGGACTTGTAGCACCGGATGCCTTCGAAAACATTGATTCCGTACTGTGCTGTTGGAGAAAGCACGTTCACTTTTGCCTCATCCACAGGAACGATTGCTCCCTTGAACCAAATTCTTCTTCCTGTCATTACACTCCCGATGATGTGGCGCTATTTTCGCCGCAAGTAATGGTTGAAAAACCCTCGCAACGCATATCGGAGAATGATGGGAATGCGTTTGTCCCATGGTATGCGGTTGAGCGAAAGGACGAGCATGAAAGCGCGAAGTTGAGTAAACTTGTTGCGCGTGCTGCCGGAACGCGAATATACGACACACGGCGAAGGCACAGCGCCATATCGGAAGGCTTCCGATCCGGAGAGCAGATACCAGTAGTCAATGTCTTGGGCGAAGCGGAGCGCCCGGAAGAACTGCCCTTCGCAGAGACGGCGCGCTACAAGCACCGTCGATGTTCCGATGCCAAGGCATCGGAACATGTCAATCCGATCTGATATATGCGAAGGCGGAGTGATGGAAACGTGTGAATCTTCGAACTCGTATCCCGTCGCGACGAATGTCTTGCCGTTTTCGATTTGTTTCAGTTGAAGGTGTATTTTTTCTGAACTCCAGAAATCGTCGGCATCAAGAAACGCAACAAGATCTCCTCTAGCTTCACGAAGGCCTGCGTTCCGGGCTCCGCCTGGTCCACGGAGTTCCGCGTTCCGTACGATCTTGGTGCATGCACGATATCGCCCATCAATGGCACCGAGTATCTCTTCTGCTTCGTACGAACCGTCATTTCCGATGATCACTTCGAACAAAATGTCGCCGCGATCTCCAAGCCGCTGCGAAAACACTGAGTTGACGGCGCGATTGATGAGCCCAAGCTCGTTATAGAAAGGAATGACGACTGAAATAAGCATCGCTTCTGCCTGTTGAAGAATTACCTTGTATGCCGATTGATCGTCCGGAGATGAAGTTGGCCTTTACCGCCGATCGAGTCCCCAGAGGTAAGTCAATCCCATCCACCCATCGCACGTAACCCGCATGAAATGCCGGCGCTTATCCGGCTTCGCAAACACCGTCGAACACATTTTTCCTGCCAACAAATTGCGAGCCGAACCAACACGGACGTTGTGCGTCGGCTCATCCATTTCGAAGCCGAGCTCTGGCAACAAGTGCCCCGGTGAATATGAAGGTGCGGATGTTGCCATGCAGGTCGAGCAGAGTGTCGTGCTAGATATAGTCATGGGCGGGGTTCTGAAGCCCGCTTGGCAGAATCGTGCGGTTCTGAAGGATGCGTCTTTCCTCAAAACGCGAAAACTAAGTGTTTCATTCGGCACGTTTCGGCGCGGGTCCGTTACCAAGCGCATATGTTCTCTCAGTTAGGACACTTGTGACCACTGGAACGCGTGCCATTCGTCAGGGATTCGAACAAACTGTGCCCATTGCCGCATGACGGGGCTGACGACCAGAGAGCTCTGCGTTCTCCCCAGCCACGCTCCCCACCAACTGAAGGTGCTATTTGCTAGTACGTAATGACGGCATTGGCTCATCAAATAGAGGTCTTCGTATTGGCCGTCCTCACCGGTGTTCTCGATTCGCTTCACGTATTCCTTGACACCGGGAATCGCGGTAACCTTCGGGTCGTCGGAGAACAGATAGAAATTTGGCTGGCGCAAGCGCTCTTTTAGTCGATGAATCGCCGCAATGTAGTATTCGGGCGGCAGGCTATCAAAGTAGTTCGCTGGATGACCGGAGCCAGGAGGAACTCCCAAGAGCCGCCGAACGTGGACGGCGACCGATTCCGACTGTCGCATTTCGGAAGCCAGCGCTATATTGGATTCGCAGTGTGAACCGACGAACGTCAGGTCCTGCTTCAACTGAGTGCTTATGTCGGAGAAATAGCGCTCGTCTTGCCAATACCCCTCCAAATAAACTGGACGCGTGATTTTGAGGTCAAGATAATGTTCCTCAAAGTTTCCATTTGACTCGCGAAAATACCGGCGTCGCGAAAATGGCAAGAGAGCGTTAGCGGCAATTGTCGCCCGCCGCAGCCAACGCGAACGTGGCAAGTTTTCGACCTCCTGGCCTTCTGTTTTGAAAACCTTCAGGCCATACTTTCGGCGGAAGAAATCCCCCTCAAATCCAGATCTGGTTTCGAGATAGAGCGGGACGTCGCTCGACAGCGACAGCCGGCGCGCCATCGCGTACATGAAGAGCTGATTGCCGATTCCCCCGCAGATTTGCGCGGTAACCGAAGGAGCGTGTTTCGATGTTTGGTGCATCACGATGGCAAGTTCCCCGCGTTCCCTCTAATCATCTGTACGGTGCTCGACTCAGTTTTCCGAGTGAGAAGGCTCCTGGGAGTCTATGCTCTATCCGCACCAAAGCTGGAGCCGCTACACGTAGGTTTCCCGAAGCGAGTCGATGCGGGTAAGTTGGTTGGCTGTTTTGTTGCCCCCCAGAGGCCTGCTGCCCACCGCTTGATGGTCTGGAGTCTCTTCTGACGAAAGCTCTTCCAATACGTCGGGGAAAGGATTATGGATTCATCCCAAGGTATATTCATCCCTTTCGGGCTCTAATATAGACTACCTGATCGACATATTTCGGCTGCCAATAGATGTCCTCTATTATCAACCCTGCGTCTTCGATCATTTTCACCAGGTTTTCATAGGTGGGATGCTGCATGTGGTGATCCCCAAACCTGTCTATGCCTACAAAATCCAAAGACATCTTCAAGCTTTCCTTGACACGTTGGACAATTGGTTTTGTTCCTGATCGACCGCCCTCAACAGACATTCCAATTAGAAGAGACCCGTTTTTCTTTAGGACCCGGTTTGCCTCAAGCAACGCAAGGTCTGGGACTTGCAAATGATCGAGCATCGACCGCATATGAACCCAATCAAATGTGCCATCTTTGAAAGGCAAGAATTCTGCCATCGCGCCTATAAAGTTTAGCGGCCTGCTTAAGCATTGATATACAGCCTTACGCGCTTCCGGGATCCGGTATATAGACTGGATGAATGGATCAATGGAAATAAATTTCACATCAGACGGCAAAAACTCGCGGATGAGGC
This sequence comes from uncultured Acidobacteriaceae bacterium, assembly GCA_963765025.1. GTDB lineage: Bacteria > Acidobacteriota > Terriglobia > Terriglobales > Acidobacteriaceae > Telmatobacter. The sequence goes on along the minus strand of CAVXVM010000038.1, from coordinate 78,797 downwards.
CGATCCAGCCACCAACATCTAGCACGTAGCCCTTTATTTGAAAGTGCTCATAAGTTGGACGATCCCCATCAATTTCGTGCCGGAATTGTTCCACCATTCCAGGATGACAAACATCTTCCTCCCACGCGACTTGGCCATCAGACCAAGCTTGATATCCATAAGTGTTTTTTAGATGTACTCGCGCGTCAATTACATTTTCAATGGTGATAAAGTCGTTTATCTGCTTTGGTTGTTTCGTCATTGGGTCAGCAAGTATTCTGCTTACCCATTCTTCATAAAAAACGTCCATGATCATTCTCCTGACTCGCTTTGCGGTGGTCCCAGTGAGGCGCCTAGGGACTGTTGAAGTTCAACGAGTACGTAGGACAGTGGCAGTGAGGTAGATAAAGGCCTAATCGCTGGAATCAGTTTTACAACTTATCGTGGCGATGCCTTTGAGCTCCTTGAGTTTTTGAAAGAAGTTCCCGATCGGGCGTCGCCATTTGTATTTTTCTTCGTCGTAGTCGGCCGGATTCAGCCGATTGGCTCTTGGCGGAATCACCGCCTCTGCGCCGCGCTGCGGCAAATCGCGGCGCAGCCAGTCGGCATCATAGGCCTTGCCGCCCAACAAAACGCCAGAGCTGAGTCCGTCGAGCAGCGCGGCCACGCACGTTGTTTCCCCGCGCTGTCCGGGCATAAGACGAAAGCGCGCCAAGTTGCCCAGTGCATCGACCAGCGCCAGAATCCTGGTGGTCACACCGCCGCGGCTCTTGCCGATCGACTGATTTATCGTCCCCCCTTTTGCTCCCTGCCCGCGACGGTGCACACGAACGATGGTTCCATCCACCAAGACGGATTCAAAGTCGGCGTCTTCAGAAAGAATCTGGAGGATGCGCTCAAAGGTTTCGCGCTGCACCCAGCGACGAAAACGCTCGAAATCCGAATTCCAGTGACCAAACTCGTCGGGAAGGCCGCGCCAGGGGGAGCCGGTAACTGCGATCCGCAAAACTGCTTCTACGAAGACGAGCCTTCGCCGCCCGTTTGCCCTCGGTCGCCGCGTTTACCTAAACAATAGAGCTCGATTGCATGCCATTGCGCATCGATCAACAGCTTCCGATTCAGATCCCGGTCCCCGCTTTCAACGTAAGCCTCTATACAATCGAGCCGATTGCGTTATGACTCGCCATAACCGTCAGCAGAACCTGGGGCTGTTATGAACAAACTTCTGAAGCCTTCACCTTATCGAAATTGTGCTGTTTTGCATCCCCTCGGGGAAAAACATAGAATTGTGCCTGCCCGTAGCTCAGCCGGTCGACTATGGCCGTCTTGCACTTTAGTTTTTCCGGTTGATTTGTCGACTAAATTATGAGCCCCTTCTATGCCTTATTGAATGAACTCCGTGCTAAGGCAAAGTATTCCTTCTCCATCTCCGCCATTGCACTCTTCCACGAGGCCTTTTGGCACACAAGTTTCCAGTTCCAATCCGCTGCCGCATACCGCAGTTCCTGATGCTTAAGTCCCACGAGAATTTTCTCAGCCAATACCTGGGGATCCTCAGTATCTACCAGAAAGCCATTTCGGCCGTCCAGTATCCACTCGCGGTTCGCTGGGATGTCGGTGACTACAGGAAACGCTCCGCAAACCATGGCTTCGTGAAGGCTGATACTGTTGCCATCCGACAGCGAGGTCGACACGTAGACATCGGCCCTTGAAAGGTATTCGGCGATCTCCGTGTCCTTCAGCCTGCCCGCAAACTGGACTCGGCCTTCCAGATCGAGCTCGCGTACCCTCAACTCGAGTTGCTTGCGTTCCTCACCCTCCCCGATGATCACGACCTTGGCTGAAGGGGCCGCCGCGAAGACTGCCGGCAAGGCCTCTACCAGAAGCTCGAGATTATAGACCGGCTCAAGATGGCGAGTGCTCACAATAAGACCGGTAGACGACCAGGAGTTCTCTGGCCTGGGCCTGAACACCCCACGATCGGCGCCATAGGTCAGGGTAAGGATCCTGCCACTTATTCCCAATGCGCGCATTGAGTCGGACATGTGGTCGGCCACCGATGTAATCAGGTCTGCGCGGTCGACACACATCCGGATGATCCACTTCATCAACAGTCCCGACTGTGGGGCTAACAACACGTCGCTGCCCCACGCAGAGGTCACCAATGGGTGAAAGCCCGTCAGAGCACCTACCAAGCCATACCCACCTGCGTAGTGGGCGTGCACGATATCCGGTTTGAGCTCTCGGATGGCTCGGCGGACCGCTGGTACAGCCAGAAGGTAAGCCACTCGCCCGAGTTTCCGCGGATCGGGGCCAACACATTCAACGCGCACATCGGGAATTTCCCCCGCGCTGAGCGAGAGCACTACAACTTCATGCCCCCTTGCAGAGAAATGTGCGGCCCAGCGCCGGGTATGAATGCAGGTGGCGTTTGCCAGCAGGCACAACTTCATTTCAACTCTCCTTTAGCCCTCAAGATCACCGCTAGGATGGTTGCGGCTCAGTGCGTCCGTACTCTTGACCGCAGCGTGCCAAGCCAAATCAGAACCTTCGATGGCATGATCGTTGCTGCCAATCCAGCGTAGGCCGCAGGACTATAAGGCCGGGTACAAATCGCCTCCCGAAACAACATACGCGCGTCCGCACAACGGCCAAGTCGCAAGGCACGCAGACCTGCGGCGTGCGCTAGCCCCGAAATACAGCGAGTCTCGATGCGGGCAAGGCGCTCCGGGTTTCGCGCGATCGCCAGTTCCGCAATACGTCGCTTCGACGCGAACATCACCAATGGGTCTGTCGTACCGGTCATATTGGCATCATGCACACGGACCATTGCTAGTGGCTCTCGGATCACTGCAACCGGAAATCTTTCAGCGATGCGCAACCACATATTCCAGTCCTCGCCAATTCGAAGCATCGGCGACTCATCGAACAACCCGGTTTGTTCAAATACCTCCCGCCGAATGAGCGGAGTCGGCGACAGAATGAACGGGGAAAGCAGAAGCTCATCGAGAATGTCACCTTCCTGCAGCACGCACTCTTCCCCGATTCGGCATATCTCCTTGCCGTTTCCGGAGTAGAAGACGATGGCGTCGCAATAAAGCCACGCGGTCTCGGGATGCTTTTCGAGGTACACGAACTGCGTCTCGAGTTTGGTTGCCAGCCACAGATCGTCGGCATCCACAAAAGCAATGTACTTGCCGCGTGCCGCCGCAATTCCCGTATTTCTGGCCGCGGGCTGACCTCGGTTCGGTTGACGAAGACATTTCACCTCTGGATATTCGGCCACGATCTGCGCAGTCCGGTCGGTCGAGCCGTCGTCCACGACGATCACTTCGTAATCGCGAAATGTTTGTGTCCGGATACTGTTCAGTGTTTCTGCGATATACTCCTCCGCATTATAGGCAGCAACGACAACGCTAACCGCGGGAGCCGATCGATCGAATAGCTGAAGAGACTCTTTCATGTGAAAGCAGGAATTCTGTGCCTTTGGCCAATGCGCTTGTTGGCAATTTGTAGCAACTGTTATTGGGAGGCTGACAAACGCCGGTAGACTGAACGGTGATGCGTGCGCCGCCGTTGCACCCACACATCTAGAATGCGGATGAGGACAAGCGTAGGGAGAAGCGTAATCCAAAACAAGCGAACGTACGTAAACACCGGATTCAGCATATCGAAGAATCCGTCTATAGGCATCGCAGCGGTAAAGACCAGCACCACAATGTTTATGGAATCGCTTTGAGCTCGCTCGGCCCACACCAGAAGCCTGTTCCAAAACCAGCCTGTGAACACTGCGGCCAAACAGAGAAAGGCCCACCCTCCCTCCCAATACGCATGAGCCGATGCCAGGATTGGCCCCATTTCGATGAAGTCGGCACCTGGCTTTAGCGCCTGCACCCGGTAGATCGCCATTCCTACGATAGAGTTGTCCGTGCTTCCAGCAATCAGCTTGTCTGGCCAGACTGCATGTGGAATAGGGTAAACAAGGGTTCCAAGGATTGGCTTGTATGACGCGCCGCGGCCTTCATCGTAAAGCCTGTAAAGATAGATTGAGTCGAGTGGACCGATTGCTCTGATCGCCCAGGTCTCAAGAAAGTTTGAACCAACCGAAGCACTTTCTAAAGACTTGTGGCTCAAAGCGCCCTGCAACATCAAGGGAATCATCTGCCAATTCGTGGTTCCCGCTGCTGCTGCGAGCGTTACGTACCGCATGTTCGTATGCATCCAGGACGACAACGGCGCAAATACAAGAACCGCTCCAGATGCGATGATTAAAAGCCTTTTTCTGCTTTTGAAATAACCCGCAATTGCGACTGCGCTCACCACCCAGATCACGCCGCCGCGCAGCCCATTGATCACGCTGAAGATCGTTTCTGCGATCAGTACCATGAGCGCCAGAGCGCGAAAACCACGCCCCAGACGGCGATCGACGAGAGCCATAGCGGCTCCAAATATTCCCGGCCATCGAACCACGGCCCCTCCCCAATCGGCAACGAGTCCTGCAAGCCCGCCGTACTCCATTTGGATCTGAGTGCTGTTTGCCAAATCGTTGTAATTGAGAGTAGGCGCGAAGATCTGGCCGATATACAGGGCAGCCGCCCCGATGATGAGCAGCTTCAGGAATATGCGGTCCCTGTCGCCATGCGCGGCGATTTCGGTATTCGGCTTCAACCGCGCCATCCGGTTCGCGCTATAGCTTCCGGTAAAGAACATGCCAGCGAAAAGCAGAACGAAAACCATTTCCCCGAGATACACGATGAGCAGTTCAACTGGGGAGAGGCCCAGTGCCGTTTCTGCCTTGAATCCTGTAAACGCGCCATACCATCCAGGGAAAGCAACGAGAGCCAATTCATGCAAGAATGCCAATCCCAGCACGGTCGCTCTTAAGCGATGGCCTCCGCGGTGCGCCCACCAGGTGAGCGCACCGAGGACAGAAACCAGGACAGCCGAGCAAATGCAGATCAAGAGACCTGTGACACTCACGTTAGGCAACATCGTGCTTTAGGCGACCTCCAGCACAGGCCCGCGAGTCACTGACGTCTTCCGGTCGAGATAGAAAATCCATATCAGGTAGAAAGCTGAGAAGACAACCTGCGCGGCGGCCACTCCATTGAAACCGAGCCAGTACGCACCAGCTGCGATGGCGGCGGTGCCCACCAGCGCCGTAGTCACTTTCGGAGCGATTAGCCGCTGCGTGTCAAGAGAAGCCATGAGATTGAGCGACTTGATTTGTCCGGCCGCGAAGCAGCCCGACGCGAGGATGAAGACAGAAATCAGACCAGAGTGCGAGCGATACGCCGGCGCCACCACGAGCGCCAACAGCTTGTGTCCTCCCAGCGCCGAAAGGAGAGATGCGACTCCCGTGGCCAGAAGAACGACCCAAGTCAGCGTGTTATTGAGCCTCTCGGCGTTCTTCCTGCGACCAGCGTCCGTTCCACTTCCGGCTCGCTGGAAAACGATTGGGGTGCAGACTTGGAGCAGAAACTGCGTGAGCATGGAAATAGGGTAGTATCCAACCTGATAGAGGGATTGATAAAGTCCCAGTTGGTACAGACCCGCGAAAATCCCGAGAAACCAGCGATCTGAACACGCCTGGATCCAGGTGAAGATTCCCCATGACGAGAACGGCCAGGCATACCGATACATCGAATGCAGCAGGTGCCGGAAGGATGTACCCTCAGCGGGTGCCCGATACCCGAGCCGCTGAAGCGTGCGCGTCAGAAAAAATAACTGCGAACAAATGAGGAGGAGATAGCTGATGGAGAAACACCATAGGATTCCCTCACATTCGATGTGCATATACCGAGCCAGGAGGAGCACCATTCCCAAACGAAGCCAGGCGCCGGTCCCCTGATGGAATGCCACGATTCGCCTCTGCCGTGCTGCATTCTGCACACCGTCAAGAATCGAATTTGCCGAGGATATCCATGCATACACAAAAGCTGGAGCCAGAAGTTGCATCCAGAACTGCCAACCGACGGTCCAAAAGACGATTCCTAACACCAGGGAGATCGTCCCCAAGGCAAAAGTACCCACCGCAAACAACGCTCCTACAGCGCGGATGTAGATCCCCAGTTCACCGCTCTCAACTGAAGGAGCGAAATAACGCTCGCATGCGGTGCCAATCGGACCGAGGATCAATTGCTGAGCTAGCACAGCTCCGGTCAGTGCCAGAGCGAGTTGGCCATAAGCGGAAGGGTGAAGCAGGCCTGTAATGACGCGGATCTGAAAGACGCTCCCACCAGCGGCGACCGTCTGTCCGAGCATGACCAAAATGGCCTCCGGAGCGAACCGCATCACACGTCTATCGATCATCCCTTCAGGCACCAGTTCTCCCACACGAATGGGTATTCATAAGTTAGCCTGTGGGAACTGGAAAGAGCGTCCTGAATTGCCTTTCGGCGCTCGACCGCGCCTGGAATCCGACTGTGAAACTGCACTTGAATATTGCGGCAGTGGCGCACCACTTCGCTCTCGATCATTCTGGCAAGCAGATCGTATTCGCCACCTTCAATATTGATCTTGATCAGATCGATCCCGTGACTCAGCAGGGGCGCGAGGACTTCGGCCACATCTCGCAGTTCTATGGTTTCGCACTGCCCTTGCCCGCCGATTAAAACGCTTGATGCATCGCCGAGAAGTGCAATCTGTGCCTGCTCTGCCGCACCGGCAAGTCCAAAGGGATAAACGCTGATCTTCGTATAGCCCTCAAATCGCCTGGTGATCTCCTGCACGTACGCACTTACGGGCTCAAAGATATGAATGCTGCACCCGTATCGCTCGAAGATACACTGGCTCCAGTTCCCTTGAAACCCGCCCACATCTACAACCACGCTGGAGGAACTGAGCGGATATTCCAGACGGAGAGTCTGGTCCCCCAAGTCGGCAATCCACCTGTCGATCGGTCGCGGCCGATTGAGGATTCGTTGCCGCCAAAAGCGCATCGTCGCGTCCAGGGATATGCCAACTCTGCGCTTAATCCTTCTCCACGGCAATGTCTGCGACTGGGCAATAACTAGATGGCTCGACGACTTTGCTGGATTTCCCCCGACAATGGGATGTGATGATATTTGATGATTCATGTCCGCCAATCGCGCACTTGGGTGCGCACCTCGAATTGGTTGTAAATGCCGACGCAATCGGTCTCGTCCTGGATGAAGGTTTCCCCGCGGAGCTGCGGAGCATCGACCGTTCCAGCCGTTTGCGTTCGTCTTTCTTTTGAGCTTACGCAAACTGGGATACGCGGCGGTCAACAAGAGCCCCGTGGCGGCTGGCGAACGCATATTCGGCTGTTTCTGGATAGTTCCCGTTTGTTATCTTTCGAGCAATGCCGCACGAAACTGAGTGAGTCCCCGAGAAAGATCCGGGTTGGCACGCAGGAAGTTGCACAGATAGAGATACGAGCAGGCGCCCAGAAACCCTAGGATCGCAAACGTCATCACGATCGAGGTCCGCTGTGGCGATGACCTTCGGTCGGGCGAAATTGCGGGCTCGACCACCTGAATAGCGACAGCTTCCTTCGCCTCGTCGAGTTTGGCTGCGTCATATTGACGTAGTAGCAAATCCAACAGGGTCTGCCGGTACTGCAGTTCGTGCGCCGCACTCAGGTACTCCATTGCCCCGCCCGCCATGCTCTGAAGGCCTAGACCGGCCGACGCAGGCGCGTCTTTGCTCTGTTGCAGCAGACGAATCTCGGATTGAATCGAAGCCAATTGGCTCTCCGCTAGTTGCACGTCGGGGCTCCGCTCGGTCGAGTAAGACTGTAAGGCGCGAACCTCTACCTGCTTGGCCGCAGCCAAAGCCTGGAGATCGGTAAGACCTGCGATTAGTCCCTTCGATTGCGCGTCAGGCTCGACAACTCCCTTTACCTGCTCGACTGTTTTGAGTTTGAGTTCCGCCGCCACAAGGTCGTCCTTTGCAGACTTCAACTGCTCCTCATACAACTGCCGCCTTTGTGAGGCCTCCGTCGCCGCCATCGTCTTTGTCAGAATGCGCAACTGCATCACATATGCGTTCGCGATGGCGGCAGCACGCTGCCTGTCTCGGTCCGCCACCGTCAGGACCAGAAATCCGCTCTTTTCCGACACCGTGACCGTATTGGCGGCTAGTTCTTTTCGCGTCGCTGTCATGTCCTTTGTTCTATAAACATCTCCTAGGCCAAATTCATTAATAATCGCGTCAGCGACCGGTCGTGAATTCAGGAGTCCCATGTAGACATCATTCGGATTCCTCAGGCTTAAACTGTTGCCAGCCAGGGCAGCAAGTGTGCTGCCGGTGGAGCCTGTAACCTGACCGAGCATCAGAGAGGCAGCGGACGGAGTCTGCTGGGGCGTCATGATTTTCGTTGTAGCGTTGTAGCGAACTGGCAAAAGCAAGGCTACGGCCACTCCGAGCATCCCTGATAGTCCAGTGATCGCGGCAATGAACCTCTTACGCCGTGCGAACTGCGTCAATGTCCCCCCAATATTTTCCTCACTGTCTTCGGTAGAGACATCTCGCGCCTCGAGCCCTTTCGGGCCGGCAAGCGGTTCTGGTTCTTGGACACTTGTTTGAATCATGGTGGGCATTCCATCCCTAGGAACTTATTGGAATTCGCTGCATCGCAGCGTCTTTTCTTGTGATTTGCGTTTCTGCGCGGTTGAAGTCTCATTGAAACGCGTGTTTGGCCATCGTTTATAAGGTGTGCGCGGGTCTCAGGGATGGATCCCCGAGGCCCGCAAGCCCCGTTCAGGCGCAACTGCTCCAGGAGCCTTCACGGTGATTGAGCCATGAGGGCCGGGCAAGTTTGGCATGTTCGCGGGGCATTTCCGCGTCTGACGGAGTGAGACTAATAGCGATCTGGCGAGGCATCGTTAAATGATGCCTTTACTTGACCACACTGAGCGCAGCAGCGGTCAGGGCTAGTTGAGACATGAACTGCGTCGCTTGCATAAATTCAGCCATCGCAGACGAGACCCGGAGCTTCTCCGGAACCACGATGGCGTCTCCGGGCAGCAGCATCAGGTTCTCATAGCTGCCGTGCGAATGACTATTGCGGGATTGGCGGCTGACCACCGTTCCGTCCGCGCGAATCACGAACATCCGCTTCTGATCTGCGTCACGGGTGGCGCCGCCAGCATCGTTCAGATAGGCGCCGAGACGCTTGTCGGGCTGGTAGCGGAATGCGTTTGCGTTGTATACCGCGCCGGCTACCCCGACCGTGCTCAGCCTCGGAGGAATGTAAAAGGTATCCCCATCTTCGAGCGGGAAAGTCGGAATATCCGCAGTAGTTGCGGCCGTGGGCCTCATTTCCAGAACCACCCTGCCCGTGGGCCTGATCGCGGTGATCCGGGCTAATGCAGACTGCTGCAAGGCCAGTTGAGCCTGCTGATCCGCACCAGTCTGTCCTGCTTGCGGAGTCGCGTTCGCGTACTTGGCGACGAGTTCCCTTTGCATCTGTTCGGCAGACTGTTTCAACTGCGCTTCCTGGGCAAGGCGGGTGGAGACTCGGGTGAATATTGAGGCGTAGAGGTAGGAGTGCTCGGTGAGCCCTCCGGCCGCCTGGACGACATCTCTCAAGGTCTCTCCGGGATTCACTCGATACACGCCGGGAGCGTTCACTTCACCGCCTACCCGCACAAACGATGCGTGCTTTTCCATCGGCAATTCAAGGTCTGCACGGGAGAAGATGGTGACCACGTCTCCAGGCTTCAATTGCTGATCGCCGGCGGAAGAAGGACTGTCCAGTGCATTACCGAGGTTAAACGGGATCAGGCGAGTACTGAGATCCCGCTCGTCCAGACGCTCGATCAGCGCATATTCCCAGTTGATCTCGGCGCTGTTCTGCCCGATGCCGGCGACCGTCCTTGAGCTTCCGGCTTCTGGCTGATCCGTGCGCGGGTTACCCTGCACATCCGTTTGCGTGTTTCCCATCGTATCCGTACGCGTGTTTCCCATCGTATCCGCACGCGTGTTTCCCATCGTATCCGTACGCGTGTTTCTCAGTTCGTCCGTGAGTTGGCTGGCGAAGGGACTGCTGGCCTCGGGTCCAACCAGGTGATTCTGCTGGTTCCAATAATGGCGCGTGATTAGGAATGCGCGAGAAGGGATCAGGTCCGAGATCCGCATTCCATCCTTCCATGGATAAAGGCCAGGTTGAGCGACATTGCCACGCAAGGTCACTGCGTTGGCGAACTTGGGCGATAGCGGAAAAACCCGCAGCAGATCGCCATCCTTCACTGGCCTACCCCGCCCCGAATCGTCCAGCGGGAACTCTTCGACCTGGCGACTCGTGTGGTTCTCAATCCGCTCCAGCACGGCCCGCTCTGCATCCGCCAAGCTCGTCAGTCCGCCGGCATCTTGGAGAGCCGCTCCGACCGTGGTCTCCCCTCTCAGTTCATAAATGCCGGGCTGATTTACGTCGCCACTGATGGCAATCTCCGGCCCGATAGAAGGAATGAAAATTACATCGCCCGGCAGCAGGCGGACATCGTGGGATTTGTCGCCCTCTTCGATCAAGTCGTAGATATCGAATTCGGTTACGGTCCGGCCCTCGCGCCTCAGTTGAATATGACGCATGGTGCCGGTTGCCGATGGACCTCCAGAAGCGAAGAGCGCATCCACAAGTGTGCTTAGCGAACTGATCGTATAAGCGCCCGGCTGCCGGGCCTGGCCCAGAACAAAAATCTGGATGGAGCGGAGTTGTCCCAGGGAAACGTTCAGGTCAAAGTCCTTGAACAGAGCGCCGATCGCCGCATGCAGATACCCCTCTACCTGCGCGTAATGCAAGCCGGCCACGGTCAGGGTTCCCACCCTGGGCAGATTAATCTGGCCATTCCTGTCCACGGTTACACGGGAATCGAGTTCGATCTTCCCCCAGGCTCGGATCAGCAGTTGATCTCCCGGCCCAAGTACATAGTCCTCTGGCACTGGCACGTTGTCCACCGGCGAAAACGTTGTTGGAACTTCGTCGAACAGTTGACGGCCGAATACAGGAAGGCGCCGTCCCGTTGCATCCTCCGCGAACTGCTCGAATTCCGACCTTGTGGTGAGCGGCCCGACGACCCTCGTGGAGTTCGTCAACGGGACATTCGGTTGAGTTGGGAGAACCGTGGACGTCGCTGGTGACATTGATCCTGGCGATGGATAGCCGCCGGATTGTGCCGGCCGTTGCATGGGCGCTTGCTGATCGCTGGTCGACGACGTCGGCGTATTCGCCTGCACCTGCTGAGGGTTGACACTCGGCGTCGTCAATACGGATTGGCCTGCGCAGTACGTGCCGAAAAATACAGTTGCCATCAAAAGCTTGGAACGCATAATTGGCGGAAGCTCCTTAGACCCCGGTCAGATCGGCAAAGTACAGCACGATTTCCGAGGCTCTTTCCGTGACGGATGAGGTGTAAAAAATGAAGATGTAATGCCGGTAGCAAGTCTCTTTCGGATGCTTCAATTCATCAGAACCGTCGGCCCCAGCTTGGACTTTGCAGCGGTCTCGGCGTATCCCGACGAGTTTTGACTCATCTCAACCCCGGCCCGATTGGTCGCAGTGAGCAGGGCCTCGCTCAATAGCTGCGAAGTGGGATTGTAATCTGGAATCATTTCCTTAAGGAGCAGGGCGAGACCCGAAACATCGTTCATCTCGACGATGCGTCTCAGATCCTGCAAGCGCGCTTCGATCTCCCTTGCATTGACATCGAAGGGACAAATGTAGCTTCTAATCTTGGCATGGGCTGTCGGAATCAAACTTTCGTCGTCCAGATTCAATTCTTCGAACAGTTTTTCGCCCGGACGGACACCGGAAAACTGAATCCTGATATCGTGGTCAGGCTGCAGTCCGGAAAGCAGAATCAGATTTCTAGCCAAATCTACGATCTTGACGGGCTCACCCATATCGAGAACAAATACCTCTCCACCCTTGCCCATGGAGAAAGCCTGCAAGACTAGCTGGGAGGCTTCGGGAATGGTCATGAAGTATCGGGTCATTTCTCTGTGGGTGATCGTCACCGGACCGCCTGCTGCGATCTGCTCCTTGAAGATGGGGACAACGCTGCCGCTGCTCCCAAGGACATTGCCAAAGCGCACCGCAACGAACTTGGTGCCGGTTTCCTGCTGAAGCGCTCGAATCACCAATTCCGCGACCCGCTTTGTTGCTCCCATGATGCTGGTCGGCCGCACAGCCTTATCGGTGGAGATCATGACGAAGTCCTCAACACCGTATTTAACGGCCGCGCGTGCAACCTGCCAGGTTCCGAAGATGTTGTTCTCGACGGCCGCAAAGACGTGCCGCTCCATCATCGGAACGTGTTTGTAGGCTGCGGCATGGTACAGGATTTCCGGATGAAATCTCTGCATCACGCGCCGCAGGGTATCGACCCGCGTAATACTGCCAATCTCCGCATGGAAGACCAGGTGCGGATAAGTCTTGCGCAGTTCCCGGTCAATCTGGAAAAGCGGTGTTTCCGCTTCATCGAAACCGACTAGGGCAAGCGGTTTGAATTGAGCAATCTGGCGGCAAATCTCTGAACCGATCGAGCCGGCAGCGCCCGTCACCATGACAACCTTTCCCTGAATACGAGCCCGAATCAGCTTCTGGTCCAAACGTACAGGCTTCCTGCCCAGCAAATCCTCTACCGCGACATCCCGAAGGGGCTTGCCCAAATCTGCATCGTGAATGATTTCTCCCAGGCTGGGCACGGTCTTGTATTCCACCTGGGCACGGAGAACGCACTCCAGAATGCGCACCATCTGTTGTCCTGTCGCCGAAGGGATGGCGATGAGAACTTTCTTGATATTGTGCTTCCCCACCAGATCTTCGAGATCTCTTCCCGTTCCCAACACCTTCGTTCCATGAAGGTTCAGGTGTGCTTTACGCGGGTCGTCATCGATGAGGCCGACGACGTCGCATTTCAAGGACTCGTTTTGCCGAAGCTCCGATATGAGCGCCGAGGCGGCGCTGCCGGCGCCATAGATAAGTGTTCTTGTCAAGCCGGATTCGACCCGATTGAGCGTTTTGTGGGTGATCGCTGCCCGGACTGCCAGCCTTCCGCCCAAAGTCGTCAGGCAGGCCAACAGCCAATCGAGAACATGAACAGAGCGGGGAACACTCGACGGCCCGAGCAGAGAGAATAGAACGCCCGCCGCTGCGATCGATCCCGCCGATGTTGCGATTACGATGCGCAGCGCATCGTAGAGGGAGGTATGGCGCCAATGGTCCCAATTTACCCCGCAAACGATGAAGGCCAGCAACTGCAGGACCGCCCATGTGCAGGTTGCCTGCAACATGGGACGGAGATGTTGGGCGGGCAAGGCGCCGTCGAACCGCAACTCGAATGCCATGATTCCCGAGCAGGCAAACGCGGCTAAATCGAGAAAATAGGACAGCAGGCGCCGCTGCGTGCGTTCGAATACATCGTATTGAAACAATTGCGAACTTTCAGGCATTTCTCTCCCCCTACTTGCCCCTGCTTTTAATATCCTGAATCCTTTATTCTCGTCGGAAACTAGAGACGTCCCGTGCCCTGAGCTCCCAGCCGATTGGCCTTTATCTGAGCGTCAGGATGCACTCTTGTAGAAACAACTGGATTGGGCATTGCTGTGATCGAGCACAGATCTTGAGTGGAGCGCGGGGCTGGAATCTTAGTTCCGGCAGACCTCGCGTCAGACAGACTCCCTTTCCATGCTGAAGAGCAACTTCTGAGCGGGTCTCACCCAATGCTGCCTTTCGGTGTTGCCGGAGAAATGGCTCGTGCTTGTGGAGATGTCCGCGGAATTAGCACGTCCAGCCAAAACCGGGAGTACTCCCGGCCGGCCTCCCGGTCGCCTGAGTAAGATAACTCGTTGTCATTGATCAGCCGCGAAAGCCAGGGATGCACGAATACCATCGTCGTCAATGCCGCTGTGACCATTGTCGGATCCAGGTTGCGAACCTTGCCGTTTTGAACGTTCGCCGCCATATACTTGCTGATTGCCGAAAAAGCCGGCGAGAGACACTCGTTGCAGAAGATATCGGCCTTCCACTGCATCTCGAGCAAGCCTATAGCGATCAGCCGCAGTAACTCCGGTGAGTAGTTGAGGATGTCGGAGAGGAACTCGATGATCTTCGGCAGTACCACTTCCGGAGCATGTCCCTCCGTCATTCCCTCGAACAAGTCCCGGCGCAGCTTTATCGCCGAACATCGTGTGCGCAGGACCGTCCAGAAAAGGTCCTCCTTGCGGTCGAATTGGCGGAAGATCGTGTTCTCGCTCACGTCGGCAAGGCGCGCTATTTCGCGCGTGCTCGTCCCGTGATAACCCTGGCGCGCGAACAACTGCGCCGCCGAGTTCAGGATCTTGTCTTTTTGACTGGAACTCTTCGCTGTCAATGGCATCGTCGCTCCTTGCGCGTCAAGGCCGGTGGCTGAGACGGAAGGTCGTTGGACCTTGCTCTCGGTTCGCTGGGGTTTCCTTCACGATGTCCGTGGGCGAACCTCACGGGGCGGAATCAACCTGGATTGGATTGTTTTTTTCTATGGCACGCCGGCGCGCTGCGCAGGCACAAAGGGGGCGGTCTTTAATTCATGTCCCGATCTGCGAATGTATGGGGCGATCGTTCTTGTGCTTCGATCTTTCGGCTCTGCTTCCGCTCAGCCCGGGATTTGTTCCAGGTCCTCGGCTTCCACTTCTACTGCGGCGAATTGATTGATCAGTTTCAGCGCCATCACGAATCTGAAGCCGTTGCCTTTTCTCACCAGCACGCCTTCAACGCCTTCCATCGAACCGGACTTGATGCGCACCTTCTTGCCCACCGCCAGTTCCCGGTAGGGCTCCATCGTCTTTTCCCGCATGCCCGACCGCAACAGCTCGATCTCCGCGTCCGGCACCGGAACCTGCTCGCGGCCATTGCTCACAATGTGAATCACGCCGGGCGATTCCAGAACCCGCCGGCGCTGCCTGCAGTCGATGCGGACAAACAGGTAGGTCGGAAAAAGCGGAAGAACAGTGCACACCCGCTGCCGGTTCTTCCACACCTTTACCGCTTCGTAAGTCGGCAGAAAGGCCTCCACCTCGCGAAGCCCGAGCTGCCTGGCCGCCGACTTCTCGTTCTGCGGGAGAGTAAACACCGCGTACCACTTCGGCCCGTCCGGCGCATTCTCGGTCCACGGCATCGGCCGTGCTTGCCTGCTCAGTCCCAGCTGTTCCGCTTCCAGACTCATCATTCCGCCTCCGTTTTGCTCCGGCTCCATCGCTGCATTCAGAGCCGCACGCGCAAGGCTTCGCCAAGCTGACTTAGCAAGTCAGCACCAAATCCAGACTGAGGTCCCACCATCAGGATGAAACAGGATGTCTGTGATGAAGGTCTACATGCAATCAAAGGTGCGATATCTGAACGCGGTCATTTGAAAACTCTCATTCAATCGCTTCCGTCACACCCCGAGTTGCCTCAAACGATCGCTCCACGCACTCCTGAATCAGTCTGAATTCTTACCTGCGAGAGTAAGCCAATGCTTTTTTCATTGACAGCGCCAAGACATGCAACAACATGTCAATTTGTGTCATCGATTCATATTTGACGCCAAGAATGATCCCACACACCGGCACCCGGGCCTTGGAGGCGTTCTTCCGATGTATGGAAGTACGTGCTCTTACTCGGCGCTCCCCACACATCCAAATCTGTATCGCTTCTGGAGAATAAGAACCTTCTAATATACCGGCGGCGCATGCTGCGACCTTGCTCCTCTTTCCCAGGTCCGTCCACGCAGTGCGCTCACCCTTCGCTCCCTGAAACCGCCCCTCTCAACCTGCCAGGGGATTCTCCCCAACCAGCGCGTCCTCAAGAAACTCCTCGGGAATCCGCTGCTCGAATCCGGTGTCCGGCTCATAAATGGCCGTCGCGCCGATCTTCGCAATCAACCGGCTGAAGCGCGGGTCGCCATCAAACCGCTGCAGCAACGGATCCGACCCGAATCCCAGGCTCCAAAGCGCTCCCTCGGCAAAAGCCGCCTCCAGCCACGTGATCGCCTCCTGGTTGTTGTTCAGCCCCATCGACACCAGGGCCAGAGCATACCCATTGCCCCTCATCCTTGTTTCCGAGCAATCCACCAGTTGCGCGCGCTTCTCCCGCGCCTGTCTCTGCTTGCCCACTGCGCCGTACGCATAGCCCAGCACCCCCTGCAGGGTGTGATTCTGCGGATACTCCTGCGCCGCCCTCTCCAGTCCCGCCAGGTTCGCGGCTATTGAACTGCTCTGGATCAGCGCAAGACCCTCCACCGTGCTCACAAACCCACCGCCTCCGCCACCGGACCGCATCTGCGCAGCAAGATCAAGCACCTGCTGAAAGTCCCCGGTCAGATAAACGGTCCAGCAAACAAAAGCGCCCAGCGAACTCACCAGCGGATTCAGCCTCCAGGCTTCCCATGCACTGTTATGGGCTTCCGTGATCCGGCCTTCGGCAATCGACATCGCCGTCATTCCGGCCAGCACGAACGACGAGGGGCGTTTGCGCGCAATCTCCTCAAATCCGGCTCGCGCCCGCCGCCAGTTGCGGTGGTAGAGCAGATCAATCCACGCCGCCGGGCACTTCGCGTCAAGATGTTCTGTGTCGATTTGAGGAATGCGCCGCAGGGCCTCGATCGTGCTCGGGTAGGCCAGGGCCCCATCCACAATTTCGTTCAACGCGCAATACACCATCGCGTTGGCCAGGCCCGTAAAGGCCCCAGTGTTCCCCGCGTCGCAGTCGATTGCCTTCCGATACAGTGCCGCAATGGACTGGATGTTCCGCTCTGAACGCGTCTCCCACATCCCGTCCGCGGTCATGGTCAGTTCATTCGACGCACGCCGACCTGGCTCCAGCGTGTCCTTCGTGAGGGTCGGCGCCATTCCTTGTTCCTCGGCAAGACCCATCAGCCAACGGTCGATCTCTTCCTCATAGGCGAAGACCGAGCCTTTGTGACCGCCATAATGGTGCACAGGCAGCCCATTCAACTCATGCCACCGCTGTACTGTCCGCAGGCTCCTGCCAAGAAATTCGGCAATCGCCTTCCATGAGTCCAATCGCTTCTTGTTCAAGGTCTTACCAGCTCCCTGAAACCGTCAAGCGGCAAACATGCGTCCGCTGGCGGCGAATCGAGCTTTGGATGGGTATCGATTTGAACGGCGTGAAATCAGGCCCGAACCTGATGGAGTGGAATCATCGCGGGCCTTGCCCCCGGGGCTTGACGTGCCAAATCGATGCGCTACCAAAACTCCTTATCCGGCTGCTTGGTTCAAAATGCGTCCACTTTGACACACTTCGACGGCAACTTGATGCCAAACTTGGCAGTTGGTCAATTCTTCTTGAATTGAAGTTCAGACCGGAGAGAGTTTGTGAGAACATTCAGCAACTGAGTGCTGTTTACCTTGGCAGTTCTTTTCTTCATCTGGCAGATGATTGCGCCTATCGACGTCGTGCCACGTGAAAAATCTGTGAGTACTTGCTGCCAGACCTTTGCTCGCGATACCAGCTCCCGGCAGCCGAACCCTTAACCTTGCGATTGATGTTAATCGCTACAAGAGTGAAGCTTTGTGACAAAGATCACGCCTCGTCGCGCCTCTCGATCGCTCGCTGCCCTCGTCCGCGCTGACCTGTTCAGCCTAGGCGGCGATCTTCAAAAGTAGTAGATGACGAAAGTACCGAATCGCACGAAAAAAACCCGGGCCCAGGCCCTTATTGCCTTCTCCGTGTTCTCTAGCGGTGCTCTTCCCGCGTCTTACATCCGGCAGATCAACAGCTCGCGCTCGTAGATCATCTCCGGTGGCAGGTGATCGTGCAACGCGATAAACAACTCTTCGTGGTCGATCACTTCGCGCTTCCACGCTGTGCGATCCACTTGCTGGAGCTGCTCAAATATCTCGCGCGAAAACTTCAGGCCCTCCCACTCGATATCTTCGAAGTGAGGAACCCAGCCGATCGGCGTTTCCTTGCCCTGCGCGCGGCCATGTGAGCGATCCACAATCCACTTCAGAATCCGCATGTTCTCGCTGAAGCCCGGCCACAAAAACTTCCCGTTCTCGTCCTTGCGGAACCAGTTCACATGAAAAATGCGCGGCGTTGACGAGAGCGAGCGCTGCATCTTGATCCAGTGCCTCAGATAGTCGCCCATGTGGTACCCGCAGAAGGGAAGCATCGCCAACGGATCGCGCCGGACCTTGCCCACCGGTGCGCCGGCCGCCGCTGTGGTCTCCGATCCCATGGTTGCGCCCGTGTACACGCCGGCAGACCAGTTGAATGCCTGGTACACCAGCGGAATCGTGGACGGACGCCGTCCGCCGAAGATGATTGCCGAGATCGGTACGCCTTCCGGGTCTTCCCACGCTTCATCGATACTCGGGCATTGCGCCGCGGGAGCCGTAAAGCGGCCATTCGGATGGGCGGCCGGCGTCTTCGACTCGGGTGTCCACGGATTGCCGCGCCAGTCGGTCAGATGCGCCGGCGGATCGTCCGTCATGCCTTCCCACCACACGCCGCCCTCCGCCGTCATCGCCACGTTCGTAAAAATCGTGTTGCGCGCCAGCGTCATCATGGCGTTCGGATTGGTCTTCATGGATGTGCCCGGAGCCACGCCAAAGAATCCGGCTTCGGGATTAATCGCGCGCAATTGCCCCGTCGCATCCGGCTTGATCCACGCAATGTCATCACCTACTGTCCAAACTTTCCACCCGTCGAACCCCTTCGGCGGAATCAGCATCGCGAAGTTCGTCTTCCCGCACGCCGATGGAAATGCCGCGGTCACATATGTCTTTTCCGTCTTGCCGTCTTTGTCCGCCGGTGACTCCACGCCCAGGATCAGCATGTGTTCGGCCATCCAGCCTTCATCGCGGGCGATATTCGAGGCGATCCGCAGTGCAAAGCACTTCTTGCCAAGCAGCGCGTTGCCGCCATAGCCTGACCCGTAGCTCCAGATCTCGCGCGTTTCAGGAAAGTGCACAATGTACTTCGTGTCGTTGCACGGCCAGGGAACATCCTTCGCGCCCGGCCCAAGTGGAGCGCCAACCGAATGCATGCACGGCACCACGCGCTTCACGTCCTTGTCGATCTCGCGGAAAACCTGCGCGCCGATCCGCGCCATGATCCGCATGTTCACGACCACGTACGCCGAGTCCGTCAGTTGAACGCCGAGCTGCGACATGGGCGAGCCGATCGGGCCCATCGAAAACGGAAGCACGTACATCGTCCGCCCGCGCATCGACCCCTTGAACAGGGTCTTCAGCTTCTTGCGCATGGCATACGGGTCCTCCCAGTTGTTCGTTGGGCCGGCGTTGTCCCTCGAAAGCGAGCAGATAAAGGTGCGGTCCTCCACGCGGGCCACGTCGTTCGGTGCAGAACGCGCGTAAAAGCAGCCCGGCCACAGTTCCTCATTCAGCTTTGTGAATGTCCCCGCCTTCACCAACTGGTCGCACAACGCATCGTACTCGGCCTGCGACCCGTCCACCCAATGGATGCGCTCCGGTTGGCAAAGCTCGGCCATCTTTTCCACCCAGCGAATCAGATGCCTATTCGTCGTCGGTATCGGCGGTGCCAATTGATCAATCATGCAGGCTCCTCGTCATATCTGTGTACGGTAGGCTTCCCGGCCCTCTAATGCCTCGAATCGCAAGGCAGAGACAAATCCCATCAGCGCTCGTCGAGCGTTTATCAATATATATGTCAACCAAAACCTGATCGGATACAAAGGCTTGCTTGCGCAGTGTGCTGTTTTTCTTATTCTACCGTAACACTCGCTTGGGAAACGCCACCGAGGCCCGGGCGCTCTCGACCGCAGCCAATAGATGGGCCTAAGCATGAACCAGTCCGGCAGGCAAAAAATTCAACGCGCAAGGGAACCGCACCCGGCATAATGGCTTAGCAGGCTCCCCGCTGCTCTAGATCGCAGCTTCCAGTTCAACGTGATCCACCCCGCAGTATCGCGAGTTTCCGCAGGGAGGCGAGCCGCCGTGTCGAAATCATTCCTGAAGTTCATTGCGCATGCAGCATCGCATCGCATAGCTGCGGCACGGGTGGCAGCGGTATGCCTGCTGCTGGCGGCGGGTGCGCAGGTGCCCGGGCAGGCGGCGCGTTGGGCGCAGCTAAGGCAGCAGGCCGTGCAGTTTGAAGGCCAGGGCAACGATGCGGCAGCCCTTCCGCTGGAGCAACAGGCAGCTCAAGTGGCCCAGGCCACATGGGGCCCTCAGGATCTCCATCTTGCGGTCACGTTGAACGCATTGGGAATCGCCGAGCAGCATCTTGAGAAGTTCAGCGACGCCGAGACGCACCTCAAGCAGGCGCTCGCGATCTTTACCAACGTGGAGGGCGCTGAGAGCAAGAATGCGGCCCCGGTCCTGAACAATCTGGGGACGCTCTATCTGGATTTGGGCAGGTATGCCGATGCCGATAAAGCGACCCAGCAGGCGCTCGCCATCACCATCAAGCTCGAAGGCGAAATCAATATTGACGTGGCGACCGCGGAGGCAAACCTGGCGATCATCTTTGAAAAGGAAGACAAGTACGCGGAAGCAGAGGCCTACTTCAAGAAGGCAATTGCCACCGATCAACGGTTGGGCGATGCGGCCGAACTCGCCCACGGCCTCAAGGGGCTCGGTTTGCTCTATACCAACTCGGGAAAATACGCCCAGGCTGAAGACCTGGCTCAACAGCAACTCGCCGCGTTTGAAAAGGCCTATGGCCCCCAGGATCCGCGCATTGCCGACACGCTCAACGACCTCGGAACCGACTTTGAATTGAACGGAAAGCTCGCAGAGGCGGAACAGACCCTCGGCAAGGCCTTGGTCATTGCGCAAAAAGCTCCCTCGCCTAGCCAGAGTTTGATCGCAACCATCGAACAGAATCTCGGTGGGCTGTTGCGCAACGAGGGGAAGTACCCGCAGGCCGAGTCGCTGATGTTCCAGGCCCTGAACAGCCGGGCAAAAGCGCTCGGGCCCAATCATCCTGATGTGGCCTCGATCCTTGCAAGTCTCGGGGAGCTCTACGAGTATGAGATGCGTTTCAGCGATGCGGAGCGCGCGACTCGCCAGGCGCTCGACATTGACTCGAAAGCGCTCGGGCCGGGCAGCATCGCCACGGCGCGCATGATGGTCCAAATGGCCCATCTCTACGGATCGCACGGAGAACCGGTTCCGGCGGAGCAGCTCTACGTCGGCGCCATCCGCATCTATCTGCGCATGACGAGCCAGGCCCCCAGGCAGGTGGCCTCGGTCGTCTTCCAGGGCGCACAGCAGTTTCTCAACGATGGAAACCTTCAGGTCGCTGCGTCCTTATTCAACGATGCGGGCGGAATCTATCACAATGCGGAAGGCGACTCAAGCGTGGGCGCCGCACGGTGCCTCACTAATCTTGGAGCCGTCGCGGAAGATCTGGGCAAACGTGACCAAGCCGAAGGTCTGCAGAAAAAGGCGCTCGCGATCTTTGAGCAGGTATCCGGCCCCGACAGCATTGACCTGGTTGAACCCCTGGCAGGCCTGGCAAGAACCTATAAGAGTGAAAAGCGGTTTGCCGAGGTCGAGCCGCTGTACCTGCGCGCCCTCAAAATCGACCAGGCGCAATTCAAGCCGAACAATCCCAACCTTCGCGCCATCGAGTCGGATCTGGCCGCGCTTTATTTTGTCTGGGACAAGCCCGTGCAAGCAGCGCCCTATTTCCACAACTACCTGGACAACCTGATGGATGAGTTCCGCGCCAACGCAGCCACCATGAGCGAGCGCGAGCGCCTCAACTACTTTGCCACGCAGAAGCTGGCGTTTCCCTTGTTCTTCAACTTTGTCGTCAGGTATCACGACCAGATGCCGGAGCTCAGCGGGCAGATGTACGACGCCTTGCTCGAGGAGAAGGGCCTCATCGCCTCGAGTGCGGCATCCATGCGCGCTGCGGTCGAGGCCGGTGGCGATCCGCAGGCCGTGGCCATGCTCGACAAGCTTTCGAGTGACCGTGCGCAGATGGCGGCGCTGATTGAGACCACTGCGGGAGATCAGGCAAATCACAAGGCGCAGATCAACCAGCTCGGCGACGAGGCCAACACGCTGGAGCAAACGCTGATGAAGCGTTCTGCGGCCATGAGTCGGCAGCAGGCACAGAATGCCGCCACATGGCGCGACGTGCAGAAGACACTCAAGTCGGGAGAGTCGGCGGTGGAAGTCACACGGTTCCCCTATGACGGGGGCTTTGGGCCCACTGCTGATCTGGTGTACGTCGCGCTCGTCGTCACTCCCGATTGCAAACAGCCGATCCTCATCAATCTCGGAAAGGCAAAAGACCTTGAAGCAGGCCCCATCCTTGCCTATCGCGACCATGTCGGGCAGACACGCGGATTTGAGGCGGAGGCGCCGGTCGCGTCGGCTCAGCAGGGAACTGTCGCCAATACCAGCGCAGCCTATGCCGCATTCTGGAAGCCGCTGGAGCCGGCTCTCAACGGAGCGCGGCGCGTGTACCTCTCACCCGATGGAGTGTTGACAACCATTCCCATCGGACTCATGGCAGACAGCGATGGCAAGCTGCTCATGGAGAAGATTCAGTTGCGGATCGTGAACAGCACAAAGGATCTGCTGGTCCCCGCACGTGCTGCGCCGTCGAAGAGCGCGCTGCTGCTCGGCAATCCGAAGTTCGATCTCACGGCGACCGAGCAAAAAGCAGCCATCGCCCAGCTGAGGGGAGGCGCGACAGGCGCCGGAGCCCCTCAGGCTACGGCGCCAGTGCAGGCTTCAAACACCGGCGCAGCTCAGTTCAGTTCGCGTGGTGGCGATTTGAAGGGCGCCAATCTCAATCCGCTCCCCGGGACGCAGGTAGAAGTCGACTCCGTTGATAAGCTGCTCAAATCGGCGGGATGGCAGACAACCGAATACACCGGCAATCTGGCCCTCAAGGACACCGTAACCCAGGCACACGGGCCGCGCCTGGTCCACATCGCCACGCACGGATTCTTCTTGTCGGACGAAGAGCTGAAAGCAGCGGCCGAGGCCGAAGGCAAAGCAGCCAATGTCAATGAAGATCCCATGCTGCGGGCGGGGTTGTTTTTCGCCGGCGCAGATCGCGTCAGGCAAGGCGCTGCGCCTGAGGCAGGCGTCGACGATGGCGTGTTGACGGCCTACGAGGCCAGCCAACTCAATCTCGAAGGAACCGAACTGGTGGTCCTGAGTGCGTGCGAAACCGGATTAGGAAAGGAGCTGAACGTCGATGGAGTCTTCGGATTGCGGCGCGGATTGCAGGAGGCCGGAGCCGAGTCCCTATTGATGAGCATGTGGTCGGTTCCCGACAAGGAGACTGAGGAGCTGATGTCGTTGTTCTACGCAAAGTGGCTGGGCGGAACCGACAAACCTGAAGCCCTCCGCCAGGCACAGCTGGAAGAGCGCGAAACCGTGAAAAAACGCTACGGGAAAGACCTGCCGTTTTATTGGGGAGCGTTCGTGCTCATCGGGAAGTGAGAAAGCAACAAACCACACCTTCATCGCGAGGCCAGGCGTTCGCTGCGTGTTTCTTCCACCTGGGAAACCAACCGGAAGTTATAAGGAAAATGTTGGAGGCGCGGGCCGGGATCGAACCGGCGCATAAAGGTTTTGCAGACCTCTCCCTTACCACTTGGGTACCGCGCCTTGGCAGGGCTGCCTTATGGACTATGTTTGCTTCGCTCCAAACCGCCGTAGCCAATCCGGATATCACCGGAGGGCGGATTGGAGCGGGAGACGAGATTTGAACTCGCGACCCTCGCCTTGGCAAGGCGATGCTCTACCACTGAGCTACTCCCGCATAAGTGCAAGTTAGAGTATACCGGGCCGCCGAAATTGGGTCAAACCGCGCTCTTGCCCCCACTTGCCCCGCTCTCGGCCCTGTTTCAGGCGGGTTGAACCGCTGCCTGCGACGGGAGTGCCTCCCCGGCCCGCGAACCCTTCTCTTCCCGCACAATTTGCCCGTCGCGCATATACAAAATCCGGCTCGCCACGGCCGCCGCCTCCGGGTTGTGCGTGATCATCAGCGTGGTCTGGCCCAGCTCCCGGTTTGAGCGCATCAGCATATGCAGCACTGCGTCGGAGTTCTGCGTGTCCAGATTGCCTGTCGGCTCATCCGCCAGCACAATCGCCGGCTTCGTCACCAGTGCCCGCGCAATCGCCACGCGTTGCTGCTCCCCGCCGCTTAGCTCGGCCGGCCTGTGCTCCAGCCGCCCCTTGATTGACAGCATGTCGCTCAGGTGGTCCAGGTAAACCCGGTCCAGCGGCCCCTTGCGCCCGCTTATTTCGTAGGCAATCTCGATGTTGCCCATCGCTGAAAGCGTCGGCAGCAAATTGAACTTCTGAAACACAAACCCGATCCGGTGCTTCCTCAGTTTTGTCCGCTCGGCGTCGTCCAGCGTCGCAAAGTCCACGCCGTCAATCACCACCCGCCCCGCGCTTGCCCGTGTCAATCCGCCTAAAAGATAGAAAAGCGTTGACTTGCCCGAGCCGGATGGTCCCACAATGGCCACAAACTCGCCCTTCTTTACCTCGAGCGAAACCCCGCGTACGGCGCTCACCTCGAGCTTGCCTGCCGCATACACCTTCACCAGGTTTTCGGCCAGAATAATCTGTGAGTTCTCGTCTGATTGCACTCTTCGATTGTAAATGCAGCCCCCTTTTGGCCCTCCGCCTGGCCTACCCACGCCCTCCAACTGGCCGCCCGACCCCGCCTATAGTGCCCAACATCTACAAAGCGTAAAATCGAGTCTTCATGCACGAACTCTCCATCGCGGCCAGCATCGTTGACGCGGTTACTGAATCCGCCGCCGCCTACCCCGGCGCACGCGTCAATCAGGTCCGCCTGCGCGTCGGCGCACTCGCCTCAGTTATTGAAGATTCCCTCCAGTTCTGCTGGGAAATCACCGTCGAAGGCACCCCGCTCCAGGGCTCTCAACTCGTCGTCAACATCGTCCCCGTCGTTGCCCATTGCGCCGCTTGCGGCAAGGATGGCGAACTAGCGAGCCTCCAAAGTTTTCGATGTCCCCACTGCGGCGAGCCCGTCACCGACCTTCGCCACGGACGCGAGCTTGAAATCGAATCCATTGAGCTTGACGACGCCCCGGTGCCCAAATGAGTGCGGCAGAATCCACGACCACCCCAGCCATCGAATACGAAGCAATTGAGGAACAGTGATGACCACAAGAATCGTCGAGTTGCGCCGCGGAATCCTCAAGAAGAACGACGAACTGGCCGCCGGCCTGCGCACCCGCTACTCGGCCGCCGGAGTGCTCGTCCTCAACCTCGTCTCCAGCCCCGGCACCGGCAAAACCGCGTTCCTTGAGCTCACCCTGCGCGAGCTGCGCGGCACGTGGCGCTCGTGTCGCTGCCCTTGTCGGCGATCTTGAAACCGACAACGATGCTCGCCGCCTTGCATCGAGCGGAGCGCCCGTCCGCCAGATCAACACTCACGGCATCTGCCACCTCGACGCCGAAATGATTGACAAGCACCTCGCCGCCTGGGAAGGTGTCGATATCGCCGCCCTCGACTACCTCTTCATTGAGAACGTTGGCAATCTCGTCTGCCCCTCCAGCTACGACCTCGGCGAAAAAATCCGCGTAGCCCTGCTCAGCGTCACTGAAGGCGAAGACAAGCCGCTGAAGTATCCCACGCTCTTCAACTCAGCTGACGCCGCCGTCATCACCAAGATCGACATCGCCGAGCCCTGCGGCTTCAATCGCGACCTGGCGCTCAAGAACATCAATGAAATCCGCCCCGGTATCCGCATCTTCGAAACCTCCGCCAAAACCGGCGCAGGCATGGATGACTGGCTGGCGTATCTTGGCGGAAGCGCGCGGCTGAAACGGGCTTCTTCCGCTATCTCTTATGAGGCCGATCGGATTGAATTACTCAATGCGCTTTCTCAGTACCCAGGTCGTCATGCAGCGAAGTTCCTGCACGATAGTCGTCTTCAGCGGATCAACGAGCACTGCGTTCAACTCATCTGTCAACTCGAGAAGCATCTCCTCATCCACCAGGAACCACTTGGAGCCATCGCCTATCACAAACAGATTGCCCCCGGCTCGCTCGAAGTCCATTCCGATTCTGGAGCCTAGCCGGCAGAACAGCATGCCGCCCGGCCTTAGCACGCGCCATAGCTCCGTCAGCATAGCCCGGAAATTTGCTTCATCCCGCGCAAAGTGAAGCACCGAGTTGCAGATCACTACGTCGGCAAACCCATCTGGAAACGGCATCTGTTCGATGAACGCTACCTGGAAGTTCTCCGCAGGTAATCCGGTCATGAGGGATGCTGAAAGCCGGCGGACATGCTCAACACTGTCGGCATCCTCATCGACCGCAAAAACTTCGCACCCCTCGCGCAGCAGATGAACCAGGTTTCTTCCGTGTCCACAGCCGGCGTCGAGTACACGCATGCCAGCGGCGATGTTTCCTCGCAGGATCTGGTCAAATACATAGATATCAATGTGGCCGAATTGTTCTTGAATTTTTAGCGCCACTTTCTCACCATCCAGACCCGTTGCGTTTACCTTCGTTGACCTGCATTCGACCCAACATTTCGCACACAATAGTCCCTTCGGGCTTGTCCTGGCGCATTGAAAGGTGTGATGATCACTCGCGAGTTGCGACTGGCGACAGGCACGGCTTCTTTTGCTCGGAACTCTGTCGAGCGGAATGCCTTCCTTTAGGCTCCCTGAGCGCCGTCATCTCCTTCGGCAAGCCGACCATTAATACCCGACCCCGCGAAATGGTATCCGGTCCCTGATCACAAACGCCCGCGCCGTAATCATCCCGAACGCAAACCCGCCGATGTGCGCCATGTAGGCCACCCCTCCCGACTGCGGATCCATCACCATCCCCACATCCCAAATCTGTGTCAGGATCCAGAAGCCGATCAGCACCACGGCCGGAATGTACGACACGCGAAAGAAAATCAGAATGAACCAGAACGTGCGAATCCGATCCCGGGGAAACGTCACAATAAACGCGCCCATCACCGCGGCAATCGCGCCGCTCGCGCCCAGGCATGAAATTGTCGAGTTCGGAGCCGCAAGAATCTGCGCCATCATCGCCGTCACGCCGCCGGCAAGATAAAAAATCACGTAGCGCGCATGCCCCATCACGTCTTCCATCGCTGGGCCAAACGCCCACAGGAAAATCATGTTGCCGATAATGTGCATCCAGCTCGCGTGCAGGAACATTGAGGTCAGCAGCGTTATCGCGTGATGTCCATGCGTAATGCGCACCGGAATCGCCGACCACGTCCGCACAAACCCGTTGCCGAAGGCCAGCTCCTGAAGAAAGACAAGCGCGTTCACCAGAATGATCAGCAGCGTCGCCACAGCGGCTCCGCGCGGACGCCGCGATGCGTCCCCCAGTGGAATCAGGCCGCCCATTACATGCCGCCCTTGCCCAGCAGAACGCCGATCCCGTACGTCACCGCGCCTTCCACCGCGCCCACCACCGTCATCTCCAACCCCGACGACCACCACGACCGCACCGTGATCAGGCTCTTGGCAGCGCCCACCGCAAAGTGCGCCGCCAGCGAAACCACCGCCGCCGCAATCACCGCCTCAACCCCGCTCAAAAAGAAAAACGGAATCACCGGGATCATCGCCCCAACCGCCGTCGAAAGAGCGCCTGAGCTGGCTGACACCAGCGGATTCGACAACGCCTCCTCCGATGTGCCCAGCCGCTCGCTCGCCAGCGCCCGCAGCAGTTGCTCGGGATCGTTCGCAATATGGCTCACCATGTGCAGCGCATCGGCTTCCGGCAACCCCTTCACCTGGTAGTAGAGCGAGAGCAGCTCCCGCGCCTCGGGCCCGTTCATCGCAATCGCTTCCCGTTCCCTGGCCAGCTCCGCGTGGTAAATCTCGCGCTCGCTCTTCGCCGCCAGGTACGCGCCCGAACCCATCGACAAGGCCGATGCAATCATGCCCGAAAGCCCCGCGAGCAGCACGTATTTGCTGTCGCCCGCCGTCGCGCCTGAAACGCCTGAAACAATTCCGAAGATCGCGCCCAGTCCGTCGTTCACGCCGTAAATCGCGTCGCCGATCCACGCCCCCGCTTGCTTGCGCCCCTCGTTCCGCTTGGCCAGCATCTCGTTCAGCACAGCCTGCGCCTCAATCTTTGGCGCGCCCGCCGGAGCAGTGTAGTGTCCGCGCAAAAGCGATCCCAGCTCCCGATAGTGATCCTTCTCGTCCTCAATTACGTGGTCGAGAATCGCATTCGATCCCTCGTCCCCAAGCGCCTTCAGTTGCTCCCCGTAGTTGGCAATGTGCCGGCTCTCCTCAATCTCCAGCCGCCGCAGCGCCATCCTGATCCCGCCCGCGCGATTCGCCAGCGAATCCGCCTCACCCCCGGGATTGCCCTTGTAGACAGGCTCCTCGCCGCCCAGCTCCTTGATCCGCTCAGCCCACAGCTCCGCATGTTCCAGCTCCGCCGTCGCCAGGTGCCGCAGCACCTGCGCGCGCACCGGTTCCGTGTCCCGGTCTGCCAGAGCCTTGTAGGTGGAGTAGCCCTCCATCTCAGCTTGCCAGTTCCCCTCCAGGCACTCCAGAATCTTCTTCAGCTTCGCCGGACTCAGCGTTGCGCTCGCCATGCGTTTCAACCTGCCTTCGTTTCTACGTGTCTTCTAGTGAGAATAGCGGAAAACGCCGCTCCGCCGGTAGCCGCCACGCACCGTCAACCCGCGCCAACGCCTCATTACCAACCGGCGTACCATTGAGGCGCATGTCCCCCAGATCTAGATCCGGACCCAGCAGACCCAAGCCCCGCAAACCCCGCCGACGCAAGCCGAACCTGGTGCTCGCAGCCGTTGTCGTGATTGCCCTGCTGTTGCTTTTATTGCGGATGGTCAGCTTTGTCGCCGGCCATCACCGCCTATAGCGTCTCGCTCTTCCAAGCCTGCCACGCCTTCACAAACTTCCAATGCACATACACTGAGTGGTTCAGATGCTGGATCAGTCCCTCCCGCCCATCCAGAAATCCAAGCCTGAACACATAGTTGTAAACAAACGTAGCCGCTGGATTCACCACCGCATTCCAAACCAGCGCGAAAGCTGTCTGCGGCGCGCGTCCGTCATCCACCAGTATTCGCGAACCCGCCGAGCTGTAGCGGTTCATGTGCTCGATGTACTCCTCGAGCGTCGCATAGCAATGGTGAATCAGGTGTCCGCGCAGCAGACCCACCGTCCCCGCGCCCCCACCAATCATCTCCATCGTCTCGTGCACCGCTCGTTCTGCAAACCAGGCCGAACCCCGCCGAAACAGCCTTAATTTTGGATCCGGCCAGTAGCCCCCGTGCCGCAGCGCTCTGCCCAGAAAATGGTTCAGCCGCGGAACGCGATAAGCGCTCATCGCCGGCTCCCCTTCTGAGCAGCTCTTCAATCTCCCGCGCCAGTTCCGCGCTCACTTCCTCATCCGCATCGAGGGCCAGCACCCAATCCCCAGTCGCATGGGCAATGGCCGAGTTCTTCTGCCCGGCAAACCCCTTCCAAGGCTCCTCGAACACTCGCGCCCCAGCCTTCTGCGCGGCCTCCAAAGTCCCGTCCGTTGACCCCGAGTCCACCACCACGATCTCCTGCGCCCACTCCACGCTCTTCAGCGTGCGCGGCAGGTTGGCCGCCTCGTTCAGCGTAATCAGCACAACAGAAAGAGTCTTCGCCATCGAGCCCAGAATAACCGTTCATACCCCTCGAAAGTTGCATATTCCGCGTTGCGCTGCGGTGCTAACCTTCCCCGCATGGTAGAGTTCCCCACCAACCCCACTCGCCTCGATCCCTACAAGAATTTCAACTTCCGCGTGAAGTGGGACAACAAGTTCATCCCTGCAATTTCGCGCGTTTCCGGTCTGCTGCGCACCACCGCCGTAGTCGAACATCGCGAAGGCGGCGACGTCAGCAGCAGCCACAAATCTCCAGCACTCACCCAGTTCGCGCCCATCACGCTTGAGCGCGGTCTAACCGATGATCCTTCTTTTGAGGCCTGGGCGAACCTGGTCTGGCAATACGGCGCAGGGTTTGGCTCCGAGTCTTCGCTCAACGAGTTCCGGAAGGAGGTCTGGATCGAGCTCTACAACGAAGCCGGTCAGTTGGTTCGGCGCTATAAAGTTCATCGCTGCTGGCCCTCGGAGTATCGTCCCCTCTCCCCGCTCAACTCTGACTGCGCCGAGATGGTGATCGAGACCCTCACCCTGCAGAACGAAGGGTGGGAGCGAGACACGTTCGTCGATCCTCCTCCGCAAACCTAGGGTCCGCACTTGACCTTTCGGGTTGTTCGCGTTGAAGGTGAACCCGCGTGCCAGGCGGTAATCGGCATCAAGATCAGCCGTCGTACCGTCTTGGAACGTCACTAATCGACCTAAACCATTCTATATAAACTACTTGCTATCATTCGTCCCCCGGGGCCCCTCTTCAAGGCTGGATTTCCTGATTTTGCGTTCGTCCAAAAACGATTGCAGGATCAACGTGGCTGCCACCTGGTCTACAACCCGCCGGTGCTCCTGGCGCTTGTGGCCGGCTTCATACAAAATCCGATGAGCCTCATGGCTGGTCAGCCGCTCGTCCCACAAATGAATCGGCAAACCCGCCAGCTCCCCTAATTCAGCTGCAAACGTCTGATTTTTCTGAGCTTGTACGCCAACCTCGCCCGACATATGCACCGGGTTGCCTACCACAATGCCGACCACGGAAAATTTACGCGCCAACCGCGCGAGTGACCGTAAATCCTCTCGACTGCTGCGTTTCCGCTCCAACGTCAGCACCGGTTGAGCGGTAAGGCCCAACTCGTCAGACACCGCCACCCCGATCCGTCGATTGCCTACATCAAGGCCAAGAAAACGCGGATGTTTCTCCTGCTCCAGAATGCAGCTCCTCTCGCTCACTTCCGTACGCCTGGTTACAGCTTAAGGCTCATCGCCGCCAAAACAACCTCCGGCGTGGATTCAGGCCCGATACAATCGAAAGATACAGAGTCGTCTCGGGGGTTCGCAGCGTCTCTAATTAGTGAAGGGTCAACAGCATCGGGATGGTAAGGCGCAAATCGAAGAGCAGGAAGAAGCGGCGATCCGGCGCAGGAGTACTCTTGCTGGGGATCGTTCTTCTCGGGCTTTTCGCAGCCGCCGGGGTGGGCTGGCTGATTTTGACGCCCTACGGGCCGCAGACCGAGATGTTTGTTGAGTTGGATCCCGGATCGTCCACCCAGTTGATCGGCAGCAAACTGGAAGACGCGGGGGTTGTGCGCAGCCAGTTTGCATTCGACCTGCTGCGCTTGGTGGAGCGGAAAACGCTCAAAGCCGGCGAGTACCGGTTCGACCATCCTGTGCCGGTCACCGAGGTTTACGAGCGAATTGCCCGCGGGGATGTTTACACCGTCAGCCTGACGATTCCCGAGGGCGCGAACATCTTTGACGTGGCAGCAAGGGTTGAGCAGGCTGGGTTCGGCACGCGCCAGGCGTTTCTCCACGTGGCAAGACAGCAGACGGGACTTGTAGCAGATCTAGATCCCGCGGCAAAGACTTTGGAGGGCTACCTGTTTCCTGATACCTATCGATTCCCACGCAAGGCCTCGCCGGCGCATATTGCAGCCGCCATGGTCCGGCGCTTTCGTGCGGTCACGGATCAGCTCGGATTGAAGGAAAATGTCCACGACGTGGTCACAGTCGCTTCGCTGGTTGAGCGCGAGACAGCGATCGACAGCGAGCGGCCCCTGGTGGCCAGCGTGTTTGAGAACAGGCTCAAAAAGAAAATGCCCTTGATGACTGACCCCGCCGTCATCTACGGCCTCGAACTCCAGGACCGATGGAGGGGCGAGCTGCACAAAAGCGATCTCGCCTACAACACGCCCTATAACACCTACGTGCATGGTGGCTTGCCACCAGGGCCAGTGGCCAATCCAGGCATGCACTCGCTGCGCGCGGCCATGCACCCGGCAACCACGGACTACCTCTATTTCGTAGCCGCCGGGGCGGATGCGCAGGGAGGTTCCCTCTTTTCAAGCACCCTGGACGAACACAACCGGAACGTTGCCGGCTACCGGAAAGCCGTGAAGAAGGCGGGAGCGCGATGAAGACGATCCGCCGCCTTGCCTCGATTCCCGCTCTGGTATTTCCGCTGCTGCTTTCGGGGTGTTTTGTGATTTCGACAACGCGCCACCTGCCCGTGCCCAAGGCGCCGGCGATTACGCAGACCGTGACGCCGGATGAGCTTGTAAAGCAGCTGAACGACCGCTGGGACTCGATGAACTCGATGACAGCGAAGGTTGAAATCCTCACCAGTGTACTCAAGACGAAAGAAGGCCTGGCAAAGGACTACACCCACGTGGACGGAATTATCGTGATGCGCAAGCCGGAGCAACTGAGATTGCTGGGCAGAGCACCGGTCGTCGGAATAACGCTGTTCGACATGGCCAGCGACGGAAAGAAGTTTACGCTGTACATTCCGTCGAAGAATATTGCCTACAAGGGCCCGGCGACTCTGAAGAAGAAATCGGATATCCAATATGAGAATATGAGGCCGGGATTTTTTCTTGACGCGCTAGCCGTGCGCGGGTTGGAGCCGGATGACTTTTATTCTGTGACCACAGACTCGGAAACCGTGGAAGACACGGCGAAGAAGCACCTCTATTTCGTGCCGGAATACATCCTGAGCATTACCAAACACATCCCCGGCAGCCACAGGGACCAACCCGTGCGGGTAATTACATTCCATCGCGAGAATATGCTTCCTTACGAACAGGATCTCTACGACAGCGAAGGGAACCTGGAAACGCATGTGTCCTATCAGGACTACCAGGATTTCGGTTCGGGACTATACCCGTCGAGGGTGACGATCAAGCGCCCGCTTGAGGACTCGCAGATTGTTCTTTTAGTTGAGAAGGTGACGAAAAACGTGCCTGTGGCTCAGGATCAGTTTGTGGTGAATGTGCCTGATGGAACTACGATCAAGGACCTGGATTAACTGACCCGCCCGTAATCTTGTGCTCGTTGATCTGCACGTCTACTGGGGCGAACCAGCGCGAGGCACGTTGGGTCCTCCGCCCTGCGGCATCACCATCACGTTGACCGAGGTTGCGGTAAAGGTTCCGTCCTTTACAGCCCCTTCCGCACGCACCATATCGCCCACCTGGATGTCAGCCAGCGTAATCGGATCGCGGCGCTTGCGAAACGTTGTGTTTTCGTCCGCCACAAATGGGTGCGGCGCATTGTCCACCACTCCCATCACGGTCACCTTCACGCCGTCGATCGCGGTCACCTTGCCCTGAATCCAGGTCTTGCCGTAATTGGCCTGCATCTCCATCATCTGTTTGGCGCGCTCCGGATCCATCTGCACAATCACCACCGCGCCCACTTGTTTGGCCACCGCGTCCACCTCGCCCATCGCGCCAATCGCGTCGCCAACTTTAATGTCAGTAGCCTTGATCGGCTGAGGCGGATTGCCGCCCCTCCCCATGCCGCCGCCTTGCCCACCGCCCTGCCCCTGTCCCTCACCCTGGCCTTGCCCGCCGCCGCGGCGACCACCCCCGCCCATGCCGGCAACCTGCTTCAGAATCCGCGTATTTGCGCTGAAGTGCACGGTGTACGTCTCGCCTGCTTCCGTCTTCACGGTGTAGTGATCGGCAGCCACTTCGGTCACGGTGCCCATGAATCCCCGGCCGCCTCCCATACCCATGCCACCGCCAAATCCGCCCCTGCCGTAGCCGCGCTGACCATTGCCACCGCCCCCACCGTTATTCTGCTGCGCCGGTGCAGGCGAAGTGCTGTCTTGTGCAAAGGTTGAAGCGCTGAACGCAAGTGAAAGAATCACGGCTGACAAAATACCAATCTTCATAAAAGCTCCCGGCGCGAACGCCTATCCAGATAGACGCTCACCGCCCCCCGCGAGTCTACATTCAATCGACAGCCATCCAGAGCAAACAAATTGACTGTCATCCTGAGCGCAGTGCAGCGGAGTCGAAAGCCTGGCCGTCGTGGCGTGGATCTGCAGTTGCTCTTCGCCTATCCAGAGAGGAAGCCTCGTGCCCCATTCATCCCGGTGCTCTTTGCCGGGATGAGTGGGACAGCATTGCATTCACTCTCGAAGTCTTTTCTATTCCCTAATCCCTATTCCCTGTTCCTTGCCCCGTCATCAATTCCACAAACATCTTCTGAAACCGCGGCAGATCCAGATCCATTTGTGCATGAACCAGCCGCACTCCAGTATCCGGCTTCAGGTTCTCGTTCCACGTAAGTGTGCCGCCGTAGTTGGGCCCACGGCTCAGGTCGACATCGAGATAGATCTTGTTCTCTTTCGTAACCAGGGAAGGATCAATCCACGAACATGCGGCGAATTCATCCCACATGTAATAGCGATCCTGGCTCCAAGCGGTAATGTAGCGTGCTGCCTTCGTGTTCGATTTGGCAATCGCATCCAGCATCTCTTTCGAGAACGGCGCCTTGAGAGAAACATCGGCAGTCGTCACGTCGATCCGTGGCCAGTCCGCGCGCAACACAATATGCGCGGCCTCCGGATCGAACCAGAGATTGAACTCGTGTCGTGGGTTGGTCGCGAACTCCGGATCGTCCGTCTGTGGGTTAAGGCTTCCGCCCATCAGCGCAATCCCTTTGGTAAGCGAAGCAAATTCGGGATCGATCGAAATCGCGAGCGCAATGTTAGTCAGTGGGCCCGCGGCGTAGATCGTAACCTCGTGCGGATGTGCGCGCACTTGCTGCACAAGAAAGTGTGCGGCGTCCTCGTCGATGGCCTTGATCGTCGGCTGACCTTCCGGCATGGGCGGAATCTCGTAGGGTCCGTGCGGCCGTGGCCTCTCCGCCGTTCCTTGAGTTGCGTCGGCAGCAGTCACCGCCGGCGCCTCGCGCCAAGCGCCAAGATAGGTCTGGCGGCCATCCAGCGTCTCGCTAAGGTAGGTTTCCTTCTGCGTCCGCACCAGCGGAAATACCGCTCCCCGCGCCACCGGCACATCGGCGTGTCCGGTCAGTTCCAGCATGCGCAGCGTGTGCAGCACTGCTTCGTCGCGCCAGGCGTCGCCCGTCACGATCGTTATGCCCAACACCCTCACCTGGGGAGATTCAAGCAGCGACATCATCGCCATCTGGTCTGAGCCGCCAGGGCCTGAAGCGTCCTGGTCGATCAGTACCAGTCTTTTTTGCGCCTGAGACACCAGCGCAGCAAGCGCAAGCAATCCAAAAAGAGCCGCAGTTCTCATAGGGATTGATTGTGGCATACTCGCCGGATTCTGCCGCCGGAATTACCTGCGCCCAAAGCCTCTCGGCTTCACCGGAGCCGCCACCGGCAAATTCGTCTTGCCTTGTGGGAACACGGCCAGAAAACGATCCTGTCCCTCTCCGCTGCTGGCGGTCTCCACGCCTTCAATCGACTTGAAAACCAGGTGCATCTGCCGCCGCTCCCGGCTATTCATCGGCGGGAAAGCATAGGGAATACCGCTCCTGATGACCTTGTCCGCGGCGATCTCCGCCTGCAGTTTCAACTCCTGCGCACGCAGTGCCTTGAAATTGGCGGCATCGAAGCTGATCAGGTCATTTTCGCGCTGATCGAGCCGCAGCATCTGCGCGGCAATCGTCTCCAGCGCCCTCAGCAGTTCGCCGTTATGCTGCGTCACCAGCGGTACATCGGGGCCACCCAATTCCACGTAAATCTGGCGGGCTTCCATGCCCTCAGGGTCACGGGCCCCATCCCCGGCGGTGATGCGGTACTTGAGGCGCATTCCACCCAACTTGTTCAGGGTAGACAGGAATCCGGCAATTTTCTGGGCGGCGTCTTGCAGGTCGGCTATTGGCATAACTGAGTAGTATCGCAGAGCCGGGCCAACCGCGTGTGGGGAATTCTAAAGAAGCTGGACTGATTACCATCCGGGTGACGGCCAATCGCGAGATGAATAGCGATTCATAAAACTTTGGCCGGGAATTGTATGCTTCTGTGTGTGGGCATGCTGAGCGACTTCGGGCGCGAGAGAAAACGGCTGTTTGCTGGATTGCCAGCCTGCGCAGCCGTCATTTTGCTGCTTTTAGCGGGCGCCGCCCAAGCGCACTGCTCCCAGGAAGCGGCGGGCGCCGCCAGCCCAGGCCCATCGCCTTCCGCCCAGCCCGAGGTCATTACCCTCGACGAGGCCATTCGCCGCGCCGAAGCCAACGAGCCCAACTTCGCCGCCGCCAAAGCCAGCAGCAGGGTTGCCGGTCTCGACAAGTCCGTCGCGCTCGGCAGCATGCTCCCCAGCGTGGTCTACCACAATCAGGCCCTGTATACCGAACCCAACGGCCTCCAAAATCAGGCCGGTCAGGGAGCCGGCGCGCAGGCTTCGCCAAAGTTCATCGCCAACAACGCCGTACGCGAATACGCCAGCCAGGCCACCATCAACGAGACACTTGGCCTCCAGGGATATGCCGGCATCCGTCGCGCCGATGCCGCGTCGGCAATGGCTGTAGCCGAACTTGAAATCGCCCGGCGTGGACTGGTCGCAGCCGTCACCGCCCTCTTCTACGGCTCGCTCGCGGCCGATCACAAGCTGGCGGTAGCCGAGCGCGCCCACCAGGAGGCCGCGGACTTTTCATCGCTCACCAGCAAGCGCGAACAGGCACGCGAGGCCGCGCATGCTGACCTCGTAAAGGCCCAGCTCGAAGAACAACAACGTCAGCGTGATTTTGCCGACGCCAAAGTCGCCGCCGAAAAAGCTCACCTGGAGCTGGGCGTCCTGCTCTTCCCCGATCCCCGTACCCCCTGCAACCTTCAGGCCGACGACAACGCCCCTCCCCTCGCCTCGCGTGAAGACGTCGAACAGGCCGCCGCCAAAAATAATCCCGAGCTCAAAAGCGCCCTCGCACAACTCAACGTGAGCAACGCAGATGTCCTCTCCGCCCGCGCAGCACTGCTCCCCGATCTTGGCCTGAACGTGACCTATGGCGTCGACGCTCCGCAGCTTGCCGTCAATGGGCCCGACAAAGTGCGCAACCTGGGCTACTCCGCGAGCGTGACGGTCGATCTACCGGTGTGGGACTGGCTCTCGACAGAGCACAAAATCAAGCAGAGCGAAATCCGGCGCGATGCCGCCAGGGTCGCTCTCACCGCCACGCAGCGCCAGATGATTGCCCGCCTCGATGAAGCTTATTCTGAAGCGCAGGCAGCGCACGATCAGCTCGCTTCGCTCGATGAGAGCGTGGCCACCGCCGCAGAGAGCCTGCGCCTCACCAAGCTGCGCTACTCCGGCGGCGAAGCAACGGTCCTTGAGGTTGTGGATGCGCAAACGGCCTCTGTGAGCGCACAGAACGCCCGTGAAGATGGCAGAGTCCGTTACGAAGCGGCGAGGGCCGAGCTGCAAACACTCACCGGAACTATGTAACGCAGGCAGGAAGATGAGCATGATGACGGGAAGGCCACAGTTGATTCGAAACCAACAAACCTGTTCCTTGGCGCAGACCCGGCTGCTCTCCTTCCGGCTGCGCTCCATGTTGCTTGGCGCGGCGGCGCTTCCTCTCGTGTTCCTGCCCGGCTGCAAAAAAGACACCGCGCCCGAGCCCCTGGTGACCGTGCAGGCAGCTCACCCCGAGCAGGGGCCTATCGCCGAACACATCATCACGGATGCCGTGCTCGCGCCTCTCGCGCAGGCGGCCATTGAGCCCAAAATCAGCGCGCCCGTGCGCAAATTTTTCGTGCAGCGCGGATCCCGCGTCAAAGCCGGCCAGCTCCTCGTCACTCTCGAAAACAACGATCTGGCCGCGGCAGCAATGGACAACAAGGGGTCCTACATGGCCGCCGAAGCAGCCTACGATACAACCACCAAGGCGCAGGTGCCTGAAGATACGCTCAAGGCCGAGTCCGATCTGGCGCAGGCCAAAGCCAACCTCGATCTCAACCTCAGCATCGTCAAGAGCCGCAAGCAACTCTTCGCCGAGGGCGCCATCCCCGGCCGCGATCTCGATACTGCAACTGCGGCGCTCGTGCAGGCGCAGGCTGCCTACGATGCCGCAGCCAAACACCTTGAATCTGTAAAAAGCGTCAGTCGCGATGCAGCGCTCAAAGAGGCACAGGGACAGTTAACCTCAGCCGAGGGAAAGTACCAAGGCGCCGAGGCCCAGGTCAACTACTCTGAGATTCGCAGCCCCATCGATGGCGTGGTCACCGACAGGCCTTTGTTCGCAGGCGAAACCGCTGCAACCGGCGCGCCGCTGGTCACCGTGATGGATACGTCCTCGCTGCTGGCCAAGACGCACATTGCGCAAAGTCTCGCTCAACAGATGAGAGTTGGCGACGCAGCCTCGGTGAGTGTGCCCGGTGTCGCCGATCCCGCTTCCGCCGTCGTCTCTCTTATCAGCCCCGCGCTCGATCCGGGAAGCACGACCGTCGAAGTCTGGCTCAAAATCGGCAACAAATCCGGGGCCCTTAAGGTGGGCACTCCGGTCAAAGTCTCCATCACAGGCCGCACGGTTGAGAAGGCATTGAAGGTTCCCTCCGCGGCAATCCTCACCGCGCAGGACGGAACCAAGTCAGTGCTCGTCGTGGGCGACGATGGCGCGGCGCATCGCAAGCCGGTTACGCTGGGCATCACAGACGCCGGCGATGTGCAGGTCACCTCAGGCCTTGCGCCCGGCGACATGGTCATCACTGGCGGAGCCTATGGACTGGATGATGGGACCAAAGTAAAAGTCGGTCAGGCAGCGGACGACAGCAAGGCCGGAGGAGCGGATTGAGGTCGAACGAACAGTCCGGCGCCGGAAAACCTTTCTGGCTTGCGCGTTCAACGCGCACCATCTTTTTCTTTGCCGCCATGCTCATGGTGGCAGGCGTCTACGTTGCGTTTCAGGTCCCCATTTCTGTCTTCCCGCCCACTGACTTTCCGCGCGTCGTCATCGGCGTCGATAACGGCGTAATGCCTGTCGAGCAGATGCAGGTCACCATCACCAAGCCCATTGAAGATGCGGTCAACGCCGTGCCGGGCCTGGTTTCCGTCCGCTCCATCACCAGCCGTGGATCGGCAGAAGTCGATCTCATGTTCGACTGGAACTCCGACATGGTCCTCTCCCTGCAATTGGTGGATGCCGCTCTCAGCAAGGTCGAGCAGACCTTGCCGGCCTCCGCAAGGGTCACTACCAACCGAGTCACCATTGCCACCTTCCCGATCCTCGGCTACAGCCTCACCTCCGACACAGTTCCGCAGACCGATCTCTGGGAGATCGCCACATACGACCTCAAGCCGCCGCTCAATCGCGCCGCTGGCGTCAGTACGGTCGCGGTGCAGGGCGGCCAGGTGCCGGAGTTCCATGTCGTGCCCAATCCCGCCTTGATGCTCGCCTCCGGTGTCACCATTCAAGACCTCGTCAATGCCATCCAGGCTTCGAACATTGTGGAATCGCCCGGCCTCTACGAAGCCAACCACCAGTTGATTCTGGGGCTCGTCGGAGCGCAGGTGCACGACGCTGACGGACTGCGCCAGCTTGTAGTCAAAACCACGCCCGCAGGCGCGCCGGTCCGCATCGCCGATGTGGCAACCGTTGTGCAGGCCACCATGCCGGTCTACACCACCGTCACCGCCAATGGAAAGCAGGCGGTGCTCCTCACCATCTCCCGTCAACCAACCAGCAATGCGGTTGCGGTCGCCGATGCGGTCACCGCCGAGGTAACCGAGCTCCGCAAAAATCTGCCGCCAGGCGTCAAACTCGATCTCTTTTACGATCAGTCGCAGCTGGTGCGCGACAGCATCTCCAGCGTCCGTGACGCCATCGCCATCGGCGTGGTTCTCGCCTGCATCATTCTTTTTCTCTTCCTGCGCGACTGGACCTCCTCTTTGATTGCCGGCCTCGTCATTCCCGTCACCATCGCCATCACCGTGTTGGCTCTCTGGCTCATCGGAGAAACCTTCAACCTCATGACGCTGGGCGGTCTCGCCGCGGCCATTGGACTGGTCATCGACGACGCCATCGTCGTGGTCGAGAACATTGTCATGCACCGCGACGCCGGTGAATCCCGCGTTGACGCTGTGCGCAAGGCGCTCAAAGAGATCGCCGCCCCGCTCATCGGATCCACCATCACGCCGGTAGTTGTCTTTCTCCCTCTTGTCTCGGTAGGCGGCGTCACCGGCATCTTCTTCCGTGCGCTTGCCATCACCATGACCGCCGCGCTCCTCACATCGCTCATGCTCGCCGTCACCTGGACTCCCGGCCTCAGCATCGTCCTGCTAAAGGAAAATGAAAGTTCAGAAGAACGAGAAGAGCATCAGCCGCGTGGCGTGCTCACCCGCGTGCTTCAAATCCACAAACGGGTTCTGGATTGGTCCCTCGCCAAGCCGCTCTGGGTCGGCGCCATTTGCCTGCTTTTAGTCGCCGCCACATGGGCAGGCTACCAGGCTCTCGGCTCCGACCTTCTGCCTGCAATGGACGAAGGCGGCTTTATCCTCGACTACCTCATGCCCGCGGGGAGTTCATTGACCGAAACCAACCGCGTCCTTGAGCACGTTGAACGAATCCTCCGCGCCACTCCTGAAGTCGAGAGCACCTCACGCAGAACCGGCATGCAACTCGGCCTGGTTGCGGTCACTGAGGCCAACCAGGGCGACTTTACCGTCAAGCTCAAGGCCAATCGACACCGCTCCGTCGATGAGGTCATGGCCGACGTTCGCGCCCAGATCAGAACCACTGAGCCGGCATTGGATATCGAGCTCACCCAGGTACTTCAGGACATGATTAACGACTTGTCCAACACTCCCGAGCCAATCCAGATCAAAATCTTCTCGAATGACGAGGCGATGTTGAACCAGCTCGGTCCTCGCGTGGGCGATGCCATCGAGAAGATCAAGGGCGTCGTGGACGTGCAGAACGGCATTGAGAACACCATCAGCGGACCGGCCACCAACTTCCAGGTCGATCCTGTTGTCGCGGCCCGCCTGGGCTTCACTCCCGAGGAAGTATCTCAGGATGCCACCGCCATTCTCGATGGAATCGCAACCACCGACCCGCTCATCTCGAACGGCCGGCCATACACCGTGCGCGTCCGTCTCGACGATGCCAGCCGTGCCTCGCTCGACGCAATCCAGAACACCGTCTTCAACAGCAGTTCCGGCCATACGGCAACCCTGGGCTCGCTCGCGGCCATCGAGCAGCTGCCCCCGCAGAACGAGATCCTGAAAGAGAACCTTCAGCGGCTCTTGGTGGTCACCGCCCAACTCGAAGGCTCTGACCTGGGCTCGGCGATGGACAAGGTCCAGCAGACAGTTGCCGGCCTTCATCTTCCCGCCTCCGTCCGCGTTGAATTCGGCGGAACCTACCAGGAGCAGCAGAAATCGTTCCACGACTTGTTGCGCGTGCTGTTGCTGGCGCTGGCTTTGGTCTTCGGCGTGTTGCTCGCCGAGTTTCGCAACTTCCCCGCGCCGATTGCGATTCTCACCTCGTCCGTGTTGTCGATCTCGGGCGTGATCGTGGCGCTGTTGATTACGCACACTACCTTCAACGTGGCGTCCTTCATGGGATTGATCATGGTCATCGGCATCGTGGCCAAGAACGGAATCCTGCTGCTCGATGCGGACGAAAAATTCCGGGCAGAGGGCATGTCGGCACATGATGCGATGATGCATGCCGCACAGCGCCGTCTCCGTCCCATCGCCATGACCGCAATCGCCGCCGTCTGCGGCATGTTGCCTCTGGCCCTTGCTCTGGGTGCAGGCTCGCAGATGCTGCAACCCCTGGCCATAGCCGTCATCGGCGGTCTGTGCATCTCCATGGTCCTCAGCCTCGTAGTCACCCCTCTCGTCTACTACCTCCTCACCCGCGGCCGGGAGAGAGTCGCTTAGGATAAATGTTGTTTCTCGCGTAAACCAGCTCCTGGATTCGGTCGGAAATTGCTTCGTTGGCTGCGTCGACGTTCTGGCAGAACGGCACTGGACGGTTTTCTTGGGGATCAGGGGCCGAACGCGGGTTGCTGGATTGCCGGTGCGAGAATGGACCTATGTCCGCAATTGAAAATGTTGTACTGACCGCAGCCCAGGCTCGCGTGCTGGGCGCGCTCGTTGAGAAGGAAGTAACAACGCCTGATTACTATCCGCTTAGCCTGAATGCGCTGATGAACGCGTGCAACCAGCGCTCGAACCGCGAGCCGGTGATGAACCTTGACGAGGATGACATGCGTCAGGCGCTGCATGGGCTGGAGGACAAGGGACTGGCAGGCCGTGCGCGCGGTGCCGACGGCCGCGTCGCCAAGTACGAGCACTGGCTGGGCGAGGCCTTCAACTTCAGCCGGGCAGAAACGGCATTGATCTGCGTTCTGCTGCTGCGCGGTCCGCAAACGCCAGGCGAGTTGCGGGGGCGGACCGATCGTCTCCACCGGTTTGACGAGATCAGCGAAGTGTTGGCGGGCCTTCAAAAGCTGATGGAGCGGGAGCCGGCTCTGGCAGCCGTGTTGCCGCGGCAACCGGGAATGAAAGAAGCACGCTACGCGCATTTGCTCTCCGGCCCCGTAGAGTCCATCGCCTTCGCAGAGCCTGAGGCCAATCATGAGTCCGCCGCAAACTCAGGCCAGTTGCACGATCGAATGGAGCGCATGGAGCAAGCGATGGATGAGCTCAAGCAGCAGGTGGCAACTCTGAGCGCAAAGATCGACAACCTGTTTGGCTGAGGCGCGTGCAGCCGTGCCGTCCTAGTTTGGTGAAGGCTCTTCCACATGAACGATCACCATCACCTCCAGCGGAGCCTTGCGCGGCTCAAGCCTCAGGCCAAGCTGATCGGGGAGCGCTCGAAAAATTGAGATCGTCGGTTCTTCCGGCGTGCCTGTTCCCGGTGGAGTCAACGCAATTCCATTCAACACCCAGTCATAGTGACCGGTAAGTCCGGTTTCATCCACCACAATGCGCCCGCTGATCTCGTCAAGGTGCGAAAGCCAATTGGTCATCTCGCCGATGGGCCATGCCGATGCCGTGATCTGGTTCGGACCCGTTGGGTGCAGTTGCGGCAGATGCGCGCCAGCAGGCGGCCGCGTTCCGGGGGCCGGCGGAGGATCCGGCTGGACCTCCTTCATCTTGATGCCTCCCTTGGCCACGACCAGGGCATAAATGGGAAGTTCGCGCGTCTCAAACCTTGGCCTGAGTTGAAATCGTTCGGCAAGCAGCGACTGAACTTTCAAACGCAGGTTATTCATCTGCGCATCCATCGGCAGCGGCTTCGCACTCTCAATGTCGGCCTCGGACGCCTTTGCCTGGACGTCGAAAAACTCCGAAGTTGACCACGCGGGCGCGCCGATGAGTTGCGAGTCGG
The DNA here is from genome assembly GCA_963765025.1 of uncultured Acidobacteriaceae bacterium. Classification (GTDB taxonomy): domain Bacteria; phylum Acidobacteriota; class Terriglobia; order Terriglobales; family Acidobacteriaceae; genus Telmatobacter. The sequence continues at coordinate 35,649 of CAVXVM010000038.1, read as the reverse complement.
ACTTCATGGAGTAAGCGAATGCAATCAGATTGCGGAGCGAGGCGTGGGTTGCCTTGAAGCCGGTGGGCGAAAGCTGCAACCGGAAGCCTGGGCCAGCATCGTTGTTGGACTTGACGGTTGCCACCTCGAACGACGGTGGCGTGCTGGTGGTGGCGTGCAGCAGCATAGCCGTAGGTTGCTGAGCGTTGAGCAGGGCCAGTTGCCCGGCGGCACACAAAATGGCCAGAAAGAAAAGAGAGGGGACTCGAATTCGTCTCACGATTGCGCTCGTGCCTTTCCTGCTTTCAAATTAAAAAAATGCGAGACTTTGATGTTGGGAAAGCGACGCCATGGCTGCGGGAACGAACGGGCGCACTTTGATTTTGACACCGGCGAGCGGCTTTTTGTTCCCGAAATGGTTGTTCGGGGACTGCGGCTTAGAGAGCAATGAGCGCGCCTCTTAAAAGGCTGCCGGCGCAGACGAGAGTGTCCCAGGTTGGGCTCGCGTTGTCTCACCCTTGCGACAGAAGCGAATACGTCTGGGCTATGATGAACCTTCCCGGAGCGATGGCGGGGCCCTGGCACGGAAGGGCACGCCGGGCTGCGCGGGAAGGGACGGAGACTCTGAATGCGGACCGGTATCTCGCGCAGAAATTTGTTGAAGCAGGTGGCAGGCCAATCGGCCGCAGCCATACTGCTGCCTGCGACGTTGTTAAGCCAGGAAAAACAGGGGGCAACGCAGGATGGCCCTGATCACATGCTGCATTGGCCCGAACTTCACGAGCCGGATCTCATGTTCGCTTATGTCGGAGACGCGGAAGCGACTCGCTATCCGCTAGCTCGTTCCGGCTCAGACTGGACAGCACCTGGCACCGGCGACTTGCGAGTCCACTTCGTCGCCGCCACCCTGTTTCTCGAGTCGCCGACACTGCCCGTGCAGCGCATTCACCTACGCTGGAATCACAAGATGCCCGCAGGAGTTTTGGCTTTGGGCGATGCTTGGGAACGCAGCTACGGAGATTTCCATTGGGCTCCCCTGCAAGCCGAGCGCGTAATGCCGTGGTACTGCCTGCTTCACGTAGACGGCGAAACCTCCGGCATGGGCGTCAAGACCGGCGCGCGCAGTTTTGCCTTCTGGCAGGTCGACGCGGACGGGATTTCTTTGTGGCTGGATGTACGCAACGGGGCCAACGGCGTACGGTTAGGCAAGCGCACGCTGGAGATGGCCACACTCGTCGCACTGCTGGGACCAAGCGGAGAAACTGCGTTCACAGCCGCGCAGCGTTTTTGCCGAATTATGGCTCATGGGACCATCGTTCCTGAAAAACGCGGGACCACGCACGTTGACGTGATGTATGGAAGCAACGATTGGTACTACGCGTACGGGAAGAACACGGCGGAGGGCATCCTGCGGGATGCGGACCTGGTCAAGAGTCTGGCGCCGGCGGGCGGGCCCCAGCCGTTCACGGTGATCGACGATGGCTACCAGGATGCGGCGCGATTCCCTGACATGGCGAAACTTGCGTCGGAGATTCGAAGCCGGGGCGTCAAACCGGGTTTGTGGATCAGGCCACTGCGCGCCGCGGCGACCGTGCCCGCCAATCTCCTGCTGCCCAATGAACGCTGGAAGGACGATGGCAGCAGGCGGCCGCCCCTGGCCTACGATCCGACCATCGCGGAGGCGCTCGACGCGATTGCGGCGGTCGCGACGGAGGCGTGCGCTTGGGGATACGAGCTGATCAAGCACGACTTCACAACGTTTGAGCTTCTGGGCCAGTGGGGCAGCCAGATGGGTGCCTCTCCCACGCGGGGCAACTGGCACTTCAACGACCGCACGCTGACCAATGCCGAGATTGTGACCTTGCTGTACCGGCGGCTGAGGGCAAGCTGCGGAGAAGATCGCGTGATCGTGGGGTGCAATACCGTCGGGCATCTGTCTGTGGGAATCTTTGACGCCTCACGCACGGGCGACGATGTGAGCGGCAGAGAATGGGAGCGGACGCGGCGCACCGGCGTGAACACGCTGGCCTATCGGCTGCCGCAGCACAAAACGTTCTTCAGGCTGGACGCCGACTGCGTTCCCTTGACGCCCGAGGTGCCGTGGGCGATGAGCCGGCAGTGGTTGCAGGCGGTGGCCAGGAGCGGAACTGTTCTGCTTATCTCGCCTGACCCGCGCGGGCTGGGGCAAGAGCAGCGTGATGCGCTACGGGAAGCTTTTGCAATGTGCGCTGACAAGCCCAGCAGCGAACCGCTGAACTGGATCGAAAACCGGACGCCGACATCGTGGCGCACTGCCGCGGGCACAGCAGCCTATGACTGGATTCTGGAAGAAGGAGAAAGCCCGTTCCCGATCGGCATTCAACGTGGACCGGATTAGCCGGAAGTGTTGATTTGTTTTGGCTACGGTTGCGGCGCGCCTAAGGTTTCGCTGTTTGCGGGCTGCCGTCGTGACCTGAGGGGGCTTGAGGCAAAATAGAGCATATGACGACTACAGCGACTTTGACCGATACGCGGACATTTGAAGAAAAACTCGACCTGTTTGCGCAGGTAGCGATCAACGTTGGATTGGGCCTTCAGCCGGGCCAGGAATTGGTAATGACGGCGGGGCTTGAGACGCTTCCGCTGGCGCGGCGTATTACCGAGCAAGCGTACAAGGCTGGGGCCTCGCTGGTGACGACGCTATTGACTGACGATGCAATGACGCTCGCGCGTTATGAGCATGCGTCGACCGAGAGCTTTGACTACGCGGCGAAGTGGCTCTACGACGGCATGGCCGCTGCCTATGCGAGTGGTGCGGCGCGGCTGGCCATTGCCGGCGGCAATCCGGAGTTGCTGTCAAAGCAGGATCCCGACAAGGTCGGCCGCGCAAATCGAGCGGTGTCGCAGGCGTACCGGCCGGCGCTGGAACTGATTACGCGCCACGCGATCAATTGGACGATTGTGGCTGCGGCAACGCCGGCGTGGGCGGCGTCCGTGTTTCCGGGCGAGGCGCCGGATGCGGCCCTGGCCAAGCTATGGGAGGCGATCTTCAAGGCTTCGCGAGTCAACGGAGCTGACCCGGTGAAGGCCTGGAAAGAGCACGATGCAAACCTGCACACGCACGCGGCGCGGCTCAATGAAAAGCGCTACTCGGCGCTCAGGTATCGCGGGCCGGGGACCAATCTTGAGCTAGGGTTGGCGGACGATCACCTCTGGCTGGGCGGCGGAGGCAAGGCGAAGAACGGCTACTACTGCGTGCCCAACATTCCCACCGAGGAAGTGTTCTCAATGCCCCACAAGGACCGCGCCGATGGTGTCGTGACGGCGACCAAGCCGCTGTCGCACCTGGGCACGATGATTGAAGGCATCCAGGTGCGGTTTGAAAAAGGCCGGATTGTTGAGGCGAAGGCGACACGGGGCCAGGAGGTCCTGCAAAAGCTGATCGATACCGACGCCGGCGCACGCCACCTGGGCGAAGTGGCGCTGGTTCCGCACTCATCGCCGATTGCCAGCAGCGGTTTGATCTTTTCGAACACTTTGTTCGATGAGAATGCGGCGTCGCACATCGCCATGGGACAGGCCTACATCTCCTGCATGAAAGACGGCGACAAACTAAGCGATGAAGAGCAGGCGACGAAGGGTTTGAACCAGAGCCTGATTCATGTGGACTGGATGATCGGGTCAAGCGAGCTGGACATTGACGGGGTGACAGCGACCGGAACGGCAGAGCCGCTGATGCGCAAGGGCGAGTGGGTTTGAAGCAGGGGCCGAGGGAAAGCGGGGACTGAGGGACTTGGGGACACGGAGGTGTTCGCCGCACAGATCGTCATTTGCGTTTTGAAAAGGGCACGAATTTATCCGTGCCGATAAGTGCCGCAAAATCACCGGGCTTTAGCCCCTGAGGGATGGTTTCCTACGGCCCGAACGCCAGTTTGAATCTCTCCGAAAAGGACTCAAATCCCTGCGGACTAAACTGAAGGGACTTGGCCCCGGCGATTGCCGAAGTGCGGAACAAAGGGATAGGATTCCTCTGGAAAGTTTTTCCTGAGGTGATCCTTATGCGTTTGTCCTGCACGGTTTTGACTGCTGTTCTTGGATTGACAACGTTTACTGCATCGGCACAAACGCCGGCGGCAGCAACCAAGCCGAAAGCAACCCCTGCACCCGCCCACGCAGCAAAAGCTCCCGCCAAGCCGATTCTGGCGGCGACCCCTCCAATGGGGTGGAACAGCTGGAACTTCTTCAATGGCAGAGTGACCGACAAGGACATTCGCAACGCCGCCGACCAGATGGTGGCGACCGGGATGAAGGACGCCGGATACATCTACGTCAACATTGACGACACCTGGCAAGGCGACCGCGACGCGGACGGCGTGATGCATGCCAACTCGAAGTTTCCTGACATGAAGGCACTGGCCGACTATGTGCACTCGAAGGGCCTCAAGCTGGGAATTTATTCGGGTCCCGGAACCAAGACCTGCGCGCGCTTTGCCGGGTCCCTTGACCACGAGGCGCAGGACGCGAATCTGTATGCGAGTTGGGGCATCGACTATTTGAAGTACGACCTGTGCAGCTTTCGCGCGGACGTGATGGCTGCCAAGGCTCCAGACGACAAGGCCGAGCAGATGCGGCTGATGATTGCGGCCTACGACAAGATGGGCAAGGCGCTGGCGGCAAGCGGACGGCCGATTGTGTACTCGCTTTGCCAATATGGATGGGACTCGCCTTGGGAGTGGGCGCCGGCGCTGGGCGGCAACCTGTGGCGGACGACGGGCGACATTTCGGCGAACTGGAACAGCGTTTACGCGATCACCGAGGAACAGGCGGGGCTGGCCAAATATGCGGGTCCGGGCCACTGGAACGATCCTGACATGTTGGAGGTGGGCAACGGAAGGCTGACGCTGGCAGAGAATCGCAGTCACTTTTCCATGTGGGCAATGCTGGCGGCTCCGCTGCTGGCCGGCAACGACCTGCCCAACATGAAGCCGGAGGTCAAGGCGATCCTCACCAACAAGGACGTGATCGCGATCGACCAGGACAAGCTGGGCAAGCAGGCGACACGCGACTATGCCGACGGCGAAGTGGAAGTATGGTCGCGGCCGCTGTCAGGTGGCGCCAAAGCGATTCTGGTGCTGAACGCGGGCTCCGATCGCACCGCCAATCATCCGTTCCACCTGGACCTGGCCAGGCTGGGCATGCACGGAGCGCTGAAGGCCAAGGACCTGTGGAGCGGCAAGGATGTGACGGTCACCAACAACATGCCGGTCGAGCTCGTGAGCCACGACACGCTGCTGTTGAGGATCGGCGGAGCGAAGTAAATTCAGCCAGCCGGCGGCCGTGCCCTTGGCATCGCCGCCGGCTGACAGATGTATAGCTCGATTAAAGGAAACGCGCTCGGCAAGAAGATGACAGGCTTTAGTGCGCAATGCCGAGCGAGACATTAAACCAGCGCTGGTCGTCCGTCCAACTCTTGGCAGGCGCGAATCCTGCTTCGTCGAGCATCGCTTCCGCCTGCCCTGGCGCGTACTTGTAGCTGTTCTCCGTGTGGATGGTTTCGCCCTGGGCGAAGTCGACCTGAAGGTTGAGCGCACCAAGCCGCACGCTTTGCGCGATTCGACTGGCAAGATGCATTTCGATGCGCGACTCATCTGGATTCCACACGGCGCGGTGCTCAAAGCTCTCAAGGTAGAACTCGGCTTCGAGCTCGCGGTTGAGACGTGCAAGGATGTTGAGGTTGAAGTCGGCAGTGACGCCGGCGCAGTCGTCGTAGGCAGCCAGCAGCGTAGCCTCTTCCTTGACCAGGTCAACGCCGAGCAGTAGGGCGTCGCCGGGATTGAGGCTGGCGCGGACCCGGCGCAACAGGCGACGCGCTGCCTCCGGCTCAAAGTTGCCAATGCTGGAGCCGATGTAGAGCACGAGGCGGCGCTCGCCTTCGATAGCAGCATCAAGATGCAGTGCGCGGCGGTCGCCGTGTGTGTAATCCATAACGCGCGGAGCGACCGTGACATCCGCGATTTCACTCTCGATACGTTCCTTGGCGGCATCGAGGGCCGTCGGCGAAACGTCTACCGGCACGTAGACAACGGACTGCTGGCGCGCCACGGCAGCCTTCAGAAGCAGGCGGGTCTTGTCCGCCGAGCCTGCGCCCAGCTCGATGATGCGGAGACGGGCGCCTGCTGCCGCCTGCGCAATCATCGCGTCAGCATGAGCGGCGAGTATCCCCCGCTCTGTACGCGTCAGGTAGTACTCGGGACGGCAGGTGATTTCGTCGAAGAGTCGCGAGCCGGCCTCGTCATAGAAAAGCCAGGGAGGCAGGTGACGTGGACGAGACGCGAGGCCGTCACGGACTGCCGTGGCAATTTCCTCGTTCACCGGCAGTTCACTTACCCGGTGTGTTAGGACGGTCCGCGGCTCACTATGTAGTTCGATGCTGGGGAAGAAAAAAGTGGTCATGCGTTGAATTTGATGCGATGAACCTCAAAACGTTGTCAAAAAGCCCGCCGATTTGCAAAACATTTATCGAGCGAGGCGAATACCTGAAAACTGCCATCGGGTTTCAGCGGAGAAGAAATTCCTATACGTGGCGCGGATGTGCGCGGCCGGCGTAACGCATGATCCGCCGCGCAAAACCATCTGCCCGCTCATGAACTTGCCGTTGTACTCGCCGAGCGCGCCCTCAAGGGGGCGGAAGCCCGGATAGCCGAGATAGGCGCTCGAGGTCCAGACCCAGCAATCGCCGAAGAAGGTGGGGCTCTGGGAGGGGATTGGTGAAAGCAAACCGCTGTCGAGCAGGTTGCCTTCCACCGGTTGGTCTTCGACCGCGGATTCCCATTCAAACTCCGTGGGCAGGCGATAGCCGGCCCAGCGCGCATACGCGTCAGCCTCGAAATAGCTGACGTGACTGACGGGCGAGGAGCCGATTTGCTCGAGAGGCAACTCGCCACACAGAGTAAAGACGCTCCAACCCCCGTCCTCGCTCGTCCAGTAGAGCGGAGCGCGCCAGTTGTTGGCTTTCACGGCATTCCATCCGGCGGAGAGCCAGAGCTCGGGCTTGGTGTAGCCGCCATCAGCCATGAAGGCCGCGAACTCAGCGCAGGTGACGAGACGACCGGCGAGCTGGAACGGCTCAAGCCACACGCGATGACGCTTGAGCTCGTTGTCAAAACAGAATCCACTGCCAGAGTGGCCAACTTCCCTTAGGCCGCCGGGAAAAGTGAGGAACGTAAGGGGCGAGGCAACCGAAGCCGCAATTTCGGAGGCCGGCGAGGCTTGCTTGTAAACGGGACGAAGAGGATTGGTGAAGAACGCGTGCTTGATATCCGTGAGGAGTAGTTCCTGGTGCTGCTCCTCATGATTGACGCCGAGTTCGATGCGCCGAACGGCTTCAGGATCGGCGTTGGACTGAAGCAGGCGTTCAAGTTCCCGATCGACGTGGTCGCGGTAGCGGAGGATCTCTTCGAGAGCGGGACGGGAGAAGGACGCCCGCAGCTTCTTTTCAGGAAAAGCGGAGAATCCTTCGTAGTAACTGTTGAAGAGCCAGGGAAAGTCCCGGTTGAAAAGCCGATAGCCGGGGAGGAAGGGGACGAGGACGAAGGACTCAAAGAACCAGGCCGTGTGGGCGAGGTGCCACTTGGCGGGCGACGCATCAGGCGAGGACTGGACCATCATGTCCTCGGGCGTTAGGCCGGTACAGAGCTCGAGAGAGCGGCGGCGGACGGCGGTAAATCGCTCGGCCACGGTCGATTGCAAATCAGGTGCGGCGGTGGTTGCCATGTTGTCGATCCCCACGTCAAAAGAGTGTAGCGCAGAGTGTAACCTAGTCCCGCGCCGTTTTTTGGCCGAAAAATTGCGCCCGGCCAAAACCTTTCGATGCGGCAGACTGGCCGGAGTCTTCATTATGGTGGTGTAATAACGATTGCCGGGGTTTGACAGGACGGCGTGCCGGGGCAGGGAGGGCACATGTCTTTGTTTGAGCAACATTTGTGGATTCCGGGGCTGGTGCTGATGGGCGTGATGGCTGGGCCCTGCTGCGCCCGAGCCGACCAGGGCCAGAGCGCGCCAGCAGCCGCCAGTCCAGCCCAGGCGAGCCCCGTTGCGCAACCTGCAGCGCCGGGAACAGGACAAGCACCCGGCCCCGCCAACCTGACGATACAGACTCCCCCGCCGACCGATGAAGAAATCGGGGACTCGCTCTCAGCGCGGAAAGCCTACCAGTCTGCGATTACGGCCTACCAGAAAATCCAGAATCCTTCAGCGGAAGTGTGGAACAAGATGGGCATCGCGTACCAGATGATGTTCAACCAGAAAGACGCTGCGCGCTGCTACGCGAACTCGCTGAAAAAGGACCCGAAGAACCCGCAGGTGCTGAACAATATGGCCACGATCTACGACGCGCAAAAGGAATATGGAACGGCCGAGCACTACTACCGGAAGGCGCTGCGGATCGATCCGAAGGCCGCGGTTATTCTGCGCAACCTTGGGTCGAACTATCTTTCGCAGCACAAATTCAGCCGTGGGGAAATGTGTTTTCAGCAGGCGATGGCGATTGACCCAACGGTGTTTGATACGCACTCCGGCGTGAGCGTTGAAAACCCCACCTCGGTGCAGGATAGGGGAGCGATGCACTATTACATGGCGCGCAGTTGCGTGAGCGCGGGGATGCAGGAGTGCGCCATCCAGAACCTGCGGCTGGCGTTGAATGAGGGGTTTACGAATCCCAAAAAGATTGCGGCGGACAGCAGCTTTGCGACCCTTCGCCCGCTGCCGGCCTTCCAGCTACTCATTGCGGCGCAAAGCTCGCAGTAGCTGGACTGCTCTTCGGGACGCGGAGCAGGCAGGGACAAAGTCAAATCCTCGACTTGAAGCAAAACCCGTGCCTTAAGCCGCGCTGAATTGAGAATCCTTATTGGGGAGGCTGAATAGGGTGCTGAAAAACTCTATTCTGCGCATGTTTTGAAAGGGCACGGATTTATCCGTGCCGATAAGTGCCGCTAAATCGACGGGCTTTAGCCTCTGAGGGAAGGTTCGAGGCATTTCTCTGACAGAAGTTGGCCTTTCTTGAGCACCCTCTGAAGCCTCCCGCTCCCTCCGACGCGCGAAATGCCGACTCTTTCATCAAGATTGCCGGGCCCCAAAAGCGAGGCCCAGAGCAGCCTGAAATTATTGGCCGGGGGTTTGGCTGGATGCGGGTTCTGCCGCGTCACGAGCGGGCCAGCCGCAGCGGCCCCGCATGCCTTGACGAAAGCGCTCGCGCTCTTCCGGCGTGAGGTGCTCGTACTTCTCTTCCCAGCGGCGGCGCCAGCGGCCTCCGGAACCACCGTGGCCGCCCAGCCGGCCGAAGAGAATCCGGGAGAGCACAAGGATGCCGAGCGCCTGCCAGAAGCTGAGCGCATGCCATCCGAACAGCGGAGGCAGAAGCCAGTTCCACAGGTACTTGACCACTTCTCCGCCGACAAATGTGAACAACACGACCGCGGCGATGCCGACCGGTGCCATCCAATACCATTTCTTTCTCATACTCATAGCCACTCCTTCAAGAATTACTGAACTCCTCGTGAATGCTCTGCAGGCGCTCGCGCAGGCGGCGGACCGCATAGCGTTTGCGCGCAAGCAGCGTGTTGACATTGACGCCGGTTTCGGCGGCCATTTGCTTGAAGCTGATCCCGTCAATTTCATGCGCGACAAACACCTCGCGCTGGTCAGGGGGCAGCTCGTTGATCGCGAGCTCCAGCTCATCGAGCAGCATCGAGCGCAAGTAGAGGCCATCCGGTCCGTCGTCAGGGGAAGGCAGAATATCTTCGAGCCGCAGCAGGTCGCCGTCCTCGTCTTCCACTGCCATGCCGCTGAAGCTTTCCGGCTTCTTCTTCCGGAAGAGGTCGGTGATGCGATTGCGCGCAACGCGAAACAGCCATCCAGTCACATGCTCGATGGGCATCAGCAGGCGGTTCGCCTCAACCAGTTCGTAGAAGACCTCCTGGAGAATCTCTTCCGCATCCCGTGGATCAGGAACGCGGCGGCGGATGAAGTTGCGCAGCCGCGCCTGCTCCCTGGTGACCACTTCGGAGATCCGCTGGTCCTGTTCAAACACCATCTCGTCGAGTCTCGCCGCTTCGTTCATCTGCAGGTGAAGACGAAAGAGGGGGTGCGGATATTGTAGGCGGGCGGGGAACGAGTGCTTGCGAGGACGGTGGCAAAGAAAGTGGGTACCCGCAAAAACAAGAGTAAGATGCTTGCAGAATCCTCACGTTCACTGGCTGGGCCCTGCGATTCCCCGATTTTTGGGATGGGCTTTCAGGTTGCGGCCGTGGTGCGTATTCATCTGTTCCGGTGGTCACCGAACCGCACTGGGCCCTGCTTCTGAGATGAGGCTCTCGACTCAGAGGGAAGGTGCGCGATGTTGAAGCAAATGACCCGGATTTTTTCCGTTCTAATTCTTGGCTTGTTGTCGATGGCGCTTCTGATGACGGGGCGAGCAGTTTCACAGGATTCCAAGACTCCAGTCGTCCTGCCGGTGCCCTCGCCCGGAAAGGCGATCGTCTGCATCTACCGCGTGGGACGGTTTACCGGCTCCGCCGCGCACGACGAGCTCTATGTCAACGACGTTCACCTGGCCAAGCTGCTCAATGGCGAATACGCATTCACTGAAGTGCCGCCGGGGACCGTGGTGATCAGCGGATTGCCCAAGATGTACACCGTCGACGTCTTCACCGCGGCCGGCTCTGCAGTCAACATGGCAACGAGAAAAGAGAACGAGCGCGCGCGGTTTGAGGCGGAGGCAGGCACCACCTACTACTTCAAATGGACGTCCGGAACCATGGCAACCGGCATTAAGGTGACGGCCGTGGATCCGCTGGTGGGCGCGAAGGAAATGGCCAAGCTGCACGTATCAAAGCCGCCCGTGGAACCATCCAAGCCGAATGCCGCAGACGCAGCGAAGCCCAATGCCGCTGACCCAGCGAAGCCGGCGGCAAAGTAAGATCGCGGCGATTAGCTCAGCCTGGGCGACGGCGATTAGACTTTGATCGCACCGGAAACCCGGGGGAGAACCAATGCTGAATCGCCGCACCTTTCTTAAGACCACTGCCGCTGCGCTGCCGATGACGGCGGCGCTGGGCGCACTCGACGCAACAGTTGATGCGAAACCAACATTTGCCGCCGAAGAAGCGGCGAAACCGCGCAGGCCCGCCGCGAAACTGGCGGTCCCTGCCGGAGCGGTTGAAGCCGGAGGACGAGTCAAAGCTGCCCTGGCCGCAGCGGGTAAGGCGCGTGGGCCAGAGCAACATGACCGAGCACGACCCTGCCGTGATGAATGTGGAGGAGTGGGCCGACTACTGGCACTCCTGCGGGGTTGATGTTGTGTTTGTGAGCGTGACGGGGATACTGGCGTTTTATCCGTCGAAGGTGCCGTTCCACAAGCACGGCAAATTCCTGAAGAACCGCGACTTCTTCGGCGAGTGCGCGGCAGCGGCGAAGAAGCGCGGCATGCGCGTAGTTGCGCGCATGAGTCCTGACCTGAACTGGGAAGAAGCGCTCGGAACGCATCCGGAGTGGGCGATGCGCAACAGGGACGGCTCAGTGCAGTTGAGCACCGAGGAGCCGCGCCTGTTCAAGACCTGCATGTTCTCAACCTACATGGACGACTACATGACAGCGATTATCCGGGAGATCAATTCGCTGTACGACGTGGATTGTTTCTATATGAACGGCTGGCCCCCGCTCGGCAACCTGCCCGATTGCCATTGCTCCATCTGCACCAAGCTGCCGGCAACGGGAACGCCCGCGTACTGGAAGGTTTTTAACGATCGCGTCTTTGATCTTTGGGAAAAATACGATGCGCTGGCAAAAGAGAAGAAAGCGGACAGCTTCTTTTTTGCGAACCAGGGCGGAAACGTGCACGGCGGACCGAATCTTGACCGGCTCGGAAAGATTGCCGCATGGTTCCAGGCTGATAACCAGGGACGATCGAATGACGATGCAGCGATTTGGGGATGCAGCCTGCAGGGGCGCGTGTGCACGGCGATCATGGGTGGCAAATTTGCCGCGAATGTGACGGCTGGGTACTCAACCGGGCTCGTGACCTGGCGCAACGCGACCAAGAACGCAGCCGAAGCGACGATGTGGCTGAATGAAACGCTGGCCAGCGGCATGATTCCCTACTACCACTTTGTTGGCTCTGAAGCCGGGCTGGGCGAGGATCGCCGCTGGCAGAAGACCGGCGAAGACTACTTCAAGTGGACTGAAAAACACGATGCGCATCTGAAGGTGAGGCGGTCAATTGCGAACATCGGCGTGGTGATGGGCCAGAGCACGCAGCTTCTGTACAGCGGGCCGGGTCCGGAGCGCTCGCACCAGTACATGCACCAGACGACCCAGGGAATCTACGACGCGCTGCTGCGAGGCCGGTACGCGTTTGACTACGTCCATGAGGACCGCATGGAGCCGGAGAAGCTAAGTAAATACCGCGTGCTGCTGTTGCCGAACATTGCCATGCTGAGCGACCGGCAGTGCGAGCAACTGCGCGCCTATGCGCAGGCAGGCGGATCGTTGATGGGCAGTTTTGAAACCGGACTGTACGACGAAAACCTGAAAGCGCGCGCGGATTTCGGATTGGCGGATGTGTTTGGTGTGAGCAAGGCCGGCGACGCGATCGGCACCAATGGGAATGCCTACTACGCGCGCATTGAAGATCCAACGAAAGCGACCAAACATCCGCTGCTTCAGGGATTCGGCGATACAAACTGGCTGCCGGGAGCGCAGAATCGCCTGCCACTCAAGCCGATCGAAAATCCGCTGCTCACGGTGGTGCCGGGATTTACGCGCTATCCACCGGAGCTTGCGTATCCTCCTGTGCCGCACACGGACGAGCCTGCCGTGGTGCTGCGCGAAAAAGGCGCGAGCCGGACCGCGTGGTTTGCCGGAGACATTGAGCGCACTTACTGGCAGACAGGCCACGGCGACCTGCTGCGGCTGCTGCACAACACGCTCGAGTGGCTTTCTCACGGCGAACGGGTGGTCGATGTCGATGGTGAGGGGTTCGCGGAAGTGTTCTGCTGGGAGACCGATCCGGGCTATGCAGTTCACGTGCTCAACTACACCAATCCCGATGCGCAGCACGGATGGATCCAGGAGACCTACCCGATCGGCGCACAGCAGGTAGCGCTGAAGCTGCCCGCGGGAGTGCGGATCAAAAGCGTGCAGTTGTTGAAAGCGGAAGCCGCCGTGCCGTTCACGATGGATGGAGCGACAGTGCGCTTTACGATTCCGCGAATTGAAGATTACGAGGTGGCGGCGATTACCGTGGAGGCGCGATGAGCGACGGGCGAGAAGAACGCGAAGAACAAGAGTGGCGTCGCGAGCAGGAAAAGCAGAAAGAGCGCGAGGACCAGCTCGACCGCCCCGGCCGTGACGAGCGCGAACCGGAGCGGGGCGGTTCGTAATCCGGGTGAAATTCAAACGAAGATTTTTCCCCAGCGGTTTTGCGGCCGGCTGGGGATTCTTCTGCGGTCAGAATCGCCAGACCGGCCCGGTCGAGACGCGGCCGTTGGAATTGATGACGCCCTGCACGGTCTCGTCGCTCGATTGAAAGTTGGTGTTGTAAAAATCTCCCGTCACGCGCCAGACAAGCCGTCGCGAGATGCCGAGATCAAGGCCGCCTCCCGCCGCCATCGCGAATGTTGATCCGGATTTCAGCGAGGGGATCACGTTCTGGTTCAGGTGGGCGCTGCCGACCAACACATGCGCGAACAGCGTGGACTTGCCGAAGTGCAGGGAAAGCTGCGGCCCGGCGAGAAAGAAATAGGCGTGCGGGTTGAAGACGGGGCTGTCATTGCGATAAGCGCCGGATACGTCTCCCTTGACGCCGAGCCAGTTCCCGACCACAGGCAAAGGAACGCGCAGAGAGGCGTCCCATCCGTTCATCGCTCCGGCCACGGGATTGACATTGGAGTGGTCGTAGGGGCGAAACACCAGGGAGTAGCCGCCGTAGAGCTCCCAGGCCGGCATCGGCATGTGATCGGTGTAGTGGGATTCGTTGGTTTGCGCACGGAGAGCGCAGGGCGAGACAAGCACAGACGAGATCAGCAGGAAAAAAGAGAGCTTACGCAACATGCAATCACCTCAAGAAACCTGAAATAAAACCAGGGCAAGAGGCTTGCAGAGGTGCAAGACAGATGAGATGCACCCCGGGCCGGAAGGGCTGGCTCACGGGGTTGGCAGGTTGGACGCAGCCGGGCGAAGGCCGTGAGCCTGGGGCCTGAAGGCGGATTCCGCTTAGGGCCTGCGTCGGACGAAGCCCACACGTATCTCCGCCACCTGAATGCGGTTAGGGCATTTTTCCCCGGCCCATCCGGCGCCGGAAAAATTTCCTTGAAATAATTCTTGACATATTCCCATATGGGAATGCATTATTCAAACCATGGCACGAGCCGCAACCACCTCCGATCCCTTCAACGCTGTGGCCGAGCCACGCCGCCGGCAGATTTTGAGCTATCTTGCAAACCAGGAGCGCCCCGTGGGAGACATCGTCACCGCGCTCAAATTCGACCAGCCCTCGGTATCCAAGCATCTCGGGGTACTGCGCAAGGTCGGCCTGGTCCGGATGCGCTGCGAGGGCCGCCACAAGTACTACCAGACCAACGCTGACGCGATCCGGCCTATGCACGCCTGGGCCAGCGAGTTCCAAAAGCTCTGGCAGCATCAATTGCTGCGCGTCAAAGAGCGCGCGGAAGCACAAGCGCAGCAGCGCAAACCGGCAGAGAAGTGATCGCACAAACCTGATGAAGGAGAGGTCTATGAAACAAGAGGGATTCACCAGCAAATTCACGGTTGACCAGTCGCCCGAAGAGGTTTTCAATGCCATCAATAACGTTCGTGGCTGGTGGTCGGGGCAGATCGATGGCGATACAAGCAAAGTGGGTGCCGAGTTCACGTACCGGTATGGGGACTTTCACCGTTCCACACAGAAAGTAACCGAGCTCATTCCTGCAAAGAGAGTCGCATGGCATGTAACCGATGCCGATCTCAACTTTACCAAGAACAAGAATGAGTGGATTGGAACCGACATCGTCTTTGACATTGCCAAAAAGGGCAGCGTCACGGAGCTATGCTTCACGCATGTCGGCCTGGTCCCGGCTTTTCAGTGTTATGGCGGTTGCAGCGGCGCGTGGGGAGGGCTGGTGAGCACGAACCTGCGCAACCTGATCGTCACCGGAAAAAATCAGCCGGACCTCTTCGCCTGATCGGCCTCGCCGCGAAAGACGTGAGTCCCCCAAAGGGCCCCGCAACCGCGCGGTAATCAAAATTCCAAAAACCCAAAGGAGAGACAATGACAACCACCACACTTCCCGATATCGAAAGCCTCTCATTCAAAATCGAACAGGAGATGCGCGTCAAGGCGCCCATTGACGTGACCTTTGCCGCGCTGCTCGAGCAACTCGGCCCCGGCTTTGAAAAGCACGATGGCGAACCGATGCCTTTCAAACTCGAAGCGTGGCCCGGCGGCCGCTGGTTCCGCGACCTGGGCGACAACAACGGCCACTGCTGGGGCACTGTGCAGTCGATCAAGCGGCCGACGCTGCTTGAATTTTCAGGACCGCTGATGATGTCTTACCCGGTGGCCAACAATGTTCAGTATCGGCTAAGCGAAGAGAACGGCGAAACGGTCATCAAGTTTTACCACGCGGGTTTTGGAAAGATTCCCGACAGCATGAAGGGCGGCATGCCGAGCGGATGGGACTTCATCCTGGCGAATGCGCGCAAACGCGCCGAAGCGAAGTAGGCGAACGACCATTTCGTTCTTTCATTCCCGGAACCAAGGAGGTTTTTCCCATGTCGATTGCAGAAGTATTTCTCGCTGAATTTGAAATGCAGGCACCGATTACGCGGAAGTTTCTGGAACGTCTTCCCGAAGACAAGCTGACTTGGAAGCCGCATGCGAAGTCGTTGACCGCCGGACAACTGGCCTATCACCTGGCCACGGTGCCGGGCGGCATTGCGCAGTTTGTGAAAAACAACCCGGCTGAGGCGCCCAAGTCCTTCAACTTCCCCCAGCCGGCCAGCAAGAGCGAAATTCTAAAGGCGTTTGACGAGAACGTCGCGACCGTGCGCAGCGAGCTGCCGAAGTTCTCCGACGCCGCGATGAAAGAGACGTGGCGCATGGTGGGCGACGGGCACGAGATGCTGGCGATGCCGCGTGAGAACTTTGTGCGCGACGTCATGTTGAGCCACTGGTATCAGCATCGCGGCCAGTTCGCGGTTTACCTGCGCCTGCTGGACGTGGCGGTGCCTTCAAGCTGGGGCCCGAGCGCGGACGAAGCACCGGCCTCCATGCAGCAGGCTGAGAAGGTGGCCTAGCGGTCTGGAGGCATCGCGATGGCGTTTGAATTCACAGTATCGGATGTGATTCCGGCCAGTCCGAAGCAGGTGTACGCAGCGTGGCTCAACGGCAAGAGCCATGCTGCGATGACCGGCGGCGGGCCGGCAACAGGGTCAACAAAGGTAGGCGGGCGGTTCACCGCGTGGGATGGATACATTTCCGGGAAGAACCTGAAGCTCGAGCCGGACAGGCGGATTGTGCAGTCGTGGCGGACGACCGAGTTCAAGGACATCGACCCAGATTCTGAGATCGACGTGCTGCTTGAGCCTGCGGGAAAACAATCTGCCGATTCGGATTGGGGGCTTTGAGCGGCGTTCGATTGTTTGCCAATGTGTGACTGGCGGAAAGACGACTTCACGCTCCGACTCATGAAGCCCGTAGTCTCGATTGAACATGGTGAAGTCAGATCACGAAAGCGATCCATCAAGGCGGGGCTCGTCCAGCAGGTTGCCCGATTATTGTAGGACCGCCGGGTCAGGTTCCGGGAACATCGGAAGTTTGCGCGAGTCGTCGCATGCCTCGGCATGGCAACCGCCCGTGGTTGCGTCGGGAACATTCTGCATGCACGCGTCGGGCTTGTAGTGGGTCCCCGCATATCGCAATCTCAGGAAGTTCTCAGTACAGACGCCTGAGGTGGATCCGAACGCCAGGTCCGGTATCCCGTTGATGCCGGTTAACACATACGGACCGAAACTGCCGCCTTGAGCGATCCTCGAGTACTTCCCGTTTTGGCGCAGGTAAACGAAATATGAGCCTGAGTTCGGACCGCCGTTCGGATCTTGAAACTCCATCAACACTGCTTTCCCTAGCTTCCCGAGCGACAGGCTCCGGAACTTGCAGCGCCTGAACTGCTCCTGAACATACCGCTGACCAGGCCGGTACCTGCCCTCGCCCTCGTTCAGGTCCTTCAGCAGATCCCTAAGCGCAAGAGGCTTGAGCGATTCCATTTCCTGGACTGACACACCGGAGAGCGTTGGCCCCTTCGCGAGCGACGGAAAGTTCTCGCTCTGCGGTTCCGAACCATAAGCCGCGCTGGTGAGCATGCAAAACGCAATCGCAGTTGCCAGCGCCAGTTCTGGCGTCGCGCATATTTTACGCAGAAGGGACGAATCCGATTGCGGGTATGGGGGCGCCACGTTGCTTCTTCACGGCTCCTTTTGAGAATGCGGGTTGATCATCGCCTAACCGGAATTTACTCCTTCTAACTGCTGAACTGCCACCGAAAAGCAACTGCGGATCTTTCGACTTCACTGCGTCCCGCTCAAGGTGACAGCGCTGTTCTATTGA
This sequence comes from uncultured Acidobacteriaceae bacterium, assembly GCA_963765025.1. GTDB lineage: Bacteria > Acidobacteriota > Terriglobia > Terriglobales > Acidobacteriaceae > Telmatobacter. The sequence goes on along the minus strand of CAVXVM010000038.1, from coordinate 18,032 downwards.
GTGCTTCAATCCCCGGTCCCTCCGCCGCCTCTTGCCGTGGTTCGAACGTTCGGTGCAGGTGCCGCGTCTGTCTTTTCAATCCAGAAAAAACAGGGGCGCGCGCCGAAGTTGCGCTATCTGCGCCACTCCCTGTTGGCCAAATCATTTACAGTTTTTCCGTTCACTCAGAAAGGTGTGTGAGCCTGATGCGCATGTTTACCCGTTCCAACCGATTCGCCTGCATCGGCGCCCTGTGCGCCGTCACCTGCCTGCTTGCGGCTGGCGCCTCCGCCAATTGTCAGCAGCCTTCAAATGCCCCTGTGAATCAGGGGGTCGCGCCAGCGCCCGTGGCCCTTGACGAGGTCATGTTCTATCCCGATACCGGCGAGGATACCGGCGGCGGTTTTCTGTGGTGGGACCTTCCCGGCAACCTCTGGATGTTTTATAACGTGTCGTCGTTGAACCTGATCGCCAACGCATACGGCCTTGGCATCCACCAGGTAATCGGCGTTCCAGGGTGGGCCGAGACCGACCGGTATTCTCTGCAGATCAAGACCGATCGAGAAAAGTTCGAGGCGTTCAAGACGCTTCCGATCGACGAGCAGTTAAGTCAACAGCGGTTGGTGACGCAAGCGGTTCTTGCCGGCCGGTATCAGCTCAAAGCCCACCGCGAAACCCGCGAAATGCCTGTCTACGAGCTGGTCGTCGCTGATGGAGGACCGAAGTTGACGGAGAAGGTTGTTGACGGCCACCCGGGGTCATCTTTCTTTGTGCCGAGACATTGGTGGGGGATTTACGGCACCATGGAGGACCTCGCCAACAAGCTCGCGGGACCCACAGGCGGTGTCATTATCGACAAGACGGGAATGGGGACGAAGACATTCCTGTACGGGCTCAAGTGGACTTCGGACAGCCAGAACGGCATGGCAGGCGGCGCCCCTTCCATTTTCACGGCTCTCGAAGAACAGCTCGGACTCAAGTTGGTCCCCGCCACCGATCAGGTGGAGGTTCTCGTCATCGATCACATCGAGAAACCGGCTCCGGGAATGTACATCAAGGCCCCTTCGGGTTCTACGCTCTAAAAGGCAGTTGCAGAGCGGCTCTAACGCCCCTTTGCGGCTTGGCTAGGCAATGCGGATTTGCACGTCTTCAATCATTAGTCCCGAATGACCGCCAAACCGGATAGGCCTCCTTTTCTCTCATCAGCGGCCGCCAAAAAGCGACTGAGGATCTTTCGGCGACGCTCCCTCATCCCAGGTACATGGATGAGGCGAAGGGAGCGGTCTCAGGCAGGCAATGGCCGCAACGCGCTTAATCCAGACCCGTGCTGAAGAGAAAGTCTCCCTTGAATCCCGATGGGAATCCGGCGGCGCGGATCAGCGTCGCCAGCTGGGCCCAATGGCGCTGGCTGTGGAGCAGTATGTGTGCCAGGGTCTTGCGTGGCGTGGGTTTTGGAAGCTCGGGAGGCCGCCACGGGTAATCTACGGTTCTTTCGTTCCATCTCACTGCCGAGTCGTCGAGGATGGTCCGGAAGTTTCCGACGGCGGAGAGATGCAAATCGTAGAGCGCATCCAATGGGCCGGTTGGCCAAATGTCATAATCCGTCAAGGGAAGCCCAGCGAGAATCTGGCTCCAGACCAGCTCGGCTCCCCATATGTGCCGGACGAATGCTTGAACGTCAGCGTTGCCGCCGATGCCGCAGGGCAGATGGAGAAGCGCAGGATTGGCGGCAAGATAGACTTTCCAGAAACTGGAAGACTCCTCGTTCCAGACCAATAATTCCTCATGCGTGATTGCTGAAGTCATGGCATCCTCACTCTGGACTGTTGGAATGTTGCGCGGCCAGGAGATTTCCAAGCGACGAGCCACCCCAAGTATCCAAACAGAGTACTAAGGCCCGTCAAAATTGAGACTGCGAAAAGGCGAAAAGCAGCAAACCGAATCAATTGTCGGTTTTGACTTTGATTGTCGGCGTTCTGCACGTATGACCGGTCTCCGCCTACTGGCCTGCCAGGCTCACCAGCCGCTGAGCGCGCTGAAATGCATCAATGCGGCGCTGCTGCTGGGCCTGAATCTCCTGCGGAGTAAAATTGGCGCCACCTATGCGCTTGATGTTCGAGGCAAGCGAGTCAGCAAATGTCTTGTTGATGGCCGAAACGGCGGCTTGCGCTTCAAGCACCGCGATGTGGTAGTGCAGGATTTCCTCCTGCACAAACTCCGGGTGGTAACTGAGACGGTCACCGGTTTGCATGGCGTCAACCAGGGCGTCAGGCGGAGCGGAGACGGGCCAGGTCTCCTGCATCGCGTCGTAAGCGGCGCGCAGACGGGTCATAGTGCCGGCGAATCCATCGATCTCGCCGCGCCGGGCGGTGAGACCGTTGGCGCGCGTAACTTCGATGGCGACTTTGGCGGTGACGGCGCGGGTCGGGACGGGAACCAAGGTGGTGAGGGTGTTGCCCTCAAAGCTCCATCCGCCATCGCCCCTGGCATGAGACTGCCGGACCGCTGCGCCATTGATCGTGACGGTTTCGGGTGGCCAATCCGCAGGCAGCCGAAGCTCGTAGGCGCGGCTGGGCCGCATGCCGGGATAGCTGCCGACTACCCCGCCAATTTCAACCTTCAGCACGTCGCCGGTTTGCGTCGCCTTGATGGGCGTGCGCGCGAACACGCCTTTCTGGTAATCGACGGCAACGCCTGAGTCTTCATAGACCTCGTAGGATGAGGAGGTGTCGGGCGCGAGCGGCCACACGTTTACGATGAGCGGATCGACAGGCTTTTGCCCGCTGTAGAGCATGGGCGGCTGCATGGGAACGATGGCGCCGGCGCGCAGATAGACCGGGACCTGGTCGATGGAGAAGAGGCGTTCCTGCGTTGTGGGGCCGGTGAAGCGCTTGCCGGTCGGCCACTCGATCCAGTTGCCCTTGGGAAGCCAGACCGTTTCCTTGGCGAGCGAGGTGGCCTTGTCAGCAGGCACGGTGACGGGAGCGGCCAGCATCTGGTCGCCGAAGAGGTATTCGCCCTTGTTGTCGTAGGCGGCCGAAGCATCGGGCCAGTCGTAGTAGAGCGGGCGGAAAAAGGCTACGCCAGTATCGTAGGTGCGGCGCGCCTCAGTGTAGGTGTAGGGCTCAAGCGCGTAGCGCAGCTGGAAGGTGGAACGGAGAATCGCGGAGTAGGGCTCAGGATAGGCCCAGATGCGGCGCTCAGCCTCAGGATTCTTGGTGGTGTGGGTGCGCAGGATGGGCGAAAATGCGCCGAACTGCACCCAGCGTGTGTAGAGCTCGGGATCGACAGCCCCGGGCATGTGGCCGCCGATGTCGTGGCTCCAGTAAGCGTAGCCCACATTTGCGGCAGTGGCTGTGAACCAGGGCTGGAAGGCGAGCGAATCCCACACCGACACGGTGTCGCCTGAGAAGCCGATCTGGTAGCGGTGATTGCCAAGACCGCCCCAGCGATGGAAGAGCAGCGGGCGTTTGCCCTCGCGTTGCTGATCGGTGAAGTGGACGTAGTTGAGCCACCAGGTGGGCATCACGCCGGGCATCGAGGTCTTTTGTTCCTGCTGCCAGTCGAGCCACCAGAAGTCGATTCCCTGCTTCTCGAGCGGGTGGTGGACCACGTCCATATAGTTGGTTGCGAATTTCTGGTTGGCGATGTCGAAGGGTACATACTTCTTGGTGGCAGGATCGATGCCCATGGCCTTGGCCATGTCCGGATAGGCCTCTTCCCATGGCTCAATGCCGGAGGCGGGATGAAGATTGAGCGTGGCCTTGAGTCCCTCGGCATGAAGGTTCTTGAGGAAGTCGTCGGGATCGGGAAAGAGCTCCTTGTTCCAGGTGTAGCCGGTCCAACCGAGGTCGTGGCCTGACTGGTCTTTTTCACCGGCAGCCTGGAGCTGGGCCTGGCTGATATGCCAGCCCATGTCGATCACGAGCACGTCGAGGGGCACATCGTTTTCGCGGAAGCCCTGCACAAGCTCATCAAGTTCCTGGTCGGTGTAGTCCCAGTAGCGCGACCACCAGGCGCCAAAGGCGAAGCGGGGCGGCAGCGGGATGCGGCCGGCGATCGAGACGTAGTCGCCAAGCGCTTTGCGGTAGTCATGGCGGTAGCCGAAGAAATAGAGGTCCTGCCGATCGCCCGCGGGGCGCTCAATAGCCCATGGCCAGGGGCTTTTTTCGCCCTGCAGAAAGCGGAAGTCAGAGGAGTCAAACAGTGGGCGCGTGGAGTCGTCGACGACCGCCCAGCCGGAGCGCGAGACGAGGCCTTGCTCGATGGGCTCTTTGGTCTTGTCGCCGCGGGCCCCGTCGAGCGTGCGCGTGGTGCCCTGAAGATTGAGCGGGTCGGCGAGGCCGGGATGCCAAGTGACAGCCTTCAGGTCAACGATGAGCGTGACGGAAAGGTCGTTGGCTGTGAAGCGGCCATCTCCCGTGGGCGTGTAGACAAGGGTGAGTGCACCGGTCTTGATGGTCATGGACTTGCCGCCGTCTGAGGCCGTTTGCGTGAAGTCGGGGACGGGCAAGTGGCGATTGAGAAAGACGAAGGAGGCGTGATCTTCAAATTTTCCGTCGGCTGCCCACTCCATGCGGATGAGCTGCGAGGTGAGAACGGTAAAGCGCGCGTTGCCGAGGACGACTACCGCCTTGGGATCGGCGACAGGATTGTAGTTGCCGTCGATCCCGCCGGCAGCTTGGGCCGCGGTCGGCGGCGTTGCCTTCGCGGTGGTGGACGACGGGGTCTTCGCCGCAGCGGCGGGCGTCGTTTTGGCAGTGGTGGAAGACGGAGCCTTGGGCGCAGCCGGCTTTGCCGCAGGCGTTTGTGCTGTCAAGCCGGGGTTCGCCAGTCCAAGGCTGCAACCGATGACAACGACCATGACGGCAAGAAAACGCATAGAAATTCGCACGCTTGGCTCCTTGATCTGCTCCACCGGAAAGGCTATCACCGCAAGGTGGATTGGGGAATTACACGACGGAGTCATTTCAAGCGCGGGTTTTCGCCGAGCCGCTACTCCTCGTCGTCTGCATCCTGCGGTTTGCGGCCGTCGGCAAGGCGTTCGAGCTGGTTGCGCCAGTCAAGAGACTCGATGAAGGTTCTCGATTCCCGCCAGCCGGGCTCCACGATGACCCGCAGTTCGAGATAAAGCCGGGTCCCGAGCAGGGATTCAATCTGCCGGCGAGCGCGGGTGCCAATCTCTTTCAACTTGGAGCCGCCCTTGCCGATCAGGATTGCCTTTTGCCCGTCGCGCTCGCAGTAGATAGCGGCGGCGATGCGCGTCAAGGGCAGGCGCGCCGGGGCCTGACCTTTTTTCCGAGGCGGAGCGGCGGGTTCCGGCTCTTCGAACTGCTCAATGACGACGGCCGAGGCGTAGGGGACTTCTTCGCCGGTTTCGATGAGGATGCTTTCGCGAATCAGTTCGGCGACCATAAAGCGCTGCGGCTGGTCAGTGTACTGGTCTTTGGGGTAGAAGCGCTCGCCCTCGGGCAGCGCCGCGACGATTTTGCGGATGAGAATGTCCAGGCCGTCGCGTTTCCGTGCGCTCACCGGGATGATCTCGGCGAAGTTGAACTGGCGGGTGAGCGAATCGATCAGCGGAAGCAGATGATCCTTCTGCACCAGGTCGATCTTGGTCAGAACAAGAAAGACGGGGCACTCAACCTTGCGGATGAGGCCGAAGAGGAATTCGTCTTCGCTAGCCCAATTCGGCGCTTTATGTTTAGGGGAGTTCTTCGCCACCGGTTCCGCAGCGGCTGAAGTCGCAGCCTCTTCTGCTGGACTTTCGGCGCCACCAACCTCGTGCCCTGAAACAGAACCAGCCACATCGGCGGCCTTCGCAGCTTCTTCCAGCTGCACGCGCCGGGTAGCATCCATCAGCACCAGCACGACATCGCGGGATTCGATCGCTTCGTACACTTCCTGCAGCATGCGCCGGTCGAGCTGCGTGCCCGGCTTGTGGACGCCGGGGGTGTCAACGAAGACGATCTGCGCCGCCGGATTCGTGTTTTTATGCGCGGGAACTTCGACCACGCCCATGATGCGATTGCGCGTGGTTTGCGGCTTGGCGGTGACGATGGCCACCTTTTCGCCGGTCAGGGCGTTGAGGAGGGTGCTTTTGCCGACGTTCGGCCGGCCGAGAATGGCGACGAATCCTGATTTCAAAGGGCTGGGTTTCTCCTGCACTTCTATTATCGCGGATTGGATGGTCGGGCGTTGGTATCATCTCGGCATGATTGTCGAAGGCAGAACGGAACGGCTGGTGCTGCGGCCGCTGGAGCTGGCCGATGCGGCGCAGATCCAGCAGGTGTTTCCGCGATGGGAGATTGTGCGTTTTCTATTAAACCAAGTTCCGTGGCCCTATCCGCCGGACGGTGCGGAGTTCTATGTGAGGGAAATCGCGCTGCCACAAATGGAGCGGGGCGAGGCGTGGCACTGGACAATTCGCCCGGCTTCTGATGCCGGCAGAATCATCGGGTCAATTTCGCTGATTAAGCGGGAGGTGGACAATCGCGGCTTCTGGCTGAGCCCGGCGTGGCAGGGCCAGGGGCTGATGAGCGAAGCCTGCGTGTGGATCAACGACTTCTGGTTTGAGACGCTGGGCTTTGAGGTGCTGCGCGTGTCAAAGGCGGTGGGCAACACGACTTCGCGAAGGATCTCAGAGAAGCAGGGCATGCGCCTGATTGGACACGGCGAAAAAGACTACGTGTCAGGCCGGCTGCCGTCGGAGATCTTTGAGATTACGCGAAACGAGTGGCGGGCTTGGAAGGCGCGGCGGGATTGACTCATTCGCCAAGGGCTGAATGAAACGAATTCTGCCACGGCAGGGCCAGAGGGCTGGGCAGGATCATCCGTCCGGAATCTTGATCAGCCAGTAACTACTGGGCGACCAATCGCCCAGAACTCGGAAATGCTGGCTATGATCGGGCTCAATAAGCGCATCGGGCCGCTCGAGATTTCCGCTGATGCGCCTACCGGGTCAAAAGGCGAGTGCGTGCACCCTACGCGAGAAATGAACCGTTCAATCCCCGCTGTCTCTTTCGTAAAAGTACCAACGAATTGAAAGATGATCAGCCCGATGCCAAATAGGAGTAGCATCGACACGAGAGTGTCAATCTCCCGGTCGAAGAGACCTGGGAACCAATTACCGTCATGGTGGTCATCGTACTGGACCCACGCGAGGATCCCCGCACAAAGGAGCAGGACGCCGCCTATTACTCCTATGATCGCCTTGACTTTCACAGTGGGCTGATTCTATCAGGCGCTCGGGATACTCGCCTCGAACGGGCTAACACCTGATTGACCGTCAAACCGGAGGGGTGATCTGGCTCATGTGTGGGAGGTGACTCAGGAGCGACACTTTCCACCGATAAGGAACATGGCGAAGATTGAGGTAACGTCAATTCTTCGGCCACGACGTCGCAAGGAGATGGGAGTGGCTACCTGCCGAATGTCAAGAGTCTTCTCGATAAAAGGTTTTGTCAGCCTGCTTAGATTGAGTTTTGTAATTTTCTCAGCAACCCTCGCAGCCGCTGCTCAATGCACCTCAGCGGATAGGGAGGAAATGGCGATGCGGACAAGCGCCGATGTTTCCCGCATTGGTGCAGCGGACGTAGGCTCAGCGCCGACCTGATCATGGATCTCCGTGCGTCTCCATGCCAACATCCAGACGTCTACTGGCATGACAAAGACTGGAATATCGATCTGCTTCGCCCATCAAGGAAAAATGACCCATTCTCGGTCAGGATCCGTTCAAGGGCCGGTTAAGAGAGGACCGTAAAGCTGGACGATTCCTTTGACCAAGTTGCCTCCATTTTATTGGCCCCCAACGATGAAGCAATTGTCGTCGCCTATGTGTACGGAAGTTGGAGCGGTGAATTTAGTGTGGCCACCATCGTGGATCTTAAGACCGGCAATTCAATTGATAAAGTCGTAGCATTCTCATTCTCGATCTCTCCGAATCGACGTTTTCTCGTTTATTTGAATGGCGACCAAACCGATCCTGTCTATGACTATCGTCTTTACGATGTATTGCGAACTCCCAGAGAGAACACATGCGCATACAGGGACAACGACCCTGAGCATAAGGACTTTGACGAGGAGAATCGAGGGGTTCCGCTTTATCCAAAGAGTGTTCATCAGGTGTTCTGTTCCGAGGCAGACCAGAAGCCATTTGAAAACGAGAATCACCGAAGCGTGTCGAACTTTCTTTGGTCTACTGATTCCAGCAAGGTGATATTCGCAGATGCAAAAAACGAGTCGACCTTGAGCATCCTGTTGGTCAAGATGCCTACTGGGCCGAGGGATTATCCCAGCACATCGATCTACAGATCAAATGCAGCCCAGGTTCCTCGGTTAGGCTCGATGAATAGCAACAAGGAACTTATCCACCTTTCTTGGGCAGGCGATTCAGACGAGGCTGTCTCCATTCTGTCAGACGATCCGGATGCGTTGACCATTCAGCTTTCGAAGTTCTTTCGTTTGGATTAGACGGCCTTGCATAGCCAATTTCGTTGAAGCTTCAGTAGCGCCCAGCGATTCCGGTCGTTTCGTCGCTAACCCGGAGGTTCCCCGTCAACAAAAGCGCCGCTGACTGTGTCTCTCAGAACCAGCACAAAAATTCAGGTATGTTTTTCAGGGCGTGCCTGTTATCGAACTCAGTTCGCACTCAGGATATGGGGCACTCGGCTGTTTTTCTGTCCCACCCATCGCAAAAAGCGCGATGAATGGGGCACCCGATCTGCGGGGTTACGCGGATTCTTCGGCAGCTTTTGGTCCAGGCGGGTAGATGCGCAGGCGCTCAATGCGGCGGTCTGTGGAAACAACGACCTCGATGCGCAGGCCGCTCGGCTCAAGCACAACCACTTCGCCGGCCATGGGAATGCGGCCTTCAATCTCGCTGACCAGGCCGCCGAGCGTCGCCGCTTCGTAGTTCTGGCCCAGGTCGATGGGCTCGCCAAACAGGTCTGAAAGCCCATCGACTTCAAAGCTGCCGGGCACAAGCCACACGCCATTGGGCTCGCGCTGCGGCTCTTCCTTCGGCACGTCTTCCTCGTGCTCGTCGCGGATGTTGCCGACGATCTGCTCGAGCAGATCTTCAATGGTCACCAGGCCGGACACGCCGCCGTACTCATCGATCACGATGCGCATGTGCTGCTTCTCGCGCTGCATTTCGCGCAGCAGCTCGTAGCCGCGCTTGGTTTCAGGTACGAAGACGGCCGGGCGCTGAATGCTGCCGACGGTGCGGATGCGCGCTTCCTCATCGGCGATCTGCAACAGGTCGTGCGCGAAGGCGATGCCGGTAATGTTGTCGAGCGTGCTGGAGTACACCGGCACGCGCGAAAAGACGTGTTCGCGGAGCAGCTCGAGGAAATGCTCGAGCGTGGTGGAGGCGGGCACGGCGAAGACAGCCGGGCGTGGCGTCATCACTTCGCGGACCAGCTTGTCACCGAATTCGACCGCCGAGCGTACCAGCTCGCGATCGCTCTCTTCGAGGATTCCTTCCTCCTCACCGGCCTCAATCAGGGCATCCACATCGACTGCCGTCTCTTCTTCAGGGCTGGCCGGTTCCTCAGCGAGGGCGGCGACGGAGAAGAAGAAGCGGATGAAGACGCTGATCGGCGTGACCATCCAGAGCAGCATGCGCACGGGCCAGATGAGGCGCACGGCCCACAGACCACGGGTGCGGTTGAACAGGAGCGAGGGCAGAAACTGGTTGCAAAAGATAACGATGAGAATAACCGCAAGAACGGCCTGCGCAATTTCGCCGTAGGTGGGCGGCCCGAGATGCGGAGCGCGATTAAAAAGCAACGCGCCAAACTCGAGGGCGATGATGCCGAGGGCGAGCTGCTGCAGGATGGCTGCGCAGAGAGCGGCGTGCTCGCGGCTTAAACCGAGCAGCGGCTCGACATGAGTTTCCCACGCATCAAGATTCTCCTGCACTTCCCGGGAGAGGATCTTGCCGAACTCGGAGTACACACGGCTGATGTATGCGGCGAGGGTTTCAATGGCCGCCAGCAGCACCAGCACGGTGATGACGAGGGGCGTCATCGGCGGGCCTTGGGCGCGGCGGCGCGCTCGATGAGGCCCTGCGGCAAGCGAAGGCGGGCGCGGAGTAGTCGTTCGCGACGAGCCATCCGGCCGGAGTCGGCTTCGTGATCGTAGCCGGCGAGATGAAGCAGGCCATGAAGGATGAGGACTTTGACCTCAGTGGACAGCGTATGGCCCTGGGCCGCGGCCTGCCGTCGCGCGGTGGGAACGCTGATGGCAAGATCGCCGGCGATGCGCGCGCACCCAGGGCTGGCTGGATCGGCAGGGAAGGAAAGAACGTCCGTCGCCTTGTTCTTGCCCCGAAAGCGGCGGTTCAGGCTGCGGAGCGATGCGTCCGTCGTGAGCAGGACGGTGACCTGGCCCCGGAGTTTGACGGCAGCCTGCGCCTCGGTGAGGAAACGAGCGAGAGTTCGGGCCGATGGGGTGCGAAGAGGATTGGATTTTGCCGGGGCAGGGCTGCTTTTTGCGTTCGCAGGGCCGGACTTCGCGTGCGCAGAAACCTGCTTCATCGCTTTTGAGGGCGAGGCGGGGTCTGGGTCCAGATCTGGGTCGAGGAGAATCATCTTTCTCGGGGCGGAAATGGGGCCGCGCCGATCTACCTTGATGATACGCGAGTTTGCGTGGAGGCCGAGTCGGGAGGATCAGGCCCTGGACCAGCTGCGAGCCGATGCGGCGCGCTCGCTCGCGGGTGCGGTTGGAGAGGGCCTGGCGGGGCTCGCCGGCGGCAAGGCCGATCCAGAGTTTGGCCACTGGCTTTGCCCCCAGCATTTTCGCACTGAGCCGGAGAGCCTTGGCCGCGCCGGTGACGAGCGGAATCAGGAATCCAGGCATGGCTGACGAGGCCACAAGGACGGCCTTCATCCGCGGCTTGGTGTTGCGGAGCGTGGGCGAGTTCTGGCCCCAGGGCCAGTACGTATAACCGATCGACCGCTCAAGAAATCTGCGGTAGACGGCCGTGACGTTGTAATAGTTGACGGGCGAAGCCAGCACAACGGCGCTGGCGGACTCAATGGACATCAGGGCGGACTCGAGCCCGTCGTGCTGCTCGCAGTGGCCGCGCTGTTCGCCGGGCTGCTGCGTACATTTCCGGCAGTTGGTGCAGAACTCGATGGGCTCATCCATCAGGTGGATGGTCTGGGTGACTGCGCCCTTTTCCCTCGCGCCCATCAGAACCGCCTCGACGGCGCTGTCGATGGTGCCTCCCTTGCGGTAGCTGCCCACGATGGCCACGACTTTCGCGATCATTTCAGGCCTCCATTCTCTGGCGCACGCACTTTACTACAAAACCGGCTCGGACGGCGGTGATGGCGGCAGTACTTCTGAGCGCCGCCCCTCGCTCGGCAAGGCTCGTCCAGACCCGCAGTTTGGTATCCTTAATGCCGTGATCACAACCTCGCGAACGGGCAGATGGATGGCACTTGGACTGGCTTTGGCGCTCACCCTCGCCGCCTGCCACAAGGAAGAACAGGCAGTGGTTGGCGTGGCCAAGACCGCCGAAAAAGCCGAGCAGAAGGCTCAGGCCACCGCCAGCGAACGCGACAGCGAGTTGGCCCAGCTCGCGCTCATTCCACTGCCAACCAAAAGCATGTATGTCGACGTTCATGAGCCTTCGGCGTGGGCCAATCCCTTCCTGTCGGTTGGCACGGACATGGTGACCCTGCGCATCACGCTGGCAGACGCCAATCCCAGCACCGTGGGCGAGGGAACGTTACTGCGCCCGGCGGCAGCGCGGCGTCAGGAGCTGCAGTTGCGCCCCGCCGACCTGGCAAAGGCCGTTGCCGCAGTGCCGCCATCGGCGTGGAAGTACGGGCGCGTGATCGCCGTTGCCGAATCGCCTTATGAGTCAACGAAGGACCGGCCCAAGGTGCGCAGGAACCTTGAAGCTGCGATCCAGCAGTTGAACGACCTGGGCATTGTGGTGGAAGAGTGGCCGGCGCGTTAGCGCGCTTATTGCTTCAGCGCGGAGAGCGAGTCTGCGCGGCTGGCGTCGATCGCAAGAAAGCCATCGGTCTTGGTGAGTTGAAGCAGCTTTATCACGCGCGGCGCAACGCCGCACAGGCGCAACGCCCCGCTCTTCTCATTGAGCGCGCCGTAAGTACACACCAGCATGCCGAGCCCGGCGCTGTCGATAAAGTCCACGCTGGTCAGGTCGATCACCATTTTGCTCACGCCTTCAGCAATGGCCGTCTGCACCTGCGCGTCGGCGAGCTTGAGTGACGTCCCCAGGGTCAGTGGCCCTGAGAGAGTGACAACGGCCGTGGCATCGGCCAGCCTGTCGATCGTCGCGGTCATCAGCATTGCGCAATTGTACGCGAGTCGCGAATGACTTCAACGAATTTATCGGCGGCGAATTCAAGAAAAAATGCCCTGCAGACGAGGTCCAGCCCGCCGAGCGATTTTCTTGTGGGATTGAGAGGATCAGTAGTGGTAGGGTGAAGGTCATCCCACGGGAGGTTCCATGCGGTCAACCATTTGCCGCCTCTCTAAGTGTTTTTTCCCTTATCTGTTGGTTCTTGTCGCTGGCCTATTCGTGTTGAACGGCCCAGGCGCGGAGATTGCGCGCGCCCAGACCTTCGACGCCACCAATCTGCACGGCCCCGTAGACCTCGCCGCCAAATGGCTGATCCAGGCCGGAGACAACCCGGCGTGGGCCGACCCAGGATTCAACGATTCCCAATGGACGCCCTTCGACTCTTCTGCTTCCCTCAAGGACGTGTTCCCCGTCAGCCATCCTGACGTGATGTGGTACCGGCTGCACGTAAAGGTAGTTCCCGCCGAGACCGGCCTGGCGCTGGCAGAGTGGAACACCTCAAGCGCCTTCGACATTTTCGTAAACGGAGAGCGCCTCTTTCATTCAGGCGAAGTCGCGCCCTTTGTTCCCTACACCCAAAACGGCAGACTCGTGAAGCGCATCCCGGACGAGCAAATTGCCACCGGCAACCTGGTGATCGCAATGCGCGTGCATATCTCCAAAACGGAGTGGGGATCGCCGGGGCCCGGATTTTACGCGACCAATCTAACCCTCGGTCAGGAGTCCGCGCTCCACGATCACGTCTGGCTCAGCGTGATTGGCCAGAACGCCCTTAACTGGGTCTCAAGGTTCTCGGGCATGGGCCTGGGCATCGTGGCGCTCGCACTTTTCGCCGCCCAGCGCCAACAGAAGGAGTACCTCTGGATTTTCCTTCAGTTCCTCTGCTCTGCACTGGAGTTTCCACTCGATGTGTACGGATACTTTCATAACCAGCCCGCGAATTTGACCCTTATTCGCCAGCCTCTGTCCATCGCCAGCCTGTTTTTTGGATTCCTGATGTACCTGGCGATTCTGCGTGTGCGTTTCACCTGGTGGCTGCGCGCATTCTTTGCCGCCTCCGTCTTCGGGATGGTGATCTCGTCTGTTGGCCAGACGTTTGGGAGCGCTTCGTTGCTTGCATCGCTTGTAGCCCAAGCCCCCGTGCTCATTCTTTTGTGCCTCGTGCTGCCCATCATCCTGGTCATCCATTGGCGCAAGGGCAATAGCGAGGCAGGTATCCTGCTCATTCCGGCGATTCTCACCAGCCTGGTCATCTACGTCCAGGTCGCCTTCGGAGTTCTGGCGCAGATTCCCGCAGCCCTGTCCTTCGTTAACCACGTTGGACTCCGGATCTTCGATCTTCATGCAGGACCCATTCTGCTGGACTTTCAGGAAATAACAAACCTGCTCTACATTCTTTCGCTGGCAGTCATCATCATCCTGCGATCGACGCGCATCACCCGCCAGCAGGCGCAGCTTGAGGCCGAAATGGCGGCGGCGCGCGAGGTGCAGCAGGTGATTTTGCCTGACCAGATGGAGAAGATGCCGGGCTACCAGATTGAGAGCATCTATCAGCCCGCGCAGGAGGTGGGCGGCGACTTCTTCCAGATTATTGCGCACAAGACGGATGCGAGCATGCTCATTGTGGCTGGCGACGTGGTGGGCAAAGGCCTGAAGGCGGGCATGCTGGTGGCGCTGCTCGTAGGGGCGATCAGGAGTTCGGCGGAGACCACCGAAGAGCCGCTGGCGCTGCTCGAGGCATTGAACCGGCGCTTGATGGGCCGTGGCGATGCCCAGGCCACCTGCCTCGCGATGCGCATCGGCTCGGATGGAACCGTCACGCTGGCGAACGCGGGCCACATCGCGCCCTACCTCAACGGCGAGCCCGTAAACATTGAGGGCTCGCTGCCGCTCGGAATGATTGCGGACGCGACCTTCAGCGAGTTGAAGTTCAACCTCAGCGGTCACGACCGCCTGGTACTCATGTCGGACGGCATTGTGGAGGCGCGCGACACCGAAGGAAAGCTGTTCGGGTTCGGCCGCGTGCACGAACTGCTGAGCACCAGTTGCAGCGCAGCCGACGTGGCCCTCGCCGCAAAGCAGTTCGGCCAGGAAGACGACATCAGCGTGATCTCGGTAACCCGCACAGGAGAGTTAACCGCCACCATCGCCTGAGCCCTGGAACCCTGTCTCTGAAGTCCGCAAAATAAAAATGACCTGTCATCCTGAGCGAAAGGGGCCCCAAACGTTCTCCAGTTTGGGGGTGGTGAGTCGAAGGATCTGCGGTTGTTTTTCAACGAACTTCAGAGACACCACCCTAACCACAACAGAGCCAGCGGCGTCGCTCTCTTGTCCGCAGCCCGCCCATCGCTCCGCCATGGGTCCCCAGATCCCCGCTTCCCGGCTGGCATGCTGCTCAAATCTTCGGGATGGTTTGCGGCAATTTGTGCGGTTCCGCGCCGGCAAAAAGCTGCTGAAACATGCTAAAAGGCAGCAAAAACATGCAGAATTGGCAGATTTCGACCACGAATGCCAACGCCCGCGATCACGAACGCGGAAAATTCGGCCGCTGCGCCACGGGCATTTCCACCGCGTTCAATTTTTTGGTAAAAGTGTCAATCTCCATCCGCTCAAATTCGCCAAAAACGCCATCCCGCGAGTTGTTCACAGTTTAAGTGAAGCGCATTTTTTGCACCGAAATGCGCGTAGGCAAATTCGCCGAAACTGCACGCCTCCGCCCGTGCAAATCCCCCGCACGCTACCCCCGGGCTGCACGGCAAATCTCAACCGGATTCCACCCCAGATTTCCGGTACAGTATCCACAGGACACACTCCACATGAGCCAAACATTAACGACGCACAAGGGGCGCTTTCACCCAACCGAGTCCGCCCGAGAGCACCGCCTGGCCGGAACTCCGCTCGCCAGCTTCTGGCAGCGGCTGCTGGCATACTTCGTCGATCTCATCATTGCCGTGGTGCTGTGGTTTCCAGTGGAGTGGTCGTGGAAATTTTATGTGTTGCACCAGCGGGACATCCACCTGACCTGGGACTTCCACGAGGCAGGCAACGTTGTTGTCATGCTGCTCTACTGGGGACTCGGCAACTACTTCGGCAACGGGCGGACGCCGGGCAAGTGGGTCGCGCGCACGCGCATCGTGTCCCTGACCAGCGAGCGGATGGGCCTTTGGCAGTCGTTTGAACGTGCGCTGGGATACGGCGCGGCGGTACTGGAAGGCGGCCTCGGGTTCGCGCAGTTTTTCTGGGCCCACAACCGCATGTGCGCGCAAGACCGGCTGGCCGAAACCATTGTCGTGGACACCAGAAAGCACACAACCCAAAGCGATCCAGAGTCCGATTTGAAGTAAGAACCTGAAGGAAGTCTTGGGCGGGTAGCCCTGGCCTTGATAACCAAAACCCTGATTCGGGTGGCCCCGGCCTTGATAACCAAGACCCGGCTGCGGGTGCCCCCGGCCTTGATAACCAAAACCCGGCTGCGGGTGCCCCCGGTCCCTCGCTTTTGGGGACCGGGGAGGAAGGCACTCTTCGCCCGCGCCGTAGGCGCACGGTAAGTTAGCCCAGCGCTTCAGCGCTGGGTGAGCGCCAACAACAATGCCTCCGGAGTGCCGTAGGCACGGCTTCGGGTGCCCCCGGCCTTGATAACCAAAACCCGGCTGCGGGTGCCCCCGGTCCCTCGCTTTTGGGGACCGGGGAGGAAGGCACTCTTCGCCCGCGCCGTAGGCGCACGGTAAGTTAGCCCAGCGCTTCAGCGCTGGGTGAGCGCCAACAACAATGCCTCCGGAGTGCCGTAGGCACGGCGCTCATGCTCCTCCCCTTCTCGCGATTCCGCGGGTGCCCCCGGTCCCTCGCTTTTGGGGACCGGGGAGGAAGGCAGTCTTCGCCCGCGCCGTAGGCGCACGGTAAATTAGCCCAGCGCTTCAGCGCTGGGTGAGCGCCAACAACAATGCCTCCGGAGTGCCGTAGGCACGGCGCTCATGCTCCTCCTTCTCGCGATTCTGCAAGAAGAATCCGAGAACAGAAACCGGGACCGGCTCCCGGACAGTTCGAACCCCCTGCCGACACCCCGGCAAAGCCCGGGGGCTCTCGCTTTGCATATAAAGGACCATCTGCGCGGCCAACACCAAACCGGAATGAGAATCTGAGCGGAGTGTCGCCGGGCACAGCCTCCCTTCGACACAAACGCGCTACCATTTCCCGGTGAGCAATTCTTCCTTTTCTATCCTTTCCAATCAGCCTCCCCTCGACCACGAAGGCTTTGCGGCGCACCGCGAGCTTGAAGCAATCCTCAAGAAGAACGTGCGCGGCGAGGTGCGCTTCGACCTTGGCTCGCGCGCTCTCTACGCAACCGACTCCTCAAATTACCGGCAGCTTCCGGTGGGCGTCGTTTTTCCGCGGGACGCCGGGGACGTGGAAGCCGCGCTGGCAGCGTGCTGGTCGGAGGGCGCGGCGGTACTTCCGCGCGGGGCGGGCACCAGCCTGGCGGGGCAGTGCGCGAATGTTGCCGTGGTGTTTGATTATTCCCGCTACATGAACGGGCTCACCTATATCGATCCGGCGGAGAAAATTGCCGTAGTTGAGCCGGGCATTGTGCTGGATCGTTTGCGCGACGCAGCCGAAGAGTACCACTTGACCTATGCGCCCGATCCGGCCACGCACTCGCGCTGCACGCTCGGAGGCATGATCGGCAACAACAGTTGCGGTGTTCACGGCCTGCTGGGCGGCAAGGTCGTTGACAACGTGGAATCGCTCGACGTGATTCTCTACGACGGTACCCGGCTGCACGTTGGCGAAACGACGGAGGAAGAACTCGAAGCGAAGATTGCCGCGGGCGACCGCGAAGGCGAAATCTACGCAGGCCTCAAGCGCATCCGCGACAAATATGCGCAGCTGGTGCGCGAAAAGTTTCCACGGATTCCGCGGCGCGTCTCGGGCTACAACCTGGACGAGCTGCTGCCCGAAAACAACTTCAACGTGGCGCGTGCGCTGGTCGGCTCGGAAGGCACATGCGTGAACATTGTGTCGGCCACGCTGAACCTTACAGCTAGCCCGCCGTTTCGGGTGCTCACGGTGCTGGGCTTTGCCGATCCCTTTCTGGCGGCCGACGCGGTGCCGCTGGCGCTCGAGCATCACCCCATTGGCCTCGAAGGTTTTGACCACTTGCTTGTCGACTTCATGCGGCGCAAGGGGCTCAATCTGCGCGACCTTTCAGAGCTGCCTTCCGGGCGTAAGTTTCCTCCTGGTCGAGTTGGGTGCGTGGTCAGCGGAAGAAGCGCGCGCACAGGCTGAAAAGCTGGCGCTGGCCTGCCAGGGCTGGCCGGTGCCGCCGATAGCGCGCATCTGCACCAGTGAAGAAGCCGTCAGCATCTGGCGCGTGCGCGACTCGGCGCTGGGGGCCATGGTGTTTGTTCCCGGAGAGCCGGACCGGCACGAGGGCTGGGAAGACGCGGCGGTTCCACCCGAGAAGCTGGGCGATTATCTCCGCGCCATCACGGCATTGATGGCCGAATACGGCTTCAGGAGCCCGCTCTACGGACATTACGGCCAGGGATGCGTCCACACGCGCATCAACTTCGACTTCCGCACCGTGGAAGGACGAATGAAGTTTCGCGAGTTTATTACGCGGGCCGCGGATGTGGTGCTGAGCTTTGGCGGATCGCTCTCCGGCGAACATGGAGACGGACAATCGCGTGCGGCCCTGCTCCCCAAAATGTAT
>CAVXVM010000037.1:0-22475 GCA_963765025.1 uncultured Acidobacteriaceae bacterium | reverse complement strand
ACGACCTGGGTGAAAAGATAATGCTCCCAAAGTGTCTGGCAAAGCCACGCGCCGCCCGTCGGCCACATGCCCCATGGGCCGTCAATCGGAGCGGTGGCTCGCCACAAGTCGGTATTATGGTGGGTCACCCAACCGTGGGCGCCGTACTCGACGGTGGCCGTGCGCTGCCCGGATTGGGTCAGGTCCAACACCATTTGGGTGAGGGGCTCAACGCATTCGGAGAGATTGCCACTCTCGGCCGGCCAATAGTTCATCTCCGTGTTGATGTTGATGGTGTACTTGCTGTCCCACGGCGGGGTCATGGAGTCGTTCCACAGGCCCTGCAACGTTGCGGGCTGACCGCCAGTTTCGGAACAGGAGATCAACAAATACCGGGCGAACTGAAAGTATAGCGCCGCCAATTGCGGGTCCGCTCCGTCGGCAAAATGGGCGATGCGCACGTCCGTGGGCAAATTCGTGGCGGCTGTCTGTCCCAAGTCCAACTTCACCCGGCGAAAGAGCTTTTGGTGGGCGGCGACGTGGGCGGCCAACAGGGTATCAGGCAAACAGGGAATATTCCTGCACGGTGAGCACGAGTTGTTTGGCGGTGCGGTCGATCGAGATTATCGCCATGAGCTGTGCCGTTTACGGGAAGTTCCGGTCGCTGCCTCAGGGACAGAATAGCGCATGAGGCGTGTGAGTTTTGGATGCCAGGCCAGAGGCGAAGGTTCTAAGGATGCGAAAAA
The DNA here is from genome assembly GCA_963765025.1 of uncultured Acidobacteriaceae bacterium. Taxonomy (GTDB): domain Bacteria; phylum Acidobacteriota; class Terriglobia; order Terriglobales; family Acidobacteriaceae; genus Telmatobacter. The sequence continues at coordinate 21,750 of CAVXVM010000037.1, read as the reverse complement.
CGATTCCAGAAAGCAGAGGTGGGGCGGGATTGGCTGTTGAAATCGGCGCAACTCGATGAAGGGAAAGGCGGAAAGAATTTTAACTGGCGAACACGGGGCATAGGGTGGAGAATGGGCATCTAAAGTAGTTGGACCATTTATCAGCAAATTTCCCGATTTGAGCTGGTTTGCGATCCTTGCCGAGTTCTCTTTGCTACGAGGAATTTCGAGGAATAAGGACGTGTGCCATGAACCTTTTCCGCATCCGTTTGATTCTTTCCCTGATCCTAGGCGTGACGCTGGTCTCACTCGCGTCAACGTATTTTGATGTTTTGGCTCACAAGCACACGCTGCGGGTGGAACTTGAGCGGCGGACGCGCTGGATGGGCACGAGCCTGGAGCCGAACGTGGAAGGCGCTCTGGTAGCGGGCGATCCGGCGACGTTGGCTGGGCTGGCGGAGGAATTGAAGTCGACGACAGGCGCGCTTGGGTTGGCAATCTACGACGCACAGGGCAAGCTGCTGGCGTGGAGTGGCCCGCAGGATGTTCTGGCGGCGATGCCGGCCGGGTTGATAGAGAAATCGCTTACAAAAGGCGCCGACACAGGCGCGTTTGGACACGCTGGGGATGCGCAGTGGCTGGAAGAGGCATTTCCTCTGCACCAGGGCGACAAGTTGGAAGGCTCGCTTGCGGTTGTGGTGGACGCGGGCTACATCCGGACCGAAGGAATCGAGGTGTGGCAGCGGAGCTTCTGGCGGATTGTGGCGCTGGTGGTTCTGATCGTGGTGGTGACGCTGGCGATGGTGAGCTGGTTCCTGCTGCGGCCGATGACGCAGATGGCGGACCGATTGCGGCGTCTGCGGCTGGTTGCCGGACGCGCAGAACACGGGTCCGGACCGGCAATGGCGGAGTTGAGCGCTTCAAATCTGAGCTTGTTCAAGCCACTGGTGCGGGAAGTGGAGACGATGGCGGAAAGCCTGATGGAGGCGCGCCAGTCTGCCGCGGCCGAGGCACGATTGCGGGACGCGGGAGAACACCAGTGGACCGCTGAACGGCTGGCCGTGCACATGCGCGACCGTTCAGGGTCGAGCCGGATCTTTGTGGTGTCGAACCGCGAACCTTACATCCATATGCGCAAGGGACGCGACACGGTCTGCATTGTTCCGCCGAGCGGGTTGGTGACAGCGATTGAGCCGGTACTGCGAGCCTGCGATGGGGTGTGGGTGGCTTGCGGCAGCGGCGATGCGGATGCGGCGACGGTCGATGAGTTTGACCGGCTGCGGGTGCCACCGGACGACCCGCATTACACGCTGCGGCGGGTTTGGCTTTCAGCCGAGGAAGAGTCGCAGTATTACGACGGCTTTGCGAACGAGGGTTTGTGGCCGCTTTGCCACATTGCGCATACGCGGCCGATATTTCGCGCGGCAGACTGGGAATGCTACCAGCGAGTGAACGAGCGGTTTGCGAACGCACTGCTGGAGGAGATGGAAGGCTGCGAGAATCCTGTGGTCTTTGTGCAGGATTACCACTTCGCTCTGCTGCCTCGACTTGTGAAGGAGGCGCGTCCGGATGCGCGGGTGGCGATTTTCTGGCATATTCCATGGCCGAACCCTGAGGCGTTCGGTATTTGTCCGTGGCAGGCTGAGTTGCTGGACGGGATGCTGGGAGCGGACCTGCTGGGGTTCCATATTCCGCTGCACTGCAACAACTTTCTTTCGACGGTGGATCGGGTGCTGGAATCGCGCACGGATCGCGAGCACATGACGGTGCTGCGCAATGGGCACCTGAGCAGCGTGCGCCCTTACCCGGTGAGCGTGGCCTTTGAAGGTCCGGTGTCGGATGTGGATGCGAGCGCGGATGCATGGGCCGAGCAGCAACAGGAGATTGCGTTTGCACGCAGGGAACTGCTGAGCGAGTTTGGCGTGCGGGCCGAGAGCCTGGTGCTGGGCGTGGACCGGATGGACTACACGAAGGGCATCGTGGAACGTCTGCTTGCGATTGAAGAACTTCTGGAGGCGCATCCGTGGCACCGGGAGCGGATGACGATGGTGCAGATAGCGGCGCCGAGCCGGACGCGGATCCCAAGCTATGCGGAGTTGGGCCGGCAGGTGGAAGAGACGGTGGCGCGGGTGAACGAGCGCTTCCAGACGGCGCACTGGCGGCCAATTGTGCTGATCAACCGACAATGCAATCACGAAGAGGTGGGCAGGTGGTATCGCGCGGCGGACGTGTGCCTGGTGACGTCGCTGCACGATGGGATGAACCTGGTGGCGAAGGAGTATGTGGCCGCACGCGAGGACCTGGGCGGTGCGCTGGTGCTGAGCAAGTTTGCAGGAGCATCGGTGGAACTGCACGATGCGCTGGTGGTGAATCCGTACGACATCGCCGGGGTGGCCGAGGCGGTGCATACAGGGCTGGACATGAGTGCCGAGGAGCAGATACGGCGGATGCGGCGGATGCGGCGGCAGGTGATGGAGCACAACATCTACCGGTGGGCGGCGAGCGTGCTGGGAGACCTGCGCGAGCTCCGGATCGACGGCACGGGCGGGGAAGGCGCGGCAGTGCGGCGACCGGCGGTGATGGCCGTTCCGGCGGCGATTGTGGCGGATGAGAGACTGGCCTAGTGAGCGAGGCAAGATTGGACGGGAAAGAAGAGAAGCTGGAGGAGTTTTTCACCGCACTCAGGGACGCGCGGAGTTCGTTCTTGTTTCTTGATTACGATGGAACGCTGGCGCCTTTCAGGGTGAATCGGTTCACGGCGCGTCCATGGGCGGGCGTGCGGGAACTGCTGAAACAGATTCAACAACAGGGACGGACGCGGATGACGATGATCACCGGGCGTCCGGCACAAGAGATTCGACCTTTGCTGGGACTGGAGCCGCCGCTTGAAGTGTGGGGATTGCACGGGGCGGAGCGGATACACGTAGATGCGCGGCGGGAGCTGGAAGAAGCTCCGGTCGAGACGCAGGCGAAGCTCGAAGAATTGCGGGAGCAGCTACGGCAGGACAGCCTGGGCGGTTTGTTTGAAGACAAGGCCAACGGCGTGGTGATGCACTGGCGGGGTGAGTCGGCGCGCAAGGCAAGACTGATTGAAGAGCGGACGCGTGCGCTGTTTGAACCGATGGCGCGTATGGAAGGGCTGATGCTGCTGGATTTTGAGTATGGGCTGGAACTGCGCGCGGGACGGGACAAGGGCGGCGCGGTGAAGGCGATTCTTGAGGAAGCTCGGAGCGAAGGGTTTGTTGGACCGGCCGCGTTTCTTGGGGATGATTTGACGGATGAGGCCGCGTTCGCGGTGATGAATGGGCAGGAGGGCGCGCATTTGAGCGTGCTGGTGCGCCGGGAGCCGCGGAAGACGGTGGCGGACGTTTGGTTGCGGCCGCCGGGGGAGTTGTTGGGGTTTCTAGAACGTTGGATGCGGTCTCTGGAAGAAGCCTGAGCGGCGAGCAAGCAATACTGGTTTGCCGGTGGCCGGATGCTGCTCCCTTAGCTTTTCGACGGCAAGGGCAGGATACGAAGGCGCGTGCGCTTTGGATCGATCGTGAGCAATGCGCCCTGGTCCAATTCGGCATTCATCTGGACAATTGCGGCAACGACCTGCTTGCCGATCTTGGCGAGGTCCAGATCTTCGCTTCTAATTTGAACGACGCTTGGCTTGTTTCCATGCGTGACGGCGAGAATGGCGCTGAAGTCGAGATCCTGGGTCAAAACCACGCAGCCATTCGCTTCAGCGTAACTCATGATTTCAGAATCTGGAGCATTGGCTCGCCCCACCGAAGACCAATGCACTGCGTCCATTCCAGCGTCGGTGAAAAGTTCTATCCAACGTGGAGAGAGATTCATATCGACGAGCAGTTTCATGCCGTGGCGAGCACGACCTCGCGTTCTTCTGCCAGCCAAGCGGCGTAGCGAAGGGCCTGCATGACGTCCTCGCGTTCGAGGTAGGGATACTCGGCTAGAATCTCGTCGACGGTGCGGCCGGCGCCAATTTGCCCGACGATCATGCTAACCGTGACACGCATTCCGCGAATGCATGCCTTGCCACCCATTACATCAGGGCTTCGAGTAATGCGGTTCAGTCGTGTCATGCCGCTCCTTTCCGGGGCTTGTTGGTATGGTAGCGGTTTTGTGAGCCTTATTTCAAAAAAGCGATAGACGAAATGGTGGATCGGGGCCTAATGGACCAAACATACGCTGTTTGCGTACCGCGTGGCTGCATCTTGAAAACCGCCATTCTCGGTATTGGCGTTCTCCCAAAACTGCTCATCAAGCTCGTCAAACAGGAGTGTCGATGTCGCATCTACAAAGGCGAGATATAGATTTTCATGCTTCTTGAAAATTTGCTTCTGTTCCTTTGATTTACGTCCCGAAGCCACCAGAAGTGCATCCCAGCGATCGTCCCGATCGCGAGGATAAGGAGAGCCAAGCGGGAGAGCGGCCTGTGCAACAAGAGCGGCCATCGTTGGCATCCCAATGATTCTGAATCCCTCCTCAGCCTCGGGTACAAGAACGCCGGTGCCATTCCAAAAGAGCTGGAGGAAGCCGCCGTTGTAAACCTCGGCCAGGCACATGTGAGCGGCAAACAGAAGGACACTTGGGCAGGGAACCTTGGAGACCGAGTCAGCAAATTCCTGGGGCCTGTTGCCATAATCAACGGTTGAGAAGAGTGGCTCGATGAGTTCCCAGTAAGAATCTAAGGATTTGGCCACCTAACCCCTCCCCTTACTCGCGGCCTTTCTTGCGGATTTCTATGTTTAGGCGTTTGATTTTTTGGTTGAGCGTGGACAAGGGGATGCGGAACTGCTCGGCGGCGTCGGTCTGGTTCCAGTTGCAGCGCTCGAGCTTCTCGATGATGATGCGCTTCTCAATGACTTCGAGGATGTCAAAGAGGGAGGCGTTGGGATTGTGCTCGAGGAGAGCGTCCTGGAAGCTGCGGCCGGTGATGTGGCCGGGGAGCAGGTCGGAGCCGATGATGGGCCCGCTGGAGAGCACAACGCCACGCTCGATGGAGTTTTCGAGCTCGCGGACATTGCCGGGCCACTCGTAATCGATGAGGGCGCGCAGGGCGTCAGCGGAAAGGCGGCGCGGGGCGAGGTTGTTCTCGTTGGCGTAGAAGTCGAGGAAGTGATTGGCGAGCAGGGGAATGTCTTCGCGGCGTGAGCGCAGCGGCGGCAGATCGACGGTGATGACGTTGAGGCGGTAGAAGAGGTCCTCGCGGAATCGGCCTTCGCGGACTTCCTTGCGGAGGTCAACGTTGGTGGCGGCGAGGATGCGGACGTCGACCTGGATTTCCTGTATGCCGCCGAGGTGCATGAAGCGGCGGTCCTGGAGGACGCGCAGGATCTTGGCCTGGGTATCCATGCCCATGGTGGCAATTTCGTCGAGGAAGAGCGTGCCGCCGTGGGCGACCTCAAAGAGGCCTTTCTTGGAGGCAACAGCGGAAGTGAACGCGCCCTTGACGTGGCCGAAGAGCGTGGACTCAAGCAGCTCAGGGGGCATGGCGCCGGTGTTGATGGGGACAAAGGGCTTGTCGCGGCGCGGCGAGTTGGCGTGAATGGCTTTGGCGATGAGTTCCTTGCCGGTTCCGCTCTCGCCCTGAATGAGGACTGTGGAGCGCGAGGGTGCAACCTGGGCAACAAGGTCAAAGACCTTGAGCATGGGTTCGCTTTTGCCGACGATGTTCTCAAAGTTGTAGCGCTGCTTGAGGGTGCGCTTGAGCTGAAGGTTCTCCTCCTCGGCGCGGTGGCGGGCGACTGCGGAACGAATGTCGGCAAGGAGTTTTTCGTTGTCCCAGGGCTTTTGAACGAAATTTTCAGCGCCGGCGCGGACGGCTTCAACGACGTTGTCGACGGTGCCGTAGGCCGTGATCATGATGACGGGCAGCTCAGGCTGGCGCTCCTTGATCTGGGGCAGCAGTTCGAGGCCGCTCTGGCCGGGCAGGGCGAGGTCGAGCAGGACAAGGTCGTAGTTATTGGTCTCGATCATGCGCAGGCCTTCTTCGCCATCGGCGGCCATGGTGGCTGAGTAGCCCTCAAGCGAAAGAAGAACCTCAAGCGACTCGCGGATGGAGGCTTCGTCGTCGATGACGAGGATGCTGGCAGGAACGCCCGATACGGGTGAGTTGCCGTTGGCGGATGAAACCTGGACGGGCGCGTTCAAGGGCAATTCAACCTCAGGCATGTACAGAGTTCCTTAATAACGGAAACTCGAGATGAAAGGTAGTGCCGGCGCCGACGGCGCTCTCGACATGAATTTTTCCGGCATGTTCCTGAATGATTCCATAAGAGACGGAAAGGCCGAGACCCGTTCCGCGGCGGTCGCCCGGTTTGGGCGTGGTTTTGGTGGTGAAGAAGGGATCGTAAATACGCTTGAGATGTTCGGGCGCGATGCCGGAGCCAGAATCGGAGATAAGGGCTTCGACGTGTCCGTTGACAAGTGTGGTAATGCGCAGGCTACCGCCGCCGGGCATGGCTTCTTTGGCGTTGAGCAGGAGGTTGAGAAAGACCTGCTGCAGCTTTCCGGGATTGCCGTGGATGGGGGGCAGTTCACCGGATAGGTCGAGTTCAACGTCGATTTGCGCAGTCTTGAACTGATGCTCGAGCAGCGAAAGAGTGTCGCGGATGACCTGGTTGAGATCAGTGGAGCGGAACTCAGTGGTCGAGGTGCGGGAGAAGTTGAGCAGGCCGTTGGCGATTTCGGCGGCACGGAAGCTCTGCTGGGTGATTTTGTCGAGCACCGGACCGAGGCGGGCATCGCCGCGCAACTGCTTGGAGAGCATCTGCGCGTAGGAGGAGATGACGGCCAGTGGCGTATTGATTTCGTGCGCGACGCCGGCAGCGAGCAGGCCGATGGAACTGAGCTTGTCAGCCTGGGCGAGCTGGGTTTCAAGAGTGACGCGCTCGGTGATGTCATCGACGAGGATGATGCGTCCGACGGAGACGAAGTCGCGGGAGAGCAGGGGCGCGATGGCGATGTTGGCAGTGCGCAGTTCGCCGGCGCGCGTGGTGAGGCGGAACTTGTAGAGATGGTGTACGCCCTGCTCGTAGCGAAACTGGTCAAGGGCCTCGACAAACTCAGGGGGAAAGACGTCCTGGACGCGCTGGCCGAGAGCCTCAGCACGGCTGAGGGCATACATGGCTTCCATCTGCGCATTCCAGCTTTCGATGCGGTCTTCGAGATCGAGGGCAAGGATGCCGACGTTGATGGATTCGACGATGTTCTCGTTGAATTCCTTGAGGCGCTCGAACTCGCCGATTTTCATTTCGAGGCGGGCGTACAGCGAGGCGTTCTGCAGGGCGATGCCGATGTAGCTGGCGAGGGACTCGAGGAGCTCAACATCTTCGCTGGAGAGGAAGTCGCCGCCCATGGTGCGTCCGAGGCCAATGACGGCGATGGTGCGGCTGGCGGCGGGGGTGCCTTCGATTTGTCCAGTGGCAACCCGACAGGGCAGATAGTAGTTGAGGTCGAGCATGGCGGCTGCGCGCTGCTGATCGAGGGGCAGGTGGAAGGCCTGCTGGGCATTCTCAAGAAAGATGTGGGAGTGCGGGTTCGCCTGGGCAAAATCCTGAAAGCCGAGGTTAAGGAAGCCGAGGTCGAAGGTGTGCTGCGCGGCGCTTACGTCTGTGGGCAGGCCGTGGGAGGCGGCCAGGCGGAGGCCGGAGTCCTCAGGGCCGCGCGCCAGGAAGATGGCGACGCGGGCGACGAGGAGGGTGCGCGGTAACTGCTCGACGATGGAGTTGAGCAGGGCCTGGAGATCGGTTTCAGAACTGAGGCCGCGGCCGAATTCGACGAGGGCCTTGCGATAGTCGTAGCGATGGCGGTCAAAGGCGCGATCGACCCAGCCCTGAATGCGCCGCTTGAGTGGGTCGAAGACGGCCAATGCGACCATCATGGCGATGGGGAAGGCCCACTCGCGCACCGCTTGAGGCACGGAGTTGTGCACCATCAGCGTTACCAGCGCGACGGTCCCGAAGTAGCCACCGAGAATGAGGCCGGTGGCCAGGGTGTAGGCCACGCCGCGCTTGAAGATGAGGTCGGTATCCATGAGCCGGTAACGGACGATGGCCCAACTGAAGGTGAGCGGTAGCAGTACCAGCGAGAGGCCGGCGAGGTTGGTGAGCAACTGGGGCGGATTCAGGTCAAAAAGGAAGGGCACCGCGTAAAAGAGGGTGAAGGGCAGAACCGCACCGAAGGTGCCGCGGTAAAGCCATTTGAGCTGCTGGCGGAGCACCGGGGTGTCGGCCTGAGCATAGCTGCGCAGGAACAAGAGAGCGGCCAGAATGTAGAAGGCTGCGTCGTAAGCCGTGGCGGTCTGATCGAGACGGTGCTTAAGCAGGCCGGTGGCGAGACGAGTTTCAATGGCCCAGAGCCAGAGGCCGAGGAGCCCGGCGCCTGGGGCGTAAATGAGCGGCAGCAGCCAGCTGCGGCGCAATCTCTTGAAGCGCTCCTCAGGGAAACTGAGGGCGAAGTGAAGGAAGAGCGCAGGTTGCAGCGCTTCAGCCAAGGTGTTGGCCCAGAAGACGGTCCAGTCAAGCCCGTCGAGCCGACCTGTGTACTTGAGCGCGTACCAGGCGAAGGAGACCAGGCAGAAGAGATAAAAGTGAGTTGCTCGGGGAGCTCCCCACCGGCGGAAAAGGACGTAAAAGCCGATGATGAGGTAGATGAGGCCGATGATGCGGAGGCCCTGCGCCAAGCTGCGGTCAAGGGGAAGCGGGATGACCTTGACGGGCGTGTCGAGGGGAATGCCGTCGCGGGTAATGGAGTAGTAGACCTGGCCGTATGGCCCGGTGCGATAGAGGGCTCGTTCAAGATCGGAGAGCCTGGAAACGGAGTCGGTGTCGCAGGATGGGCAGTTGGCTACGCCGGTAAGGAGGTCGTTGGGCTGAATGCCGGCGACTTGTCCTGACATGCCGGGGAGAACCCGCTCGGCAGTGAGTCCGCCGCTGGCCTCGCGCCACCAGACGCCGTCATCGGGCTGCGGGTAGTTGCGTTCCTCAAGGAAGTTGAGAACAGCCAATACAAAGAGACCCGCTGTGACCAAAGCCAGCAGCGTCGCCTGCACACGGTTGAAGAGGCCTGTCTCCATGATGGGAGCTTTCTACATCAATGATGTACTTAGCACGTTAGTTGCCACGCATGGACCGTGTAAAGTCGGTCGAGCGGGGAAGCGGCAATCGATAGAGAATACGCGAGATATTGACTCAGGGTTCCCCGGAACGTCAACCGCCGCGGAGGAAAAATTCCGACCAAAAATGCAGAAAACAGTAGGGTGCTTACAGGTTCAAGGATCATTCTACGCGAATCGGTAGGCCTATGAAGAGAGGCAGGTTATCGTTGGTTTGCAGCGAGAATTGTGCAGATTTCTGCACAATTCTCGCTGTTTTGAGAGCCTGCGGAGGGGAATTTCCGGCCTCGAATGACCGGCTCCGACGGGTTGGAAAGTGGGGTTTCAAGGCTGATTTGGGGCAGTTTGACAGGCGATTTCTTGAGGCACTCAGAGCTGGCCGTAGGTGGCTTTGGGGCCGTGTTTGCGCAGGTAGTGGTGTTCGGAAACGTAGGATGGAATGCCGGATTCGGATGCCCCCAGCAGAGTGCTGCGGTAGGCGAGACGGGCGATGTACTCGAGGACATCGGCGTGTTCGACGGCTGCAGCGGGGGTTTTGCCCCAGGTAAAAGGGGCATGTCCGGCGACGAGAACTCCGGGGACGGCAAGGGGATCGAGATTGTCCTTACGGAAGCGGCGGAGGATGACGGCGCCGGTATTGCGGACATAGGCTTCGGCGACTTCTTCGGCGGTGAGTGGCTCAGTGACGGGAACGGGGCCGTGGAAGTAGTCGGCGTGGGTGGTGCCGAGGCAGGGAATTTCGCGTCGGGCCTGCGCCCAGGAGGTGGCAAACTCAGAGTGGGTGTGAACGATGCCGCCAATGGAGGGGAATTCGCGATAGAGGAGGGTGTGGGTGTCGAGATCGCTCGATGGGCGCAGGTAGCCTTCGACGATTTTTCCGTCGAGATCGGTGATGACCATGTCAGAGGGGGTGAGCGTGCTGTAGTCGACGCCACTGGGCTTGATGACGCAGAGAGGCTGGGAGCCAGAGCGGTCAACACCGCTGGCGTTGCCGAAGGTGTGAGGAGCCAGGCCGCGGCGGGCGATTTCGAGGTTGGCATGGAGGACTTGTTCGCGAAGCGCTTCGAGGAGCATGGTTATTTTCCCTGTCTTTGCCTGCGGATCTGGTAAGCGTTTACCGGAATTAGTTTAACAGCGTGGCTTCGCGGAGCACTGAGTGTCGTGGCGGATTTACCTTGGTGAAGTCCCATGGATCGATGTCGGAAGCATGGGCACCCGCCTTTCCGCACTGCTTCAGCCGCGGAGCCAGTAGGGTTTGGGGACTACGGCGGCGAGCGAGGCGAATTCGGCGTCGGTTAGCTTGAAGGCGGCAGCGCTCACGTTCTCTTCAAGATGCTTGACGGAACTTGTTCCCGGGATGGGCACAACGACCGGCGAACGGCGCAGCAGCCAGGCCAGCGAAACGACGGCAGTCGATGTGCCGCGATCGGATGCAATTCTTTCAACTACTTCATTGGCCTTCCGCGCCTGGGCCATGGGCCCCCAGGGAAGGAAGCCAATGTTGTTAGCTTCGCAGTAGTCGAGCACAAAATCCCACTCGCGATCGGAGAAGCTGTAGCGGTTCTGCACTGAGACGATGGGGACGATCTTCTGGGCGCGCTTGATGTGCTCAAGGGTGACGTTGGAGAGTGCGACGTGACGAACCTTGCCCTGCTCTTTGAGCCGCGCGATGGCTTCCATGGAGGCGTCGAAGGACGTGGCGGGGTCGGGAACGTGGAGTTGGTAGATGTCAATGCGCTCGAGGCGAAGGCGGGCGAGACTTCCGGCGATGGCCTTCTCAATATGTGCGGGGCTGGCGTTGTGTTGCCAGACGCCGGGCCCGTGGCGCTCCCAGCCAACCTTGGTGGTGATGACGAGACCGGCGGGATAAGGATAGAGGGCTTCGGCGATGAGCTCTTCAGAGATGTTGGGGCCGTAGGAGTCAGCGGTGTCAATGAGGTTGACGCCGAGTTCGACGGCGCGGCGAAGAGTGGCAATGGCGGCGTCGCGGTCTGCCGGCGGGCCCCAGATTCCCTTGCCGGTAATGCGCATGGCGCCGTAGCCCATGCGGTTGACGGTTAAATCGCCGCCGATGGTGAAGGTTCCCGCTTGGGCGGCTGGCAAGATTTCATTGGCGGCAGGCATCAGAGTGTCTCCTTGAAAAGAGTGAGCAGTAGACAGTGAGCAGTCTACAGCTTTATTTGTAAGAGAAGTGAAACGACGACGTAGAAAGCGGAGAAAAGGATGATACCAGTCAAGTTCTACATCGCGATAATGCTGATTGCTGGAGCGGTTACATTCCTTTATGGGGTTGCAGAGGCCAGCATGAATACCGTCCTTGGTAGCTTCTTGTTCTTTGGGATCGGTGGATTCGCCTACTATGCTTGGTATCGAAAGCGATAATCAACAGTTGCGCTTTGATGCTATTCGCTCTCTGGACGCGCGTTGACAGTGAGCGTCACCTTTGCAGAAAGCGCAATCCTCTCGGCTTCTTGCTGTCCCTCTGCTAATGCGTCGTCCTCTGTAGCAAAGCCGCCTTTCTGAGCAAGCGTCTTCAGCTGTACGTCGCCAACATTTTTTTGAACAAGATATTCAAATGTCATGATTCCCGCCTCCATGGCCGCGCCGGGGTGCGTGTCTACTTGAAGACCATACACGTTCCAGACTTGCTCACGCTGATTGCATCGGTATCATTCGGAGAAGTGGTTTCACTGAAGCGAAGAGTTGATCTTTGAATCACCGAGCTGTAGTTCGTAGTTCCCCCAGCCTGATTCTCATAGGCGTATTCGACGTTTATCTGTGTCGGATCTACGCCCGCGTGCAAGAGGGTTGAATCGTCTTCGGCCGGGAGCTTCTGTTCATTTTTTTCATTCCACTCCTTGACCCACATTCTCGCGCCCTCAAAAGATGCGTCTTGTTCAAAAGCTGAGCCCGCCTGTGGTTTACCGATGTTCTTCCATCTCCCGCTCTCCCTTTCGAAGTCTGCTAAAATGCCCTCCTGATACACTGCGAGCGAGAGACCTCCGCAGGCATACGAACTAAAGCTGTCAACATCCTTGAGCCACAAACTCACCGCGTCCCAACTCAACCTGTGCTTGTCATTTAGGGATATTGCACACCCTCCCCATCCGGGCGGCATCTCTGAAGTGAACGAACTGTATCTGTCAGCGCCAGGACGGTCGAATCCAACGACCCGAAATACATCTATCTTTGGATCGAAGCAAACGTATGCAATGTGATGAGAGACGCCCGTCAGAATTTGCAGAATGCCTTCGTCGTGTGCGTCAACGAGTTGCTTGAAGCTTTTACAGGCGGCCTTACCGCTTTGGGCCGCACAATCTATCAGAAGTTTAGATTCTTTCCTGATCGGCTTCGGTGGTGCCGACGCGGCAGGTTTCGTTTGCGCCGCCAATCCGATCGAGGTAAGAAGCATTGTCAAGCAAATGATCCTGTCAACGTTCATAGTTTGTGAAATCCTTCCCGGGAAGCATAGCACGAGGTTTGTGCGACAAATCTATGAACGAAACGCCCAGAATTAGGAGGGTTTGACGCCACGGTGTGGCGCACCATTAAAGTTGCTTCTCACCGTGGCTCGGATGGTCAAACGGATTTTCTAGATGGTGACTTCCCATCCTTTTTCGTAGGAGCGGCCCCAGAGCTTCATGGCTTCAGAGTCGTTAAGGATGTGACCGGTTTTGGGATCGAGCTTCATCTCGCGGTTCATGAAGTAGGCAATGTTGGAGATGAGCAGCATGGTGACGGAGATGTTGGCGATGGAGATGGGCGAGTGGAGATTGTCCGTCCCCTTGCAGGAGTTGATGAAGTTGGCGAAGTGGAGGTCGGTCATGGAGTCGCGGCCGACGAGATCGCTGGTGGAGGTTTCAGCTCCGGTGCGGAACTTATCCGTCTGCTTGCCGTGCCAGTTGTAGACGTTGTACCCGTCGCGATCGATGACGACTGCGCCCTTGGTGCCATAGATGACCGAACCGCGGTCGCGGTCGTAGAGTTTCATGCCGTTGCAGCAGCGGCCTTCCCAGGTAAGGGTTTTTCCGGGATAGCGGAAGTCGGTGACGATGGTGTCGTAGAACTCCCAATCATCCTTGTCCTGATAACGGCCGCCAATGGCGGTAACGACTTCAGGGAAATCAACGCCAAGCGCCCAGCGGCAAACGTCGACTTCGTGGGTGCCGTTGTTGAGGGTCTCGCCGGTGCCAAAGCGGCGCAGCCAGTGCCAGTTGTACGGGTGAATGTTGTCTTTGTACTCGCTGCGAGGCGCGGGGCCCTGCCAGAGATCCCAGTCGAGGGTGGCGGGCACGGGGACTACCTTGCCAATTCCAATGGTGCCGCGGGTGTTGGCGTACCAGGCCTTGGCCATGTAGGCCTCGCCGATGAGGCCGTCGTGGATTTGACCGATCATTTTGATGGAGTGCGGCGAGGAACGCTGCTGGTCGCCCACCTGGACCATCTTGCCGTATTTCTTTTGCGCGGCGACGAGCAATTCTCCTTCGCGGGCATTCTGGCTGGACGGCTTTTCGACGTAGACATGCTTGCCTGCCTTGAGTCCGAGAACGGCGAGGGGGGTATGCCAGTGGTCGGGGGTGGCGATGGAGATCGCGTCGACGTCCTTTGATTCAAGGGCCTTGCGGAAGTCGCGCTCTGCTTTGGGCGCATAGCCGAGGGCTTTTTCAGCATCGGTGGCAAAGCGGGCGCGGATATTGTCGTCCGGGTCGCAGATGTAGGCGACACGGGCGATCTGCTTGTTGGCCTGGAGCGCGGAGAGATGCGCGTGTCCGCGACCGTTGAGGCCGTTGATGGCGAAGTTGAGCCGATCGTTGGCGCCGAGGATCTGAGCATAGCTTTTGGCCGAAGAGGTGAGTGCCGAGCCGGCCACGCCGGCAGCAATTCCATTGACAAAGGTTCGCCGAGAAATCATTCCTGTCTCCATTCAAAAAAATCTGTAAGCAAACGGCAGCCGGGGTGTTGGAAATGGATGAAGCCGGCCTCCAACAACTTGTGCTGCCAGGTGAAAAAGTTTTCAGTCGTCGCCAAGCCTGGGTGCGGAAGGTGAAACAACGCGCATCCCGGTCGATCGTGCCGATGCGGTAAAGGCGCGGAAACGAGGAGATCGACTCGAGCGCTTCCAAGTGAAGTTTTCTTGCCGCCTCAAATTATATCCCCGTCCGGCGGGGGCTGGCTGGGAGTGCTCACGTCGGAATTCAAGGGGTTTTGCGCCCCGTTCCGTGGGCGGGGGTGAAGGCTGTGAGGCGGATGGAGAGATGCGGAAAGCGACGAAGAATTGGGCAAGATTTGATGATCTTGCAAGCACCGGGTACGTATACTTGCGGCAGATTTAATGGGGAATCGAAGCCGAATTGTAAACCCGCATGGAATGGGGGCGTCTACCCAACTGATGGCAGCCGGCATAGCATTGAAACCGATGACACGGAGCGCGGTTGAGGAGAATACCGGGCAAAGGACGGAGGCTGCCGAGCAGGAGTTTTCCAGCGTAGTAGAGGCCCACAGGCTACAGATATTCCGGTTCCTGCTGGCATCGACGCGGGACATTGACCTGGCAGAAACACTGACCCAGGAGTGCTTTCTGAAGGCGCACCGAAACTGGAGTCGCTTCAGGGGCGATTCAAGCGCGATGACGTGGTTGATGCGGATCGCGATCAACCTGGAAAAGGACCACTGGCGGAATCGCCGGATGCAGTTCTGGCGTCATACGCGGACCAACTCGGTGGACCTGGATGAGGCCAGCGAGTGGTTGCCAAGCGGGGAACGCTCGGCGGAGCAACAGATGCTGGCCCGGGAGCAAGTGGGACATGTTTGGAAGGCCGTGGAAGGGTTGAGCGGACGGCAAAGGACGGTTTTTCTGCTGCGGTATGTAGAAGACCAGGAATTGAGTGAGATTGCGCAGGCGACCGGATTGAGCGAGGGCACGGTGAAGGCGCATCTTTCGCGGGCACTTGGAAAAGTGCGGACGCACTTGAGAGGCAAGCCATGAGCATGGGCGCAAAATTCGAGAATGAGGATCGCGGACTGGGCGTTGACGCAGAACTGGGTGAGGCGCTGAAGAATTTCAGATCGAACGTGCATGCCTGGAGCGAGGCGGAGCACGGCCGTGCTCGCCAAGCAAAGACGGTGCATGAGTTGAGCTGGCGCGTGGCTACAGGCTGGGCGCTGGGGTGCGTGTTGGCGGCAGGAAGCGTGACAGGTGTCTTGTACGAACGGCATCACCGGCTGGAACTTCAAAAGATTGCTGCAGCGGAGCAGGCAGCCAGGCAGCAGAAGCTGGAAGCCGAGCAGCGCGCGAGCAGAGAGGACGAGGACTTACTTGCCAAGGTGGACAGCGACGTTTCGCGCGAGGTTCCCAGTGCAATGGAACCGCTGGCTCAACTGATGAGCGAGAACGAAGCCCAATAACAAGCGGGACAGATCGACGCGTAGCGGTCATCCTAAATTTGGTACGAAGGAGAAGGCGATGAAGGCAAGAATGGCAGGAACATTGGCTTTGGCGGTAGCGGGGATTTTGTTGTCGGGCCTAGCGGCGGGAGCCCAGGGATTTGGCGGCGGGCCAGGTGGGCCAGGCGACCCGGGGCCAGACGGACAGAGGCCACCGTTTGAGCGGGCCTTTGGCGGGGTGAGCGCACAGAAGGGTTGGTGGAACAATCCCCGCATGGTAGAGCGGCTGAAGCTGACCGATGCGCAGCGGAAGTCAATGGACGACATCATGATGGCTCACCGGGCGAAACTGATCGATCTGCGGGCGAACCTTGAAAAGGCAGAGTTGGCGATGGAGCCGCTGATGAGCGCGGACGAGCCCAACGACGCGGCGACGATTGCCCAGATTGACAGGGTTGTGGCGGCGCGCGGCGAACTGGAGAAAGCGAATGCGCGATTTCTATTGGAGATTCGCGAGAAGCTGACGCCTGACCAGTGGAAGCAAGTGAAGTCGTTCCGCGAGGAAGGCGGGATGCGCGGTCGTGAAGGGATGCGCGGCAAGGACGGGCACGGATGGGGACGCGACGAGCAGCGACCTGGAATGCAGGTTGGACCGGGGATGAACGGCGGGCCCGGAATGCAGGGTCCGGGCGGGCAGCAATTTCGTCATCATGGGCCTCCACCTCCGGCAGGGACTCCGTCCACTCCTCCGCCAGGAGCGCCGGCACCGGCACCAGGTACGGGTGCAGGCCAGGAACAGTAGACGTGCATTGAAGGGGCGGAACCCGGAAGATTGTGAAGTCCCAGGCTGAGCCGGAACGCGAACTGGAGTGGAAGGCGGAACGGGGGAAAGGGACCTCAACAAGGGCGTATCAGGCAGAGAGCAAATACGGTTGGCGTAAAAAACCGATGGCGGCAGCGAGGGAGCCCTCCTGCCGCCGTTTTTTGTCAGGAGGGAAAGCGGGATTGGGGGGATGGGGTGGCTCCAGGCAACGCAGGGACGTCAATTTGTCGCGAAGTTGGACAACGTAGTGAAGCGGTACGAGACAGCGATTGATGCGGATCAGGACAGCAAATGAACGGAAGCGAGACAGTTTGATCTGAACAAAGACAGAAAGCACTGCGAATGATTCTTAAAAATATGACTAAAGTTTTTTCGGGGTACACCGATGAAGGGAGTGGATGCAAGCAGGCCCCTCGGAAGATATCCGAGACCCGAAATGAAGCGAAGAGCGGGGCGGGGCAAGAAGCAAGGCGTCCGAGAAGGAGTTGAGTCCCATGGCCCTCGGTGTTTTGAATAACCTTTCAGCGATTTACGCAGAGAACAATTTGAACAACACGAACAGCAGCCTGCAGACGGTACTGCAGCAGTTGTCGTCCGGGTCAAAGATCAACTCGGGCGCGGATGATGCCGCGGGTCTTTCCCTGGTGAACGGACTGGCGGCCAACTCGGCGGCCTTGATGCAGTCCGAGACGAACGCAACGGAAGGCGTGGGGCTGCTGCAGGTGGCCGACGGCGCGCTGTCTCAGGTGACGAACCTGTTGAATCGCGCCATTACGCTGGCGACGGAAGCCTCAAACGGCACGCTGAACTCAACGCAGGAAGGAGCGGCGAACCAGGAGTATCAATCGATACTCGCGGAATTGACGAACATCGGTTCGACGACGACCTACAACCAGCAGCAGGTATTCAATGGCGTTGAGGTTGCGATTTACACGGGCGACTCGTCGACAACGGGCGCGTCGGTGGACGAGTTGAATATTCATACGTTGTCAACGAGCAATGTCGGCGACAGCAATGGCGCGATGTCGTACAGCAACGGCCAGAGCAACGTGTTTGTGGATCTTTCGCATGGCGGCACGGTGGCGAGCTGGGCGATGCATTTGTGAACGCGACGACGACGATGAACGTGAACTACATGGCCACGGGCGTAGGCGGCACGGTGACGCAGGAGACGGCAACGATCAGCGTGGGCGGCGCGACTGGTTATGCCGACACGGTCCAGGGGATGATCAGCGCGATCAATAATGCGAACCTGGGACTGACGGCGAGTTTTGGCACAGCGTCGCAGGCGGGCAAGCAGGCGGTGGCGGCGGGCGCGAGCAGCGACACCGGCATTCTGATTTCAGGCACGGGAGCGGGCGTTGGCAGCGGGGCAACACCGGGCGCGATCGGCACCCTGGCGTCGACTGGCGCGGCGGGGGACGGGCTCACGGGCACGCTGACGGTGAAGGATTCCACCGGGGTTGCGCACACGATCACCCTGGGAACGCCTGGAACCACCGATAATCTGTCGGACCTGGCGAACACGCTGAACGTCGGACGGGTACGGGATTACGGTGGCGTACAGTGCGGCCAACAAGGACGACGTGTTTACGTCAGCGAGTTCGACCGCCAGCATTACGGCAACCAATCTTGCGGATTCGACGACGCCTGCCGATGTGCCGACGTACATCGCGGCAGCCGCGTATTATTCGGTGGGCGTTACGAACTCGGGTAAGAGCACGGCGGCGCCGGATGTAGCGGACGCGGCGACCGGGCAGACGGCGGCGGCCGGATCGACGTTTACCGCCGATCCGAATGGATTGGGCGGCGTGGCGACGATCAGCTACTCCGATGGCGCAGGCGAAGACCTGAGCGGAAGCAACCTGACGGACCAGGCGAGCGCGCAGTCGGCGCTGAACGAACTGAACCTGGCGATCAGCGATGTGGCAGCGCAGGATGGCTACATTGGAGCGCAGATCAACACGCTGAACTCGATCAGCCAGGTGATGAGCACGCAGCAGGAGAACGTGGTGTCGGCGCAGAATGCGATTCAGGCGACGGACTATGCGTCGGCGACATCGAACATGTCGAAGTACGAGATTCTGAGCCAGACCGGCATTGCGGCGCTTGCGCAGGCCAACAGCGTTCAGCAGGAAGTGACGAAGCTTTTGCAGTAATCGCAGGACTGTAACACCTTCAAGACAACCCAGGGACGGGCGGCGGCAAAGGTCTAACCTTTGCCGCCCATTTTCTTTGGGGGGAGACATGGATCAAGCGACCAAGGGAACGAGGGAAAACGGAATATGGAAAGGGGAGGATGTGCTTTTCAGGTTTGAGGCCGGTGGGGTATTGTCAATGCGTTCGCATGCTGGTGGGTTGATGTGTTTGTATACGCGAGTCGCGGGTTGGTGCCTGAACAGGCTCTGGGATGAAGAAGGAGTTAGGTATGCGTGGATTTCATTTGATAGCAGGTTGTGTAGCGATGGGGTTGGCGGCGGTTTCTGCGTTGGGACAGGCGGCTGCGCCGACGGCAGGGTTTCCGCTTGCTGCAGCGGCCGGACAGGATTCGGGCCAGATGAATGCCGCGCCCGCGGGAGCTGTGAACCAGGGGCCGCTCGATCCTGCGAAGTGGAAGTACGGGCCGGCGTTTGATGCGCCTGCGAATGCCGGGATCTGGAATCCGGTGATGATCAAGATGATGAAAGGCGAGAAGGTGACCGGAGGAACCGTGCTGAGCACCGACACTCCGGAGACCTATTGCGCGATGGCGAATGCGGGCTACGACTTTATCTGGACGGAGATGCAGCACAGTGCGCGGGACTGGGACGCGGTGTCGCGCATGTGGAGGGCCTGCCCTCATGCGAAGGCGGTGCCGGGCGTGCGCGTGGCCTATACGGACGAACGCGAGATTCAACATGCGATGGACCTGGGCGCGCTGGTGATTATTGTTCCGACGGTGCGGTCGGTGGAAGAAGGCACGGCGGCGCGGGACTGGACGATGTATCCACCGCTGGGCAAGCGCAGCCTTGGCGCGGCGCAAGCGGCCGATCCGCTGTTCTGGGGAAACGTTCAGGGTGGGTATCGCAACACGATCAATAAGAACGTGGTTTTGATTGAAATGATCGAGACAATTGAAGGGGCAAAGGATGCGCCAGCAATCGCGGCGATCCACGGAGTGACGGCGGTTTTTGCCGCGAGCGGCGATCTGGGAAATTTTTCCGGATACAAGATGGGGACGCCGGACTACGAGCGGCTGATCAACATTGTGCATGACGCGACGCTGGGTGCAGGCAAACGGCTTTGCGGGCCGATTGCATGGCGCGACAGGCCGGACTTCACGTGCTTCCAGGCGGGGACCGAGGTGTTGGCGATTACCCGCGGCGTTGCGGATGAACTGGGACCGCTGAAGGACACGCAGGGTAAGCCGACGGTGGGGCCGTATGCGGTGAAGTGAGGCAGGGATTAGGGATTAGCCACCCCAGCGAGCAAGAATCGCTCGCCGGGGACCCCGGGGCATCCAACTGCGCAGCGATTTTGGAGCTCTTGAATTCCCATTTAGCGTGATAAGTTCTAGGTCATGACGACCAAATCTTCCCTTGTATTCTTTGCGTTCAGGGTGAGGCAAATGTGTGCTTCTGTTGCTTCCCCGGTTCTCCTGGCAGGTGCGTTTGCGGTGTTGACTGTTGCGGCTGGTGCGCAGTCGACGCAAGAGATGCCGGAGATGCCGGGAATGGATCACCACCATCACACTGAAGAGCCCGTTAATCTTGAAAAACTGGGGCAGGTACACTTCCCGGTTTCGTGTGAGGCGCAGTCGCAGGTTCCCTTTGAGCGTGGAGTGGCGCTGTTACATTCGTTTGGATACACGCTGGCCGAGCAGCAGTTCAGGGCGATTGCGGAAAGCGACCCCAAGTGTGCGATGGCGCATTGGGGCATTGCGATGACGCAGTTCAAGGAGATCTGGACGCGGCCGGAAGCCGACGACCTCAAGACCGGCGCGAGCGAGATGGAGAAGGCGCGCGAGCTGATTGCGACCGGGAAGATTACGGCGCGGGAACAGGCGTATATCGATGAGCTGGGTGCGTTCTTCAGTATTGCGCCGAAGGGGTTCCAACAGGCGGCGGATGCGTACGAAGCATCGATGGAAGGATTGCACCAAGCTTATCCGGATGACATTGAAGGCTCGGCATTCTATGCGCTTTCATTGCTCGCGGCCGAAGCGCCCGATGATACATCGTTGACGAAGGAACGCAAGGCGCTGGCGGTGCTGGTGCCGCTGTTCCACGCTAATCCCAATCATCCGGGACTGGCGCACTACATTATTCACACGTGCGATACACCGGCGCTGGCACAGCAGGGACTTGAGGCGGCACTGGTGTATGCGAAGATTGCGCCGTCGTCGCCGCATGCGCTGCATATGCCGGGACACATCTTTGCGCGCCTGGGAATGTGGCCTGAAGATATTTCTTCGAATCTTGCATCGGTGGCAGCGTCGCTGAAGGACGAAGCGGAACACCAGCCGGGCGCGGCGCACCAACTGCATTCGGACGAGTTCCTGGTGTATGCGTGGCTGCAGACGGGCCAGGACGAGAAGGCGCGCAAACTGGCGGACCAGTATGAGTCGATTGCCGAACAGATGAAAGCGATGCAGGGGATGGACGACATGAAGATGTCAGGGCCGGGCCGTGAGAATCGGCTGCAGGCCGTGTACCTGATGGAGATGCACGACTGGAAGACGCTGGCTGCGCTGACGCCCGCGCCGGATACGGCTGAGAAAGGATTTTCTGCTTTCGCTGTTTTCTGGGGACAGGGCGTGGCCGCTGGACACATGAAGGACAACAAACTGGTGACGGCGGCTTTGGCCGGATATGACGCCGTTCTCGAGCGGCTAAAGAAATCTCCTTATGCCGACTCCGCAGACGATGCGCAGATCCAGCGCAATGAGATTGTGGGATGGAAGGCGTATGCGGAGGGGCAGCCCGAGGCAGCGGTTGCGGCGATGCGCAAGGCTGCGGATCAGCAGGACAAGGCTGGGCAGGGCGAGGTGGATATTCCCGCACGCGAGATGCTTGCCGACCTGCTGATGGCGCTCAACCGGCCGCAGGAAGCGCTGACCGAGTACAAGGGCGCGCTGAAGTTGAGTCCCAACCGGCTGAACGGACTGCTGGGCGCGGGGGCGGCGGCCGAGGCAATGGGAGACCAGACTCAGGCGGAATCGTTTTACAAACAGGTTGCGCACAATACGGCCAACGGCGGGGAAACGGCGCGTGCGTGGGAGAAGCACGCAGTCGAATTCAACGCTACGCATATGAACATGGCTAGCGGGGCGGGTTTGTAGGGCAGTGGTAAGAGATCAGAGATCAGGGGTCAGAAAGGCGCGGAGTTGAGTCGATTCGTTCCCACTCATCGCACGAAGAGGCTGTGCGATGAATGGGGCACCACGGTTTGCGTCGGAGGG
>CAVXVM010000036.1:0-12500 GCA_963765025.1 uncultured Acidobacteriaceae bacterium | reverse complement strand
GCTCAGGCAGCCTACGCCTGCGAAGAGAGAATGCGTCCTGTCGCTCACTCGCCTCATCGTCTCGTTCTCAGAACGTGTGCTTCTGGTTCCACGTCAAGGTCCACAGCACCAGCAACTGCGTCGTGTCCAGATCAACGTTCGTCACGCTGTTATGGTTCTGGTTGTAACTGCCCTGCGCCGAAAGCGTGCTGAACCTGAAGTGCCCCGGCATCGTCCACGAAAGTTGTCCGCCATACTGCCCCGTAAATGTATTCGTCGTCGCTGCTCCGCCGGTCAGGACCGTCATTGACTGCGTCAGCGTCACCAGCGGAGAAACCTGCACCCCCGGCTGCTTCCACGTGAACGCCGGCTGCACGTTGATCGTGTAGTTGCGCGAGTCACCCACGGTTGCGCCAGCCGCCGCCACCCAGTTCACATTGCCCTGTGTATTCAGCTGGAAGAAGCTCTTGCCGGCCAGGCTGGCGCCGGCGTTGATGCTCGACGTAATCGTGTCCGCGCTCGGCATGTAGTTGTTCCTGCTCCAGTCGCGTGTTCCTCCCGCCGTCAATGAAACTGTGCCAATGGTGTGCGTCAGATTGATGACCCCGTAAAGGTCGCGAAGGCTCTGCGCGCCCGTCACCGACGGCGGCATGCCCACCAGCGCGGCGGGAATCGTCCCCGTTCCCGTATACGACTGGCGCGCCTCCACTGAGAGGTTGGTCTTCACGCCAAGCCCCTTGCTCCACGTCTCGTCAAAGCTGTTCATCTCGAGCTCCGCACTCGTCGTAGGATGAACATTGTTGTCGAGTAGCGTATAGGTCACGCCAAACGTTCCCGCGCGCGTCTTGTCGTTGATCGATGCATCCACACCGCGAACATTCGGCTGGCTCGCCTGCGTCAAGGTCGGATTGGCCGGCGTACCAAAGTTCCCGCTTACGTCGCGATAGTCGCCGCTCACGTTTGCTTTGCCCGCCGTGCCCGCGATCGCGCTTCGCCACGCGCGGCCGAACTGTCTCGTCGAAGTAGGATCGACTAGGTTCTGGTTGAAGTAACTGATCGCATATTCCGAAGTCCACAACCACTTCTCGCCGAGGTGCAGCTTCAGCAGTGCGCCTGTCGCATCGCCCGCTGACGCCGGCGCAACCGGATTCGGCAGAATAATCGGATTGCCC
The DNA here is from genome assembly GCA_963765025.1 of uncultured Acidobacteriaceae bacterium. Lineage (GTDB taxonomy): Bacteria > Acidobacteriota > Terriglobia > Terriglobales > Acidobacteriaceae > Telmatobacter. The sequence goes on along the minus strand of CAVXVM010000036.1, from coordinate 11,349 downwards.
ATCGAATCATAGCCAACCGTTGTCGGCGCCCCAGTGTCCTTCGCGTTCAGCCACATTCCGCGCAGCTCCGCCCACTTGGGCAGAGGCGCCTGGTAGCTCGCGCCCTCAATATGTTGATGGAAGTTGATTCCCGAACCACCGCCAAGTGCGGTGTCGTCTGTATTCACAAATCCCCCCAGCGTCCCACCCGGTGTCTTCAGCATCAACTCCGCGCCCTGCCGCGGCGTTGCCGCCGTTACAAACTGCGCGTCGGTATAGAGCGAGGGGCTCACCGTGCCGAAGCGCAAATTCACGCCCCACCCTCCCTGCTTCTTTCCGGCCTGCAGCACGTAGTCGCTGAACTGCGCGTGGCTGGTGCGCATCGGCGGCGGATTCAATGTTGAATTGAGCGTCCCGCTTCCGTTCGCCTCAAGGTGCCACCCGTTCTTCTCGTATGTCACATGCTCCGCCGCCGACACCGTGTTCGTGTCAGGTGGATTCGATCCGGAAACCCATTGCGTGTTCACGCCGATCTGTCCATCGAGAGAAGGCCGTGGGCCTTTCTTGGTTTCTGCGCTCGTCGCAGCCGCTGCAGCTTTGGTCGGCGCAGTCGCCCCGCCCTGATTCGTCGCTCTGGCTTGAGTTTGTCCACCGGCCTGTCCCCCAGTCTGCCCTTGCTGAGCCGCAGCAATCGTTGCCGGCGTAGGCATGGTGCCGGCCGCTTGCACAGGCGGAGCCTCGGCATCCGTTCCCGGCTGCAGTGCCGGCGTTGAGGGTTGTTGCGCAGCCGGCGTGTTACTCGCAGCCTGAGGAGCATTCACCGTAAACTTCCACGTCGTCGCGTCGCTGCCCACGCTCAGATTCACCGTGTGATCTCCGCCCGCCAGTGCCAGTGGCGGCGTAAACGTCACCTTCTGCTCCGTCACCTGCGCCAGCGTAGTAATGTCCACGTCGTCCACCATCAGGCTCACGTCCGCGGGATTCACGGGCGTTTGAAAACTCACGGCGATCTGCGGCTGCAACTGGATCGTCGTGCTGTTCGGAGCCGGCGTCTCGTCCCCGATTTCGCTCGTCAGATCCGGTGGGCCCGGCATCAACAGAGCCAGACCGACTGGCTCTTTCAAACTCGCCAGCAGAATCGTCTTCTGCGTTTTCACTCCCGATTGCGGTCCCGGCCCCGGCTGCGCAATGAAATTCTGAACTGGTCCTGCAAACAGCAACTGACCCGTTGCTGAAATCGCGTCCACCTGCCAGTAGTAAGTCATCCCCATCAGCAGCTTGTTCTCCACCGCTCGCAGGTCGAGCTTCGCGTCCTTCGTCATGTATTGCCGCACAATCTGCGTGTCGGCAAAATCTCGGCTGATGGTCACAAAATAGAATTCGCTCTGCGCTCCCGGCATCCACTGCAGCTGCGTGTGGCCTTGCGGTGTGCGTCCAGGCCGCGGTTGCATCACGCTCAATTCGTCTTCTCCCACACGCGTGATCGCTCGCAGCGGCAGAGCCTTGCGCGCCACGCCGTTTGAGTCAATCGTACGCACCGTCCAGTAAAGTTTGCCCACCGGCAATTCCGTCCAAACGTCCGCCGGCACATCCCAGCGATTGTCCTCCACGTCAAACCATTTGCCGATCGTGCTCAAATAAGGCTGATCGGTAAAGCCCACCTCATACTTCTCGGCTCCAGGCACCGGAGCCCACTTGAGCGACGGCGGATTCCCGACAGTAAACGCGCTTCCGTAAGCAGGCCACAGCAACTGCTCCAGCCGCCAGTCCCCCGGATTCACCACCACCGTGATCGGCACACTCGCCAAGTTGTTCGGTTCCACCATTCGCAACTGCAGCGTGTGTCGGCCCAGCAGCGAAGTCGGCAGCGATTGGTGTGTTGTGATCGTGGTGCTCGTCCCGCCAGCCAGCGATGCCGTGAATTGCTCCACCACGTTTCCATCCCACACCCACTGGCCGATCACGGTGCCCGTTCCCGATCCGGCCAGGATCGCGTCCGCGTACAACTCCTGGTTGCGCATCACCACCGTTCCGCTGCGTGGATGCATCAGGCTCAGGTTCACCACGCTCAGCGGCGCGCCCAGCGAGCTCGCCACCTGCACGCGCACCGGCTGCGAACTTCCGCCGGCTGCAAAGGGTGTTCCCGTTGCCGTATTGGTTCCGTCCACGTTCAGTACGTCCACCGCGCGCAATCCCGCCGCGGCCGTCGGGCTAACATTGATCCGCGCCGTCATCAATCCGGCGTTGATCACGGTCACGCTCGCCACCTGCACATCCGTGGCCTGCAACGTACCTGTCGACTGGCTCAGTGCAGCGAGCGGTGGCGAAACTACTACCGTCGCGCCCGGCCTGAAGTTCGACCCCACCAGCGTCATCTGCACCTGGCTCGCTCCGCGTACATCCAGCCCCGGCGTTGCGCTCGTCAACACCGGCGCAGCTCCAGGCTTGGCCACCGTCAGCGTCACGGTGTTCGATTGCAATGGAGCAGGCCCACTGTTGATCACCACCACCGCCAATTGCGCGGGAGCCGCTACCAGGTTGGCCGGCACCGTCACCTGTAGCAGCGTCGCAGTCTCCGTTGAAGGCGCAAGCGTCGTCCCGCCCACGCTCACAGTCGAAGCTGCGTTGTAATTGGTTCCCGTCACTTGCAACGTAAATGCCGCGCTGCCTGCGGCCACCGTTGAAGGGCTGATCGATGTAATCGTTGGGTTCTGCGCCATCGCCAAAGGACCAGCCACGCTCAATATCGCCAGCAGCGCCGCTCGGCGCCAGCCCGTCGCGTTCGCGGTCGAGCGATTCAGCCAGTACTGCTCGAGCGTCATTCGCAGCCAACGAGTCATGTCCCGGTCACCGCCCTCCAGAATCTTTCCTCACCCTGCAATCCGGCCCGCATCCGTCCTGCGACTTAAAAAGCCGAACGCCCGCACGCCCGCGGCAAAGCGCAGAACCAAGGCAAAAGAACTGCAAGGCAAGTGGAACCCCATCTGCTCAAGAGCTTCGGATCCGGAGGATGCGGCTACCGGCCGATCCTCTTTCAACCACCAAAGCAGGCGAAAGATCACTCACATCTCATCGGGATAGGGGAGGTCGCACTTTTTGAAAATGCGTTTTCTTGAGAACTACCCGCCTGCAGGCAAGAAAAGTCAGGGTCCGGGGGAAAGTCGATCCCTGCAGTCGCGGGTGCAACCGTTCTGGAATAATTACATGAACTTGCGGCCGCTGTCATCAAAAACATGCAAAGCGGCCGTCCGTCATTTCGCCGTCATTTCGCCCATCATTTGCTCTTTATTTCGCAGCCGCATTCAGCTTGTCCAGATACGCGCTTCAAATCGTCCAGCTTCTGCCCGGCCTCGGCCAGTTTGCCCTCCGAGGTCAGCCGCTGATAGTCAGTAAAGTCCCGGCCTGCCTCGGAAATCAGGGAGCCTTGGCTTTCCGCCTTCGGTCGCACCGGCCGCCGTCGTCATTGCCGCCTGCGGCGCTTCCGCCGCGCTCAACGTTGAGCCCTCGTTTCCAAACAGCGATGCCAGCGCTCCTTCAAAGTTCGGCGCGTAGGCTAGCCGGTCCTGCAAGGCCAGCACCACCAACCGCAGTTCTGGCATCGGACTGCGTTGTGCCTGCAGATAAATCGGCTCCGCATACAACAGCGCCTTCCCGCACGGAATCACGAGCAGGCTGCCGCGCCGCACGTGCGAGCCCTGCTGGTTCCACAACGTCAACTGTCCTGAGAGCTGCGCGTTCTGGTCGATGCGCGCCTCAATCTGCTGCGGCCCGTCCACCAGCCGCGTCTTCGGAAAGTCGTACACCACGGCCGTCCCGTAATGTTCGCCGTCGCTGCGCGCCGCAATCCACCCAATCATGTTGTTGCGGTTAGCCGGCGTAAAAGGCAATATCTCCACAAACTCCAGTCCGCTCTCGCCGGGCAGATTCATCAGCACAAAGTTCGGTTCCATCGCCTCCGTGGTCTGTTCTCCCTGGTCGCCCATCCCCGCCTGCGTCGCCACCGTCCACAAATCCTCGCGGTTGTAAAACACTTCGGGATTGGTCATGTGGTAAAGCCCGAACGCCTCGGCCTGAAGGCTCAACATCAGCTCTGGATAGCGCACATGCTTGCGCTGCCACGGCGGCATCTCCGCCGCGTCTTTGAATAACCCCGGAAAAATCTTGCGCCACGCCGCGATGATCGGATCCTGGTTGTCGAATACGTAGAACGTCGTGGTTCCGTCGTAGGCGTCCACCACCACCTTCACGCTGTTCCTCAGATAATTGATCGATTGCCCGTCCAGGGTGTAGGTCGCCGAATACGGATAGCTGTCCGACGAAGTGAATCCGTCCATCATCCACGAAAGCCGTCCGTCGTCGCCCACCACAATGTAGGGATCCTGGTCGAAGCTCAAAAACGGCGCCAACGCCGCCACGCGATCGCGAATATTGCGCCGCATCAGCAGCCGGCTTTCCGCCGTCACATCGTCGCTGAAAGGCAGCTTCGCCAGGTCGCCACGGTCGAATGCCAGCACAATCCGCCGCAGAAATCCGCCCACCACGATTCCGCCCTCGCCCTTGTACGACGTCAGGTTGTTCGTCTGGCCTTCGGGATAGTTGAACTCCTGCTGGCCGGTCTTCACGTAGACGTCGGTGTTCGTCATCTCGCCAAAGTAGATCTCCGGCCGCGTTACGTTGATGCCGGGTACCGTGCTCTGTACCGGCATGTTTGAGAGCAGCAGCGTCGGCAGGCCCTCCGGCGTAAATCCGTTCACCGGATTCATCGTGATGCCGTAGCCGTGCGTGTAAATCAGCTTGTCGTTGATCCAGTTCCGGCTGCTCTCCGGTAGCTTGTCCACATTCAGCTCGCGCACCCCCAGCATCACCTCGCGCAACGAGCCGCCAATCTCGTAACGGTCAATGTCGATATCAGGAAAATCGTAGTACGTCCTGATCTCCTGCACCTGGCGCAGCGTGTCCTTCAGTGCCTGCACATCCCACAGACGAATATTCTGTAACGTCGCCTGGTTGTTCGCCGGATCCGCGGCGCCGGGCGTCGTCTCTGCTGGAAATTCGTGCTGCGCAAACTTGTCCAGCCCGTAGGCCTGCCGCGTCATTTCAATGTTGTCGGCAATATACGGCCGCTCGCGGTCCAACTGGTTCGGTTTCACCAGGAACGTGGTCACATACCAGCCCGCCAGCCCAACGATCACGTAACAGATCGCCGCGGGAGCCACCGCCGCAGCCAGCCAGCGCCCGCGCGGATTCACAATCGCGGTGATCATCGCAATCGCCGCGCCAATCACCAGTGCGGCGCACACAAACAACAAGCCGTTGATCGTCACATGCGCATCCGTGTAGGTCACGCCGCTGAAGATTGTGTGCGGTTCAAACATCATCGCGAAGCGGTCCACATACACACGCGCCGCCAGCACCAGCAGCAGGAATCCACCGGTCGCCGAAAGTCCCCGCCACGGCAGCGGAACAACCGAGCTCAATCGTCCGCCCAGCGCCCTCGCTCCGCCGCTGATCAGCATGAACACCCCGGCAATCACGCAGGAAATGATGGCCAGCGTCATCAGCCAGCCCACCAGCGCCTGCCACGCGGGAAGCGTGAACAGGTAGAAATCGAGCGGTCTGCCAAAAATCGGATCGCCCACGCCTCCTGTCTGCGGCGCATACCACCACAGCGCCAGTGATGGCCACTGGGCAGCCATCGCCGCGCCCGTCACCACCGCTATCAGCAGCGATCCCACAATCGCCACCACGCGCAACACCGTCGCCACTGGCAGGTCCACGGATTGCCCTGCCAGAATCACCGTGTGCGTCGTCGGCAGGTCGTCATGATGTGCGCGCTTCAGCGCTGTAAAAGCTCCCAGCAGCACCGCGAACGTGGCCGCCGCAAAGCCCGCGAACACGCCCCACTCCAACCCGCGCGTCTTCCAGAAAACCTCGCCGTAACCCAGCGAGCGGAACCACAGCAGGTCAACCCAATACGAGATTGCCGTGCGGCTCAGCATCACCAGCACAACAAGGATTGCGATCAGAAAAAAGAATTTGAAGTTGCGCGGCTTTCTGGGCTGCGAATGCAACGGCCAATCAATCGTTTCGGGCAATTTCTCCACCCCACTTCGCGGGTTGCGTCACGCAACTCCGCCTCATCTACTCTAGTCTTCCCGGCGACCATTTGCATGGGAAGCAGCCGCATCCCATCCATCCGTTTTCAAAATCCAACCTGAAAAAAACTGAGGGTGCCCCATCCATTCGCCGTCTTTCTGGCGAATGGGTGGGATTCGAAAAACTCACCTCCGCGCTTTTCGGCCCACAAAAAAACGCGCCGGGCCAAAGCCCGGCGCGCTGGTTTCCCTCACATCCTCAGATCAAATCCGACCGCCCCGTCAAGCTGAGCTCCTTTACAATCTTGCCCACATCCTGCGAGTGATCGCGATGCACAATCAGCAACGCATCCTCGGTATCCACAATCACCAGGTTCTCCACGCCCACAATCGCAACAAACTTCTTCGGACTGAAGATGTAATTGTCCGTCGCCTCCAGCGCCATGTGCCCCCTTGAGTCCGCCACATTGCCCTCGGCATCCCCGCGCAGCCGCGTCTCCAGCTGATACTCATAAAGCGACGCCCACGATCCCAGGTCGTTCCAGCTGAACTCCGCCGGCAGACAATATAAATGCGACAGGTGCTCGCCTTTGGCAGAGCGCGGCTCCAGCACCGCGTAATCCACTGAGATGTTCTCGCACTTCGGATACAACGAGCGAAACACCTCCTCGAACTGCGGCGTTCCATAAGCGGCCGCAATGCTTTCCAGCAGCGGCGCCGTCTCCGGCAAATGTTCCCTCACCGCATTGGCCAGCGTGCGCGCCGACCACAGAAACATCCCCGAATTCCAGTAGTAGTTGCCCGCGGACACAAACTCTTCGGCGCGATTCTGATTCGGCTTCTCGGTAAACCGCCGCACGTGCAGCGCATCATCGTCCTTGGTCAGGTCGCCGGTTTCAATGTAGCCGTACCCGGTCTCGGCCCGCAGGGGCTCGATGCCCAGCACCACGATGTTGTCTCCCTTGGCCGCCAGCGCAATCGCCTTTTGCAGTGCCTTCAAAAACCGCGGTTCGTCCGCGATCACGTGGTCCGACGGAAAAATTCCCAGCACCGCATCCGGATTCTCCCGCTCGATCAGGAACGCGGCCAGTCCGCACGCCGGCGCCGTATTGCGAGCGCAGGGCTCCTCCACAATCTGCCTCCGCGGCAATCCCGGCAGCTGATCGGCAATCTCCTGGGCAAGGTATTCGTTGGTGATAATCCAGGTCTTGTCCAGACCGGCAATCGGCTTCAGCCGTTCCAGGGTCTGTTGAATCATCGAGCGTTCCCCGTCAAGCGCAAGCACCTGCTTGGCGCGCGCGCGGCGGGAACGCGGCCAGAAGCGGGTTCCGCTTCCTCCCGCTAGGATCACTGGGCGAAAATCAATCGGCTTCGACATCGAAAAGCCATCCTATCCGACTCACACTACGTTTGCCCAGTGACCAATCGCACATTATGCAATACAGCGGTTCCAGGATCGCTCTCCCTCGGAGGCAATTCACTCGAGTCGACCCGACCCCAAGAAGGGGCGACCTGGCAAAAGGGCCGGAAAAGCGGCATCTATCCTGGAACCGCTCAAGAAAAACCCCGCCGGAGCTCTCCGGCGGGGTTTCAGTACGAAATCGGCGGCAAACAGACAGGTTGCCGCGTTACTTCAGTCCGGTCAGGAATTCTCCCATCCGCTTGGTGCCTTCGTCGATGTTCTGCTTGGTCACCGGGTACGAGATCCGGATATGCTCGCTGGTCCCGAACGCCTCGCCCGGCACGGTCACCACGTGGCCTTCATGCAGCAGCCGCGTCGCCAACTCGGTCGCCGTGCGAATGCCGCCCTTGCCGATGTACGCCCCCACATTCGGATACACGTAAAAGGCACCCTCCGGTGTCGTGCAGGTCACCCCCGGAATCGCTCTCACCTTCTCCAGCATGTAGTCCCGCAGGTCGATAAACTCCGCGCGAAACTCGCTCACGCACTGCTGCGAGCCGGCCAGTGCCGCAATCGCCGCCTTTTGGACGAAACTGGTCGCATTCGACGTCGACTGAGACTGCAGCTTGCTCAAGTTCGCCACCACCGGCTTCGCCGCCAGTGCATACCCCGCCCGCCAGCCCGTCATCGAGTAGGTCTTTGACAGCGATCCCAGGATCACAAGGTGTTCCTTGGCCCACGTATACGACCCGCCCGACACGCACTTGCCCGTGTAGTTCAGGTACACGTAGCACTCGTCCAGCAGCAGGTAGATGCCGCGGTCGTGCGCCAGGTGCACAATTCGTTCCAGATCCTCGGCAGTCACCACGCTCCCCGCCGGGTTCGATGGCGAGTTCAGAATGATCGCCTTGGTCCGCGGCGTAATCGCCTGCTCAATCGCGTCCGCCGTAATCCGCCAGCTCTCCGCTTCGCTGGTCTCAAGAAACACCACCTTGCCGCCCGCGTACTGGATGATGTCTTTGAAGCTCACCCAGTAAGGAACCGGCAGAATCACTTCGTCTCCATGATCCACCAGCACCTGGATAGTGTTGAATAGGGCCAGCTTGCCACCGGTCGTAAAAATCGCCTCGTCGATCGCATAGTCCGAAGCAAAGTCGGTCGCATGCCGCTCCACGATCGCCTTGCGCACGTCGGGAATGCCCGGCACGACGGTGTAACGGGTAAAGTTCGCATCGATAGCCGCGATCGCCGCGTCCTTGATGTGTCGCGGGGTAGGGAAGTGGGGTTCGCCCGCTCCAAAATCCACCAGGTTGGCGCCCTGCGCGCGCAGTTTGGCAGCCTCGGCGGCCACAGCCATGGTCGCGGAAACCTCGATCCGGCCTATTCGGTCGGCAAATACTTTTGCGGGAGCTGTCGTTGTCATCGCATCTACTATCTTTACAGATTTCGACACCAGCGCAAAATCAGAGCGCAGAATCCCCAGAACAAAATCTCAGATAGTCTGCTGAAAGACCCATGCTTTGCTTTTCCGGAGGGAGCGTGGGGCTTCAGCCCCACGAATAAGCCCCTTCGATTCAGTCGGGCTTCAGCCCCGGGCCTCTCTCAACATGCCAGCTCTCGCCCCGGCCGCGAAGTCTCTGTTTTTCTACTCCCTGTTCCCTATTCCCTGCCTTTATCAAGATCCCTGATTTCCAGGATCTTCCGCCTCCAGCTGCTGCACTTCCTTCTCCTCGGCCTCGTCCCGTTTCTCCGCCCTTTTCTCGGCCTTGCTCTCCACCCCATCATCCTTCAGCTCGAACTGGGCCACAACCCAAGCCCAATAGCCGAGCAGCGTCTTCTTGCCCGCCACATCGGCCCGCCACTCCTTGATCCGGTAAATCGGATGTTCCCCCCCATTCGCCGTCCCTGGCCTGCGGGTCATATTTCGCCTGCAGTTGTTCCGCGCTCAGCGTTTCATCCAGTGTCGGGTCGGGGTGCGTAGGAATCGTGGTCACAGCCGCAGGAAGACTGGAAGCTTCTGTATTGGGCGACATAAGGGCTCCTGATTTTGGGTCAAAGGCGTAGGGTCATCGCATCCTGCCCGCTGGCCAAACCACCCGCAAAGGCACGGAACTACGCGAGCATGACTGTAGGATGCAGCCAACCCAGCAAAGATCTTGAAACACTCCCTGTTTTTTCAAAAGATCTATGCTGTGGGAACGGTCGACCGCGAATCACGCCCCGTTATTGATCCGCGCCCGCAGCCGCTTCAGCACGTTGGGTGGCACCAGCCCGCTCACGTCGCCCCCAAAGCTGAAGACTTCTTTCACCATCCGCGAACTCACAAACGAGTAGCGCCCAGCCGGCTGCAGAAACACCGTCTCAATCTCCGGGGCCAGCCGCCGGTTCATCAGCGCCATCTGGAACTCGTGTTCGTAGTCTGAGATCGCGCGAATCCCGCGCAGCACCGCCGTTGCCCCCTGCCGCCGCGCAAAATCCACCATCAGCCCGTCGAACGTCGCCACCTGCACATTGCCCAGCCCGCCCGTCACCTCGCGCAGCATCTCCACCCGCTCCTCCACCGTAAAAAGAGGATTCTTCACCGGGTTTACCAGGATACCCACCGTCATCTCGCTGAACAGCTTCGACCCGCGCGTAATCAGATCCACATGCCCGTTCGTGGGCGGGTCAAACGTTCCGGGATAAAGCGCATTCACTCTCATGCGGCAGGCTCCATCGAGATTCTAGCAGCGCCGCCACGCGCACATCACAGCAGAAGCACCTGCAGTTGCTTTTCTCTCATCCCAGAAAAAGGCTTTGTGCCCCATCCATCGCAGTTCTATCGCGATGAGTGGGACAGAACAAAACCAAACCCAGAAGTTTTTCTAATCCCTAATCCCTGTTCCCTGCCGGGGCCCCCGGCGAACGATTTTTGTTCGCTGGGGTGGCTATTCCCTGCCCTTATACTCCACGTAGAAATCGGGAAACTCCTTCTTCAACAGCTCCACCTTCGGCCGGTCGCACACCAGGATGTACGGATTGCCCGGATTCTTCAGCGCGTAGTCCTGGTGGTAGTCTTCGCCCGCGTAAAAGCCCTTCAGCGGAGTCACCTCGGTCACAATCGGCTTCCCGAACACGTGTGCTGCTTCAAGCTGAGCAATGTAGGCCGTGGCAATCCGTCGCTGCTCGTCGTTCGTATAAAAAATCGCCGAGCGATAGGACGTCCCAACGTCGTTGTCCTGCCGGTTCAGTTGCGTTGGATCATGCGCGATCGAAAAGAAAATCCGCAGCAGATCGCCGTAGGTAATCTTTGACGGGTCGTAGACCACCTCCACTGACTCCGCGTGGCCCGTAGTCTCCGTTGTCACCTGGTCGTATGTCGCCGTCGACGCCGAACCGCCCGCATACCCTGCCGTAGTCTTCACAACTCCCTTGATGCGCTCGAACACGGCCTGCTGACCCCAGAAGCAGCCCCCGGCAAACACTGCCGTCTGCCTGCCCGGATTCGCGGCAATCGCTGCATCGAGCGTCGCCCTGGGAGCCGGACTCTTCAGCGCTGCGCGCGCCCTGCCAGAGAAAAACACCGCCACCGCCAGCAACATCAGCGCTGGAAACACATAGTACATTTTCATGGGAAAGCCGCCTTTGCAATTCGCATCCCTTAGACGTTCGAATCGCACACCAAGTTACACCGGGTTTCGCCGTGTCATGCCCCGCGCCGCGATCAGACTCAGTGGCTTTGCGTGTTAGGCGGTGTCTGCGTCCCTGGCTTTTGATTTGTTCCCGTAGCCACCGGCTTCTTCTGCGCATTCTGGCTATTCTGCGGAGTTGCACCGGGTTTCGCCGGACCATTCGTCGCGGGAGTCGTCGCCGCAGTCACCGGCTTCTTCCTCA
>CAVXVM010000035.1:0-6687 GCA_963765025.1 uncultured Acidobacteriaceae bacterium | reverse complement strand
ATGATTTGCTCGCTGTCTCAAAGCCATGACGGAGGTGGCGCCCGCTTCTTCAGCGATGCGCGCCTGTTCGACGTTCATCACATCCATGATCACGCCGCCCTTGAGCATCTCGGCCAGGCCGATTTTCAGACGCAGGCTGGTTCCAGTAAAAGTCTTGTTTTCATTCTTTTCCGGCATGAACTTCAACCTCGATTCGGTGCGGCTCATGGAGCATTTGATCCCGGCAAGCCGCGTGAGACTGTCCTCTCCAGTGTAACAGCGAAGTGGATGAGGGGATGAGAGAGTGCGCGGCGGGCTTGATCTTAAGGGACTCCCAATGAACCGATTCCAAGATCGTTCGTTAGCTTCTGGCCATCTTTCTGCATCATTTCTGGGCAAATGGCAACGGCACAAGCCCTCCCAGCGCAGGCAAACGCGCAGACCCATGTCCCGGCAGCAATCAGCAGCAATCAAGCCGCTGGCGGGCAGGCTCTTGTCCCGGTCGCACCCGAGGCGAGGGAACAAGTCGAAGCGTCGGTTTTCAGTCCGTCTGTAGCGCTGCTTCCGGTGGAGCTGGATGTCGCCGTTCCCGTGCGCGACTTCAGGGTCCGCAATCTCCTTGCGCTCGAACCTGGCCAACTAATCGAGTCGCAGTGGGGACACGGAGAGGATGTGCCGCTGGCCTCAGGAGAGGTGCAATTGGCGTGGAGCGAGTTCGAGGTTGTGGAATCGCGGATGGCAGTGCGTGTGACCCGGCTGGCCTGAACCTGGGCTGAAGTCTTGTTTGGGCGGGAGTCGATGGTTGGCCGAATGAAGCCAAGAGAGCCGAGTGGGAAGGACCGGGAATGAAGACACTGAAGGACAACGAGGGCCCGAGAAAACCACCGGTGAACAGCGGACTTGCCGCATGGCTGACCGATCGGCTGTTCAGTGGGCCGCTGGCCCAGTTGCACCGCAGGTTCTTTCAACACGAACGCCCTCATCCGCGTCTGGCCCTGCTTGAGCGGGTTTCTCTGGCTCCTCGGCATTCGCTGGCGCTGGTGGAAGCCGAAGGGCGCAGGTTTCTTGTTGCGACTTCGACCGAAGGCGGGCCGGTTTTCTATGCCCTCGACGGCCAGGAGGGGTCGGCGCGGCCGCGCGCTTCGAGGGTCTCATGGTAGACCTATGGGCCGCGGCAGGAACAGCTTCGGCGGCAGCGACGCCCCTGCTGCCTGATCTCAATGCGCGGCTTCATCCATCTGACTCCACGCCGTGGACCATTCTGCTGGTCCTCACGCTGATTACGCTGCTCCCGGCAATTCTTATGTGCATGACGCCGCTGGTTCGCCTGCTGGTGGTCTTTCATTTTCTGCGTCAGGCGCTGGGCACCCAGACCGCTCCCTCCAATCCCACATTGATGGGACTGGCACTGATGATGACGTGGTTTCTGATGGCGCCGGTGCTCAATCAAGTCGATCAGCAGGCCGTCGAACCCTACCGCCAGGGCGAGATCACTGGCATGGAAGCCATCGACCGAGGAGCCCAGCCGGTCAAGATCTTCCTGTTGCGCTATGCCCGCGAAAAGGACCTGGCCCTTTTTACCGCAGCCGGCCAGATACCACGTCCGAACACGCCGCTGGACCTCCCGATGCGGGTCGTCATCCCGGCCTACATTCTTTCCGAACTCAAGGCCGGGTTTGCCATCGGGGCGGTGCTCTTTCTCCCGTTCCTGCTGATCGACCTTGTTACTGCCGCAATCACCACGTCGATCGGCATGTTCCAGCTGCCGCCGGTCGTCGTCTCCACGCCCCTCAAGATCCTGCTGTTCGTGATGGTCGATGGCTGGAATCTGCTGGCCAACTCGCTGTTGAAGAGCTTTTGAAAGGGTTAGCCCATGACGCCGGACATGGTTGCCGAACTGCTCCGCCAGCTGATGAAGGAGGCCATCATCCTGTCCGCGCCATTGCTGATTGCCGCGGCCGGACTGAGCTTTCTCCTGAGCCTCTTTCAGACGCTCACCAGCCTGCAAGAGCAATCGCTCACATCGGTGCCCCGGCTGGGAGCAATCGCCGTGATGCTGCTGGTGGGTATGCCCTGGTTCCTGGGGCGTCTGGCCGATTACACGCGCCTTTTGCTGACCGACTTCCACCGATTTCTGGGATGAGAGATCGGCCTGCATCGCGCAAAGCTCGTGGGGGCACAGGATGCCATCAGCACGAGCGGGGGACGGATGGAAGAAAGGGTGAAGGCTGAACAAGGATGAATGACTGGAGCAACTTTTTGAGCGCAATGACGCTGACCCTGGTGCGGGTGAGCGGCATGGTGCTCTTTGCTCCCTTTTTCTCCTCGGCGGCAATTCCAATTCGCGTCAAGGCCATCTTTTCGGGAATGGTGGCATTGCTGGTGGCTCCGCTGGTGGCCCAGCTGCCGGGAGCCAGGGTCAACCTCGGTTTTTCATCCTTGCTGGGCGAGCTGGCCGTCGGCCTGGTCTACGGGCTCACGCTCGCCTTGCTGAACGAGATGATGCTGTTCGCCGGGCAGATTGCAGGGGTACAGTTCAGTTTCTCGCTGGTCAACCTGCTCGACCCGTCCTCGAATATCCAAACGCCGCTGCTCGGCGAGCTGTTTCAGCTGATGGGAACGCTGGTCGTCATCGCCGCCGGGCTGGACCGCATCGTGCTGGCCTCGATGGTGAGAAGCTTTCGCGTGGTCCCGCTGGGCGCCTACGCACTCGCGCCAACAGCCTCGCTGGCCATCGTTCGCGCCGCAGCGGGTATCTTTCTCGCCGCGGTCGAGCTGGCCGCCCCCATCCTTGCGGCAACCATGCTGGTCGAGGTCGCCGTGGCGCTGCTGGGCAAACTGAGCCCGCAGTTGCCGGTCATGAATCTGACGGTTCCCATGAAGACCCTTACCGGATTTCTCCTGCTCACTGGTGCGCTCGCCCTCTGGCCCAGATTTATTGAAGCGCGCTTTGCCGGCCTGCTCGACATGGCCGAACGGCTGATCTCGCTGCCCAGCCCGGCGGCAGGCCTGGGAGGATAGCCGATGCCCGGAGAGCGCACAGAACAGGCAACGCAGCACCGGCGCGACAAGGCGCGCCGCGAGGGAGATGTGCTGCACAGCCGCGAGCTGTCGGCTGCAGCCGGAACGCTGGCAGGCGTGGCAGCACTTGGAATGCTGGGCCCGAAGACAGTCGTGGTCTGGCGGGACTCGTTCGCCGCCTTTCTTCGCCTGGGAGCGGCGGCCTGCTGGGAGCCCGCGCAACTCGAACCCACGCTGGTTGCGCTCCGCCGCCTGACCGTGGCAATGCTCTTTCCAGCCGCGATGGTGATGGCCGCCGTAGCCGCCACGGCGCTCGGCGCAGGCGTCCTTCAGACTGGCGGCCTCAACATTCACGCCGAGGCGGTGGGATTCAAATTTGACCGTATCAATCCGGTCTCGAACATCAAAAACCTTTTTTCGCTTCGCGCCGCAGCCAGGTTGGCCAAGTCTCTGCTCCCGGCGGCCCTGCTCGGGGTATTCGCCGTGCAACGGATCGCGCGTCAACTCACGATTCCGCCATTCTCGACGGCGCGCCTGGAGCAGGTCGGCTCGGACGTCTACGGCTTGATGCTGGCTGCCGCGTGGCTGCTCTTCGGCTGGTCGGCGATTGATTACCTCGTCGAATGGCAAAGCCGCGAATCCCGCCTGAAGATGAGCAAGCAGGACATGCGCGACGAGTTCAAGGAGACCGAAGGCAGTCCCCAGATTCGCAGCCGCATCCGCAGCTTGCAGCGGCAGATGCGGCGCCGGCGCGTAAAAGCCGATGTGGCTAAAGCCGCGGTGGTGCTCACCAACCCCACGCACTATGCCGTGGCTCTTGGCTTCGACTTCACCACCATGGAAGCTCCCAAGGTCATGGCCAAGGGCAGAAATCTGCTGGCCGAAGAGATCAAGGCGGAAGCCCGCTGGGCCGGCGTGCCGATTGTCGAGAACCCGCCGCTGGCGCGCTCGCTCTACCGTTCGGTCGAAGTCGGACAACCGATCCCAGCCGACCTCTATGCTGCGGTTGCCGCGATTCTCGCCTATCTCTACCGGCAGCGTGTGGAAGCCGAATTGAGAGAGAGACGCGCGCGCGAATCCGCGGCACGGCGAGGCCGCCAGGCGCAACCGCCGGACGGATTCGCGGGAAGTGCTTCCGGCTTTACCCGGCCAGGAGGCCCCCAATGAGCACAACGGCTCTGGCTCAAAGCGCACTCCCGGGAATCTCGATCTGGAAGAGGCTGGGGGAATATCTGCTGCCCCTGGCTGCGATCAGCGTGATTTTTGTCATGCTGGTGCCGCTTCCGGCGGCCGGGCTGGATTTCCTGCTGGCTCTTTCGATGGCCGCGTCCGTCATTGTCTTCCTTTCGGCGATGCAGATCCGCCGCGCCGTCGAGCTTTCCGTCTTTCCCACGCTGCTTCTGCTGCTGACCCTCTTCAGGCTGGCCTTGAACATTGCTTCCAGCCGCCGCATCCTGCTCCATGGCTCCGAGGGCACGGCCGCCGCGGGTAAGGTCATCGAGGCCTTTGGCCAGTTTGTGGTGGGCGGCAACTACGTCGTCGGCTTTGTCCTGTTTCTGGCGCTGGTCGCCATCCAGTTCCTGGTCGTCTCGCATGGAGCGGTGCGCACCGCCGAGGTCACGGCCCGGTTTACGCTCGACGCCTTGCCGGGAAAGCAGATGGCCATCGACGCCGATATGAATGCCGGCCTGATCGATGAGGCCGAGGCCCGACGGCGCCGCCAGGCCATCGCGCGGGAAGCGGAGTTTTACGGCGCCATGGACGGTGCCGCGCGCTTCAACCAGCGCGACTCGCTGGCCACGATTCTGATTACGGCCATCAACATTGTCGCCGGCCTGCTGATTGGCACCTTGCAGCAGGGGGTCGAGTTGGGCGAGGCGGCCCGCACCTACACCGTGCTGACCGTGGGCGACGGGCTGGTCACCCTGATTCCTTCCTTGCTGGTCTCCGTGGCCGGAGGCATCACGCTGACTCGCGCCAATTCGGCCGGCATGCTGGGCGCCGAGATTCGCCAGCAATTGCTGGCCCGGCCCGCCACGCTCTATCTGGCCAGCCTGGTCTCGGCAGCCATGTGCCTGATCCCCGGTTTGCCGAAGATCGCTTTTCTGGCCGTGGCTGGCGGGCTGTTCTGGGCCGCTCGCCGCCTGCCGGCGGAGACCGTTCTGCCGGCGGCAGCCGAGTCGGCAAGCGGGGAAAAGAAGAAGACGGAGCCCGGACAGGCCTCGGATCTTGCTTCTCTGCTTCGTCTCGAAGACCTGACCCTCGAGATCGGCTTTCAATTGATTCCGCTGGTGGACGAGAAGCAGGGCGGGCAACTTCTGAACCGGGTGCGATCGCTGCGCCGCCATCTCTCTTCGGAACTCGGTTTTCTGGTTCCCCCGGTCCATATCTCCGACAACCTGCGCCTCAAGCCGCGCGAGTATCTGTTCTCGCTCCGGGGCATTGAGATCGGCCGCTGGCAGACCGAGGGCAGCCACCTTCTGGCTGTCTCCGGGGACCCCGGACGACGTCCCTTGGCAGGCAAGGAAGCGCGCGAGCCGGCTTTCGGAGTACCGGCCATCTGGATAGCACCGGATCTTGAGGACCAGGCCATCGCCGCCGGTTACTCGGTCGTCGATTCGGTTACCGTGATCACGACCCACCTGGGCGAGCTGGTCCGCCAGCATGCGTGGGAGCTGCTGGGCCGGGCCGAGACCAAGCGCCTGATGGACGGCCTCAACGAAAGCCATCCCAAGCTGCTTGAGGAGCTGGTGCCGAAGCTGCTCACTCTCGGCGAGGTTGGCCGCGTTCTCGAACAACTGCTGCGCGAGCGGGTGTCGATCCGGGATCTGGCCACGATTCTCGAAGTTCTTCTTGAGACCGCTCCAATGAACAAGAATGTCGTCGCGCTGGTGGAGGCCTCGCGCCAGGCTTTGGCGCGGCGTCTGATCCAGCCCTTGCTCGACGGCGACGGGCAGTTGCCCGTTCTGTTGATGGACCCGGCGCTTGAAGAAGAGATTCAGGCCACGCTGGCGCCAGAGCCGGGCCACCGCCTGCTCTCGGCCGCATCGACCCATGGCGTTCCCGTGCTCCGCCGGCTCACCGATTCTTTGAGGCAACTTATCGGAACCGCGTCCTCAGCGGCTCTGCCCGTGCTTCTTTGCCCTAGTCCTGCCCGCTACCACGTGAAGCGCTGGCTGGAGCCGATCCTGCCGCGGCTGTCGGTGGTCGCAGCGGGAGAGATTCCTCCCGAGATTCGTTTGAGGCCGGTGGGCACCGTGCGTTGAGACCCCGGCCGGGTTGTCAAAGCCGCGAGCGCGATTTGGGCGGCGGGAACGGACCCAGGTCGCGCGACAGCAATCGCGGGAACGGGTGAGAAGAGCGTGAAGGGGAGGGGCGTCGATGGCACTGGAAGCGGCGGTCACAGCAGGAAACCAACAGTCGTCACGCCGGGTGGACGATTTACGTGTCCGATTCCCCATGAACTTACAAGAAACTTTCCCGACTGATAGATCATTGGCGCCAGTTATCAATGCGCGCAGCACCGTGAAGAAACTACCGCCTTCACTCGCTTACATACTCCTCTCGAATTGGGTTGATGCCCATGAGCATCAATACCTTCCCAGAGTGATCGCATATTTCACCAACAACGTCATAAAGTATTGCTGTCCCATAAAGGAGCGCGATTGGCAAAATGACCACGTAAAG
>CAVXVM010000034.1:0-4773 GCA_963765025.1 uncultured Acidobacteriaceae bacterium | reverse complement strand
CACCCACTTCACCAGGTCGCCGATTGACACCAATCCCACCACCTTGCCGCAATCGATCACCGGCAGGTGCCGTATGTGGTGATCGGTCATGATCGTCATGCAGTCGTCCACCGTATGCAGCGGGCTCACCGCGCGAACCGCTGTCGTCATAATCTCGCTCACCAGCGTCTCCCGCGACTGGTGGCCGTGCAACGCGCACTTGCGCGCATAATCCCGCTCTGAAAAAATGCCCACCAGGTTCTCGCCCGTAAGCACCAGCAGCGCGCCAATGTCGTGCTGCGCCATCAGCTCGAGGGCCTCAAACACTGACTGCTCCGGCGTCATCGACAGAATCTTCGCATTGCCCTTGCGCTTCAACACCATTCCAATCGTGTCGGTAATCTTCATTGGACCCTCCTTGAAAGGTGATTCAATTTCTGAAGAAGTGCTTCAACCCATCGAGGCCGCCGTCCGCCGCCGCCCTGAAATGCAATTGCCCGTGTTCGGCAATGAGCCAATATAGCCGGATTGTGCGAGCCCAGTCCATACAAGAAAGATTTTCCCCACCCCATCGGACCACCCGGCGACCAATCAAGAATTAGGGCACCTTTCCAAGGACAACTAAAGTTCCGGGACGATACGGACCGATTACGCGCTGGGTTCTCGTCAGTGGTGATACGGATCACAGGGTTCGAGCCCCCAACCCAAGCCACAATAGGAGGGACGGGCACCCTTTCAGGGTGCGTGTTTCCGTCTCATCCCAAGCGCGAGGCTGAACAATGGAGCAGACGCTGATCCCATACGCGGAGCAGGAAATGGAACTGCCGCAACTCGACGCCGAGGCCCAATTGTCTCCACTTGCGGCCGCCAGCTCGCCTCAGGCTCGCGCCCTGCGCCTGGAGATCATCGCCGTAGGCCGCAAGCTGTGGGAGCGGCAGTATGTCGACGGCAACGGAGGCAACATCAGCGTCCGCCTCGGCGAGCGCTTTCTGCTCTGCACACCCACCATGATGAGCAAGCGCGACATGGAGCCCGCCGATATCTGCCTGTCTGACCTCGACGGCAACATCCTCGCCGGCGACCGCCTGCGCACCAGCGAACTGCTGCTGCATCTTGAGATCTACCGCTCCAGCCCCCGCGCCTGCGCCGTCGTCCACTGCCATCCGCCCAACGCCACCGCCTTTGCCATGACCGGCTCCGTCCCGCCCATCGGCCTCATCTCCGAGTACGAAACCTCCATCGGACCCGCCGCCCTCGCACCCTACGAAACCCCCGGCACCCAGGCCTTTGCTGAGACCGTCCGTCCCTTCGCCCGCGACCACAACACCATCCTGCTGTCGAACCACGGAATCGTCTGCTGGGCCGACACCGTCTCCCACGCCGAGTGGCTGGTCGAAACCTTCGAAACCTACTGCAAGACCTTCCTCATCGCCCTCCAGATCGGCCGCCCCCTTAAATTCCTCCCCCCGGACAAGATCGGCGAACTCCTTGAAATCAAACGCCGCCAAGGCTTGCCCGACGCCCGGATGCGCAGCTAAGCCTAGCTAAGGCGACGGAAAAGCGAAAACTGTGCTACACTGTATTTGCGCTCAGTGATTTGGCCGTGAGCGGTAGCCTGCCGGAACAAGGGCAGCTTGCCTTTTACAGATATTTCCCCAAGCCCCGACGATCGGGCCCCTTGGAAACGGTCTTTGTTTCCTAGGGTGATTAGAGCGTAGCCACTGGAGTTTCCTATTTGGGAACTTTGCCCAGGACCTTGTGTTGGTCCGGCCGGTTTTGAAGAGCAGCTTCCTTGAATGGAATAGCGCTCGAAGCCAGATGAGTGGTGCCAGACCGGCAATGAGCCGACTGGCGTACAAGTAGCGTGTGGCAGCTCCGGGCCCCGGCATTTTCCCAATGCTTAACGGGTCAGTCCTTAAGAACGACTTTCGGTTCTCCCTTACGCATATCGATAAGCAGGCCTGCGCCTCGTGTTGAGACGCCTGCCTCAAGGCCCGGTTCCGTGTGCAGGCTCTAGGAAACAGAGCTCCCGGAACTGAAGAAAGAATTATTTTGATCACCAAGTTTTCTGAATTGAACCTCTCGCCGGCCCTTATGGCCCGGCTCAACGCCAACAAGTTTGAAATCCCCACCCCGGTGCAGGCCGGCTGCATTCCTCCGGCTCTTGAAGGCCGCGACGTGCTCGCCACCGCCCAGACCGGAACCGGCAAGACCCTCGGTTTCCTGATCCCCATCGTGGAAATGCTGCAATCCTCAGCAGCGCGCGGACCGGCCGCCCATGCTCTCATTCTGCTGCCCACGCGCGAGCTGGCCATGCAGGTGGAGAAGGCGTTTCTCTCCATCCGTTCCAGCTCTGACCAGACCGTTGCCCTCGTGGTTGGCGGCATGCAGGAGCGCGCGCAGCTCGACGCGATTCGTCGCGGCGCCAAGCTCATTGTGGCCACCCCCGGACGCCTCGAAGACTACATCAAGCGCAAGCTCGTTCGTCTCGACCAGGTCAAAATCCTCGTTCTCGACGAAGTGGATCGCATGCTCGACATGGGCTTCCAGCCCGCCATCGCGCGCATTGCAACCATGCTGCCGAACACCCGCCAAACCCTCTGCTACTCCGCCACGCTTGAAGGCGCGGTGAGGGAAGTGGCGCACAAATACCTCAACAACCCGGTCCGCGTCGAGATCGGCTCCGTGCTCAAGCCGGCTGAAAACGTCGAGCTGCGTACCTTCGAGGTCGCCCCTGACAAAAAGCAGGAGCTTCTCGAACACCTGCTCGGCGCAGAACAGGGCAGCTTCCTGGTCTTCGTCCGCACCAAGCACGGCGCAGATCGCGTTGCCCGCCGCCTGACCCGCTCCGGCTGGTCGGCCACACAGATTCATGGTGACCGTTCGCAGGCACAGCGCAATGCAGCGCTGCGCAGCTTCTCTGAGGGCCGTCATCGCATCCTCGTCGCCACTGACGTTGCCGCTCGCGGCATCGATGTGGCCAACGTTGCGCACGTCATTAACTTTGACCTGCCCAAGGTTGCCGAGGACTTCGTTCATCGCGTCGGCCGTACCGGCCGCGCATCGGCTCGCGGAGTCGCTTCCACTTTCGCCGGTCCCGCAGAACGCGGCGACCTGCGCAAGATCGAGCGCTCCCTCGCCATCCAGATGAAGCGCTTCCGCGTAAGCTCAGTGGCCGAACACGCCGCATAAGAGTCGCGCGTAACGAAAAAACAGCGGGCGCCCCGGCAACCACCGGCGCGCCCGCTTTTTTTTGCCCTCCGGACCTACAATGGATGCGATGAAATTCTTCGCCGTTTTTCTCGCATCCGCGCTTCTGATCCTGCCTCGCGTCCAGGCGCAAACGCAGACCACGCCCGCTCAAGACAAACACGCCTTCACCATGTCCGACGCCGAGAAAGCCGACGCGGCCACCCGCGTCCGCACCGAGACCCTCCACGCCTGGGAGGGCTACAAGCAGTACGCCTGGGGACACGACTCCCTCAAGCCACTCTCGAAGCAGCCCTTCGACTGGTACGGCCCCGGCCACTCGCTGCTGATGACGCCCGTCGATGCCCTCGACACCCTCATCCTCATGGGCCTCACGCCCCAGGCCGACGAGGCCCGCCAGCTCATCGACACCAAGCTCGACCTTAACCAGGACATCTACGTCAAAGATTTTGAGATCACCATCCGCCTACTCGGCGCGCTCACTTCGTGCTACCAGGGCACCGGCGACAAGCGCCTCCTGGAGTTGGCCGATGAGCTTGGCCGCCGCATGCTGCCCATGTTCGACTCGCCCACCGGCATGCCGTACGAGTACGTCAATCTCCGCACCGGCGCGGTCCGCGGCACCGTGTCAAACCCCGCTGAAATAGGCAGCCTGCTCATCGAGTTCGGCATGTTGTCGCGCCTCACCGGCAAGCCGGTCTACTACGACAAGGCCAAGCGCGCATTGGTCGAGCTCTACAAACGTCGTTCGGCTATTGGATTGGTTGGCTCGGCCATCGACGTCGAAACCGGCAAATGGACTGACCCCACCGCCGGCATCATGGGCGGCATCGACTCTTATTACGAGTACCTGCTCAAGGCGTGGCTTCTCTTCGGCGACAAGGACTGCGAGCAGATGTGGCGTTCGAGTGAGCAGGCCATCGATCGCTACCTCGCCGACTTTGAGCCCGACGGCGTCTGGTACGGCCAGGCCAACATGAATACTGGACGCCGCACCACAACCCTCTATGGCGCTCTCGACGCGTTCTTTCCCGCCGTCCTCGCGCTCGGCGACGACCTCCCGCTCGCCAAGCAACTGCAGGACTCGAGCTTCCGCATGTGGTCTGTTGCCGGCGTCGAGCCCGAGCGCTTCGACTACTCCAAGATGAAGATCGTCGCCCCGGCCTACCCGCTCCGCCCTGAGATCATCGAATCAACCTACTACCTCTACCATTACACGCACGACAGTAAATACCTGGCCATGGGCATCGTCTACTACAACGCCCTGGTCAAGTACTGCCGGACCGACGTCGCCTACGCCGAACTCTCCGACGTCACCACCAAAACCCAGGCCGACTCCATGGAAAGCTTCTTCTTCGCTGAAGACATGAAGTATCTCTACCTGCTCTTTGCGCCTGAGTCGACGCTGGATTTCAATGCGGTGATTTTCAACACCGAGGCGCATCCGATGAAGCGGACTCTGGGCAGGAGGGCAGGTAGTCGTAGCGCTGGCAAAGCGTCGGCCATTCAAAACTCAACCGCCGAGATGCAGGTGGAAGAAAGCAGCGATGCGGCGGCGTGCGTCCATGGCGGCGGGCTCGTCAT
>CAVXVM010000033.1:0-16316 GCA_963765025.1 uncultured Acidobacteriaceae bacterium | reverse complement strand
TTTTTGTTGAGGAAGCGCCATATCTCGTGAGGATACCATATTTTCCCCTTTAAAGGAAGCTCCTTGAGGAGCGCCAAGCAAAATATTTTTTGGGTTGTACTTAGGGGAGTGCTTTTAAATTTGGAATCTCCTAGATTCGGGGTTCTTTTTTCGTCAGTTGAGATGCCCTGCCCCTTGGGTTATATTCACCTTAATATTGCCCAAGAGGCAGGCGTAGCTCAACTAGCGGGAAAATAATCCCAAATGGGAGACATTCGAAATTTAAAAACATTCCCTTAAATCTTTAAAATTTGTTTAATCCAACCCCTTTTCAAAGACCGCAACACGGAGAAAAACCATGGTTCAGCCAATCACCCCAGCATCCCCCTCTTGCATTAGAAAGCTATTCCCCTTGCTCACTGATCAGCGACTTGATACAACGCGTTGTGGATTGCGTAACCGCGATCTTTAATGCGATCGCCGGATTATTTAGCTCGTGCTTTGGCGCGCAGGCGGCTGCCCCTGCCCTTCCGGTACCCCAGCCGGCTTACATTCCCCTGGAAATGATTGCTCATGCTGGCGAGTTAGATCATGATGCCCGCTCCGCCGCTGTAGAAGATGGCACACGGTTTTTGCTGGACCAGATTCGAGTTCTACAACGGGCAGATCGCGCCCACTGTGAAACGCTTCTCACCAATTTGGAAGTGAGTGGGGACAGTAGATTGCGTTTCGCTCAATTTCTCGTTTACTATTTCTTATCCTTGCCTTCGTTCGATCAACCAAATGATGTAATTTTAGACCTCCGCAGACAATTTGCCGCTCTTTCTGAGGAGGAGCGCACTGCTGTTTTAGTGAGCTTAAAAGACGAAGCCGCTTATTTGCCAGCTTTTACAGCGCATCTGCTGTTTGGAGCCGCGTTCGTGACCTTGCGCATACATACGCACAGAACGATGTTTTTTTCATACTGCGCAGATGCTGCACACCGCGCACTGATTGCGGAGGGCGAACTGATCGACCCAGCTCCATTGGTTGCAGCGGGAACTGAGTTTTTACTCCATGACTATAAATATACAGATGCACCTAGACATGAACGCCTATTAGGTCGGTTTGCTGACGTTCCGGTCGATTCCTTGCATAAAGTTATCGTTTATCATCTGGTATTCCCAGCAATTATTGCCGCACCTTCTGACCCCGGCAGGCGATTTCTCGATCGCCTGATGCAAACGCGCGCCGCGCGGGCGCTGCAAGGCCAGATTGCGGACATGCGCGCAACCTTTTACAACTTTTCTGGGGAACAGCAGACGAATGCCCTTGAAGGTTGGACAAAGGGAAGAAGCCCGATCGCATCTACCGGGGCGTTCCATAACGCCCTGCGGGAGCTCACATCCCACTTTGCTGAAATCCGCATTCTTGAGTGGTGCGCGTTTAGAGTGCGGGAACGGTTAGATCGGATGGGGTATTATAGCCGGAACAAATCCATTTAAAGACCGCAACACGGAGAAAACCATGGTTCAGCCAATCACAGCATCCCCCTCTTGCATTCAAAGCTATTCCCCTTGCTCACTGATCAACGACCTGATCCAGCGCGTTGCGGATTGCGTCGCTGCGATCTTTAATGCGATCGCCGGATTGTGTTTAGCTCGTGCTTTGGCGCGCAGGCGCCTTCCCCTGTCCTCCCTCTCCGTCGCTTCTCCAGGCCCTCCCGATCCCTCGGCCGTCTTACAATCCGCTGCAAATGATTGCGCCCAATCGCGATCTGGATGAACTGGATGAAGATGCCTACCGCGCCGCTGTAGAAGATGGCTCGAGGTTTTTGCTGGACCAGCTTCAGGATCTACAACGGACAGATCGCGCCTACTATGAAACGCTTATCACCAAATTGGAAGTGAGTGGAAACATTAGATTTAATTTCGCTCAATTTTTCGTTTGCTACCTCTTATCCTTGCCTGCGTTCGATCAACCAAATGATGAAATTTTAGACTTCCGCGCACGATTTCCGCTCTTTCTGAAGAGGAGCGCGCGGTTGTTTTAGTGCACTTAAAGGCTACAACCTATTGGTCGCCCAATTGTACACCCCATACCCTGGAATTTCTGGGTTTTGTCAATATCCTTGTGAGCTCATACGCATATACGGATGTTTTTTCAGAGTGCACAATAGCTGCACAGCGCGCCCTGATTGCGGCGGGAGACCTGATCGACCCCGATCCATTGGTTGCGGAGGGAAGCGAGTTTTTAATCCATGAATGGAAACATACAGATACACGGTATCATGAGCGCCTGTTAGGTCGGTTTGGTGAGGAAGCGTGCAATTCCTTGTGTAGAACTATCGTCTATCATCTGGTATTCCCAGCAACCATTACAGCACCCTCTGATACCGGCAGACGATTTCTCGATCGCCTGATGCAAACACACGCCGCACGGACGGTGCAAGGCAAGATTGAGCGCATGCGCGCAACATTTGACGCCTTTTCCAAGAAAGAGCGGACGAATGCCCTTGAGGGGTGGAGAAATGGAAGATTGCCCATCGCATCCACCCAGGCGTTCAATACTGCCCTGTGGGAGCTCAAAGACCACTTTGATGAAATTTCCATTCTTGAACAATCTGCGCTTAGAGCGCGGGATCAATTGAGATCAGAAGGGGCATTATAGCCGGAACAAATCCATTTAAAGACCGCAACACGGAGAAAACCATGGTTCAGCCAATCACAGCATCCCCCTCTTGCATTCAAAGCTATTCCCCTTGCTCACTGATCAGCGACCTGATCCAGCGCATTGCGGATTGTGTAACTGCGATCTTTAATGCGATCGCCGGATTATTTAGCTCGTGCTTTGGCGCGCAGGCGGCTGCCCTGCACCTTCTTCAGTTGCAGCTCCAGCCCTCGCGGTACCTGTGCGGGCCTTTATCCCGTGGAAATGATCGAATCCGCTGACGATTTGACCACGGCTGAATACCGGATCGCTGTAACCAATGGCACGCGGTTTTTTATTGGACACGCTTCGGATTCTAAAAGCAGACAATCCAATCTATTATGAAAGACTCCTCGCCAAAATGGAAACGGATCCCAATGCCGGAGACACTTTCTCCTTATTCTTTATCCGCCATCTCGTATCCATGCCTTCCCTGGACCGCCCCAATGCTGGGCTTTTAGACCTTCGCACACGATTTGCCGCTCTTCCTGAGAACCAGAAGGAAATTGTGATGGAGAGCTTACAACACACAGGCTATTATTCACCGGGTCGCAGGGCAACGGACACATTTATGGAGACGTTCGGCTTGGCACCGTCCTTCAGGGAAGCGGATATGTTTTTTGATTGTGCACAAGCAGTACGACTGAACTAGCTTCAGCAGGCGAAATGCTCAATCCCGAGGTGTTAAGAAGAGAAGGCGTCCAGTTTTTACTCCATGAATACAAACATACGGATGCCAGCCAACATCAAGGCCTCCTAGGTCGGTTTTCTCACTATGAAGACGAATGCTTCAACCGCCTTTTGGTTTATCAGATGGTGTTTCCTGTAAGCGTTATCGGAGACTCTGAGGCCGAGCCGCTTTCTCGATTTCCTGATGCAAACACACGCGAGGCGATGGAAAAGCAGATTCAGGATCTGACCTCAACCTTTCTTGCCTTTTCTGCGGAAGAGCGGAGAAATGCCCTTGAGGCATGGATGGATATGAAGGCGCCAACCGCGGCCACTAAGGACTTCCTTAATCTTCTGTCGTGGCTCAAAAACGATTTTTTCAGCATGGATGTTCTTAAACGCAGCGCGATTATCACGCGGGATGAGTTAGTAGAAGCGGACTATTGCGCTAAATCCGTAAAAACTGTTTAATCTGCGCCTTAAAACTTTTTAATCGGAGAAAATCATGGTCCAACCTGTCGCAGCATCCCCCTCTTGCATTCAAAGCTACTCCCCTTGCTCGCTGATCAGCGATCTTATACAGCGCATTGCGGATTGCGCAGCTGCAATCTTTAATGCGATTGCAGGATTGTTGCAGCTGGTGCCTTCGCGACGACTCCACCGGTAATTCCTGCAGTTGCCGCTCCAGCCCGCCCTATTCCTTCTCCCCACGCTTCAACCCACCGCTGCTCCAGCTCGCCCGACTTCTCGCCCTTTAATCCCGTGCAAATGATCGGTTCCGCTCGCGAGTTGCAATCTAATGTCTTCGACGCGATTGTTGCAAATGGGACACAGTTTTTGACCCATGAGCTTCAGGTTCTAAACAAACAGACCGCCCCTTCTATGAAGAAATTCTCACCACTATGGAATCGCACCCGCATGCTGGACACGCACTCGCTCCATTCATTGCTTACTATCTCATATCCGCGCCCTCCTTGGATGGCTCCATGCAGCCTGCTATTGCTTGCGATTGCCGGATGGTTCCTCGGCCGCTGGCCCGCAAAACGTTGGTCCACTATCACAGCCGTCGTCATCGTGCTCGCCGCAATCCTGTTGAGCGTAGTAGCGCCGACCAAGCTCGAGGCCGTGCCGCAAGACGAATCACAACCCGGCGCGCAGACACGGAACAAGTGGGGACCATGGTCGCCTGACGCTCTCAGTCATGCACAGGCGCAGGGCCGTCCCGTCTTCGTCGACTTTACGGCAAGCTGGTGTCTCAGTTGCCAGGTGAATGAGCGCGTCGCTCTCAGCCGTCCAGAGGTGCAGGCCGCATTTGCCGCGCACAACGTTGTCCTGCTCAAGGCCGACTGGACCCGTCACGATTCAGCCATCACTGATGCACTCGCAACCCTCGACCGCAGCGGCGTCCCCGCATACGCGCTCTACGGCCCCGGCCAGCAGGCCCCCGTTATGCTGCCTGAGGTCTTAACACCGGGCATCGTCATCGACGCCCTCAACAAGCTGCCAAAACCCAATCAGCCTTAAAGTTCTTATGAACAGCGCCGAAACTTCCAACTATGGGTGCACTGGAGGGTGAAAGATGGCGAGCCTGCGAATCCGGAAGGTGAGTGAAGAGGTCATGCAAGCATTGGAGAATCGCGCGCGTCGAAATGGCCGCAGTCTTGAGGAAGAGGTCTACGAAATACTGCTTCAAGTCCTCGACGAGGAAGACAAGGAATTGGAACGCCTCAGGACACCATGATCGCCGGAATCGTCCTAGCCAATCATGCCACGCTTGCCACGCGGAACGTGAAGCACTTCGAGGATATCGCGAAGTCGGTCGTTAATCCGTGGGCGTCGTAGTCCCACGCCATTTGTAGCCGTCGCTTCGAGATCTTTAGCTTCCCCGCCCCGCTTCCCGATTCGAATCCGCCGAATCTCCTCCATCCGCTGCGCCAACGCCTTCTCCCGCCCCTCCTGCGTAGGCTTGTAGTAACTTCGCCCCTTCAGCGAATCGGGCAGGCAATCCATATCCGCCACGCGCCCTTCTTCGTCGTGCGCATAGCGGTAGCCCTTGCCGTAGTCCAGCTCCTTCATCAGCCGCGTGGGCGCATTGCGCAAATGCAGTGGCACAGGCTCCTGCCGCGTGTGCTCAATCTCCGCCTGCACCGCGCCATAGGCCGTGTACACCGAATTCGACTTGGGCGCCAGGCATAGATATACCACCGCCTCGGCCAGCGCCAGGTCCCCCTCCGGCGATCCCAGAAAATCAATCGCCTCCTTGGCGCTCAAGCAGAGGTTCAACGCCTCCGGCGCAGCCAGCCCGATGTCTTCCACTGCCATCCGCACCACCCGCCGCGCCAGGTACAGCGGATCTTCGCCCGAGGCAAACATCCGCGCCAGCCAGTAGAGCGCCGCATCCGGATCGGAATTCCGCACGCTCTTGTGTAGCGCCGAAATCAGGTTGTAGTGTTCTTCGCCGGTTTTGTCGTACATCAGCACGCGCTGCTGCACGGCTTCCGCTGCTCTTTCTTTGGAAATGTGTTTCGAACCATCCGCCTGCGCCAGTTCCGCAGCCACTTCAAGCGTGTTGTAGGCGCTGCGGCAATCGCCGCTTGAGTAGCCTGCAATCAACTCGAGCGCATCGTCGTCGGCCGTCAACTCCAGCCCGCCCAGCCCGCGTTCCTTATCCTCGAGAGCCTTGCGTAACAACCCCGCGATCTGCTCGTCGGTCAGCGGCTCCAGCACATACACACGGCAGCGCGAAAGCAACGCGGAGATAATTTCAAACGACGGATTCTCGGTCGTCGCTCCAATCAGCCGGATCATTCCCCGCTCCACGTATGGCAGAAACGCGTCCTGCTGCGCCTTGTTGAAGCGGTGAATTTCGTCCACAAACAGGATTGTGCGCGAGTGCATCTCCGAGGCCTGCGCGGCCGTTGCCATCACCTGCTTGATCTCTTTAATCCCGCTCACCACGGCGGAGAACTCGATGAAACTGGCCTTCGTTGTCTCGGCGATAATCTTGGCCAGCGTCGTCTTGCCCACGCCCGGCGGACCCCAGAAGATCATTGACCCCGTCCCTGATCCATCCAGCTGGTCGCGCTCAATCTGCACGCGCAGCGGCTTGCCCGGACCGACGAGGTGCTGCTGTCCGCTCAGCTCCTCAAGCGTGCGCGGGCGCATGCGCTCGGCCAGCGGCGCCGTGTGCAGCGTCGCCTTCCCTCCTTCGGGCTCTCCGTCGAACAGGCTCATCGTCGTCCTCCCCGCCTGCCCCGAATCTTGATCTCCTGCTCCCGCCGTTGCCGCGCCGCCTCGTACAGCATCACGCTCGCCGCCACGGCCGCATTCAGGCTCTCCACCGCACCGGGGCAGGGAATCGTCACCTTCTCGTCGGCCTGGCGCGCCAACCCGTCCGGTACACCATTGCCTTCGTTCCCCAAAATGATTGCCACTGGTCCCGTCAGGTCCACCATGTCAAGCGGCTCGGCAGCTTCAACCGTCGTCGTCAAAATCCGCGCCCCCGCCTCGCGCAGATTTGTAAAACACTCCGGCACGCTAGTCGCAATCAGCGGCACGCGGAACACGCTGCCCGCCGACGCCCGCACGCACTTCGGGTTCCATGCGCTCACCGTTCCCGGCAACGCAATGACGCCGTCCGCGCCAAAGGCCTCCGCCGAGCGCAAAATCGTTCCCAGGTTGCCCGGATCCTGAATCCCGGCCACCACAACCACCAGCGCCGCAGCTTTCCGCTCGCCCAGCATGTGCGCCCAGGTCCAGTCCGGCTGCTCCACCAGCGCGGCTACCGGCTGTGGTGCTTCTGTGGTCAGCGCCGAGTCCAGCAATTCCTTCGGCAGCAGCAGAATCTCGGTCTCCGCAGGCAGGGCCCGCACCTCGCGCAGGTCTTCAGAACCCTGCGCCACAAACACACAAATCACTCGCAGCCCCGCCCGAATAGCCTCTTCCAGCAGCTTTGGCCCTTCGATTCCTGCCATTGCGCCGCCGTTGCGGCCCGGCTGCGCCAGCGCCCTCCGCAACTCCTTCAGCCGCGCGTTCTGCTTACTCTGTACAATGCGAACAGGCATTGATGAACCATCCAGTGCTCAAATGGATTCTAAGCCGTTCCACCCGTTGGCGGTTGGTGGTGTGTTGCGGCTAACTTGTCCGCCGCGGCGGACTGTGATAGCTTCCGTCTTTACAGCATCTTCCATTCAAGCACCAAGGCAGGCCTGATTGTCCGCGGAAATTTTGCGCGTCCATCCCGACGAACCTCAGCCGGACCGGATCGACTACATCGTCTCCTGTCTCCGCAAGGGGGACGTTATCGCTTTGCCGACCGACACCTTCTACGGTCTGGCGGTCGACCCCGTGAATCTCAACGCCGTCGAGCAAATCTACCGGATCAAAACCCGCCAGCGGCACAAGCCGCTCTCCCTGCTCATCTCCGGCCTTTCGCAGGCCTATGAGCTGGCCCGCGACACGGATCCTTTGCTCGACAAGCTCGCCGACCGCTTCTGGCCCGGCCCCCTCACCATCATCGTCCGTGCCGGAACCAAGCTGCCCCTTCGTTCCACGGCCAACACCGGCAACGTTGCCCTGCGCGTGCCCGATGCCGCCATCCCTCGAGCAGTTGTTGAGCGCTTCGGATTGCCCATCACCGCAACCTCGGCCAACTTGCAGGGAGCCGCCGAGTGCACCCACGCCGCGGCCGTCCGCGACCAGATCGGCGAACGCATTCCGCTCATTATTGACGGCGGTCCCACCGGCCACGCCCTGCCCACCACCATCGTCGACCTCTCCCTCGGCCCCGGACGTTGGGAGATTCTGCGCGAAGGCGCCATTCCCACCCACGAAATCGTCATGGTTTTGCAGCGGTAGTTGTCAGTAAGATGGTGCCCATGATGCCTCGGGCCAAACCAAAGCGTTCGAGTCTCAAGCTCCGCATCGCGCTGGTCCTCTTTCTGGCCCTGGTCATCGGCGCCCTCGGCTGGTGCCGATGGGTCTACTGGCAAATCCAGGCCTTCGCCGCCCAGGATCAGGCTGCTCCCTCTGATGCCATCGGCGTCTTCGGCGCGGCGGAGTACGATGGCCGTCCCTCCCCGGCCTATCGCGCCCGCCTCAATCACGCCTACGACCTCTACCGTCGTGGCATCGCTCCCCTCATCATCACGCTGGGCGGACCCGGAGGCGACCAGTACTCCGAGGGCTCGGTAGGACGCGAATACCTTGAGGGCCTGGGCGTCCCCGAGCAGGCCATCATCGCTGAAACCCAGAGCACTGACACTGAGGAACAGGCTCACCGCATCGCCGTCATCGCCCAAGCCAACAATCTGCGCCGCCTGGTCATCGTCAGCGACGGCACGCACATGTTCCGCATTCACGCCATCTGTACCGCCGACGGGCTTGACGTGCTCACCTCGCCCCGCAACACCGTCCCCATCGAAGGCGGTACCGGCGAATTCGAGCGCTACGCCCACGAAATCCTAAGCTACACAGCCTGGCGCCTCGGCCTGCATTGATCGGCCCCGTCTCTGAATTTCAAATCAAAACTGACTGTGGGAAACGGGGAACTCGCCTTCGCGCTTTTCTAATCCCTAATCCCTAGTGGCTAATCCCTGTCCTTCCACCCCCCTGTTATGCTGACTTCGTCATGAAACGTCGCGATCTCCTCAAGATTTCTCCTCTCGCCCTCGCCGCCACCGTAGGTCACGTCTCCATCGCTGAAGCCCAGACCGACGCCCACGCAACGGAGGCGGTCTTCAACGTCCGCACCTTCGGCGCCACCGGCGACGGAAAAACCGTCGACACGCCCGCCATCAACACGGCCATTGAAGCCGTCGCCGCGGCCGGTGGAGGCACGCTCGTCTTTCCTGAAGGCACTTACATCTGCTTCACCATCCGCCTCAAATCGAACGTCGATCTCTATCTCTCCCGCGGCTGCACCATCCTGGCCGCCGACTCGCCCCGGCCCGGCGACGCCACCGGCTATAACGGCGGCGTCTACGATGCGGCCGAGCCCAACGATCCCTGGACTCCTTACCAGGACTACGGCCACAACCACTGGCGCAACTCGCTCTTCTATGCGGAGAATCAGCAGAACTTTTCCGTGCTCGGCCCGGGCCTGATCTTCGGCAAGGGCCTCAGCCACGGCTCGCCTGACGTGCGCGGTGGATACGAGGCCTTCAAGGCCGAGCAGCCCGGCGTCGGCAACAAGACCTTCGCGCTCAAGAACTGCCGCGGCGTCCTGCTGCGCGACTTCAGCGTGCTCAAGGGCGGCCACTTCGCCCTGCTCGCCACCGGCGTCGACAACCTCACCCTCGACAATCTCCTTATCGACACCGATCGCGACGGATTCGACATCGACTGCTGCCGCAATGTGCGCGTCTCCAACTGCACCGTCAACTCACCCTGGGACGACGGTATCTGTCCCAAATCAAGCTACGCCCTCGGCTATCAACGCTCCACTGACAATGTGACCATCGCCAACAACTACGTCTCGGGTTATTACGAGCTCGGCAGCGTCCTCGCCGGAACCTGGAAAAAGTTTGACGAAGACTTCAAGGTTCCGCGCCAGGGCCGCATCAAGTGCGGAACTGAATCGAACGGCGGCTTTCGCAACATCACCATCACCGGCAACGTGCTCGAGGGCTGCAAGGGCATCTCGCTTGAAACGTCAGACGGCGCATATCTTGAAGACATCGCCATCACCGGCAACACCATGCGCGACATTGTCGATGCACCCCTGTTCCTGCGCCTCAACCGCCGCAATCGCGGGCCCAAAGAGACCATGCGTCCCGGCACGTTGCGCCGCGTGCTCATCTCCAACCTCGTCAGCCACAACTCCGCCTCGTCAACGGCTTCGATCTTCTCCGGCATCCCCTCCAACCTCATTGAAGACGTCAAACTCTCCAACTGCTACTTCGGCCACAACGGTCTGCCCAAACGGATGCGCGTCCATTGGGGCGAGGCCTTTGAAGACATGCCCGACTGGCGCAACCTCGTCGTTCCTGAAATTGAAGAGGCCTATCCGGAACTGCTGCAGTTCGGCCCCACGCCCGTGCACGGCTTCTTCATCCGCCACCTGCGCAATCTTGAAATGTCGCATGTTGAGATAGCGCCGTCCGCAGCCGAGCCGCGCCCAGCCTTCTGGCTTGAAGATGTCACCCGCGCTGACTTCTTCGCCATCACAGCGCCCGCGCAGCCCAACTTCTCCCTCAACAACGTCCACGACTTCCGCCTCGCCTGGTCGCGCGCAGCCAAAGACACGAACGTCGCCACCGCAGAAAAGCAGTTGGTTTAATTTCGCAACGAAGTAGGGTACGTGACCTTCTTGAAGAGATGGGAGTTCAGTCGGGTGCCCCATCCTCGCGATGCTTTTGTTTTTGTCGCTAGGGCGGGGTCGCAGGAACTCCCCTTCGCTACTTTTCCCGCAATCCTTCAGCCCTCAAGGCGCAACCAGGCTTACCCCAACCGAATCGGAATCCCCGGCAGCGACAACAACGCCAGCAAACCAAGCGCAAACAGCGCCGCGCTGCCCGTCGACAGAAAATTCACCATATCGTTGTTCAGCCAACCCGCCTCTTCGAGCGTCGCGCCCAGCAGGCTGTCAAAGAACAGCCCAAACACCCCTCCAGCGGCGCTGATCCAGAACATCGGCGCGTTACCGCGTAGCGCAAACGTGCCCGCCGCCGACACAATCACTGCCGCCGCCATTCCCGCCGCCGACCCCACCACGCTCACAGCGCCATCCCGTCCCGCTTGCACCCGCCGCAGCGTCGTAATCATTCGCGGGCTGCCGACAAACACCTGCCCCAGCTCCGACGAAGCCGTGTCCGCAGCCGCTTCAGCCAGTGCCGCCAGCCCTGCCGTCAGCACCAGCCCTGGATTGTTGGCCGCCGCAGGAATCCACTTGCTGTCAATAAACCACGACTGCACAAAAGCGCTCGACACAATCGTAGCCGCGCCCAGGTTGGCGGCAATCTGCGCCGCGCCGCGTCCCCGCCGGCTCTCGGCCCTGCCCATCTCTTCCTTGCGGCTGCGTCCCGCCCGCGTGGCCAGAAAAGCCACCAGCGATACCGCCAGCACCGGCACCAGCGCCGTCCGCCACGGCAGGTAAGGAAACGCCACCGTTGAAAACATCAGGCTTGCGGTAATTCCGGAGCCCGCCGCTGCCCCCCACGGAGTTGCCGCGCGCATCTGCCACGTCGCCAGCCCCAGCAGAACGCTCAGACCCACCGTCCACTCGGCCACCTGCAGGTTCTGGGTCGCCCACCAGTGCGCTTCCAGCACCACGTCCGCGCCCACAAATGGCAGCACCAGCAGCAGCACCAGTTTGGATTCCCACGCCAGCTTCGATTTCAATTTCGCCACGCCTCATCGTAACCCGACGGCCCGCAGGCACCTCATCCCGCGCGCCCGTCGCAATTCCCGCCTTGCTGCGTCTAACCCCCATGCTTCAGCCGAGTTTTTCACCCCTCGGGCCATGGGACCGCAGGCGTGCCCGCCCCCATCCGGCTGATTTACAATCACCAAGGAAGCAGGATCGATCTGAATGAGGCTTTTTTCCATGAAATCAGACCAGGTGCGTATGCTCCTGGTTCAGGCGGGAGCGGCCCTTGCGGCGGCTACCCTCGTTGCCGGTTGCGGAAACTCGTATCGCCCCGTGGTTACACCCGTCAATCCCAGCGGGCCCGCTGCGCAGCCCACCTCGTATACCGTGGTCGTTTCAGCGCCTTCGCCCAACTCCGCCGGCATCGTCACCTTGGTGGATTACTCAGGTGACACGGTCCTCACCATTGCCCCCATCGGGCCTGGGCCCAGTACCTTCACCCTCGATGAGCTTGGCGCCACCGGCTACACCCTCAACAGCGATGGAACCCTGTCCGACTTCCCCATTACCACCACGCTGCAGGCCAAGAACGTCACCTATACCACCCTTGCATCCACGGCTGCGCCCGTTAATCTCATGGCGCCTTCTGCCGGTCTTTGGGCCGCCGACCTTACCGGCAACGTCATCGACCTCTTCACTTCCACACCTGAGGCCTTCAAGCTGGCCATCCCCGTGGCGCCCACACCGGTCACCATCGCCGGCAGCCCCACCACTGGGGGCCAGCGCGAATACGTCATCAGCCAGAACTTCACTGATCCTACCGGTGTCGCCTGCAACACGGCTCCCACAGCGCAGACCACCGGTGTGGCCACGCCCATTGAAATCTCAACCAACTCCGCTGACGCGCCCCTGCCCCTCGGCAGGTGCCCTGTCTTTGCCCTCAACAGCGCTGACCAGAAACGCCTTTTCGTCCTCAACCGCGGCGACGACACCGTCACGGTCATCAACGCGCAGAACAACACCATCGACGCCTGCACGCCCTTCCTCAATCAGAACGGACAGACCGTCAACTGCCATCCCCTTCTGCCGTTGTCCACCACCGCGGTGAACACGATCAATAACTCGTCCTTGTGCAAGAATGTGACTCCCGTTATTCCGCCGTGCGGCGGTCCGCCCAATGGAACAGCCGGCATGACCGCCGTCGCCGGCCCCGTCTATGCTGAGTTCAACCAGGCCACGAGCCAGCTCGTGGTTGCCAACTACGACGGCGGCACCATCACCTTGATCGACGTTAGTCTCGATGAGTACGGCAACGACAGCCCCACCTTCGGCACAACCTTCACCATTCCCGTCGGTAACAATCCTGCCAGCGTCACCGTGCTTGCTGACGGCACTCGCGCTTACACGGCAAACCAGACGGACGGGACCGTCACCATCGCCAATCTCACCAGCCACACCGTGGAAAAGACGCTGACCGTCGTCGGTCATCCCCGCACCGTCGTCAACACCCAGAACTCGCAATTCGGCAAGGTCTACGCGGCCTCGCCCGACAGCCCCTATCTCACCATCCTCGCCACCTTGACTGACCTCGTAGACACCACCGTGCTGGTCGAGGGCAACATTGTCGACGTGCGCGTCACCACCCAGAACGGCTCCCAGGGTAACAGCAGCTATGTCAGCCGCAGTGCCGGACATGGCGAGCCATGCAACCTGCCCCCGGCCCTCATGCTCTCCACCTACGGCGCCAACTACACCCTCAAGCAGTGCCAGGCAATTCCGTAAAATCCACGCCGGCCAGGCCAGAACAAAATTCCCACCAACACAAAGGGGCAACTCCCAATTAGGAGTTGCCCTTACTCTTCGCCGCGCCTCTTTCCCAGAACTACAACCGGGTCCCCATCCATCGCGTTTTTTGCGATGGGCGGCGCAGAACGAAAGCCGTGCTTTCGGTTCCCATGACGTCTAATAGCCCCTGTAGAGTAGCGATATATCGAGCTTCGCGCCCGCATTACGGCACGCCCTCACTCGTGCATCTCAAAGACCGCTCGCCAGATTTCCTGAGCAACGAGTTCTGGTGATTGATGGGCGACATCGATCACTCGTTGCGCATGGTTCGCGTAAAGCACCCGCCTCTCCTCAAACCGAGCCCTCGCAATCTCGGTCTTGTGCAGCAGGGGACGATAAGTGGCGCCCTCCTGCTGCTCCTGCTGCAAACAGCGGCCGATCAGGGTCTGAAAGGGCGCGTCCAGAAAAACAATAAAGCTACCCACGCTTTCTCGAAGTACGTTTTGATTCGAGGCCTTGTCGATCACGGCTCCGCCGGGGGCAATGATCGCCTGGGAACGCTGCAACGCTGAGGCCCACAGATCCGACTCCAGCTGACGGAACCCGGTTTCGCCAAGAGCGTCGAAGAGCGCCCGCGCGCTCTTTCTCGTGGTCGTTTCCAAGTGCGTGTCGAGATCGAGAAAATCCCATCCCGTGCACTTGGCGAGCAGCAACCCGACGGTGGATTTTCCCGCTCCCATAAATCCGGTGAGAACAATGCGCTTGATTCCGCCCTTAACTGCGTGCAAGCCGGGAGCGGGCGACAAATTTTCAGGAAAGTCAGCCATGGTCTTTACTTGAGAAGAATAAAGGATCGAGCGATGCCGGGCGCTCCAACTCTCGCCTTTGAGACCTGGGATATGCGAAGGAAGTGCTGTGCCCCATTCATCGCAGTTTTATCGCGATGAGTGGGCGTCGAGGCCACACGCCAATCCCTCAATCCAGCCCGCGCCCTATATCCTCTCACTGGGGAGCCTGATGGCCCAGGCCAAAACACGAATCGATCTTCTGTTGGTCGAGCGCGGCCTCGCGCCCAGCCGCGAACGCGCCCAGGCCTACATCCTCGCCGGCCGCGTCTTGGTCAGCGAGCAGAAGATTCTCAAGCCCGGCGTCAGCGTCGCCGCCGATGCCCCCATCCGCCTCCTCGGCGACGATCCGCCTTATGTCAGCCGCGGCGGCCTCAAGCTCGCCCGAGCCCTCGAGCACTGGCAAATCCCCGTGACCGGCCGCTCCTCGATCGACGTGGGCACCTCCACCGGCGGCTTTACTGACTGCCTCCTCCAGCACGGCGCAGCCAGCGTCACCTGCATCGATACAGGCTTCGGCCAGATCGCCGCCAAGCTGCGCACCGACCCCCGCGTACACCTGATGGAGCGCACCAATGCCCGCCTACTGGCGCCCGCCTCAGTCACCGCCGAGCCGCTCCCGACGCTCCTTGTCATGGACGTGTCTTTCATCTCCGCCACCCTCCTGCTCGGCCCCGTCTTTGCCGCCGCCCCATCGCTGGCTGAAGCTGTCATCCTCGTCAAACCGCAGTTTGAAGCTGGTCGCGAACACATCGGCAAGGGCGGTATCGTGCGTGACCCCGAAGCCCACCAACTCGCCATCGACAGGGTCGCCGATGCCGTGCGCGCCCTCGGCTGGCAGGTGATTGAGACCATCCCATCGCCCATCACCGGCGCTGAAGGCAATCACGAGTTTCTCCTCTACGCCCGCCGACCCGCCTCCGCTTAATCGTCCTCAACCCCAATCCGTTACACTTGACCGCATGGTTCGCGTCGCCATCGTTTCGAAGCCCAATAAGGAAGAACTCAACCGGCTCCTGCCCGACCTCGTCGCCTGGCTGCGCAAGCACTCCTTCGAGCCGCTCCTCGATCTTGAGGGCGCTGCCTACACCACCAGCGCCGAGGCCGTCGATCGGGCCGAGATGCCCGGCCTCAAGCCCGACCTGGTCATCGTGCTCGGCGGCGACGGAACCCTGCTCGCTGCCGCCCGCGTCTTTGCCTCCACCGGCACGCCCATCCTCAGCGTCAATCTCGGCTATCTCGGCTTTCTCACCGAGGTCCGCCTCGCCGACCTCTACTCCACCCTCGAAAGCTGGTGCAAGGGCTGCCACGATGTGGACGAGCGCGCCATGCTCCACGCCGCCCTCTGGCGCGATGGCCAGGAGCACTCCTGCTACGAGGCCCTCAACGAAATCGTTGTCTCCAAGGGCGACATCGCCCGCATGGGCGACTTCTCCGTCGAGCTCGATGGCAAAAAAGTTGCCCGCTTCCGCGCCGACGGCGTCATCGTCTCCACCCCCACCGGCTCCACGGCCTACACGCTGGCCGCCAACGGCCCCATCCTCACGCCCGACGTGGACGCCATGGTCGTCACCCCCATCTGCCCCCACCTGCTCACCCTCAGGCCCATCGTGGTCCGCGGCGACGCCAGCCTCACCGTCCGCGTCGAAGGAGTGCCCAACCTGGCCCTGCTCACCGTAGACGGTCAGCAGGCAGTCGAACTCATCCGCGGAGACGAACTCCGCTGCCACCGTTCCGTACACACCGTAAAGCTGGTGCGCCTCAGCGAAAGCGGCTTCTTTGAGGCCCTGCGCAGCAAACTGAGCTGGGGCGAGCGTTAGGCCTGCCCGAAACCACGCCCTCTGCCTGGGTTTGACTTGGATTTTGAAAACGAAAGGTCAATTCAACCGCCAATGAAATGGACCGGTTTCTATGATTGGAGAACTCTATGAACAGTGTCTCTCAAAAGCTTCACAAAATTGCTGCCATCGCTCGCGGCGGGGGACGCTCATTTAAGACCAGGGTTGTGGACGATATATGGATTAAATGGCCCGTCGAACAAT
>CAVXVM010000032.1:0-61741 GCA_963765025.1 uncultured Acidobacteriaceae bacterium | reverse complement strand
GGGAAGAGGAACTGGCGTACGTGCCCGGAAGACCGGAAGAGGATCCTCTGTTCCGCTGCCTCAGGGGAGAACTCGAGGAGAGGTTGAGCGAAGCCATTGCCAACCTGCCTGACCGGGAACGGCTGGTGATGACTCTTTACTACTACGAGGAGATGACGATGCGCGAGATCGGCTTGGCGCTCGGCGTGGTTGAGTCGCGGGTCTCGCAGGTTCATGCCTCGGCGGTCGTGCATCTGCGCAGCGCGCTCAAGGACCTGGCTTCGAAGGGCGTCTTCCAGAAACCCGGTCCGCGCCGCGAGACGGAGCGCGGGCGTCGCGGAATTCTATGAGGGCATCTTCGAGAGAACTGAAGTGGCGCGGAAACAAGATGGCTTTGGGAGCGGTGGGAACGAGACCCGGAGGCGGTGAGAATTGATTGAGAAGACGCTTAAGCAGGATGAGATCGATGCGCTCTTCGAGGCCGCGCGGAGTTCCACGCCCGAATCGCCGAAGGGTGAGGTCAGGGCCCGCGTCGTTCCGTACAATTTTTCATCCGCCGGCCAGATTTCGACCGAGCAGTTGCGCGCCATCAGTATGCTCAACGATTTGTTCGCCCGCAACCTGACCCATAATCTCGCGGCCTGGCTCAGGACCCGCTTTCAGGTGAACCTGGTTTCGGCCGAGCAGATTCAGTTCAACGAGTTTCTGCTGCGCATTCCCGAGATCAGCTATGTCGCCTCGGTGCGGCTGGAGCCGCTGGGCGCCTTGTCGGTACTGCAGTTGGACCTTGGCCTGGCGCCTCCGGTGATTGACCTGCTTTTGGGGGGCGAAGGCAAGGACGGGCCTCTGCGCGAGTTGACCGATATCGAGGAGGCGATCCTGGGCAGCGTGGTTGAGATCATCTGCCGCGAACTGACCGCCGCCTGGCAGCCCGTTGGCCTCAGTTTCAACTTTGAGCGCCGGCAGATGCAGACCCAGGTGGCCAGGGTGATCTCGGTGAACGAGAAAACGCTCTGCCTGAGTTTCGAGATCCGCATGCCGCACAGTTCGGGCCTGCTCAATCTTGCCTTTCCTGCCGTGGTCGCCAACACCATTCTGCGCAGGCTCACGTCGGACTGGGGCCGGCGGCGCCGCCATGGCGGCGATGCGCAGGCGAGGATGGGAGCGGCGGCGCAGAGGATCAGGTTCGGCTGCTCCTTGCAGTTGCCGGCGGTGCGTCTGGCTGCCAGCGACCTGGAGAATCTTGAGCCGGGCAGTGTCCTGCGCCTGGACCTGGCTGCCAGCACGCTTCCCGTCTGGCGTGTGGGCGGCCAATCGCTTTCAACCGCTCAGGCCGTCCGCCAGGGAACGCAGCGCGCCGCCCGCATTGAGCAGAGGTTTGCGGAGACAGACCGATGAAGAGCTATCTGGATTGCTGGGCCCAGGTGGCCCGGGACCTATTTGCCCAGGCTCTGGCAGGCGAGCCCGAGTTGACAGACGCGCTGCCCAAGCCACTTGAGGCCGGCTCATTTGGCTTCGCTGCCACGATTCAAGGGGATGAAGAGGGCCGATTTGCCGTTGAATTCGACGGCTCGATCCTGGAGGCGCCGCTGCTGGGCGAAGGAGTGGATCAGAAGGCGGCCTGGGGCGAACTGTTGCGCGAGACCTGCGACGCAGCCGCAGGAGAGTTGCTGGCCAGAACCGGAAAGAAATGCCGAGTAACCGGCTTTGAGCAGATCTCAGGCGAGGCGCAGATCTCGCGCGCCTTTCAATTAAAGTCCGGAGAACGAGCCTGGACAGTCCTGGTACACGACCAGGTCCGAGCCCCACGGTCCGAGAAGCCGGCGGCCGAGCCGAAACCCACGCATGCGCGAGCGGCAGAACCCGCGGCACCGACAGCCGGCCTGACTCCA
This sequence comes from uncultured Acidobacteriaceae bacterium, assembly GCA_963765025.1. Taxonomy (GTDB): domain Bacteria; phylum Acidobacteriota; class Terriglobia; order Terriglobales; family Acidobacteriaceae; genus Telmatobacter. The sequence goes on along the minus strand of CAVXVM010000032.1, from coordinate 59,870 downwards.
GGCCTCGAGTTGTTGCTCGATGTCGAACTTGAAGCCTCCCTGCGCTTCGGCTGCCGGGAGATGCCGCTCGGAGAGATTCTCGATCTGGGGCCTGGAGATGTGGTCGAACTGGACCGCCATGTCTCCGATCCCGTCGACCTGATCGTCGGCGACAAGATTGTTGCGCGCGGCGAGGTGGTGCTGGTCAACGGCAACTTTGGCCTCCGCATCAGCGAGGTCGCTGCGCCGAGAAAACGCCTGGAGAGCATCCGATGCCTCTTCTGAGGGAGAACCGCGCGCAGGTTGAGCAGGGCCGTCGAGCACTCAGTCCCGGCGGGCCAGCAAGGGTGTCCGCCCCGGGAGCTCTCCGCGGAGCCGAGTCTGGACTGGAGCGGGTTGAACCTGTGCGGCGCCGATTGGCGCTCGGGCTGTTCACATCCTGCTCCAATCCTGCCTGCGACTCCGGATGGATGAAGTTGTGGCGCAGCCGCTCGGTGCCGGTGTTTGAAGGCGGCTGGAGTTGCTCGCCCGCCTGTACACGGGCGCGGATTGAAGCAGCACTCCTGCGGGAAGTCGATGCTCACGGCATTCCCGAGGAGGTTCACCGCCACCGTATTCCGCTGGGCCTTGCAATGCTCGAACAAGGCTGGATTACCAGTGCCCAGTTGCGCAGGGCGCTGGAGGCGCAGAAGACCGCGGGAGCCGGCCGTCTGGGTCATTGGCTGGTGCGCCAGCAGGCAGTCAGCGAGCAGTTGGTGACCCGGGCGCTGGGGCTGCAGTGGAGTTGTCCGGTCCTGGGGCTGGAAGCGCATGCGCCGGAAGGATTGACCGCGGTTTTGCCGCGACTTTTTGTGGATGCGTTTGGCGCCCTGCCGCTCCGGATTGCGGCGCGCAAGATCGTTTATCTGGGATTCGAATCGCGCCTGGACCCGGCACTGGCCTTGGCCGTCGAGCGCATGACTGGCTTGCGCGCCGAATCCGGTCTTGTGCAGGAGTCGCTCTTTCGCCCCGCGTACACCCGTATGCTTGCTGCAACGTTTCCCCCGGTGGAGTTGATCGAGGCCGCCTCAGAGTCGGCACTCGTTCAGGTCCTGGCCAGGCGCGTCGAAACGCTCAAACCGGTCGAGTCGCGACTGGTCCGGTTGCACGACTGCCTTTGGCTGAGAATGTGGACCGATCCGCAGAAGAGGCCGTTGCCGCAAATCGAAACCGTGCGGGACCTGATCTGTTCCCTCCGCTCTTCTTGACCGGGAATCAAGCCGGGCGCCTGCTACAGGACTCAAGGATCGCTTGAGGTTGCCGATACAAAATGCAGTAGAGGAGTTGAGGCATGAGTGAAATACGAGCCCTGATCGTCGACGATTCCTCGGTCATGCGCAAGATTGTGGAGCGTGCGCTGCGCCAGGCGGGCCTGGATCCGCTGGTGGTGCATGAGGCAGGCAGTGGAACCGAGGGCCTGGAACTGCTGAGAGCGCGACAGGTGGACCTGATTCTCTCCGACATCAACATGCCGTCGATGGACGGGTTGGAGTTTCTGCGCCAGATTCGCGCCCAGAACCTGGCTCCGGGGATTCCGGTGGTCATGATCACAACCGAGTCGAGCGAAGAGCACGTCAAGCAGGCCATACAGGCTGGAGCGCAGGGGTACATCCGCAAGCCGTTCACCGCCGAGCAAGTGAAGGAGAGGGTATTGCCTCTCGTGCACGCGGCCTGACGAGAAGGAGACAGCATGCTGTTGAACGGTGTGCGCAAGGCCGCCATCGCGCTTGAGCGCGGGGGCGGCGGAAATGGAATGGAGCCTACGATGGCGGTATCGTTGCGTGAATCCCTGCAACAGGTTTCCGATCCGAGAAACCTGGATGCAAGCGTGGAAGAGGTTTTTCGATTGATGCTCGGGGTCGAATGCCGACGGGAGCATGGCGGCGGGAGCCAGGAACAGGATTCCGTGACCGCGGTGGTTGGCTTTGGCGGGCTGCTGAGTGGAGCCTGCGTCTTCTCGAGCGGCCGCACGGCCGCCCTCGAAATTGCCGGATTCATGACCGGCATGCAGTTCGAGGAAATTGACGACACGGTTAAGGATGGGATTGGGGAGATCTGCAACATGCTGGCGGGCGCGTGGAAGGGCAAAGTCCCTGAGCTGGCCGCAAATTGCGGTCTTTCGGTGCCCGCGGTCATCACCGGCCGCGATTACAAACTCCATGTCCAGGCTCCGGAGTTTCAGTTGCACCATCTCTACCGCTTTCAGGAGTCAACCTTCTCTGTCACCATCGTCTGCGACGGCCTGCAATAGGTCCCGACGCCAAGAGGAATTCAGGATCTCCGAACCAGGTGGAATTCAGAATGGAGCAGGACGTTCGTCCCGCATCGGGCAGTGACAGAGACTGGGCTGCCGGGCGGGGCTGCTTGAGGCCGGGGACCGATGACTGATCGTCGCCCATTGCCCCCTGGGCCTGCCATTCCTAAGCCCCTCTAATTCCATTTCTCCTCCCGCGGCACTCCATCTGCAAGCTCTCTCGTTGTCAGGAGAGCGTGCGATGGACAGCGGTTACTACGCGGCGATGACGGGCCTGGTGGCGAGAACCCAGGCACTCGATACGGCAGCCGCCAATCTGGCCAATGCTCAGACGCCGGGATACCGGGCGGAGCGGGAGTACTTCCGGTCCGCGCTCCTCGGTCCGGACACTCTCAGCTCCCAGCTGGGCCGCACGGTCAACAATTTCGGCCTTCTTGGCGGCGACCAGCTCAGCATGGCCCAGGGGGCCCTGGTTTCGACCGGCAATCCCCTCGATCTCGCGATTGAGGGCGAAGGCTTCTTCCAAATCCAGACAGCAAACGGGCTCCGCTACACCCGTGATGGCAGCTTCCATCGCTCATCGAGCGGCCAACTGATTACTTCGGCAGGGGAGCCCGTGCTTTCCTCGGCGGGCAAGGCCATTGCGGTGCCTCCCGGGGAGATTTCGGTTGGTTCCGATGGGGTGCTGTCGACCGCAGGCGGAGCGGTGGCGACCGTTGGCGTCTTCACGTTTCGAAAGGGCGCCCAGCTGACGCCAGAGGGGGCCGACCGGTATGTTGCCCCTTCCGGCGACCCACCCATTGCTGTAACAGACGCCTCGATCCACCAGGGAGCCCTTGAGGCGGCCAACCAGGACGTGGTCCAGGGTTCGCTCGACCTGATCGTGATGCAGCGTCAGGCCGAGATGATGCAGAAGGCCCTCACCGTCTTCCACACGGAGTTCAACAAAATTGCCACAGAAGATCTGCCGAAGATCTGATCCAGAACGAGGAGAACCATGATCCGAGCGTTGTATACAGCCGCCAGCGGCATGAGCGCACAGCAGATGAACCTGGACACAATTGCCAACAATCTGGCCAACTCCTCGACCACCGGCTTTCGCCAGTTGCGTCTGCAGTTCCAGGACATGGTCTACCAGAATCTGGTTACTCCAGGGGCGGCCGAGAGCCAGAACACCGTTTCGGCGGGCCTGCAGATTGGCCTGGGCACCAAATCGGCGGCCACTGAAGTCATCACGACTCAGGGTGCGCTCAACGAAACGGATAACCCGCTCGATGTGGCGATTGAGGGAACCGGTTTTTTTCAGGTGCAGCGCCCTGACGGCACCATCGCCTACACGCGCGCCGGCCAGTTTCATCTCAACAACCAGGGCACCATCGTCACCACCGACGGCGACCCGGTGATCCCCACGATCACCATTCCGTCGAACGCAACGGCAGTGACTATCACCCAGTACGGAGTGGTGAATGCAACGCTTGCCGGCCAGCAGAATCCCTCCCAGCTTGGACAGTTGCAACTGGCCACCTTCCCCAACCCCGGCGGGCTGGAGAGCCTGGGCGCGAACCTGCTCCAGGCCACTCTCAGCTCAGGCGACGCGGTGCTCGGCAACCCTGGCGGAGCCGAGGGGTTGGGCACCCTGCAGCAGGGATACTTGGAGAACTCGAACGTCGACATCGTCACCGAGTTTGTGCAAATGGTCCTTGCGCAGCGCGCCTACGAATCCAATTCCAAAGTGATCAAAGCGGCCGACGATATGTACTCGCAGGTCAACAACATGACGCGCTAAAGCAGATCTGCTGGTTGAGCATTTGAAGGAGGGCCGAGGTATGAGGACGTTGAGCCGGAGAGCGACCGATATTTTCATCCTGTCGCTCGTGTGGGCTGGAGTCCTGCCTGCGCAGAGGTTGACCCGGCCCGCGCAAGCTTTGAGTGCCGCGATCCGAACGGGAACTGAAGTGGCCCAGCCCCTCGCCGGAGGCGTTTTCAAGGAGATTGACGATTCCTGTACAGGCGACCGCTGGCTGCTGATGCGGGACGCCAACCATCCCGCGGGGCCGGGACGCCTGGTGCGAATCACGCGCACCGGGCGCATGATCCTGCCCGGTGAGATGGAAGAAACGGCTTCGAACGTCGGCGAACGGGCAGCCGCTTTGGTCATTCACTCAGGCGATGCGCTGGTTCTCGAGGAGAGTACGCCGCTGGTCGAGGCACGCCTTGAGGCCCGGGCCCTTGGCCCCGCCATTTGCGGAGGGGAATTTAGCGCGCGTCTTGCGGTCGGAGGAAAGGTTGTGCGCGCTGTGGCTCTTGGCAAAGGCCGTGCTGCCTTTGTGTCCCAGACGGAGATGCGGCCATGAGGCACCGTTTCAAAATTGCCGTTCTAATTCTAGCGTTGACCGCAGCCTGCCCATTCGTCGCAGCCAAGAAGACGAAACCTGTTGTCGCTGCAAAGGCAACGCCGCCGGAGACGGCCTTGAGTACCTACATTCAGCGCGTGCGTGAGCAGCAGGCGGCCGAAGTGAAGTCGACTGGTTCGATCTGGAGTCCGGAGGGGCGGCTCGTACGGCTGGGAACCGATGCCAAGGCGGTTCGCCTGCATGACGTGGTTTCCGTTGTAGTCACGGAAAGTCTGGCGGCATCGACCGATGGTCAGGTCAAGAATGCCCGTGCTTCCAACGCCAACTCCGGCCTCACTTCGTTGTTTGGGGCTCTCAAGGCTGCCAATGCTCTGCAGAATCTGGTCGGTATGAGCGCAGCCTCCGGCCTGACGGCACAGGGGCAGAGCACAACCAATTCAAGTCTTGCGACGACATTTGGCGCCGAAGTGGTAGACGTGCTGCCCAACGGGATGCTGGTGGTGCAGGCTACGCGCCAGATCACCTTCTCCCAGCAGACGCAGCTGATCAAGCTCCGCGGACTGGTCCGGCCCGAGGATGTGAGCTCGCAGAACCAGGTGCAGTCCACAGCCATGACCGATCTCGAACTCGAAGTAACGGGCAAGGGCATCGTCAACGACTCCACCTACAGGCAGAATCCTCTCGTCCGTTTGCTGGAAAAGCTGGTCGTGTTTTAGATGCCTGATGTTGGCGGCGGATTTGGGGCAAGGATCAGAAGAGCGAGGGCGTGGGGCGGAAGAACGAAGGTTTGGGTCAGAAGAGCGACGGCGTGGGGCCCGCAAGGGCAGAGAACATTCAGGTTGGAGAAGCGGGGCCGCACTTGTTAAGGCGAGAGACGAGCGGGAAGGCGCAAAAGCATCGAAGGACCCGGCGCAACGTCTGGCCGGCAGTCGTGGCATTGTTTGCCTTGCTTCCGGCCGTCAGTCTCCCTGCGGAGACCGCCGGACAAAAGGCGCGCATCAAGGACGTTGCCACGATCGAGGGGATTCGCGACAACCAGCTTGTCGGCTACGGGCTGGTGGTCGGCCTGCACGGGACCGGCGACAGTTCGCAGACGGTGTTTCCGGCCCAGACGCTGCTTTCGGTGCTGGAGCGGATGGGCATCACGGTACCCCAGACCGGCTCAAACAGCGCCAGCAACATGCAGGTAAAGAACATGGCAGGGGTCTTTGTTGTGGCCACGCTTCCACCCTTCAGCCAACCAGGAAGCAAGCTTGACGTGACCGTCTCTTCGGCTGGAGATGCGCGCACGCTCGAAGGCGGCATTCTGCTCATGACGCCGCTCTACGGCCCCGATGGGCAGATCTTTGCAGAGGCCCAGGGAGCGTTGGTGCTGGGCGGTTACATGGCCGCCGGAGGAGGAAGCAGCAAGCAGATGAATCACCCGACCACGGCCCGGATTCCCGGTGGCGCCCTGGTGGAGCGGCCTGTTTCGATCGACCTGAAGCAGATGCATACGGTCACCGTCGTCTTGAACGACGCGGATTTTCACACTGCAGAACAGATGGCGTCGGCCATCGATGGCGAGATCGGCCCGGGAAGAGCGCGTACCGTCGACAGCCGCCGAGTGGAGATAGCCGTCAACCCGGATGAGGATGTTGCCGGATTGCTGGACAAGGTGGAATCGGTTGAAGTCGAGGTCTACCCGAGGGCGCGTGTGGTGGTGAATGAACGCACGGGCACCGTTGTGATCGGAGGCACCGTTCGTCTGCAGCCGGTGTCCATCCTGCATGGCGGCTTGTCGGTGAATGTGATTTCGACCACCGAGGTATCGCAACCCAATGCCATGTCCGCAGGCGGCACAACCCAGGTTGTGCAGCAGACCACTGTTCAGGCCCAGGACCGGCCCGTGAACCGCATCGATCTCAAGGCGGGTGCGACGGTTGAGGATCTGGTCGGAGAATTGCAACGTACCGGGGCGGGAGCGCGGGACGTGATCTCCATCCTGCAGGCGATGAAAGAGGCTGGCGCGCTTGAGGCCGACCTGGAGGTGCTCTGATGCAGGCAATTTCGGCCGCGACGGCGACAGCAGCTTCGACCCCGGCGATTGACCCGAGGCTGGTCAAGGCGGCCCACGAGTTCGAAGCGCAGATGATGAAGGAACTCCTGAAGCCCATGACCGGCAAAGAGGCGCTGACCGGGGAGGACGATGGAGGAGACGCGAATGCAAACGGCGCCCTGGGCGAGTTTGCCTCCGAGGCGCTCGGCCAGGCGCTCAGCCAACGAGGAGGCTTTGGCATTGCGGACCGCATTGTGAGGGATCTATCCCATTCTGGTAAGCAGGGCGAAACTGGGAAGGTAACTGGAAATCTGCACGGCAATACCGTGTTCAAGCCGCTCAAATGACTAAAGTGATAAGCAACCAGGCCGATAGCATCAGCAAGGAGCAATGCGCATGGATATTCGCAACAGTCTTGATAGTTTAAGGTCACTTCTGGGAACCACTCCCGCGACGACTCCGGTTGGAGGCCCAAAGAACGGCGCGACCCAGGGGACCAGTGCATTGGGCGCTGACCAGGCGACTTTGAGTAATGCTGGCAGCGAAGTATCGCTTTCGGCTGGTACGGACGGCGTGCGCACGGAAAAAGTGGCGGCAATGCAAGCAGCCCTGGCGGCGGGAACCTATGACGTGCCAGTTTCGGCGGTCGCCTCCAAACTTGTGGACGCAATGATCGGCGGACGAGAGTAACGAGTTGTTCAGCCTGTCCATAGCGTGTTGCGTAACCGCAAACGGTCACCGATCGGGCTCGGCATTCAAGAGCCCGGTGGTGATTCGAGAAAGGGAAGGACCGCGGGCGATGTTGGGGTCTGAGATGAGACGAATCAACCCAGAGCTGAAACAGTTGGTGGCGGAGGCTTCCCGGGCCCTTGCGTGTCTCGATGCCGATCGGTTGGAGGAACTTGCACGATCATGCCAGGCATTGAACCGGGAACTGCCGAACCTGCGCCGGGAGGAGTGTATCGAACTTGCCCGTCAGGCAGGCGCAGCGGCTGCGGATATGGCCGTATTTGGCAGAGTGCTGGAGGCGACCCGAGCCAACCTGGATGTGATGAACCGGTTGCGTGAACTGCAGATGGGACGGTTGGAGTATGGGCAGCGTCCCTCTGCGCTTCCTTTGCCTGTCGGGAGCCTTCATGGGGACAATTAGCTCCGCATTCTCAATGATGTCGAGCTCGCTCGACGCTGACCAGGCGGCTCTGAATGTCGTTGCCAACAATGTTGCCAACGCCAACACAACGGGCTACACAGTTGAGACTCCGAACTGGCAGGAGAATCAGCCGATATCCATCAACGGCGTCGAATTGGGAGATGGGGCCAGCGAAACAGGCTCTACTTCACAGCGGGACAATGTCCTACTGCAGAGGCTCGATCAGCAGCAGCAACTTGCTTCGGCTTCCAGTTCGCGACTCTCCGCGCTCAATACCACTCAGGCTCTGTTTGCGCCCGATTCCGGATCGACTAGCGCCGCGGCAGGGGATATTGGGAGTGACATCACCAGTTTTTTCAGCTCATTTTCGTCGCTTGAAACCAATCCCACGGATAACTCTCTGCGCGAGCAGGTTCTTTCCTCGGCGTCCACGCTGGCCGGCGACGTATCGAACGCCGCATCCAGCCTCAATTCACAACGATCGGCGCTTGACCAGGAGGCGGCAGGGTCGGTGAGTCAAGTCAACGCGCTTACCAGTAACCTTGCGCAGTTGAACCAGCAGATCGAGTCCACGTCACCCAATGGAGACGCGGGAACGCTCGAGGACCAGCGGCAACAGGACCTGAGCCAGCTCTCGCAGTTGATTGGCATCAACCAGATAAAAACCGACAACAACGGCCTGGAAATTACCACCACCTCAGGCCAGTTGCTGGTATCGGAAAACTCCAGCGTTCAAATGACCAGCGGCAAGGTCGATGGAGTCACGCATCTCTACCTGGGCACGACCGATGTCACCTCTCAACTTACAACGGGGGGCGGGTCGCTGGGCGGGACTCTGACCGCGCGTGACCAGGATATTCCAGGCGTGATGGCATCGCTTGACCAATTGGCGTACAGCGTCTCAACGCAGGTGAACACTCTCAACAATGCTGGGACCGACGCAGATGGCGCGACTGGCGCTGCGGTGCCGTCGTCAACAACCGGGGCCATGACGCTCGACATCTTTTCTCCGCCTCCCACTCTGGCGGCAAATCTGGCCACGGGGAGCAACGATGTTTCCGGGAGCGCCTTATCCATGAGCGTCGTCATGACCGACCCAAATCATATTGCGGCAGCTGGATCAGGGGACAGTACCGGCGACAGCTCTAATGCGGCGTCGATGGCCAAACTGGGCAGTCAGCAGACGGTCAACGGACAATCCCCAACCAACTATTACTCCAACTTCGTCACTACGCTCGGTTCGACGGTTTCCAGTGTCCAAACGGAGAACACCGCGCAGAATGCGTCGGTAACGCAGTTACAAACGCAGAATGATTCCATTTCCAGCGTGAATCTGAATGACGAGGCATCTGCGATGACGACTCTTGAGCGCAGTTACCAGGCGGCCTCGCAAGTGTTCGCGATGCTGAACACGATCATGGCCTCGGCATTGAACCTTGGGGATCAGACGACTGTCTCCTAGAGGAAGCTCCCGAAGAAGACAGCCGGCGTCCATGCTGGCGGAGGAAGTCGATGCACGTTGACCCGAATTACATTTCGAATCTCGCCACTTCTCTCGATCAGTCTCAGGCGACTGAGCAGCAATTGACATCCGAGCTGTCAAGTGGCGTCCGCATCACGTCGCTTAGCCAGGATCCGATCTCCTCGGGCGAGAATGTGCTCCTCCTCAACCAGATTCAACAGGATGATTCCTTTACTCAAAGTTCGAGCCTGGTTTCGGGGAAGCTTCAGGTGAGTGATTCGGCACTGGGCAGTGTGGTCTCGCAACTCACGCAGGCGATTTCGCTCGCCACCAGCGCCAACAACGGAACCATGAATGCGAGCAACGTGAAGTCGATTGCAAACCAGATTGCAGGCATTCGCGATGAGGTTCAGTCCCTGGCCAATACCAGCTATCAGGGCCAGTACATTTTTGCCGGCGGGAAGACATCGAGTGCGCCCTTCACCACATCTTCGGGCACATCGCCCGCCGTCACCTCATACACAGGCGATGAAGACGTCAACTATCTTGAAATGCCGAATGGCGAGAAGATTCAACTCAACGTCCCCGGCGACCAGATCTTCTCTGGCGCAGGGGCAAACGGTGTGTTCACGGCACTGAACAGTCTGATTGCCGACTATTCCAGCGGCACAGTGAACACTAGCCAGGCGGTGAGCGATACCCAGGCATTGAGTTCCGCTCTTGGCTATGTATCGCAACAGAGGGTAGTCATCGATAACTCGATCACCCATCTAACCTCGGCCACCGATGCGGTTTCAAGCGAGCAAACCCAGTTGACCGCGGCGCAGACCAGCTTGATGCAAGCCGATATTCCCCAGCTTTCCACACAACTCTCGCTGGCTGAGACACAACAGACGGCTCTCGAGGACGTGATCGCTCAACTTGGGTCTGTTTCAAATAGCCTGTTCAGCAAGCTGCAATAGCCGCGATCCCAACGGCTTCCCCTCCGCATGAACGCGCGCCATGGTAACACCCGACCGGTTCACGCGATTTGACTTTGCAGGCACAGTGCTCCGGCAGGCGTCCCTTCCGTCTATACTCAATCGAAAAGGAAAAAGGCTTGCTGGCACCTCTTCGATTCATCTGGAATGCAACACGCGGCCATCGATTTGCCCCTTGGCGAAGCGCGTACCTGCGCTGGCGGGTTGAGACGTACTCCGGCCAACGCGCTGAGACTCTGACGGCCAAGAGTGTGATGAGCTTTGTATGGGCTTCACGTTGGGAGCTGTTGAGCTTTCTTGCCTGGACTGACCGGCTGGACCATGAGGCTCGCAAGCGGCACTGATCGGCGATTGAAAACCCATTGTCACTGCGTCCGCACAGAAGTCTGCTGAGCACTGTTGCAGGAGTGGTATCTCGAATGCGATTTGGATTTTCCGGGATAGCGGCGAACTGTTGCGCAGCATGGCTCGCGATCGGATCGGCCGCGCTTGCCCAGCAATTGCCCCCCATCGAGCCGCCTAAGCCCATGCCCGTCGCTCAGAGCGACACGACCACCTTGCGCGTAACAACAACTGAAGTGCTGGTGCCCACGCTGGTTGAGAAGCGGGGAGGAGGAATTCTTTACGGTCTCAAGCAGGGGGACTTTGTGCTTGAAGACAACGGTGTACCGCAGAAGATTCGTGTGCAGGAGGAGATGGACTCCGCGCCGGTTGCGCTGGTGGTTGCGGTCGAAGAGGGCGGAGTGAGTGTGCTTGAGTTTGACAAGCTCGCCAAGCTTGGTCCGCTGCTTGACTTGTTCCTCACCGATCCCCGGAGCGAGGCAGCCCTGATGGGATTTGATTCAAAGCCTCACTTGATTCGGGATTACGCGCACTCGAGCGCGGACTTGAACGATGCACTGATTCACCTGCAACCGGGAGATGGTGGGGCGGCCATTCTTGATACGGTGAGTTCCGCCGTCGATCTGCTGGAGACCCAGCCGAAGGAGTATCGGCGAGTCCTGTTGCTTATCAGCGAGGAGCGCGATCACGGAAGCAAGCACACCAAAATCCCGGAGCTCATCGAGAAAATCGGCGGATCCGACGTACTGGTGCTGTCAGTCTCGTTTTCGCCAGCGCTCGCGGAACTGTCCCACGACGTGAAAGACGATCTCGTTGGCAATGGCGACCAGCCCACCATGAGCATGGTTTCCGTCCTGGTGATGGCAATCAAGGCTTTCAAGAAGAATGTCACGAAAGAGGTGGCCGAAATGAGCGGTGGGGAATACACCACATTTGTGGGGGACAAGCGATTCGAGCAGCGCGTGATGGATGCGGCCAAGGACATGCGAAACCGCTACCTCCTTACGTTCAGCCCCTCAGACATGACTCCGGGCCTGCATGCAATTCGGGTGCGGACAGCCCAAGACTACGGCGCGCGCATCGTCGCCCGGGCCAATTATTGGCTCGAACCGAAGCCATAGGAGCATAAGGCCTGCAAACCCTACGTCAGCTTGTGTTTACCGCGCCGGAATGGCCTTTGATTTTATTTACGGAACGCCCGCGGAATGACAAGGGTTTTCTTCCAGGTTCCGGCCGGTCTCTTAATGGCGCCGAGTCGCCTGTTCATGGTAATCTCACACTAGACACTTAAGAAGTGGACCTGAGAAGACAAGAGGAGTAACTGACGCCGTGCTGGCGACTGCAAAGAAAACCACCCTGATCGAACGCTTCCGCACCCACGATACTGACACCGGTTCGCCGGAGGTTCAGATCGCGATTCTGAGTGAGCGGATTGGCGAACTGACCGAGCACTTCAAAACGCACAAGAAGGATCACGCTTCGCGGCGTGGCCTCCTGCAACTGGTTAGTAAACGCCGCCGCCTGCTGGATTACCTGAAGACGCATGATTCCGATCGCTACCGCGACGTAATCGGCAAACTCGGCATCCGCAAATAATCAGAAAGCTGACATTGAACCGGAAGCGCCCAGACCGGAAACTGGTCACGGCCCCTGTTCCACCCAGAACCTGGGGCTTTGGTGTACCTGGCGAACTGTTCCGTTTGCCGGGGAGGTCGCACAACTATCGTTTGCGCCTGTTCAATCCGATGAGATTCGTACGCTGCTCGACACAAAAGCCTGGAGAGGTTCAATCCTCCCAGGTTCTTCGTGTTTGTGCGCCTGCATCTTTCTCTGATGCGATTGCAATCCACAGTCCAGCTTCCCTCCGGTCCTTCCCAAACCAGGTTTCTCAAGTGAACAAAACGAAAAGAGGACACTATGTCTACCAAGCATGAAGTAGCAGTCGAGCTTTCCGGCGGCAAGCGGTTGGTCTTTGAGACTGGCCGCATGGCCAAGCAAGCATCCGGTGCCGCGCTCGTCACCACCGGCGAAACGGTCGTTCTGGCCACAGCGGTTGCTTCTCCAGACCCTCGAGAGGGCATCGACTTCTTTCCTCTCACCGTGGATTATCGCGAGTACACCTACGCCGGTGGACGCATCCCCGGAGGATTCATCAAGCGTGAAGGCCGGCCCAGCGAGAAGGAAGTTCTTACCTGCCGCCAGATCGATCGCCCCATTCGCCCGCTTTTCCCCGATGGCTTTCGCAATGAGACCCAGGTGATCGCGCTGGTCTTCTCCGCTGACAAGGACAATGATCCCGATGTGATCGGAATCAACGCAGCCGCGGCAGCACTGGCTCTTTCCGATATTCCGTTCAGCGCGACTGTCGGCGCCGTCAGAATTGGCCGCGTCAACGGCGAGTTCGTGGTCAATCCAACCTATGCCGAGCGCGCGCTTACGACCGTCAACATCATGGTTGTCGGGCACAAAGACGGTATCGTCATGATCGAGTCGGGCGCCAAGGAAGAGACTGAAGAAGTCATTCTTGCCGCTATCGAATTTGCTCACGAAGAGATCAAGAAGATCGTGGTTGCAATCGATGAGCTGGTTTCCAAAGCCGGCAAGCCCAAGCGGGCCTTTACCGCTCCTGAGTTTGACGAAGCCTATTACGGTGAGCTCAAGGCCAAGATTGGCGACCGCCTGAAGGACGCTCTCGATACCAAGGCTCACGGCAAGACCGAGAGCTATGCACTTATCAAGCAGATCAAGGACGAGCTGGCTGCAGAGCTTCCCGCCGACGATCCGGCCGCGAAGAAGAAGCTCGGCACCTACTATGAGCACCTGCGCGAGCGCACTTTCCGCGAGCAGGTCACGCGCGACCGCATTCGTCCCGATCGCCGCGCCTTCGACGAGATTCGTGAAATCACCATTGAAACCGGCGTTCTGCCACGTACACACGGCTCTGCATTGTTTACCCGCGGTGAAACGCAGGCATTGGTTACGGCCACGCTGGGCACCGCGGATGATGGCCAGAGACTGGAAAGCTATGAGGGTGAGCAGCGCAAGAACTTCATGCTGCATTACAACTTCCCACCATTCTCAGTGGGCGAAACGGGCCGCATGGGCGGTACCGGCCGTCGCGAGATCGGGCACGGCGCTCTGGCAGAGCGTGCAATTACAGCGGTGCTTCCGAGCGCTGAAGAATCACCCTATTCCATCCGCATCGTCTCTGACATTCTCGAGTCCAACGGCTCTTCGTCGATGGCTTCGGTTTGCGGCGCCAGTCTGGCTCTTTACGATTCCGGAATCCAGCTGAAAGGATCGGTCGCCGGAGTGGCCATGGGACTTGTGAAGGAAGGCGACGACTATGCCATCCTCACCGACATTGCCGGAGCAGAAGATCACTACGGCGATATGGACTTCAAGGTTGCCGGTACCCGCAAGGGAATTACCGCGCTGCAAATGGACATCAAGATTGGCGGACTTACGCGCGAAATCTTGCAGCAGGCGATGGAGCAGGCCAAGCGGGGCAGGCTCTTCCTGCTCGACAAGATGGACGCTGTGCTCGACGGCCCGCGGCAGGAGCGCTCGCAGTATGCTCCGCGCATCCAGACCGTGATGATTCCCACCGAGAAGATTCGTGATCTGATCGGCAAGGGCGGAGCAACCATTCGCGGCATCATCGAGCAGACCGGCGCCAAGATCGATGTCGACGACACAGGCAAGGTGAGTGTCGCCTCCAGCGATATTGATGGCATGAAGAAGGCGCTGGCGATGATCAGCGATCTTACTGCCGTGCCGGAGATCGGCAAGACCTACCTGGGCAAGGTGGTCAGGCTGGCGGAATTCGGCGCATTCGTCGAGCTCTTTCCAGGAACCGATGGGCTGCTGCATATTTCTGAGATCGCCGAGCATCGCGTCAAGGAAGTTAAGGATGAACTTCGCGAGGGCGACCAGGTGATGGTCAAAGTTCTGGCCATCGAGGGCAATCGGATCAAGCTGAGCCGCAAGGCGCTCATCAAGGAACAGAAAGCCAAGCTGGCTCAGACGTCTCCGGCGGAAAATGGCGGCGGTGAGGAAAGTGGCGAGTCGTATGCCACTCCTGCCCCTCCCCCTCCAGCAAGGCCGAGGAACGAGTTCGACGAGCGTCAGCCGACCTCAAATCAGAGTACCATTCTGATCGAAGGCGGGGACGACTTCGATGAGGCCGGCACCGAGGAGTTCGATGAGGAGACCGAACCGAACTTTAATCGTGTGGACGGCGCCCCTGTGCCCGTAGCCGCGCCCGGCGGGGCTGGACGTCCCGCGGTCGACAACAATCGTCGCAGGCGTCGTCGCCGTCCAGGTGGCGGAAGCGGCGGCGGCCGTGGTCCCGGCGGCCCCAGGTAGTTCTTTACGACGGAAGTGAACATGAGCAGGGCCCGGACCAATTCTCCGGGCCCTTCTGTTTTGTTCTTCGCTTTCTTTAGCCCACGCGCTTCGAACCTTCAGATTCCTGATTTGACGGAGGCGTTGCGGATTTGGGGGGACGAGGAGTCTCCGCATGGTGCCCAGAGGCGAACTTGAAGTCGTACATCCGCTGATCGGCGGCAATGCAAAGCCCCTCGGCATCAACTGCATCTTCCGGGAAAACTGCGATGCCTACGCTCGCTCCGATCTGGATTGTCTGGTTCGCCACTTCAAATGGCTCATGAATCAGATCGGCCAGAGATTTTGCGACCAGTTCTGCCTCTGAGCGCGAAATGGGCTGATCCAGGATGACCGAAAATTCGTCGCCACCCGTTCTTGCAACGGTATCTGAGCGACGGATGCGTTTGGAGAAGATAGCGCCAACGCGCTTGAGCACCTGGTCTCCGGCGTGATGCCCCAGGGTGTCATTGACACGTTTGAACTGGTCTAAATCGATCAGCAATAATGCGGTTTTCGATCCTGTCCGCTGCGCCCGTTCGAGAGCCCCCAACAGTCGATCCTGAAAAAGGCGCCGGTTGGGCAATCCTGTCAACTCATCGTGCAGCGCGAGGTAATGATTGTGCTCAATCTGCTCCTCGAGCAGCAGAAGGATCATTCCAGCCGCAACGACGTACTCTGGGAGATTCCAGACTTCGCTCTCAAGACGAACATCGGGCAGCAGTGCTCTGATCGCTGGCGCCACTACAAAGACCATGGACCAGGCAAGGAATCCCACGGTGGTAAGCAAGGCGCCGGAGGTTGTGCGCCGATAGGCAAACCAGAAGTGCACAAAACAGCCGAAGTAGGTGGCAAAGAGTACTGCATTCAACGCGATATCGGGACCATTGCCGGGTCGCTGCTGGAAGGCCAACAGGAAGACTGACAAACAGCAATACAGTGCGACAGTCGCCCAGCGCAGGGGACTATTCTGCCGGTTGCGTAAGCTGATAAGAGCAACTGCGAGCGGCAAGGCGCCAAACAGGATTGCGGCCGGAATCAAGGCCCATTTTGCTGCGGGATTGACGGCGATTAAATCGATGTAAAGCGAACTCGCGCCCAGTAAAACGGCCAGCATCCAGTGACTGGAGCGATTCTGGCGAGTGGGCACCGACGCCCACATAAAGAGGATGCCTGCCCATGCGAAAGAAGCTACGCCGATATAGAGCGCGATGGCGCCAAACCGTCCAGGGCTTGAAACAAAGATAAAGCCGGCATAGTGGAGCGCGATCATGACCCAGCCCGCGAGCCACCAGGCAGAGACTTGCGTCTGGCTTCTCCGTGCCACGGTTGCAAAGGCAACCGCAAGCAGCCCTACGGCCGCCAAATCAGGCAGTTTGCTCCAGTCCAAGGCAGAAACCTCAAATCAACAAAAGTAGTTCAGGCTTAAGGATCGATGATTTTCATGGGAATTCCATAGCGCTTTCGTAGCACTGGCTAATCCTCGGTGTGCACTTAGGTAACTGGCTCTGTGGAAAAGGCAGGGCAACCATTCTCCCACGGCCACTCAAGGGAAGGCGCGCGCTTGCCGATAGGAGAAGTGAGTTGGACTGTTTTGACTTCCGGCGCGATAACCAGCCGCGAGGGCCTATGATCTCCCTGAAAAAGTACCTTGATTCCGACCAGATCGTTTCCGATCTAGGCCGTGAGATCGACCGTGGAGGAACAGTCTCCGCCACGATCGCTGCTTATCGCTCAGCGCTGGTCGCGATGGGCAGTTGCAGTCTGGATGCATGTCCAGCGCTGGGAGGAGAGCTTAAAGACGAACTCGACAAGCTTGGACGAAAACTCGTTCTCGGTGTGGATGATGCGACGCTGCGGCAAACGGACGCCGGCGTGCGTCAGCAACTCAGCGGTTGGGGTCAAAGTACCGCTCGGCATTACCTCAAGAAAAGTGACGAGGTCAGGGACCTTCTTCTCGTGATGGCGCGGATGGCCGAGTCGGTTGGCGCAAGAGACGAGCGATGCGCCGGACAGATCAGCGAGGTGACGGCACGGCTGACGGAGATTGCCAGCCTTGAAGATCTAAGTGAGATTCGCGCTTCAATCGTGAAAAGCGCATCGGAGTTAAAGACTTCCATCGACAGGATGACCTTGGAAGGAAAAGCAGCCATTGACCGCCTTCACGATCAGGTCTCTACCTACCGGACGAAATTGGAAAAAGCCGAGGAGATTGCGTTTCGTGACGCTCTCACGGGCGTCCGCAGCCGACTTTGTATCGAGCGCCATATCGAGCGCAGGATTGCAGAGGGCGTTGCGTTCTGTGTGGCGATCATCGATATCGATGCGTTCAAGCACGTGAACGACGAGCACGGTCATCTAGTGGGAGACGAAGTCCTGAAGCAGTTTTCAACGGAACTTGTCTCTGCTTGCCGATCGACCGACGTGATCGGGCGCTGGGGAGGTGACGAGTTCCTCGTTGTGCTTGAATGCACTTTGCCTGAGGCCGCGGCCCAGTCAGAAAGGTTGACCAGGTGGGTTTGCGGAAACTATACGATTCAGCGTAATCCATCTGCACTGAAGTTGAGAGTTGATGCCTCGATCGGTATGGCCGAGTTCCATTCCGGGGAGACGATGCACGACCTGCTTGCCCGCGCCGATGCAGCCATGTACGAGAAAAAAGCGTCATCAAAGAAAGCTCTCAAACCATAGCCCAGACGGCCTGCAATTGCGCTGACTCGACCCGCGCAGCACAGGTCTTCGGCGCGCCTCCACTTCGCCTCTGAACCTGCGAATCCCGAGTGTCACGCGTTCGACCGTGACGTCCATCACGGATGTGCAACCATCTGTAGCAAATTGGAAAAGGCTTCCCAACTGGTCCTCTTTAGGAAAAGCTAACCTTTCTTTCCTCTCACTAATCTTGAGTTTCCTATCTGCAGGCGTGAAGGTGGAGATGGGACATCGCTTGGAATCAACCCGTTCGGTTCATCAAGAGTTAGCCGGGCGTGAGAGGTTCGGGCGGCAATAGCCGCTGGTTGGGGCGATTCCCGGGGAGAGAGCTGCCATGAGGCTGTTGATCGCTGAGGACGACAAAGCATTGGGATTGTTTCTTAGTCGCGGGTTGGAGGCCGACGGGCATCGTGTTCGCCTCGCCTATGATGGCGGAGCCGCCGTCGAGGCCTTTCGGCAAGATCTGCCGGACCTCACAATCCTCGATCTGAACATGCCGGTCAAAGACGGTGAGCAGGTTCTTGAGGAGGTCAGGGCGCTCGATCTCGACCTTCCTATTCTGGTGCTGACTGCCCGCCAGGAGGTTGACACTCGCGTCCGCTGCCTCGATCTTGGAGCCGACGACTTGATGGTCAAGCCTTTCAGCTTGCATGAGCTTCGTGCTCGTTGCCGCGCGCTGCTGCGCCGCAAACGGGAAGCACGCCTGCAACTGCGGGCCGGCGACCTCGAACTTGATCGTCTGGAACACACTGCCCGTCGGAAGAATCAGTCGATCCTGCTGACCAACAAGGAGTTCGCACTTCTTGAGCACCTGATGTTGAATCGCGGCCAGTGTGTTTCTCGCGTGGAACTTCTGGAGTCCGTGTGGAATCTCGAGCCCGCGCAAACAACCAATATCGTCGATGTCTACATCAACTATCTCCGCCGCAAATTGAAGGACCCGGCTCCTGGGTACCTGATACGAACTGTGCGCGGGAAGGGGTATGTCGTTCCCTCCGAGGCGGAATTAGCCATCAGCCTGCCACCGGCCCTTCTCGTCCCTCAATCCGGGCAACCGGCACAAGTTCCGGCGATTGAAGCCAATTGATTTCTGTTCTTCGAATGTTTGACCGCTCTGTGGTGAGGAGATTTTCATGCAGCCTGTTCCGGTGACCACTTCATCTTCCAACCTTCGTGTCCGCGTACGCACTGCAGTCGTCACCAGTGCCGATTCCAGTTTCCGCCAGCGACTCTCGCAGATACTGACTGGCCTGCGCTGGCAAGTACGTGAGGCGGACGGCGGAGCCCAGACCTGGGCCGAAGCAGAATCTGCTCAGCCTGAGGCGGTGATTGTCGACTCCTGGCTGCCCGATCTCGATCTTGGCGAGTTCCTCTCGGACTTCAAGGGCTCGTTTCCGCAGGTGGACGTGATCGCGGCAGGCGGCTCGTCCACGCTGGAGAGCCCGCGTGGACCCTATCGGCAGGAGTTGCTTTATGCGCTGCGCCGCTGCCAGGATACGGACACCGCATCGTGGAATGCTGCGCCTGCGCTCGATGCGCCGAGTTCGGTCAGAGACGCCGGACAGACGGACCATAACCATCTGGCTCCCTGGCCCGTTCCCGTTGCTCAAGACTCGGCGCGGGTCTCGACGAAATCCCTGGAATCCCCTCGCAAGGTTGAAAGTACCTGGATACAAGTCGAAGCCCGCTCCAAGGGCTCAGAGGGACTGCCGGCACAGCCCGAAAAAAGAGCTCATGGCGGTGAGCCGGCGGCGAGTGACCGCCTGCCTGAGCTGATCGGAGACGCTCCGTGCATGCTTGAGGTCAGCCGACGCATTAGGCTGGTTGCTCCCAGAATGACTCCGGTTCTGATCGAGGGCCCCACCGGCTCGGGGAAAGAACTGGTGGCCGAGGCCCTGCACCGGCTTTCTCCAAGAAGCCGTAAGCCGTTTGTCGCCATCAATTGCGCGGCGATCCCCGAGGCTCTGCTGGAGGCGGAGCTATTCGGGCACACACGCGGCGCATTTACCGGGGCCGTGCACGGCCGGGTCGGCCGCATTGAAGCCGCGGATGGCGGAACGCTGTTCCTTGACGAGATCGGCGAGATGCCTTTGGCGTTGCAATCCAAGCTCCTCCGTTTTGTCGAGTGCGGCGAACTGCAGCGCGTGGGCGACAACGAGACCGTGAAGGTGGATGTGCGGATTGTCGCTGCCACCCATAAGCCGCTTGCCCAGCATGCGGCAGGCGGCACCTTCCGCTCGGATCTCTATTACCGGCTGGCCGTATTCCTCATTCGCACTCCCTCGCTTGCCGAGCACAGCGAGGATCTGCCCCGGCTCGTGGAACATTTCATGCAAAAGCTGGGCAGGGAGACGCCCATCAAGCGCCTGGATTCATCTGCCCTCGCCAAGCTCTCCGCGCACCAATGGCCGGGCAATGTACGAGAGCTCGAACACGTGCTGGAGCGGGCAGTCATTCTGGCAGGCGAGGATCCTTCGCTCTCCGCGCGCGAAATCGACTTCGGCCTTGTTCAAAACTGAGGCGCTGACAAATGCAAGGTTCTGGGAGAGCTGTTCAACGGAATGACATCAAACGGAGGATCGTGCGATGAACCTTGGAGTTGAAACGAGGCTGAGCGACCAGATAGCCCGCTACCTCGATCTGGCCACGGACGAAGCAAAATTAACTGCGGCCAACATGGCGAACATCGACACTCCGGGCTACAAGGCTGTTGGCATGGACTTTGAGGCGGAGATGCGCGACGCCATGACGGGAGCCGATCAGGGATTACCGTCCAGGCCGGTGCATGTTGGCGCCGTTGACGGACTGATTGCGCGCCCTGATGGCAACAATGTTTCGTTGGATCGTGAGGGCCTGAATCTTGCCGAGGCGCAGCTGAAGTTCAAGACCGGGGTAGCGCTCCTCCACCAGGAGTATCAACGCGTGATGGATGCGATTCATGCGGACAAGTAGCGTCGGCCGTCGAAGATCGATCGGCCTCGGCGCCGGGCTGAGCGACGGGCCAGCCTGATTGCCCGGGAAAGTGTGTCGTCAATGAACTTGTTTGGATTGATGGAAACGTCAGGCGAGGCCATGCAGGCCGAGCGGATGCGTGCCGAGGTAGTTGCAGCCAATATGGCCAATGCGGAAACCACCCGGACAGCCACAGGCGGTCCCTATCGCCGTCAGCACGTCGTGTTTGCCGCCGACCGTGGTGATCCGGCATTTCTGGATTCCATGACCGAAGCCTCGCCTGCCTCCACTCAAGGGAAACCATTCGACATTGCGGGTTCCCTGGCTCAGGCAGCCTTGCCGGCTTTACCCGGCTCCGCAAATGCGGCCCCGGGTGTGCATATTGCGCAAGTGATCGAGGATCAATCTCCACCGCTCAAGCGCTACGATCCAGGGCATCCTGACGCGGACGCGGACGGCTATGTCTCTTATCCGGATATTAATCCGCTCACAGAGATGGTGGATCTGATGGGGGCGACACGTGCATATGGCCTGAATAGTTCCGCGGTGCAGGCCGAGAAGGGCATGATCAGCGCGGCGCTGGAGATTGCAAAGTCCTAACCGGTATCCGAATCGACTTTGATCTCCGGCGCCGGTTCAAAGGGCAGCTGGCGTCTGAAGCGCAGTTGAGGAGAAGCAATGCAACCGTTGACGAATGCAGTAATGGCCGCTTCCGCATCAGCACCGAATCTTTCCTCCGGCGCCATGGCTCAAATGCCGTCGGGGACCGGCCAGACAACGGCGCCAGCGCCATTCTCCGATCTGTTCACAGACGCCGTCGGCCAGGTGAACCAGCTTGAAGACCAGGCTCGGGTTGCCGTCGATGGCCTCATGACAGGCAGCGGTGTGGATGTGCACCAGGCAATGATCGCCACACAGAAAGCGAGCATGGCTTTTGAACTGGCATTGGCGGTAAGGAACAAGGCGGTACAGGCCTATCAGCAGGTAATTGGCATGCAGTTCTAGCCGTCCGATCGGGATCGCGCCGGGCCTGAGCTGTTCAGCGAGTTGATCAATCAGGAACGGCAAACAGGGGGCTGCCGAACGGAAAGACGGCAAACGGATCGAATCAAACTCTCGGGCGGGTTGTGAGTTCAGGCCAATGTCCGGGCTTCAGAGGGTATTGGAAAGCATCGGGTCGTTGATAGCATGGCCACGGGAACACAACTGGAAAAGAGCCCCCCGGCAAGACCTGGGCAACCCCAGCTTGCGGATCGTCTCGCCGGATTGTGGGGAAGAAGCCGAATCCTTTGGGCTCAGATGGCTCCCCTGCAGCGCAGTTGGGCAACTGCGGCCGCAATCTTGCTGGCTGTACTGACCGGAGGGTTGCTTTGGTACGCGCTGCGCCCCGACTGGCGAACACTGTACGTCAATCTGGATCCGGAAGACGCGCGTCAAACAGGCCAGACTCTGGCCCAGGCGCAGATCCCTTTTGAGCCCACGCCGGATGGCGCCGGAATCCAGGTTCCCGCCGCACAGCTTGATAAAGCACGATTGGCAACTGCAGCAAAAGGTGGCGTGAAAAGCGGCCGGCTGGGTTTTGAGATTTTTGACAAACCCAACTGGGTGGGTTCCGAGTTTGACGAGCAGGTGAACTATCAGCGCGCGCTTGAGGGAGAGCTCGAGCATACCGTGGGTACACTCACCGACATTGAATCGGCCCGTGTTCACCTGGTGTTGCCGCACGACTCTCTGTTTCGCGATCAGGAGCGCCCAGCCAAGGCCTCGGTCGTCATCAAACTGCGCCATCGCTCTCTGGCCGATGGCGAGCCGGAAGCGATCCGGAATCTGGTGGCCTCCGCCGTCGACGGGCTCACGGCTGACAACGTAGTTCTCGTCGACGCGGGTGGCCATCTGCCGCTCGGACCCAAGACAGCCGAGGCCCTCGAACTCACCGCTGAGCAGGCGCTCGAGGAGAAGCTGATCTCAACCCTTGAGCCGGTCACAGGCGCCAGCAACGTCCGTGCCTCAGTCACGCTTGACTACGATCGGGCCGCGACGGATGTGACTCAGGAGATTTACGACCCGGATAAAACCGTCACACTCTCCATGCAGCGCACCGAACAGGCGTCCGGTCCGCAAGCCGTGGCCGCCGGAGTGCCCGGCACGGCCTCGAACGCCCCCAACTCGCAGGCCTTGCCCGTCTATCCGCAACAGACAACTTCGCCGCAATCGGCCAAGACCGAATCCGGCACCTACGCCGCCTCAAAAACCGAGCGGCACGAAGTCGACACACCTGGCCGGGTGCGGCGCCTGACCGCGGCCATCGTGGTCAACGACCGTTTGGCGCAGCCTGCGAGCACGGGAAAGGCAGCCGTGTGGCAGCCTCGCTCCGCCGATGAACTCAGGAATCTCACGGCGCTGGCCCAGGCAGCCGTAGGCTACGACGCCGCACGCGGTGACCTGCTCACGGTAGAAGATCTGGCCTTTGACCAGAATCGCTCCCAACAACCGCCTGCCGCGTTTGAGAAATGGGTGAACACGGCAGAGGACTCGCCCTTGCTCATCAAGTACGCTGCGCTGCTTGCCGGTCTGCTTGTGGTGCTTGCCTTCGGCGTGCGCCCGGCTCTCCGCCATGCGGCCTCGGCTTTGCTCGGCGCCGGAGCCGCTAAATCAGGAACGAGGGAACTCGGTTCGGGTCCCGCAACGGCTTCACAGACGGCGCTCAAGTCCCCGGAACCGGCCGAGGTCGATCCGGAGCGCATTCGCTCGCAGGAGATCTTCGAGCAGGTGACAGACCATGTAAAGCGCGAACCCACGCAGAGCTCGCGCCTGTTGCAGAGCTGGATCCACTCCGACTGACACCAGGAAAGGGCTCACGCCTTGGATGAACCGGGAAATTCGAATGGGGCTGCGAGACACCGCTCAGCGGGGAACATGTCCGGAGTGCGCAAGGCCGCGGTGCTGCTTGTCGCCGTGGGCGAGCAACTGGCAAAGGAGATCCTCCGCGCACTGCCGGAAGCGGACGTGCAGCTGCTCACCGAAGAGCTTGCGGATTTGCGGGGCATCACCCCGGAAATGTCCGCCGAGATTCTTGAAGAGTTCTGGCAGTTGCTCGAAACACAGAATTTCATGGTCCATGGCGGTCTCGACTATGCCAGCCGCCTGCTGGTTGATACGTTTGGCAAGGAACGCGCCGACGACCTTCTGATGTTGGTGCGCCGTTCTCAGGAGGCTGCACAGGGAAATCTCGCCAAGCTGCAGCGCACCGATCCACAGCAACTCGGCAAGCTCCTCGACACAGAACACCCGCAGACCATTGCCCTTGTGCTGGCTCACCTTGACCCCCGCAGGGCATCGCTGGTGCTCGACAACCTCAGTGAAGAGCACAAGGTTGTCTCTGTCCAGCGTCTGGCCGAAATGCGCCAGTTCTCTCCGGAGATGGCACAAAAGGTCGCTCATATTCTGCACCGCAGGCTGGAAAGTGTGGGCGACACGGCGCGCAAGAGCTACTCGGGCTTCAAGGCCGTCGCCGACCTGTTGAATCGCCTGAACGCGGAGGAGGCAAAGAAGATTCTGGAGACCATTGAGGAAGGACAGCCGGAGCTCGCGCTGAGCATTCGCAACCTCATGTTCACTTTCGAGGATCTGGTTACGGTGCCGGCCGCTTCCATTCGCGAGATTGTCTCCGGCGTCGACAAGCGTCAGCTTGCGATGGCCTTGCGAGGCGCCAACGACGAGCTGCGGGCTCAGATCTTCAAGGCGATGAGCTCCCGTGCCGTGGAGATGCTCAAGGAGGATATGGAGGTGCTGGGTCCGGTGCGTTCGCGTGAAGTAGCACAGTCCCAGCAAGAGATTTTGAACCTGGCCAGGCGGCTTGAAGCGGAAGGCAAGGTGATTTTGAAGCTCGAGACGGGCGACGAAATGCTGGCTTGAATCGAACTTCCCCGGGCGAGGGTCGACATAAGAAAGGCCATGAGAAAAAGGGGATCGGCGTCTGAATGCGGGGAGGGAATTGAGATCGCGATTCTCGAGACAACGCGAGCAGATGGGCGGCAGAGACAGACTAAGCTGAGGGGAACTCTTGGAACCAGCGGGAAAGGTTGAACACGGGGTCGGGCCGGGACGGATCCGGTTGTTCGAGTATCCGGCAACTCCTGGTGCGCCCCGAGCGCAATGCTGGCAAGGATGGATGGAAGAGTCCGAGCTCGATCCAACGAATGAGAAAGGCCAGAAACTCGGAGCGTCTGAAAGCCAGAGCGGGGAGCCGGCCCAGGTAGACCAGCGGCTTGCCGAGGAGACGCGGCGATCCTTTGAAAGTGGGCGCGAGCGTGGGCGGCTGGAGGGCCGGCAAATCGACCGCGATGCGCATGCCGCGGAGCTTCAGGCCATCGAAGAGCGCCGCACCCGTCAGGCCGCGGAACTCCTGTTGAGCTTTGCGGAGGCGCGCGATCAGTACCTCCACGTGGTTGAGCAGGAAGTCGTCAGGCTGGCCCTGGCCATCGCGGCGCGCATCCTCCGCCGCGAGGCGCAGATGGACCCGCTCCTGCTCACCGGCGCCGTGCGCGTGGCCCTGGGTCAGCTCTCGGGATCGACCGAGGTTAAACTCCAGGTGCCCGCCGCGGAACTTGAATTATGGACAACCGCTATTGCCCTCATTCCGAATCTCGCCTTGAAGCCCAGCATAAGTGCCGGAGAGGATATGCTCCTCGGGGACTGCCGGATTGAGACCGCGCAGGGATCCGTCGATCTTGGAATCCGCTCGCAGTTGGGAGAGATTGAGCGTGGATTCTTTGATCGTTCCCCTGGTTCGAAGATCAAGACAACCGATGGGCTCGAATCCATCCCTGCGGAGACTCGCTCATGACCTCCCGGCTCGGCCGGTACTTTGCCCGGCTTGAACGCGGCCAGCCCTGGCGATGGCGCGGCCAGGTGCTCGAATCGATTGGGCAGACGATCGAGTCATCGGGTCCGTTGGCCTCGGTTGGAGAGTGTTGTGAGATCGAAGATCGATTTGGCAATCTTCATCAGGCCGAGGTGATCGGCTTTCGCGGCTCGCATGTCGTCAGCATGCCGGTCGAAACCACGGAGGGTATTCGTTTCGGCAACGTCGTCTCGGCTCTTGGTGTGCATCCCGAGATTGAAGTGGGGCCATCGTTGATCGGTAGAGTTTTGAACGCTGAGGGCGCTCCGATTGATGGAGGCCGTCCGCCGGTCTCGTTCCTCACGCTGCCGCTGGACGGCGCTGTGCGCTCGCCCATGGACCGCGCCCCGATTCGTCAGCCGCTGGGAACCGGGATCAGGGTTCTCGATGCGCTTCTTACAGTCGGTCGGGGACAGCGCGTCGGGATCTTTGGCGGGTCCGGCGTCGGAAAGAGCACCTTGATCGGCATGATGACGCGCAATACCGAGGCTGACGTGACGGTCGTCGGCCTGGTCGGAGAACGTGGCCGCGAAGTGGGCGAGTTCCTCGAAGATGCGCTCGGCGTTGAGGGCCGTGCGCGTTCAGTCGTTCTGGTTTCCACCTCTGATCAATCGCCCTTGCTGCGTATGCGGGCAGCGCTTGCCGCAACCACAGTGGCTGAGTTCTTTGCGGCCCATGGGAAACACGTTCTGCTGGTTCTTGATTCGCTCACGCGCTTTGCCATGGCAGCTCGCGAGATTGGGCTGGCTGCGGGCGAACCGCCCACGGCCAAAGGCTACACACCCTCAGTCTTTGCGCGGTTGGCGCGCCTTGTGGAACGCGCCGGGCAGTTCCGTACCGGTTCCATCACGGCTTTTTACACGGTGCTGATGGAAGGCGACGATCAGCAGGATCCACTCGTCGATGCGGTCAGGTCGCTGTTGGATGGTCACGTCGTTTTGTCGCGTGCGCTGGCGGCCGAGGGCTGGTATCCCCCTGTCGAAGTTCTGGATTCAATCAGCCGCCTTATGCCCGCCGTCTCCGAGCCTGAGCATCGCGCCCATGCAACCTTGCTGCGCAGGCTGATGGCTGTCTATGCGCGCTCTGAGGATCTTGTCCGCATCGGGGCGTATAAACCTGGCTCTGACCCTGACCTTGACCGCGCCTTGAGGGCACGGGACGCCATGCGCGCATTTCTTACCCAGGATGCGCACGAGGACGCCAAGTTTGCTGACTGCCTGAAGCGCCTTGGCGCTCTGGCTGGAGAGATTTGACATGGCCGTTTCGCGCGCGCTTCGCCGCCTTCTGCGCGTCCTCGAACTCGAAGAGGAGCAGAGCCGGCTGACGCTTGAATCTTCGATTGGCGAGTTGAGGCGGCTCGAGCAGTTCCTGGAGTTGGCTTGCAAGCGGGAGCGAGGAGGACGGCAGTTGGTTCGGGTCAGCGCTCACACGGGAGAACTGCCTGACAGACTTGCCGGGCTTGAAGAGTCGCGAGCCGGCCAGCGCAGCGCCGTTTTACTGGAAACGAAGATGATCGATGCCGAGGCTCAGGTTGCGGAACTTCGACATGCCTATCTCGCCAAGCGCGTGGAACGCCGGCAGGCGGAGATGCTCATCAAAGAGATCGAGACCCGTGACTCCGTCACCTCGGCACGGCGCGGTCAACGGGCCCTCGACGATTGGTTTCTGAACCGCGGGCACGCCGCCCAATCACGAATAAATCATGACGGTGGAAAGCCTCAAAGCGAAACTGGAGAAATCCAGCAACCAAACCTTGAGGAAACTTTACCCAAATTAATCTAAGTAGTACCGAATTGGAATTCCTCTTCCCATCCCTGACAATGCTCTAACCCGTGGTTCACGCAAATGGCAAGGTATCTGCACTGATCCATTTCATGAGCGTTGTTGGGATCGAGATCGAGCCAAGGGGCGCTGCGGCGCCGGATCAAGTCTTGAATTCCCTCGGTGCGCCGCTTGCGTCCAGGGCCATGGCCGGCTTGGGACAAGGCTCGCTAACGCGTCAAACGGCAACCCCGTCCGCGCTTGCGAATTTTCGTTCGAGCTGGCAATCCCAACTAGCGTCTCTTGGCACGGATGCGGACTCTTCCTTGGATTCGGTCATCGGGGATGAAGAAACCAGTCCCTTGTCCGCATCGACTCCGTCTTCGACACCCGGAGATCAAACCTTGTCTGTGGTTGCTGGCCGCTTGGGCAGATCTGCGTTCGAAGACCTGGTCGAATCAAATGCCAAGTCGGATGTTTGGAGAGCGTCGGAGCGCACGACGGTTTCCAACCCGCAAACCGCGCTTATGGCAAAAAACAGGGAAGGCCGGACGCAGGCACTGTCCGCAACGGCTGGCCTCCAATCTCAGCCCGGGCGATCGATCGTGTCAGACAGCGTGCGCACATCCCTGGCCAGAAAGAGCACAGAGGGCGACCTCAATTCCAGCCCGGGCGGGGATGCGATCCCCACTCAGTCTTCGTTGATTATTCCTTCTCCTATGGTTGCGACGCTCGACACGCCGAACCAAGGCCAACCGAGCCTCCAAACGTCGAACGGTGCAACACCTCAAGAGCCTTTGGAAAGCGTTCGAGGCGAGTATCTCGCCATTGGAACTCAATCTCCAGCTTCCGATCCGTCGCTTACAAACCCGAGCATTCTTCCAAGCCATCGTGAACTGGAGATTCAAGCCGGACCAGAGTCGCCCCCGTTGCCCATTACCCGCGGTTCAAGCCTGACAACCGATCAAGTCGAGACGCCAGCCGTGGCGCCGGAACGAGCGGCCCTGCGCGACCCGGCTGCCGTTCCGGCCTACAAGCGCGGGCCGGCTGAGCCGTCAATGTTCGGAAGTGAACCTGCTGATCGAGCCTCAACACAGACATTGATTTCGCCGCAGAACGAGGGAACGGTCTCCGATCCTCCCGAGTCTGCCTCCCTGTACCAGACTGGCTCGCTTGCCTCTTTAGGTCTCGAAGCCAGTGTTGCTGCCCCAGGGGCCAGGGGAAGCGCGTTCTCCCGGCAGGCAACCGCAGTTCATGCTCAGACCAAGGGGTCGGCCGGAGCAGCCATCGACGGGAGTACTCAGCCGGATCAAGCAGGCCTCATCCAATCCGCTGCTGACCCAAAAGGCTTAGGAGATCGAAACCCCTTCTCAAACGGGCCCAAAATATCTGTGGGCCCTCAGTCTATGCCGCCCACTGGGTACATGCGCAGCAATCAGGGCATGCAAGCGACCAGCACAACGCCAGGAGACGGATCTGCTGTTCCGATGCAATCTTCTGGGCCTGCCAATCAGCTCAGTTCAGAACCGCGATCGGGCGCGTTCAACGATTCTCAGTCCGTCAGTGAACCTCAGGTCATGAAACCTGGGGCCGGAAAAACCGGCAAACTCCAGTTTCAGACAGAACAGGGAGGCGCCTCGGGCGTACTCGCTTCAGCCGCGCCCGCCGCTCATCCAGCGTCCTTCACGGCGAGTATTCCGGGATCGGACGCGTTCAGCCTTGCTCGAGACCCCTCCAGCGTGCAGGCAGCAAATGGCACGGCGGCCGGAGTTGGCGAATCGTCGTCCGCAGCTCAAGGCACGTCGACCACTCATCAGACATTTGCGACGCTCGACAACATCGACGACCGGACCGCGCTGAATTGGGTTCACGCGGGCGCTCGACACGCCGAAGCGGGGTTTGAAGATCCAACTTTGGGCTGGATTGGGGTACGCGCGGATCAGAGTGGTGGAGGAGTGCATGCGATCGTGGTTCCCCCAACAGCGGAGGCGGCGCAGGCCCTCGGGTCACAAATGGCCGGGTTGAACGCCCACCTGGCCGAATCGCATACACCTCTGGCAAGTCTTTCACTAGGCCCAGCGGAAGGCAGGGAAGGCGGAGCAGGCGCTGGCCAGAGCTTCAACCAGAGCGCTGGGCAGGATCAGGCACAAAGCAACTCTCAGGATCCGTACGTGAGTCCGACGCAGGTGATTGGTACGGTTTCAAGTGTCGCTTCTGCGGTTGTGTCCACGCCCACGACATCCCCCGGACTCCCTGACCATGAGGCCAAACATATCTCAGTAATGGCCTGAAAAAGGCAAGAGGATGCAGGAGCGATTTCGCGGTTGAAGTATTTCAGGGGAGCACACAGCGGAACAGGAGTCACGAAGGCTTCGAACCAAGGAGGAAACATGGCTGCAGCAGCAATCTTCAATCATGCGATGACGGCGGCTCAGAGTCTCTTGAGTCCCAGCGCAACCCCGTCGTCCAGCCCGGTGGCGGCGACGGCCGACACCAGCAGCACAAGCAGTTCTGACACGTCGTCGGCGACTATATCTGCCAATGACTTTCTTAGTCTGCTGGTCACCGAGATGCAGAACCAGGACCCCACAGCAAATACCGATCCAAACGAATACATCGACCAATTGGTCAATGTAAACAGCCTGGAGCAGCTCATCGATATCAATCAGAATCTATCCACTGCCCTCGGCGATCCAAGCACGAGTTCCGGCGGTAGTGCCGGAGCCCCAACGGCGCAAACAGCAACCGGGATTGCCAGTCCCTCCGCACTTTCCGGTGGCGCCGCAACCAAGGCAAATGCGCTGGCGTCGGCTCAATCTGCGTTGGCCAGTGCCGGCACGGCAAGCGGAGTCCCGTCCCATTCCTCGGCAGCCAGCCGCGCTTCCGGCAACCTCAGCGTGCCGAGCGCCAGCTCTGCAGCTCATCGGGTTGCTCACGCTCTCGATGGCCGGACGCACGCTCAGACGACTTCAGAGGCGCCCACCGCAAACGGATCCAGTTTGTAACCCAGCGGGCTGCTACGGCCTGCGCTAACTGAAAGAAAAACAGGAGTTGCACAATGGCAAGTTTTTATATTCCTCTTTCCGGCCTTAATGCCGATTCGACTGCCTTGAACACGATTGCCAACGATCTATCGAATATGAGCACAACCGCTTACAAGGCCCAGACAACTAACTTCTCCGACCTGTTTTATCAGCAAGTCGGCTCAACCGGTTCAGGCGATGCGATTCAGGTTGGCGGAGGCGTGAAGGTGGCTTCCAATGAGACGAACTTCGCCCAGGGATCGTTCGGTACCAGCGGAACGACGTCCTCCGACGTCGCCTTGAACGGCAGCGGCTTCTTTGTCGTCAACAATGGGGGCACCAACATGCTCACCCGTGACGGTGCCTTCACGCAGAATACGAACGGCAATCTGGTCACGGCGGATGGTTACGAAGTGATGGGATATCCAGCAGTCAAAGGCGTTGTGAACACTGCCGCGCCCCTGGCCGCCGTCAACATCCCGGTGGTCGGTCAGGTGCAGCAGCCACAGGCGACTACGTCCTTTGGCATGACCGCCAATCTCGATTCAGAAGCCGCCATCGGCACGACCGTTCCCGGCCAGGTCCAGGTCTATGATTCGCTCGGCAATAACTATGAAGCCACAGTGAACTACACCAAGACGGCGGCAAACACGTGGTCCTATAGCGTCTCGCTGCCAGACACATTGCAGCCGGTTTCGAGCACCGTTGCTGGTGTTTCGACCATTGACTATAACTTCGGATCGAGCGGCGGCACTCTTGCCACCGTGGATGCCGGTACCAACTTGACGATCACGGGACCCACTGCCACGAGCACAGCAACCATCACAGCACCGACCATTGGCGCCAATGAATCAGTGGCCAACTACGCGACCGACCTCACTAACGCGCTTACTGCGGCCGGAATCACTGGCGTCACGGTCACTTCCACGGCGGCTGGTCAACTCTCCATCACTGGCACCAACATTTCCACGTCCGGAAGCGTCATCCAGGATCCGGTTGCGTCAGCCAATGCATCCGGCACGCTCAGTTTTGATTCGAACGGCAACCTGGTCAGCCCGGCAACCAATATCGCAAATGTTTCCTTCAGCGGACTTTCTGACGGCGCGGCGACGATGAATATGACGTGGAATCTTTTGGGCTCGAATGGAACCCCGACGATCGGCCAGGTTGATGCCACCTCCTCCACTTCGGCCGCGACACAAAACGGTTTCGCAAGCGGTTCGTATCAGGGCTTCGCGATCGGAACAGACGGCACCGTAACGGCTTCTTATTCGAATGGGCAGACTCAGGCTGTCGGTCAACTGGCCCTGGGAAATGTCACGAATCTTGATGGGCTTAGCCTTCAAGGCGACGGCAATTACGCAACCACACTTGTCAGTGGTGCCGCATCGATCGGGGTTTCGGGTATGGACGGCTTGGGCACCATCCAGGACTCCGCGCTTGAGCAATCCAATGTCAACATCTCGGCGGAGTTTTCCGACCTCATCGTCGCGCAGCGTGCATTTGAAGCAAACGCGAAGTCGGTAACAACCTTTGACTCCGTCACCCAGGACACGATCAACATGGTCCACTAAGAAATTGCTGCGGGGCGGTCTTGAGGCTGTCCCGCAGTGAGCCTGCTGGTGCGTACTTCCACAAACAGCCCCTTTCCCGTGGCAAGGATCACGCCCGATTCGCTCAGGATCCTTGCTTCGGACCAATGCTTTCGGCCTTCGCCTCGAACAAGTTTGCCCTCGATACGGAGCTCGACTCCGGAAGGAACCGGGCGAAGGTATTCGATCTCCAAGTGCCGGGTCATGGCTGCAAGCCCGCGAGCGCGGACTGCGTTGCTCATCGCCTCGTCAAGCAGTGTGGCAATGATGCCCCCATGCAGATAGCCCGGATGGCCTTCAAAGCGATCCGGAATCGTTGGCAGGCAGACGACCGACCCATCGGCAGCGAGCAGAAACTCGAGAAGCAGCCCTCCGGCGTTCTCACGCCCACATCCAAAACAGCGGTTATGGGCTGCGTGCTCCATCGGGGTAAGATCTTCAGTCGGCCGCGTCAAGATTTCTCCATTCCTGCAGGGGTGGCAGTCAACACAGCACCAAAACTCTCCATCTCGACGTTGCCGCCGCTCAACACAATTCCCACCCGCTTGTCCTTGATCTGCTTCTTCTCCTTGAGTGCGGCCGCCATCCCGGCGGCTCCAGCACCCTCCGCAAGATTGTGCGTGTCCTCATAGAGCGCGCGCATCGCTTCCATAATCTCCTCGTCTGAGACCAGGACAATTCGTGCAACGTTGTCAACCATCGCGGCGAGCGCCTCTGCATTGGGACGGCGGCATGCCAGGCCGTCTGCAATCCTCGTTAGTGCTGCGGCTTCAATCACCCTCCTTTGTGCGAAGCTATGAGCGATCGCCGGAGCCGATGCTGCGGCCACTCCCACGATCTCAGTTTTGAGCCCAAGAGCGTTTCGAGCCGCGGCCATTCCACAAATGGACGAGCCCATCCCGATGGGAACGTAAACGCAATCCAGCGTCGGCGCGCCCTCAAGCAGTTCGAGCGCAAGAGTGGCCGTGCCATGGACCAATAATTCGTGGAAAGAATCGACGAACGCAAGCCTGCGTTCAACTGCCAGAGCACGGGCAAATTCGAGGGCTTCCTGAAAATCCTGACCATGGAAAATCAGTTCAACGCCTTGCGCGAGCATGGCGCGGTTCTGTTCCGTGCTGTTTTCATGCGGAACGACGATCGTGCACTTCAGACCAAACAACCGCGCGGCCATCCCCACCCCCTGGCCAAAGTTCCCGCGTGTTGCCGCGATCACGCCTTCAAGTCCAGGTTGCTCCTCCTTCAGGCTGGCCATGTAGACCAGGGCGCCTCGCAGCTTGAAGGCGCCGACAGGCGTGTGATTTTCATGTTTGATCCAGGCCTCTGCGCCAAGGCGCTCGTTCGCGAGCGGCCAGCTATACTGCGGCGTCGGCGGCATAAAGCGGTAAACCAATAATTGCGCGTCGCGAATCTGACTGAGGGAAGGGAACTGCATGTACTCAGAATAAGATCAATGCGCGCAACTTGTCTTCGATAAGCCTGGCGATGGCAGACCCGCCCCACCGAGGTACTGTAGATTGAAATCACGGGCTCCGATCGCCGCTTGGCTTCACTCCAGCGAACCTTGGCCCTTCAAAACCATGAATTCTCCAGTCCGCTTCGCTTCTGTTCTGCTTGTCCCCTTGTTTGCGATCGACATGGGTGGTTGCCATCGGGTCCCCGAACTCACGCAGCAGCAGGCAGAAGGGAAGCACTTGTACCAGGTCCGCTGCGCCCATTGTCACGAAGATAACGACCTTGGCCTCAAGAAGATCCCTCCTGATCTTCACCGGGTCTTTGCCGCTTCCGCACTGCCGAGCGGCACTCCCGCCACCGATGCCGATGTGCAGCGCGTGGTGATAACAGGCAAGGGAATGATGCCCTCTTTTGCCGGCCGATTTACCGACAATCAAATGGCAGCGCTGCTAGCCTACCTCCACACAGGCCTTCGCTGAGGGCCAGGCTGACCGGGAATCCGTTCACTCGGAACACTGCCAGCCACGGTATACTCGAGATTGCTATGGCGCCCGAAAAAACCTTCTATCTTGAGACCTTCGGCTGCCAGATGAATGCCCATGACTCCGAAAAGGTGATTGGCACATTGCAGCAGCAGGGTTACCGTCAGGTCGAGTCTGAAGCGGACGCCGGCCTCATCCTCTACAACACCTGCTCCATTCGCGACAAGGCCGAACAGAAGGTCTTCAACCGGCTCAATGACTACAAGAAACTCCACAAGGCCGGCAAGCGTTTTGCCGTCCTGGGCTGTGTCGCGCAACAGGAAGGCGAGAAGATCTTCGAGCGGGCGCCCTATGTCTCCCTGGTCTCCGGGTCGGCCTCCTATCGCAAGCTGCCTGAGATGCTCACCCGTCTTGAAGCAGGAGAGAACCGGATTACCGGCCTTGACGATCGCCAGACGGACGAGACGTTCGAGACCGAGTTTACCGCCCGCCAAAACCCCTACCGCGGCTACATCACCATCATCGAAGGGTGCGATAAGTTCTGTGCCTACTGCGTGGTACCGTATACCCGCGGCAAAGAGCGCAGCCGAACCTCAAGCTCAGTTCTTGAGGAAGCGCGCCGCATAGCAGATCTGGGATACACCGAAATCCAGCTCCTGGGCCAGAATGTGAACAGCTACGAGGACCCGGAAGGGAAGCGAAGCTTCGCGGAACTGCTGGTCTCTGTAGCCGAGGTCGCAGGCATTCGCCGCGTCCGTTTTACCACCAGCCATCCTCGCGACTTCACCCGGGACATCGTTGAAGCCATTGACCTTGTGCCCGCGCTCTGCGACCACGTCCATCTGCCCGTTCAGTCCGGATCAGCCCGGGTGCTTAAGATGATGGCGCGCGAATATACCCCGGAGTGGTATCTGGAAAGGATCTCGTGGATCAAGGCCGCCCGGCGTCCCATCTCCATCTCCACTGACATCATCGTTGGCTTCCCGGGCGAGACTGCCGAGGATTTCATACAGACCATGGACCTGCTGGCGGAAGTGCAGTACGATTGCGTCTTCGGATTCAAGTACTCGGCTCGGCCGAATACGCCCGCGCTTACGATGATTGACTCGATCCCCGATCCCGAGAAAGCAAACCGGCTTCAAGTGCTGCTTGATCGGCAGAGAGAAATTCAAAGAGTCAATTATTCGAGGCATTTAGGCGAGATAATTGAGGTAATGGTTGAGGGTCAAAATGTGGCACGGGCCCAGATAGCAGGGCGCAGCAGCCAGAACAAACCTGTCAATTTCACCTGGAATCATGCCATTGCACCAGCGCCCGGGAGTTATATTCAGGTCAGGATAACGGCCACGCATCCTAACAGTCTGGTGGGCGAGGCCGTCTAATTATCAGACGTCGGAAAGGCGGAGCGGCATGGACATTGAAGTCAAGATTCGCGGACTGATGATGGACCCATCAACCAATATGCCCATTGTCATGCTCAAGGACGTAGCCTCTGAATCCGTGATGCCGATCTGGGTGGGAATCTTCGAGGCGAATGCCATTGCCATCGAAATCGAGAAGATGGCCGCCCCACGGCCGATGACCCATGACCTGACCAGAAACATGATCCGTCACTTGAATGCCAGCCTGGAAAAGGTTGTCATCACAGCAATTAAGGACGAGACCTTCCACGCGATTCTATGCCTGCGGCAGGGAGATGAGCCCGTCACCATTGACGCCAGGCCCTCGGATGCGATTGCGCTTGCGTTGCGCGCGGACTGTCCCATCTACGTGGCAGAACAAGTGATGCAGAATGCAAAGCTCAGCACAGGTGGGTCGGCAGAAGGGCCAACTGCGGAGCAGCTCCGTGGCTGGCTCGAAGGACTAAACGACGAGGACCTGGGCCGCTACAAGATGTAGCCCATGCAATCGCCAGGGAAGCTGACACATTTTCGGATCTGCCAGATTCATCGATATTTAGAGGCAGGCAGCCGTTCCCGCCCTTTTACTATACAGAATATCTGTTATCGGACGTAGAGTATCGGCCCGTTACTCCTGCCTGGCTAAGCTATTAGGCCCCCACCGGCTCAAATCGGGCCTGGAAGAACCGCAGGTACTTCGGCTCGTAAGTCATTCTCAATCCGCGAATTGCCTCGCGTTCTGTGAAGACCGATTCTACCGACTCCGCTACAACATCCATATGAGCCTGCGTGTACACGCGGCGAGGAATCGTGAGCCGCACCAACTCCAGGCGCGGCTTGTTATTTTCACCCGTCTCCTTGTTCCGCCCGGCCGACACAATTCCCCGCTCCATTGTCCGGATCCCTGAATCCAGGTACAGAGCCGCCGCCAGCGCCTGTGCCGGGTACTGCTCCTGCGGCAGGTGCGGCAGGACCCCCCGCGCATCAAGGAACACGCCATGCCCGCCAATGGGCTGGACAATGGGTATACCGGCGTCGATCAGTTTCTGCCCCAGGTACAGGACCTGTCCAACCCTGGCCCGAATGTGGTCCTCATGGAGTGACTCCTCGATCCCGGTCGCCAGCGCCTCCATATCGCGCCCCGCCATACCACCGTAGGTGTGCAGGCCCTCGTAAATCACCGCCAGGTTTGCCGCATCCTCATAAATCCCATGGTCGTTCACCGCCAGAAACCCGCCGATATTCACCATCGGGTCCTTCTTGGCGCTCATCGTGCAGCCATCTGTATAAGAACAAAGCTCCTTAACGATGGATGCGATTGACCGGTCCTGGCATCCCGGCTCCCTTTTCTGGATGAAAAACGCATTTTCCACCACCCGCGCCGCGTCCAGAATCACCCTGATTCCATAGCGGTTGGCAATCTCTCGCACGGCTCTCACGTTGCCCAGAGAAATCGGCTGTCCTCCAGCCATATTCACGGTCGCGGCAATACTCAGGTACGGGATTCGGCCGGCCCCGTATGTCTTGATGACATCCTCGAGCTTGACCAGATCCACGTCCCCTTTGAACGGATGCAGGCTGTGCGGATCGTGCGCCTCCGGGATAATCACGTCCACAAAGGTACCGCCCGCCAGTTCCTGGTGTAGCCGCGTCGTGGTGAAGTACATGTTCCCCGGAACAATATCGCCCGGCTTGATCAGCGCCTTGGAAAGAAGGTTTTCTGCACCTCGCCCTTGGTGGGCCGGAACCACATACTTGTACCCGTACCACTCCTGGACGGCATTCTCCAGCCGGTAAAAACTGCGGCTACCGGCGTAGGCCTCATCGCCCATCATCATCGCCGACCACTGCCGGTCGCTCATCGCAGAGGTTCCAGAATCGGTCAGCAGGTCGATGTAGACGTCATCCGACCGAAGCAGAAATGTGTTGTATCCAGCCTCGCAAATCGCCTTTTCCCGTTCGGCCTGGCTAGGGATCCTAACCTGTTCAACCACCTTGATTTTGAAAGGTTCTGCCCACGTACGTTTTTCCGCCATCCCGCGCCACTCCTGTCCGATTGAATCGAAATTCTGTCCAAAGCATAGAAAATCTCCTGTTGAAGGTGAATACGATTTCGACGCTATTTGTCGCAAAATTCAAATATTTGCTGCCAATTCTCTAAGTTCGCTTTATGATCGTTAAGTTCTTTTCAAAAGGAGGCAAAGTTGTCCCAATCCGAGCGGGAGAAGCTTCTCGATTCCCTGGGCTGGAAGCTCCTCCACGAACTACAGACTGACGCCCGCATTTCTTTCGCAGAACTCGGCCGGCGCGTGGGCCTATCTACGCCGGCTGTAGCCGAACGTGTCCGCCGCATGGAGGATGAAGGAATCATCCGCGCCTACCGCGCCGAGATCGACCCCGCGCGTGTCGGCCTCCCCATCACCGCCTTCATTCGCATGAGCATCGTTGGCAACGTCCTGGCCAAGCTCACGGAGTGCGTCCACGCCATGCCCGAGATCGTTGAGTGCAATCGAGGCACCGGCGAAGACTCCTTCATTCTTAAAGTCAGCGCCGTCTCCGTCGAACACCTCAAGGACGTCATTGACCGCCTCACCCCCTTCGGCACCACGTCCACCTCTCTCGTGCTTGAATCGCTGATCGAGAGAAACCTGCTCACCCCACGAGTCCTCGACTGGGAAGCCGCCCGCAAACAAGACTGGGGCGCAGCGCCCAAACGTCCTGGGCGAGCTGTCAGTTCTTCAAACGCAAATTTTGAAGGATATGGGTTGCTCCGCCAGCGGAAACCGCCGGTCCAGGCAGGTATCAATGGCAAGGAACGGCGGCATAACCCTAAGGGTAGCCCACCCCCAGGAATTCCGGAACGCAGGAAAGCTTAGTTTCCCTTCTCAGTTCCGGGTCTCGGCCAGCAACGCCTCGATCTCAGCCTTTTCTTCTGCCGTGACCGGAAGCAGCGGCGCCCGCGATTGCCCCCCGTAAAAGCCGTTAAAGTCGCATGCGTATTTCACGCCACTGATTCCCAGCGACCCGACGATGCGCTTGTTCGGACCATCAATCCGTTTCTGCTTCGCTTCGGCAAGCGCCAGGTCGTGATCCTTCCAGGCCAGGTAAACCTCCTGGCAAGCCTGAGGAGCGCACGCGGCCAGGGCCAGGATTCCCCCGCAGGCGCCTTCATTCAGCGAACCAAGCAGCGCTGAAGCCGACCCGCAAAGTACTTGAAAACCGATCTCCTTGGTTCGGGTCTTGATCGCCGCCACGGGAACCGCGCTGGCCACTGCTGCCCCACCTGCCAGGTCGCCCGCTGAAACAAAACTCCCTCCGGCCTCACTCCTGGGCTCCAGCATCCTCCCCGTGACCGCCTCAAACACCGGAGTCACCGTGACTGTACGCCGCGGAGCCTTTCGTGTGGCGGCCACCGTGTCGCGAATCCTGTCTACGCTGCCGCTGGAATCCTTGATTCCGATAATGTTTGGATGGTCGGCCAGTTCGGCGATCACCTCGATCGGAATCTGATACGGGACGCACTTGGGAATATTGTAGAGCAAAACCGGAAGTGGCGAGCGGTCCGCCACGCTGCGAAAATAGTGCATCACCGCCGAGGATGACATCTGCTGCGCATAGTACATCGAGGTGCGAACGAGAACCGCGTCGTATCCCTGTTCCGCGGCGACCTCTGCCAGATCCACCGTGGCCTTCACGCTCTCTCGGCCGATACCTGCGATCAGAATCTTTTCCGGGGCGGTTGCGTCCGCGGCCGCGCGAAGCACATCGCGGGTCTCAGCGTCGATCAGCATCGGGGCTTCTCCTGTCGAGCCCAGCACAACCACTCCAGCAAGCAGGCTCCGCGAGTAGCGGCTCATATTGGCCTCAAGCTTGCGAAAATAGATGCGCTCATCCGGATAGAACGGAGTGGTAACGGCAGCAAAAACTCCTTCAATCAGCATTCAACTATTGTAGTGCGGGAATCGTCATACCGGGTCTGGCTTGACTGGCTCAAAACCAGTTCTCTGGTCTATTTGCCGTCTGGTGCATCCGCCATGGATAATAACCGGGAACCAGACTAAAACTTCAGGGGCCGCTCAAATGGAATCTTTCTTGCTTCGCGACGAGGACGAGGACAAGAGCGCTTCACGACTCATCCGGCAAGCTGTGTCGTTTCTGGTTCACGCAGGGTTGGCTCTTGCTTCCTGGTTGGCACTCATGCTCGTTGGCTATGCCCTAAACCCATCCAACGTGCCGCAACTTCTCATCCTTCTACTTTCCGTCGCAATCCCGCTCATCGTTGGTTTTGCTATCAACACGGTGCGCCATGACGAAATGGCCTCGGCAGTATGGCTGCTGGGCCTCATCTGGCTCATGATTGTTGCGCTTTATATAGTGGATATGCCCACCCTGCCGAATCAGTGCTATCAGTGCGGCGTCTCGGAGAAACTCACGCGCACCTTGTTCAGCATTCCAACGCCAAGCGGGCTCATGGACGATGACGGGCCCTTTCTCGGAACCTGGCCGGCAGCGGCACTCATCGGCTACTCCATCGGCGCCGCCCTGGCCCTCAGACGCCATCGCGCAAGTTCCTAGCGACCCGCACTCTAGGTCAAACGCCAATCGCCGTGTGCAACTCTTGTAACGCGTAGACGGTCGTTTGATGCCGCTGCATGGCCGCGATACCTTCCACAGCAGCCTGCGCTGCGGCAATGGTCGTGATCGTGGGAATGCGCGCCAGAACCGCCGCCCTGCGGATCGCCTTTTCGTCAAAAAAGGTGTCCTGGCCGCGCGGCGTGTTGATGATCAGATGGATCCGCTCGCCCTTGATCAGGTCCACAACATTTGGCCGCCCTTCTTTCACCTTGAACACCCGCTCCACAATCAGCCCGGCGGCTTCAAGGACGTTGGCCGTGCCTTCAGTGGCCACAATTTGGAAGCCCAGATCAACGTAGCGCCGGGCCAATTCCACCGCGGCCGGCTTGTCATGGTCATTCACCGTGAAAAAGACGGTTCCCTTGGTTGGCAGCAGATGTCCAGCCGACAACTGCGCCTTGGCAAAAGCTTCGCCAAACGTGGCCGCCACGCCCATCACCTCGCCCGTCGACTTCATCTCCGGCCCCAGCACCGTATCCACGCCTGCGAACTTCGACCATGGAAATACAGGCGACTTTACATAGAAATGTGTGCCCGTTTCCAGGTCGCGATTCGCAGCAAGCTGTTCCGGCAGCAACTCGTGCAAGGTGCGGCCGGTCATCAGGCGCGCGGCAACTTTGGCAAGAGGGATTCCGGTTGCCTTTGAGACGTACGGAACCGTACGTGAAGCGCGAGGATTCACCTCGATCACATAAACGCGGTCCTCTCCTTGTGCGTCGCGCTGAATTGCAAATTGCAGGTTCACAAGGCCCACGACTTTGAGTGCCAGCGCCAGCTTTCTCGTGTAGGTTCTCAGCGTATCGAGCGTCTCATTGCGAATGTTCACCGCGGGCAGCACGCACGACGAGTCGCCGGAGTGAATGCCGGCCTCCTCAATGTGTTGCATGATTCCGGCGATGATGACATCCTTGGAGTCGCACAGAGCATCGACGTCCACCTCAACGGCATTTTCGAGAAAATGGTCGATCAGCACGGGGCGTTCCTGCGAGTACTCCACCGCCTCCCGCATGTAGCGTGTCACCGCTTCGCCGTCGTAGCAGATCACCATTGCCCGGCCGCCCAGCACATAACTTGGCCTCACCAGCACTGGATAGCCAATCCTGTCGCCGATCGCAAGCGCTTCTTCCACGCTAGTCGCCGTGCCGCCTGCAGGTTGCGGAATCTTCAAATCTTCCAGCAGCTTTCCAAATTGCTTTCGATCTTCGGCAAGGTCAATCGACTCGGGCGACGTGCCGATGATCGGAACTCCGGCCGCAAGCAACCTCTGCGAGAGATTCAGCGGCGTCTGCCCGCCAAACTGCACAATCATTCCAATCTTCGCGCCCGATTGTGCTTCATGGTTATAGATCGCCAGCACGTCTTCAAGCACAAGCGGTTCAAAATAGAGACGGTCGCTCGTGTCGTAGTCGGTGGACACTGTCTCAGGATTGCAGTTGACCATGATGGTCTCGTAGCCATCCTCTTTGAGCGCGAACGCCGCATGACAGCAGCAGTAATCGAACTCGATTCCCTGCCCGATGCGATTCGGCCCCGAGCCGAGGATGATCACCTTGGGCGTTTGCGTTGGAGGCGCCTCATCCTCCTCGTCGTAGGTAGAGTAAAGGTAAGGCGTCATCGATTCGAATTCGGCTGCGCAGGTATCCACCAGCTTGAACACCGGCGTGATCCCTTTCGCTTCGCGCAGTTCCCTCACCCGCTTGATCCCTTCGTGGCCTTCCAGCTTCCACTCCGTCGCAATGCGCTCGTCGCTCAAGCCCAGCCGCTTCAACTGGCGCAACTGTTCCTCGCTGATGTCCTCTGGGGTCGTCTGTCCAATCGCCATCTGTGCCAGAGTCACTTCGCGCAACTGGTGCAAGAACCATGGATCCATCTTTGTGTAGCGCGCAACCTCGCGGACGCTCATGCCCCGCTCAAATGCGAAGCGAATATAGCTCAGTCTCTCTGGCCGCGGGGTCACAAGCATCTGCGTCAGCCTGCGCGGCTCCAGCACCTCCGACCCTGTCTTCTTGCCTGTTTCCAGAGCCCGCCACGCCTTCATCAGTGCTTCCTTGAAAGTGCGCCCCATGGCCATCACTTCGCCCACGGACTTCATCTGCGGCCCGAGAATGTCATCAGCGCCCGGAAACTTCTCGAATTGCCACTTGGGAATCTTCACCACAACGTAATCAATGGTCGGCTCAAAGCACGCCGGCGTTTTGCGCGTAATGTCGTTCGGAATCTCGTCCAGCGTGTAGCCTACGGCCAGCTTCGCCGCGATCTTTGCAATCGGGAATCCGGTGGCCTTCGATGCCAACGCCGACGATCTTGACACGCGCGGATTCATCTCGATCACTGTCATTCGGCCGTCCACGGGATTCACGGCAAATTGCACGTTCGATCCGCCCGTCTCCACGCCGATCTCGCGCATCACGGCGATGGCCGCATCGCGCATCCTTTGGTACTCGCGATCGGTGAGCGTCTGCGCCGGAGCCACGGTGATCGAGTCGCCGGTATGCACGCCCATCGGGTCAAAGTTCTCAATCGAACAAATGATGATGACGTTGTCCGCCAGGTCGCGCATCACC
The DNA here is from genome assembly GCA_963765025.1 of uncultured Acidobacteriaceae bacterium. GTDB lineage: Bacteria > Acidobacteriota > Terriglobia > Terriglobales > Acidobacteriaceae > Telmatobacter. The sequence continues at coordinate 17,410 of CAVXVM010000032.1, read as the reverse complement.
TCAAGCTCGTACTCCTTCCAACCAAGCACGCTCTCTTCAATCAGGCACTCGTGCACAGGAGAAAGGTCCAGTCCGCGTGCCAGAATCTCCATGAGCTCTTCGCGGTTGTAGCCGATGCCGCCGCCCGTGCCGCCCAGTGTAAAGCTGGGGCGGATGAGTACAGGAAATCCAATCTTCGAGGCAAAGTCCAGGCCATCGCGGAGATTGTTGACCAGCGCCGACTTTGAAACTTCAAGACCGATGCGGATCATCGCATCCTTGAAGAGCAACCGGTCTTCGGCCTTCTTGATCGCTTCGAGCTTCGCGCCAATCAACTCGACGTTGTAGCGCTCCAGAATCCCCGCGTCAGCAAGATCGACCGCAAGGTTCAGCGCCGTCTGTCCGCCTACCGTCGGCAAAAGCGCAAACTTTCCCGAGCGCGGGTCACTGGCGAGCATCGCCGATTCAAGGCGAATAATCTCTTCGACATATTCACGCGTCAGCGGCTCAATGTAGGTGCGATCGGCCAGTTCCGGATCGGTCATGATGGTCGCCGGGTTCGAGTTAACCAGCACCACCTCATAGCCCTCCTGCTTGAGAGCTTTGCAGGCCTGCGTGCCGGAGTAGTCAAACTCCGCCGACTGTCCAATCACGATCGGCCCCGAGCCAATCACCAGGATCTTCTGAATGTCATTTCTGCGTGGCATATTTTTGTTCTCTTATCCGCCTATTTGGCGTTCGGGCTGGACGATTCATTGCAACATCGTATCTGGCAGCTTCAGGTCGCCCCAAATCTTTATTTCCGGGATAAATCCGAAGTCCGTTGGCGCGTCCGGACCGAGTCTTGGCTTTGGCACCGGCTTCTCTTGCTCGTTCACAAACTGTTCGAGGACGGACTTCAAGAACTTTCCCTGCTCAACCCGCCAGCGCACCTCATGGGCCCAACCAGGTGGCCTGGACGTGCCGGCTCTTTCCCCTTCTTGTTGCGACGACCACTCAATTTGCTCGCCATACTTCACATCTCGGTCGAACAAGCAAAATAACGTGCGGGTTTCATCTCCCGATTCCGAATCCATGCTCCACTCTTCCACCAGAATCCTTTTTGGGGAATGCAATACTTCCGCCGTGCCGAAGAAGTCTGTCTCCTGATTGTCTCGCGCATTGCCGAGGTTCCTGACAAGCTTCCAACGCTCATCTGGTCGAACTGCATAGCGGATCGTTGCGGCATTGAGATTCATGCCACACAAAGCCGCAACCCGCACGAGCGCTGTCTCGAGCCGGCCAGTTCGAAGTCCTCTCAAATATCGATCGAATGGGGAAAGTTGGCTGGACCCTTGAGCAATCGAAAAAGAACTCGGCAACGTCATAACTAGCAACAACGTTGTGAGCACTCGATTCATCCCTTCCACTCCTCCATCATTTGCCTGAAGTCGTGAAAAAGGTAGTGCGAATCGTGCGGTCCCGGCGCCGCCTCGGGATGGTACTGCACGCTGAATAACGGAAGCGTCCTATGCCGCAATCCTTCCAGCGTCTGATCGTTCAGATCCACATGTGTTAGCTCAACTTCGTTCGCGTTGATCGAATCCGGATCGACGGCGAAGTTGTGGTTGTGTGCCGTAATCTCCACCTTGCCCGTCGCGTTGTTGCGCACCGGATGGTTTCCGCCATGATGTCCGAACTTGAGCTTGTACGTCCGCCCGCCCAGCGCGAGGCCCGTCAACTGATGCCCGAGACAGATCCCGAATACCGGTACGCGCCCGAGGAATTTCCGAATCGCCTTCACCGCATAGTCCACCGGTTCCGGGTCGCCAGGCCCATTTGAGAGAAACACCCCATCCGGCTTCATTTCCAGCACCGTCTCGGCAGACGTCTCCGCAGGCACCACCGTCACCCGGCAGCCTTCGCGCGTCAGCATCCGCAGAATGTTGTGCTTGATCCCGAAGTCGTAAGCCACTACATGCAGCTTGCGCTCTTGGGGGTCCAGGACCAGTTCTTTCGACAGCAGAGGGTCGCCCGTTTCATTCCGCACATCCGACGAATCGAAGGCGTACACCGATTTCGTCGAAACCACGCGAGCCAGGTCCGTCCCATCCATCTTTCGGATGTTGCGAGCCCTTTGCACCAGCGCAGACGGATCCTCAACCTTCGTCGAAATCACGCCCCGCATCACGCCAAACGTCCGCAGATGCCGAACCAGCGCCCGCGTATCGATCTCGGCCAGCACGGGAACCGCATACCGCTCCATATACTCGTCGGTCACCTGTTCCGAGCGCCAGTTGGAACTGATAGGCGAGAATTCCCGAACGATCAGGCCCTCGATATAAGGCTTGGCCGACTCATTATCTGCCTGGTTGGTTCCGTAGTTGCCGATCTGGGGATTTGTGAGAACGACAATTTGACCGGCATAGGAAGGATCGGTGGCGATTTCCTGGTATCCGGTAAGAGAAGTATTAAAAACGACTTCGCCCTGGCATTCACCGGGGTGCCCATAGCCATGGCCACGGAAGATGCGCCCGTCTTCGAGCGCTAAGATTGCCTGCATTGCCTCTCCGAGGAGTGGATTCAATCGATTTTAGCAGGTACGGCGGTGGATAACCGGGCACTTTACTTCAGACCTAGTGAACCACCCCTGCATCTTTGGCTGGCCAGTAGATAAACACAGCCTTTCCATAGACTAACGAGCGCTCAACCGGCCCGAATTCGCGGCTGTCTGATGAGATTGAGCGATGGTCTCCCATCATGAAGTAGCAGTCGGGCGGAACAATCAGCTCAGCCATGGAACGCGTGTCCCGATATTGCTCAGGAACGTACCCCTCATGCAAGGCGCGTCCATTCAGCCAAACCACGCCGCGGTCAATCCAGAGCCGGTCGCCCGGAACGGCAATCACGCGCTTGATGTAGCTCTTTTCCGGATCTCGCGGATAGTGAAAAACCACCACGTCCCCGCGCTCGATCGCGGCCACATGATAGACGAACTTGTTGATGAACAGCCTGTCGCGGTCTTCCAGCCTAGGCAGCATGCTGGTGCCTTCGACGCGCACGGGCTGATAAAGAAACGTGATAATCAGCACCGATGCCGCTGCGGAGACAAACAGGTCGCGCACCCACAGGCCAAGCCCCGACCCCTTGCGAGCGGGAACTGGGCCGGGATTGGGTCCAGGCGCGCTTGCGTCTGTGTGGTGCATTTCGGTTGGGACCGGTTCTGGGGAATCGTTTTGAAGCGTTGCCATCTCTGTACCAGATTATATTATTCGCAGCCAAGTCCACCCGGAGGACACATAACCCGCACCCGCCGAGGCTTTTCGATCGGCCTGGGCTGGTTGGCCGAAGGAACCAAGGCAGGCGCACCGCCTGAAGCTGTGCCGGCTGCCAGGTTTTCTTCCTCCAGGATCAGAGGCCGCTGCAACACCATCTCAACAGGCGTTCCGCTCTCTATATTGATGTCATCTCCTCGCGTAAACAGGGCCACGACCGTACCGACGGCTACGCCTCCCAGCCCCCCGATCGCGGCGCCCTCGAGCGGATGGCCTGCGGCCGCTCCGCCAATCGTGCCAACACTGGCGCCTCCCAGTCCTATCTCAGCCGCACGCGCCACATCGCGCCCTTTGTTCGGATCCTGTTCGATGGTGCCTTCATCTCCTTTTACGCTGCGGTCCCTGGCCCCAGGCAAGCTGTTCACAATCCCCGGAATCTCCACAACCGAGCCGTTTGGGAAGATGATTGAAGTAAAGTGAATATCCAGCTGTGCGCGCCCTTTCACGCGTCCCGCCCGCGCCACTCGGTCCACCACTCCTTGTACATAAACCCCCGCCGGAATCATCACTCTGCTTCCCACCACCACGGGAAACGTCGATGCCAGGTAAACTCCGTCGCCGGGCTTGGCGCTCTTGGTGTTCACCGCGCTACGTATCTGCAGCAGAACCTTGGTCCCGGCAGGCACGGTGTAGGTCTTCTTCTCTGGGGAGGCCTGAGGGGCCTCGGCCGATGAAGTTCCCGACGGCTGCGTTGCGGCGTTTGGCGGTGTGTCTGGTTGCACAGGAGCCTGGCACAGGCTGAAATTCGGGCTAGCTACCCCAATGCAGATGCTCATTGCGCCGGTCAAAATTCCACGCATCAACTGCATCGTACCCTCCAAGTGCCTCACCAAGCTTAGGCCTCTATGCTGATAGACGGACGCGTCGCATCCAAGGATAGCCCCGTAATCTGCGCAAGAGGCGGAATATTAACCGCAATTCCAGGCGGAGAATCGATTCGAGTTACCATCCAAAGCAGCGAAGGAACGAAACATGACTCCGCCCGATCCGCAACAGGCCGACCGCTTTGCCGCAGCTCGAGCAGTGCTGGAGAACGCGATTTCCTCGCGCGCCTTTCCCGGCTGTGCCTTTGGGGTGTTGGCCGGCGGAGAGATTCTGGTGGCGGATGCGCTCGGCCGATTCACCTATGAACCCATTTCGCCGGCTGTGACTCTCGAGACAGTATTCGACATTGCCAGCGTCACCAAGGTTGTCGCCACCACCGCGATGGCCATGCTGCTTCACCAGAGAGGTTTGCTCGATCTCGAGTTGCTTTTGGGAGATGCTTTACCGGGGTTTGTCGCTGGCCGACCGTCCGGTGACAGCGCGCGGAACGTCACTCTGCGACATCTACTGGCACACAACTCCGGACTGCCTGGTTATGTCGAGTTCTTTCATACAGCCAGAAACCCGGCTGAGCTCTTGAGCGCTTGCCTTCAGCTGCCTCTTGAGGCTGAGCCCGGCACTCGGTTCGAATACTCCGATCCCGGTTTCATCCTCCTCGGCAAGGCGCTTGAAGTGTGTTGTGGAGAGAATCTGGGTGCATTCGCTCGCCGCGAGATCTTTATTCCCTTGGCCATGACGTCCACAGGGTTCTGCCCTGCTTCTCGAACGCACCAGACGATCGTCCCAACCGAAGAGGACACAACCTTCCGGCATCGGCGCATCCAGGGCGAGGTGCAGGATGAGAACGCCTGGGTGCTCATGGGCACGGCCGGTCATGCCGGGCTCTTCTCGAATGTGCCTGACTTGATGCGTTTCTCGGCCGAGATTCTTGATTCAAAACCGGAAAGTGTTACCCCAGAAAAACCAGCCAATCTTTTCACGCAACAGACCGTCGAACTGTTTGCGAAGCGCCAGGGACCTGAGGGCAGTTCCCGTGCCATCGGATGGGATACGCCCTCGCAAAACTCCTCATCTGGCATTCACTTTTCGCCGCATTCCTTAGGCCATCTGGGGTTTAGCGGATGTTCCATGTGGATCGATCTTGAAGCCGGAGTCGCCATCGCGCTGCTCACCAATCGAACCTGGCCCGACCGCCAGAACCAGCTGATCCGCGAGGTTAGGCCCGCCTTTCACGATGCCATTCGAGAGGCGCTGTAGGACCTCGACGCCTTTACCGGTAACTGGGCTGCGGCTCAGAGATTTCTTTTACTTGCTTGCTCATTTTGCAGATACAATCAAAAATTGGGGACAGACGCGATGCTAACCAGCTCGATGACGCAGGAGACGGCCGGCACCCAGGTTAATGACACCAAGAACGACCAGGCCTCACTGCTTCAACACTTGATTACTGAGAGCCAGAACGAGGCTTCTCAAGGCTTTGACACTAAATCCGCTCTGGAGATCGCTCGCATCATCAATCATGAAGATGCCAAGGTCGCCGGAGCCGTCAAGAAAGCAATTCCAGAGATCGCGCAGGTCATTGACCAGGTGGCGCGTAGCCTCCGCGACGGTGGGCGCCTCATCTATGTCGGCGCCGGATCCAGTGGCCGCATTGCCGCTCTTGATTCTTCTGAGTGTCCTCCCACTTACTCAACCGCCCCTGGACAAGTGCAATACATTATGGCCGGCGGACCCAAGGCACTCGCCTCCGCTGTCGAGGTCAATGAAGACTCTGAGGAGTTGGGTCAACGGGATATTGCGCGGCGTCGCCCCACGCGGAAAGATGTCGTCGTCGGCATCTCCGCTTCAGGCCGCACCCCTTATGTTGTAGCCGCTGTCGCCTACGCGCGCGCCCGCGGTGCTCATACGGCCTCCGTAACCTGCAATGCAGGCACCCCTTTGTCTGAAGCCGCTGATATCTCTATCGTTGCCGATGTGGGTCCCGAAGTCATCTCCGGTTCCACCCGCATGAAGGCCGGCACAGCGCAAAAAATGATCTTGAACATGATTACCACCGGGGCCATGACTCGCTTGGGATACGTGTACGAAAACCTGATGGTTAACGTGCACATGCAAAACTCCAAGCTGGTTGAGCGTGGAATTCGCATCTTGATGGGCGCCTGCAAAATCGATCGGCAGACCGCGGTCAACACCATCAAGAGCGCAGGGCGCAGCGTTCCTGTGGCGTTGGTGATGCTCAAGGCCAAAGTCGACAAGCCTGAAGCCGTTCGCCGTCTCGCCAAGTCTGACGGTAACGTTCGCCTCGCAATCGAAGACAACGTATTGGAGCTCTAATTCCGCGCCAATTGAATCAATTCCAGCCATCGCCCGAACTTTAGTAGACTTAGCGCAGAATGTCTGCTTCCTCTTGTCTCCCGAACGCCCGCCGCCGCCCTGTTTTTCAGATAACCGCAATCGCGCTCTTAGCTGCCTTGGCCAGCGCCCTGCCTGCCACTGCACAGGGCACCCACGTCTGGGTCCAGTCCAAACTCGAAGAGTTTGAGAAGGGGACACAACAGGGCGTATCGATCGAGAGCAGCGGCCATTTGCGCCAGGGCCCGGGCCTGAAGGATCTCGCGACCACTCCCTCCACCTTCGTCTGGTCAGTCGCTGTGGACAAAAGCGGAGCCGCCTATGCAGGCACCGGCTCGCCAGCGACCGTTTTGCGGATTGGTAAGGAGGTAAAGCCGTTCACCCTCTTTGAAACCAAGGATCTGAGCGTGCAGGTCCTTCGCCTGGGTCCTGACGGATCGCTTTACGCCGCCACCCTTCCCAGCGGCAAGGTGTACCGGCTCAACCCGGATGCCGATGCGAAGCAGGATGATAGCACGGCCACAGTCATCTTTGACGAGGCCAAACTTGGCGCGCCCGATTCCAAAGCGCACTACATCTGGGACTTGACCTTCGATTCAGCAGGACGTCTCTACATTGCCACGGGTGATCCGGGAGCAGTCTATCGTGTTGATCCCGCCCACCCTCAATCTCCGCCCGAAACCTTCTTCAAAAGCGATGAGGCCCACATCCGTTCCCTGGCGTGGGATGCAACTGGAAACCTCATTGCAGGCTCTGATGGTTCAGGGCTGATCTATCGCATCAATCCGACTGGTCAGGGATACGTGCTCTTTGAAGCTCCCCGCCGCGAGATTACCTCGGTTGCCGTCGGCGCCGACGGCACCATTTATGCGGCAAACGTCGGAGACAAAGCGCACAACCCGTTGCCTCCGCTTCCCGTGCAAGGCATTGGCACCGGGACAATCACCATCGTTCCGCCCGGATCATTGCAGGCCGTCAACGCCAGTACCACTTTGCCTGAGGGATCTGAGATCTATGCGCTCGAAGATGGCCAGGCGCCGCGCAAGCTCTGGGCAAGTAAAGACGACATTGTGTACGCATTGTCTGCCCGCGCCGATGGCCTTCTGGCCGTCACTGGCAACCGTGGACGCATCTTCAGAATTCAAAAGGATGGCAGCTTTGCCGACGTCGCTCACCTCGATGCGCAGCAGGGTCTGAGCCTCGCCGTCCAGCCGGGATCTGAAGACAAAAGCGCCGTCGTCGTCGGCACTGGCAACACCGGTAAACTCTTTGCGCTCGGCGCAGCGGAGAAGCATGAATACGCAAGCGATGTGCTGGACGCCGGCATCCTGGCCCGCTTCGGCAGAGTCGAAGTCGAGCCCGGTTCCTCTGCGTATGAGATCTTCACTCGCTCAGGCAATGTGGAGCAGCCGGTGCGCGGCTGGTCTGACTGGCAACCGCTGAAGGATGGCGTTGTCGCCTCACCCGCCGGACGCTTTTTGCAGTGGAAGTCCGTGCTCAGCGCAAACGGAGTCCTCGGCAGCGTGGGCGTCAACTACCTGCCGGTGAATGCCGCTCCCGTAATCGAAGATCTGGTGGTGGCTGTTGGCGCGCGCCTGAATCCGCAAAACCAAATCCCCAGCGTGCCGGCAACGGTCAACATCGCCTTCCCGTCCTCCTCCTCCTCTTCGGCCGATGGCGCAGACTCCTCCTCCGCCTCGCCGATCTCAGCACTCAAGGATCGCACCGCGGTCACCGTCCGATGGGCAGCCCACGATGACAACGGCGACGATCTCATCTACTCGCTTTATCTTCGCGGCGACGGTGAAACCGTATGGCGACTGTTAAAGAAGGACATTAGCGATAAAGCCTATAGCTTTGATGCAACGCTGGTTCCCGATGGCGGGTATCAGATCAAGGTGGTCGCATCTGACGCTCCGTCCCACACTCCCGCCGACGCACTCAAAGGCGAGAAAGTCAGCGACCGTTTCCAGGTAGACACCACACCGCCCTCCATCGTCGCGCTCACCGCAACTGGAGCGCAAGCCGATTGCGGAGTCGACTCCTGCACCAAGCCGTTCCAGGTCAGCTTTGAAGCAGAGGACGCGGCCTCGCCCGTCGCCCACGCCGAGTACTCGCTTGATGCAGGACCGTGGCAGTACATTGAACCGGTTGACAAGATCTCCGATTCGCGCACAGAGCACTATTCGTTCAAAATCTCGTTCGGAATAGCGGGCGGCAAAATCGGCGAACACCTCATCACCGTCCGCGCCTTCGATCGTTACGACAACATCGGCGTAGCCAAAACGGTGATCCCTGCCCAGGAAAAGTAGTTTCAAGAAAGCCAAGGCGCAATGCGATTTGAATTGTTTTTGGCGGCGCGATACCTCAGAGCCAAGCGGCGGCAGGCCGTTGTAGGCGTGGTCACGGCCATCTCGGTAGCTGGCGTGGCTGCCGGCGTTGCCGCGCTCATCATCGCCCTCGCTATCACCAACGGCATGCGCCGCGACTTGCAGAACAAGCTGCTTGGCTCTTCTGCTCATGTCGAGTTGATGCGGGTCGAGGCCGATGGAATACGCGACTGGCGTCCCCTGCTTGACCGTTTGCGCCAATTGCCCCATGTAAAGGCCGCTGCGCCGGGCATCTATGAGGAGGTCATGGTGTCACGCGGCCCTCGTGCGGGCTTTGCTCTCATCAAGGGGGTCATCCCACGAGAGGAGCGTACGGTCAGCAACATTCTTGATTCCACCACTTCAGGATCGGCGGCGGACCTCGACCGGGACGCAACGGTCGCGCCCATGGCCAATGCTTCGGTGCCCCCTCTTGTTCTGGGCAAAGACCTCGCAGACCAGATAGGCGTTCAGGTTGGAGACCAGGTCGTGGTCACCAGTCCGCAAGGCGAGCTGAACCCGGTCATCGGCCTCGTTCCCAAATTCCAGCCCTTCAAAGTTGTCGGCATCTTCCACTCCGGCTTTTATCAATACGACTCGGGCATGGCCTTCATCGGTCTCGCCGACGCGCAGCGCCTCTTCGATGAGCCCGACCTTTTGTCCGTCATCAGCTTCAAAGTGGACAACCTCAATCACGCTCCACAGATCGGCCGTGAAATTGAACAGGCCGCCGGCAAGGGCTTTATGACCACCAACTGGAAGGAGCAGAATCGCGAACTCTTTCGCGCTCTCGAGCTCGAGCAGATTGTCACCTTTATCGTGATCGCCCTGATTGTGATCGTGGCCGCGCTCAATATTCTCATCGCTCTCACCATGATGGTGATGGAAAAAACCCGCGACATCGCGGTCATGATGAGCTTCGGGGTTGAACCAGGGCAGGTGCGACGCATCTTTCTGATGGAAGGCTTGCTCATCAGTCTGGTTGGAACCGCACTGGGACTTGCGCTGGGATATTTCGCCGCCTGGGCGGGCGGGCATTACCACTTCATTCATCTCTCGGCTGAAGTCTACTCAATTGACACGCTGCCATTCGCCCCGCGCCCAATCGACGGCCTTATTGTCTCTGTTGTCTCGGTCGGAATGTCTCTGCTGGCCACCCTTTATCCTTCCTCGGCCGCGGCCAGCGTGCTTCCTGCCGAAGCACTGCGCTACGAGTAGGTAGATCCTGAATTTCGATAATGCTTCTTCGGCAATCTAAACCGATTGAGGTTTTCAAGGGAGCGGCCGGGCAGTTCATTGACAATGTGACACAAAATGTGACACATTGAACTATGCAGACTATCACCCTCCGTCAGCTCCGGGACACCAAACAAGTCAAGGAATGGCTCCGGGCCGGAGTCCACATTGAGGTCCGAGAACGCGGAGAAGTCATTGGCGATCTCGTGCCCCGCACGCCGCCCTCCGCCCCACCGGCCCTCCCCGACTTTGCGGCCCGCCGCCGTCGCATCTTTGGCGACTACGTATTCCCTGAGAACATCGTCGTTGAGGGCCGCGAGGATAGCCGGGATTGATTGTCTACGCTGATTCGAGCTTTCTGGTCTCCAGCTATACGGGAGATGCACACTCCATCGAAGCCGACAACATGAGGGCTCTGTTACCAACCATTCTGATTACCCCGTTCGTGCGGGTAGAGGTATGCGCCGCTCTGCGCCAACAGGTATTTCAAAAGCGCGTCTCACTCGCGCAGGCGAACACAGCCTGGCAGGATTTCGAGCAGGACGGCGTCAACGGCACTCTCACCCGAATCGACTTCCCCCTTGCCGCCTTCAACCTTACGGTTGATATCGCTAGGCGTTTTGTGCCCACTCTCGGCGTCCGCACCCTCGACTCAATCCATGTTGCGTGTGCCCTCGAGCTTGAAGCAGAAAAGTTCTGGACCTTCGACGACCGGCAAGCACGCCTGGCTGAAGCTGTCGGTCTCGATACGAGCAGATAATCCAGCGCACAGACTTTCACTGCGGCGTAATAATCCCGCCCACCGCATGTCTTCGCGGCAGTACGATACCTCGATGATCCACCTCGGCCGCACCCTCTCGCATCTTATTCAAGGCAGCCGCGTTCGTCCGCTCAAGGATGGCGCCACCACAGGCCGGGCACCAGTCCGCCATGGTCTCTTTTGCGAGCTCGGCGTGGCATTGACTGCAAATCCGTTCCATCACTTAAAAGACTACCGCATTCGCCGCACCGGCCATCAACTTTCGCGCAGGGGTGCCGGCAACAGCGCGCCCGGTACACTAAAGCAATGCACCCTCCAGTTCGCCTTGTGGCAATTGACATGGACGGCACGCTGCTGGCCAGCGATATGCAGGCGATCAGCGCCCGAAATGCCAGTGCCCTCAGAGCCGTACAGGAGGCCGGAATCACTGTGGCTATCGCTACTGGCAGGCGCATCGCATACACAACGCCGCTCCTCGAAGGATTGGGCCTGCGAGCGGATACACCTCTCATCGCGTCCAATGGTGCAGTGATTCGAACGTTGGAAGGCCGCTCCATCGACCGGTGCCACATGGAGGCTCGCGTTGCACGTGGGCTTTGCCAACTGCTGCGGCCCTTCGGCGCCGTCGTCTTCACCTTCGATCGGCCCGGACGTGGAGAGCTGATCCTGGAAAACCTTGAACAGGTGAGTGGACGCATTGCACTTTGGGTTGAGACAAACCGTCATTCGATTGAAGTGTTCAATCCACTGGAGAAGGGTCTAGTGGATGGCGAGGATCCCATTCAGGGAATGGTCACGGGCGGCGTGAACCGGATGAAGGAAGCCGAGAGAGCCCTCAAGGCGAGCGAATGGGCATCAAGTTGCGAGTGTGTCCGCACCGAATACCCCGCACGCGACGTCTCCATCCTCGATTTGTTGCCTCCGGGCGTCTCCAAAGGGTGGGCACTTGAGCGGCTCGCCACCAGCCTGGGCGTATCCCGCGCTGAAACTATGGCCATCGGCGACAATTGGAATGACGTGGCCATGTTTGAATGGGCGGGGCAGGCCGTCGTCATGGCCAACGCCGCACCCGATTTGCGTAGAATGGCAAAGACCCTCGGCTGGAAGCAGGCTCCATCCAACGACGATCACGGCGTGGCAGTCGTCCTTGAGAGGACTTTGAAGCAAATGCCGGCTGGCGGACGATGACGTGGGAGTCGCTGTCTTGACAGGAATGAAGATCAGGCGCGAAACGCTCTTCCTCATGGTTGCCTTGCTTCCTCTGTCGCTTCAGGCGGCCGAGCGCGTTACTCTGCGCACCGGGTTCGTCGTCAATTGCAATCATCACGCGCAGGTTGACGGCCACATGCGCCTCTACTTGAGCGCGGGCGAAGACAACTACATTCAAATTGCTCCAGACGAGATCGCGAACGTCGAGAGCGTGCCCGATTCACCCGCTACAACCGACGTCGCCGGCGGCGCTTCGCCCGTTCCCTCGTCTGCAATCTCCGACAAGAAACTCAGCCAGGCTGATCTCAATGAGATGCTGGCCCGGGCCGGACGCGAACGCAATCTCGACGTCGATTTGCTTGCCAGCCTTGTCAAAGCCGAGAGCGGCGGTAATCCCCGCGCACTCAGTCAGGCCGGGGCCCAGGGATTGATGCAGCTTATGCCCCGGACAGCCGGCGATCTCGGTGTCCATGACAGCTACAAGCCCGACCAGAACGTGCGGGGAGGCTCCACTTATCTCGATTCCCTTCTTGTTCGCTATCACGAGAATCTGGCGTTGGCGCTCGCGGCCTACAACGCCGGCCCAGCCGCGGTCGATAAATATCACGGCATCCCGCCCTACCATGAAACCAAGGTCTACGTGGCCCGCGTGATCCACGAGTTCAATCGCCGCGTGCTGGCCCGCGAGGCCCAGGCCAAGGCCGCTACCACACAAACCTCGGCCATGCAGAACTAGGTTCCCTTCGTCATCAGTCAGGTCTTTGGGCCATTAGAATACCCATTAGGAATCCAGGGAACGGAGCTTGCTTGAAGAAGAATCAATTGATTTTTGGTTTGGTGGTGCTTGTTGCGTTGGTAGCGCTCTTGGTTTGGGGCCACGACAGGATCCACTTTGATTTCGGCGTCTTTCGCTCCCAGCTCGCACAGGCTAATTGGGGCCTGATCGCTCTCAGCGTCGGCTGCATCTATTTTGCTTATGGCTTCCGCAGCGCGCGCTGGGCCCGCCTTCTCAAGCACAGCAAACACGTTGGTCCATTTTCTTTGCTTGGGACGCAGGTCATCGGCTTCACCGGCGTGGCCCTCATCGGCCGGGTCGCCGATCCAGTTCGCCCCTACCTCGTTGCAAAAAAGACTGGCCTCCCGCTCAGTTCCCAACTTGCGGTATACGTTGTCGAGCGCCTATTCGACGCCGGCTCCATGGCCCTCATCTTTTCCTGCGCCATGCTTTCGGTGCCGTACGCGGAGATTATGAAGGCTACAAGCCATTCGCACCTCGTGACCGCTCTCGGGGACCATTCTCCCGCTCTGGCGGCATTTGCCGCCCGCTACGGCGGCCTGGTGCTCACTCTGTTGGGCGCTCTGTTTCTTGTCGCCGTGCGTTTGGCTGGAGCAACCGTCGCGTGGTTCGCCGAACGCAGTTTCGGCCTCTTCTCAAAAAAACTTGGGACTGCGGCTGGTGAAAAGATTCGCGCCTTCCATTCCGGCCTTGACACCATGCGCACCTTTGGAGAGTTCGGCGTCGTTGCAGCGCTCTCTGTAGCCATGTGGTTGTTCATCGCAGGAGCCTATTTCGCCGGTTGCCGCGCCTTCTCCGCAAGTCCAGAGTTGGCCGCGGTCACTCCTTCGAAGTGCGTTCTCCTCATGGTGGCCAGTGGCGGAGCCAGCATCTTCCAACTCCCCATTCTCGGCTGGTTCACTCAAATCGGAATCGTCGCCGCGGCCATCACCGGCATCTTCGGCGCCAATGCCGAAGCCGCCACCGCCTGCGCCACGGTCCTGCTGCTCACCACGTTTCTCGGCATCGTCCCCGTTGGACTCATTTGGGCCCAGCTTGACCACATCAGCCTGCGCAAGGTCACCGTCGAAAGCGAACATGCCGAGGAAGCAATCGCCGCCGACGAATCCCCTAGTGTTTCGGAGTAACACCGGGAGCCGCGCATTCCTGTGATGGAGCCGGATCGTTGAATCGAATCGTCTCCGGTCCCACTGCCCCGCCCGTCATCAGCATGCTCATGGCCTGTTCCATGGTCAGGTCTGTTTCTACCACTCGCTCCATGGGGAGAAGCTGAAGAAATGCGGACGTGGGGTTGATTGCGTTCGGCAAGAGAACAGCCGCCAACTGCGCTCCCGTGGTCGAGTCCGTTAATGTCCGCGTCAGGAATCCAACGCTCTTTTGCCCGGGAATCGGAAAGTCCACCAGCACAACCCGCTGGCTGGTTTCTTTCTTGGCCATCATCGTATCGAGAAGCTGGCGCACCGATGTGTAGACCTTTGCGACAAACGGCAATCGCTCCAGCAGGGCCTCAAACAGGTTAAAGGCCTGTCTGCCAACCACTAGCGAGGTCAGCCGTCCAACCACGTACAGCACAACCAGCGTGAGCGCGATGGCCAGCAGCGACTGAAGCCATGGCTGTTCGAGCCAGGATGCGGGGAAAATCGACGCGAACAACTGAATCGCCGGCAAGCCCGCTTTGGCCAGAGTGCCGAAAAGGAAACTGAAGATCAGATAAGTGACAAATAATGGGCCGATGGTAAGAATCCCGGCCAGAATATTGTTTTGAAAGCTGCGCAGGGTGCGGGCAACGACGGGTTTCACAAGCCACTCCTGTCCTTGAGCATAGCCTTAGTAGCATCAACCAGAGTTTGAGCACCTGAGTTTTCGCCGCTTCTTGGGGGCAACAGGCTTCCAGAACGCTGTTTTGGGGTTCCAATGAGGCGTAAAATCCGGTATACATGGTGATTACCCTTGGATCGTCAGGAAAGAGGGACCCGATGGATGAATCGATGACTGAAGGAATAGAAGAGCAGCAGCAAATCACGGAGTCAGCAGAAGCGCCCCAACCTCGAGCGGTGGGCTCTCCCCTGCCGATGGGGAATGGTGGACGTGTACATCCCGCGCCAGCCGAGGACGAGGCAACGCAGGCTCCTCCTGCCCCGCCTTTGGGCCGCTCCCTCACTAGCTCCACGACTCCCGTTCAGCAGGCCTCCACATTACAGAGGGCAGTCAATGTCCTGCGCGTTGCACTGCCCTTTGTGCAACGCTTGCTGCCGCTCCTCGACGGCAATATCGGCACCGCGGTTTCTAACATCCTCAATCCGCCGCCCCCGCCAACCCCTCCGCCCCCACCCGCGCCGGAAGTGGACCTCGCTCCGCTTGAAGCGGGCCTGGCTGAGCTCAAAACTCAGCACCGTGACCTCCACGATCAGGTTGCAGAGCAGAACTCCTCACTCAAACGCGTTGAAGACCAGTTGGAGATGGTTCGAGAGGCAACTGACCGAAATACATTGGAACAACAGGAGTTACTTGAGGATCTGAAGGCTGTGGGCGGCAAGGTGAACCTCGTGGCGATCATTGCCCTGGGATTACTTGCCATCTCGATCTTGCTCAATATTGCCCTTTATCTGCACATCCAGAGGGTCCTCCCTTAAGCCCTGCTTTGACCCACATACGGGTTCCCGGTTCCCCGGAGGATCTCCCAACCATCGCTAGCGTCGCCTTAACTGGCGATTGGATCTTTAAGGTCAAGGCTTGGTTCGGATTTATGGTCTGAGTGGCCTTTGGGGAGCTCATGCGCCCAACCTGAGCCAGTTTTGTGTCTCATCAAAGTTGGCTTCACTAATATAAATACAACTTTGCGGCAAACTGGCATCTTCTGCCAACTTTGTGACGCCAGATATTGCCAGTCGTCTTTTCCGAGGGCTAGTATTCCCCCTAGTTGAGCCGGGTTATAAAACCCAAGCCCGGAGATCTGATCCACTATGCAGTCTTCCTGATCAAACAGAGCTTTACCAACCTGCGGCGCCAAAAAGCGCATGCAAACGGAGCGTCTTGTCATGGCATGGTACGCCTACTGCATTGGTGAAAAACAAGCCTTTCCTGAATTGGCCCGTCATCGTAAACCTGTTCCTCTTGAATCGGTCCTTGGAGTCAGCGGCAACCAGGTTTTTCTCTATCCAGCCAGTGACCTCGCCGTCATCGTAAGCGAGCACAACCCGAACGAAGCCCTCAACCAGAAGGCGGGCGTCGATCACGCCCGGGTCATCGCAGATTGCTTCCAGCATTCCACTGTGCTTCCCTTTCGATTTGGCACAGTCTTCAACGACGACGAGATCCTCCGCAAATCCATCCGTTCAAATCAGCGTCAGTTCCTCGGCAACATCGACAAGCTGCGCGGCAAGACAGAGATGCACCTCAAGATCTTCGTAGATGATTGCTGCGGCAAGGAAGTTGAGCGCCATTTGCCTGTTGAAAGCGTCGGCCGCGAGTATTTGACCAACCTGCGTGAGAGTGCCACCCGTACCCGAGAGCGCCAGACCCGTGCGCGCGCCGTCAGCTTCCAGATGCATCGTCTCTTCATGCCCCTCGACGAAGAAGTCAGCTGCAGGCTCACTGAAAACGGCAAAATGGTGCTAGACGTTGCGCACCTCATCGACCGCAAGTACGTGGAGCGCTACCAGAACAAGTTTGCTACCACCAGCGCAATGATGCGCGAGTGTCTCATGCAGTTGTCCGGCCCCTGGCCGCCATACCATTTCGTGCACAAGCTTACCCGTTCAGCTCACCAGCAGGCCCACGCGGTGCCGCAACCTGTGGCCCCGTCCGCCGTTCCGAATCTTCAGGCGGCGCCGACTCTGGCTTGAATCATCAGGACAGGAAACAACAAAAGCCCCATCCGCTCGGATGGGGCTTTAATTTGAACCGCACGTCGAACCGCGCCGGCCCTAGTCGTAGTACTCCAGCCCCAAATGCGTAATCAGCGACTCGCCCATGATGTGCCTGAGTGTGTTCTTCAGCTTCATCGATTGGATAAACAGGTCGTGCTCCGGGTAAAGCCCTGCAGCGGTCTGAGGGGACTTCAAGTAAAAGCTGAGCCACTCCTGAATCCCGATCGAACGCAACCCGGGCGTGCGTTTCGCCAGGTCGAGAAACAGAACCAGGTCAAGCGCGATCGGCGCGGCAAGAATCGAGTCGCGGCACAGGAAATTAACTTTGATTTGCATCGGATACCCGAGCCATCCAAAAATGTCGATGTTGTCCCACGCTTCCTTATCGTCGCCGCGCGGTGGGTAATAGTTGATGCGAATCTTGTGGTAAAGGTCCTTGTAGAGATCCGGGTAAAGCTCCGGCTGGAAAATGTACTCAAGCGACCCCAGCTTCGACTCTTCCTTCGTCTTGAACGACTGCGGATCGTCCAGTACCTCTCCATCCCGGTTGCCCAGGATGTTCGTTGAAAACCATCCCCTCACGCCCAGGTGGCGCGCCTTGAATGCCGGCGCCGAACCGTTTCATAAACGTCTGCCCGGTCTTGAAGTCCTTACCGCAAATCGGCGCGGCATTTTGTTTTGATAACTCAATCAGGGCTTTT
>CAVXVM010000031.1:0-3117 GCA_963765025.1 uncultured Acidobacteriaceae bacterium | reverse complement strand
GCTGCCGTCGTCGGAGACGCTGATGAGGACGCTGGCTCCCGAGTGGCGCGCGGCGAGATGGATGGTTGCCGTGGGCCGCTTGCCGCAGGCAGTACGCGCCGCCGGCGGCTCAATGCCGTGGTCCATGCTGTTACGGATCAGGTGCATGAGCGGATCGCTCAGTTGCTCGATGACCGTCTTGTCCAACTCGGTGTCGGCGCCCTCCATGGTGAGGACCACATCCTTGCCCAGATCGCGGGCGAGGTCGTGGACCAGCCTGCGAAACTTTTCGAAGGTGGCCCTGATGGGCAGCATGCGGATGTTCATGGAGTTTTCGCGCAGCGCCGAAGTGAGCCGCTCGATTTCTTCAGAGACCGCGGCCACATCGGGATCGTCGCTGCGGGCGGCAAGCTCGCTGAGGCGGGCCTGCACGGTGACCAACTCGCCCACCAGATCGACAAACTGATCGAGTTTTTGTGCCGGGACACGCAGGCTGGCGGCGTTGTCGGTCTTGTCATAGGAGCGGCGGCCCGGCTGTGCGGTGCGGGGTTCCTCCAGTGCCCGGGCGACGTGATCGCCTGCGGGTTGGCCCGAAGGGCACGGCGAATCTTCGGTGGCAGGCGCGATCACCAGATCGCAATTGTCTTCAACGAAGATGAAGACGTCGCGGATGGCTTCGCGCCCCAGGGAGGTGGCAAGGACCATCTCCCAGCTGATATAGCAACGCTCGGGATTCAACTCTGCGAGCGGGGGCACGTCCGACATAACAACCCGGATGGAGAGTCCACCGAGTTGGCGCAACTCGCGCACGAGCAGAAAAGGATTGGTACCGTTCAACATCAGGTCGGGCCCAGGGGAAAAGCGGACATGCCACTCTCGAAGCGCACCAGTGGAGCCGGCAAGCGGAGATACCGGAGCAACTCCCAGGTTGGGCACCAGGCCGACGGGGGACGCGACCGGCAGGTTGGGAGTCGGCAAAGTTCGAACAGGCTCCTCGATGTGGGCCAGCTTGCGCACGCTCGAAAGAATGGAGGAGCAGGCGGCCTGATCGGCGGGAGCTTCAGGGTTTTCCTCAACCATGGCGCGGATCTGATCGAGGGCGGCGAGGGTGAGGTCGATCAACTCCGAACTAATGGCGAGCTTGCCATTGCGTACCTGGTCAAAGGCGGTCTCAAGATTGTGAGTAAAGGCCGCCAGCTCTTCAAAGCCGAACATGGATCCGGAGCCTTTGATGGTGTGCAGGGCGCGGAAGACGCGGCCGATCAGTTCCATGTCGGCGCGATTTTCGTTCAGCTCAAGCAGGGCCGCCTCAAGGTCAACAACAATCTCCCGGGCTTCTTCACGGAAGCTTTGCTTGAACTGGTCAGCGTTATTCAGAATGGTTGGAACCATGGCCCGATGAATCCTTTTGCTTATGCTGGAACTGGAAAGCTATCGAAACCGACCTCTTTGAGGGCGGCAAGAAGGTGTGCCGGCAGCGGCACGGCGAGGGCGAGCTCAACGCCCAGAGATCGGGCTTCCCGTTCGGCGGCCCAAAGTAACTGGCAGGCGGTCACGTCGAGAGCAGAACAGCGATCGAGGGCGATGCGCACAGGCTTGCCGGACGTGAGCGCGTCAACCAGCGCGGCTTTGAGCTCAACCGCGCAGCTGATGTCAACTGCGCCTTCAAGGGTGAGGTCAATCGATTCGTCGTGTCGTTCGTGAATGATTCCCAAGCTGGACTTCCTTGTCCGGACCCAATCGACGAAATGCGAGAGAACGTTGGTAGGCCGAGGCGGTCATGGAGTCTTCCGCAGCCCTGTTGCAGTTGAAGGAGAGCATTTTTGAGCGTCTGAAGCCGGGGCCGCGTGCATTAGGTCTGCAATAGGTCCGGTCAACCGAGGCGTTGAGATCGCGCAATTCGTGATCGCACTTTCAGAAGCATTTGGCGCGTAGGTTCCGGGCGGCTAATGGTTAAATTTTTCCAAGGAAGGTGCGGCCCCGCGGCAGGATCCGATGTGGGGTTGATGGTTGCAGACGCGCTAAAAGAGCTCGATGGCCGGGCGGTCGTCTGCGGCATGAGCGTTTCCGCTGCCAGCCACGGCCAGGTGAGTTACGGTTTGGCTTGCCATGTGGTATTGATCGAGGTGAGCTGCAAGCAGATTCGCGAAAGTGCGATCAAGCTGCCCGTCCCAACCGGGGTCGCCCGCCTTTCCACCCAAGCAAAGCATGTGTTCGCGCATTTCCATAAGCGCCTGCTGTACATGCTCCATTCTTTGCCGCATGACGTCCTGGAATTGAATGTGGCCCAGCGCTTCAGAGAGGCGAGTGATGCTCTCCTTGTAGTTCGAGTCCACTTCAGTGATGACTTCGAGCAACAGTTCGCCGTTGTTGCTGAACTCATGTTGCATTTCGCTTAGCCCGGTGATCAGATGCTGCATCCCGGTATTCGACTCGTACTGCTCCAGGGAGGATTTGGCGTCGGCCATTTCCGTTTCTACTCGTTTGCAGGTCGAGTTGATTTTGGTGGCGATGTCGGCAGCGGCTTTGGTGGACAATACCGAAAGCTTTCTCACCTCAATAGCCACAACGCCGAAGCCGCGCCCCGCGCTCCCGGCTCTTGCCGCCTCAATTTCAGCGTTCAGGGCCAGGAGGCTGGTTTGCTGGGCAATCGAAGTGATGATCTTGATGAGCGGAGTCAGCGCGCGGACTTCGCCGGCCAATCCTCCGATGCGCTCGAACTCGGCGTGCATTGCCGTGTTCTGCTCCTGCAGTTGCATTTCCAGCGCGGTAATAATCTCCCGATTGGACTCGACGCGTTGGTGAGTACTTTCTGTGAGCGCCTTGCCGCTCTTGATCGAGTGTTCGATTCGGGCTCGTTTTTCGCTGGCTTGCGCGTTCAGAATGCCGATCTCCTCGATTACTTTCATTACCTCGCGCTCGGATTCGGCCAGTGAATCGCCGATCTGATCGTGCATCACATCGATGTAGGGCTTGGAATCTTCAATCTCGGTCCGCATCGCTTGGCGCCTTAGAAGCACGCTCGCCAATTGGAATTTGTTCAGTGTCCCCACAGTCCCGAGTTCAGCAACACCGCGTTGACCCTGGATCCAGCTTGTCCATTTGACGATCAGCAGGGGAAGGCCGTTGAACAACAAC
>CAVXVM010000030.1:0-13160 GCA_963765025.1 uncultured Acidobacteriaceae bacterium | reverse complement strand
GCAGCTTAAGGGAGTCCCAGTATGTAAGGAACGCACTGAGCGTGCCAAATGCGTATCGCCTCAGCCGCAGGCGTTCTTCGTCTGTATTATCGGAACGCTCGAACTTCGCGTATTGCGATGGCCCACGGTGTTCAATGCTCTGGAAGTTTTTCCGCAGATAGCCGATAGCAACCGAGACCTCTGGGCGACCAATCACAGCGCTCTTGGCCATCGCGTCAACGGCTGATTTTGGACCTTGCTCGAATGCATTTAACGTCCAGACCACGTCGTAGCTATCCTTCTCTTTATCGCGTTGCTCAATTGCATACGCCTTCAGAACAAGGAAAGGAAGCAGGCCGGCCACACGCGCTTCGACTCCTTCTTGAATGCCTCCGTGGTCAAGTGTCTCTCCCGTAAGCTTTACAGGGAAATTGTCGATTCCCGCCAAGTCAGCGCCGGGAGTTCGGATGGCGCTGATCTTCGAGCCTATGTTCTTCCCGGGGTTGCGATAGAGCTTACCCGGCTCCCCATCCCCAACCGGGCAGAAAAATTCCAACAGTACATTCACTCCATCGACATCTCGCGTCCATCGGAAGGTTTCTTCATTGCCGGTGTTTGGGTTTATCGCTGGTCCAAACCCAGCATCCTTGAGGTTTTGCTGTAGAGTCCGATATGCTTCGTCCTCTTCCGTTGAGATAGTTACCCCGACGACAACATCGAGGTCTGTAGTCCCGACGTGTTCCTCCATGTCCATTGGGGCATTGCCCACGATGTACTTCGGCGCCATCCCTCCAATCAAGACAAGCTTGCCACCCCATGGCCCAACCTTGGTGAGGATGGTCCTTAGTGCTTTCTCGCAGGCTTCAAGCGCCTGCGGAGTATACAAATGTTGAAGACTGGGATCAGCCATGCGACTTGAGTATCCTTTCTCGGAGATTTTGCGCTACCTCTGGTGCTCTTCCTGGAAGAGAGGCAGTTTCGATGTACGCGCGCGGCTCAGACACGATGTTAAGGTCACCTGGTTTTATCGGGATGCTTTGTTCCCCCTTTGGTAACCAAACGCCAATATTGTGCAACGGGAAATTGCCGGGAGACTGCCAGATTTGGAAGTTCGCTCCCTTGTCTACAATTTCACCGCCGAGTAAAGAGGCTATTTCTGTAGCCGGTTGGCTCGAATCGACCCATATTGTCGGGTCAGGTGTCGTGTTCAAGGTCGGCGCATATAGATTTGCTGCCGACAGCCCCGAGGCAGCCCATTGGATCTTCAACTCATGCAATTGGGGTAGTTTGCCGAGGAGGTCTGCCGGCGAGCGGCTCCAGATATACAGGCTGGTAATTCTCTCTGGCCGCCGCTCTTCAGCGCTCCATACCTCAAGCAACGCTCCAGGGTCACGTAGCCGCCACGAACGGTTGGGGCCAGATCCCTCTTGGGTGAGAATGTTCAGACTGGACAGGCGGGTGAAAATGCGGCTTACTAAGCCGCCCGAAACGTTGGCGCGCTTGGCCACCGCAGCGAGTCGAAGTTCCTGATTGAGAAACGAGGTGAAGATTACCTCGGCGATCAATCCAGAACGATCAATCAATTTCGCGCGTGCAGAATCCGAGTCGGTTGGTTGGCCCGCATCTTTAAGAACAGTGTCAACTAAAATTCCAGGCGCAGCAAGATGACAGACTCCAGTCTCCGATTCAATCCATGAAAGCCCTTCGGCGCTGAGAAGCCGACGAGTGTTCGGCGCGAGCTTTGGGACTGCCAGGAGCAGCCTTCCGAGACTGGTCTCAAGCTGGAACTGGTGGTGCTGCCCTTCCGCGGTTTCCTTGCTCAAGACGGGAAGGTAACGAACACGGAATAGCTGTTCGTCGCCGCCGTTCACAGACACGGAAAGCAGGGAATCTTTTTCTTTGACCTGAATTGACAACCCATCGACGTGTCGGAGGAGACGTACGACCCAGGTCGGTATAGACCAACGTAATGCCATGACAAAGTTTACCGCAAAATGAATATTTACAGCAACGGTAAATATTAGATTTCTAGTAAACAATCGTTATTAATCAACTATTTACGGTGGAAGAATTTTCGACTCAGGCAGATTTCTTGGGAATTAAAACTGTTAAAACCCCTACACTTGTATTTACCTCTAGTGGTTTTGACAAGTCCTGATGCAGGCGAAGAATCCCATTTTCCCCAGCAGACATAAGGATCAAAGTGTTTTTTTAGAGGTTCCCTGACTAAAGCTCGGTATCAATAACATTCTGGGGGCAACATTGGGGGCAACTGCTTGAAAATTCCACTCTTGAACGTAATTTATATATATTATTATGTATAACATACGAAATTAATTCGGTAGCCGCCGCCTCCACCAACCTTCGCAAAGCAAACGTTGTCCCGCCGTAGCCTTGGCGAAGGCGGACCTCCTTCCTCCCCGCGAAAACCATACGGCTCGACCTGCCGACGAAAGTCGCCATGGAAGCCACCTGGGCGGTCTCATCATGAGATTTGTTTACATCCTTCAAAGCTTTTCCGGTGAGCACTTCTACACCGGCATCACCGACGATCTGGAATCGAGGGTTTCGAAGCACAATTCCACCACAGTGACGCACACGTCAAAATACTGGCATGGCGCATCAAGAGCTATGTCGCGTTTACAGAGGAAGAGCGAGCGATTGCCTTCGAAAAGTGTTTGAAGTCAGGCTCAGGGCGAGCTTTCGCCAAAGCAAGGCTGTAGGTCGCTCGGTAAGTTCGTTGTCAACGAATAAATGAGCGCATTTGTTTCCAACGCGCAACGGGCGCCCAGGAATCAACTTTCTTCCCTGAGCGCCCGCAAGCATCGATCTTCGGTTTAGGTTAGTTTGATGCGATTGCCTGTGCCTTTGCGTCCCTCACGGCGTTGAGGAATACATGCGCGGCTTCCGGCACGGCAACATCGCCCTGCAGAATGCGGCGTGTTGACATGTCATGGCCGTAGATGGCCTCGGTGGAGTCATCGTCGCGGCGAATAGCTGAGCCGTTCAGCGTGATTCCGGCAAAAGCGCCCCGAGCGCGTGAATAGGTCAGAACTTCGGTCTCCAGCTTCCAGTCGGTATTAGCTGAGGCATGGCGTCCAACCGGTCCGGCCGCCGCTGAAGCATCGGCGCCCAGTTCAAAGTTGCTGTTAATCAAATGCTGCATTCCCCGGTCGTTCTGGATGACCATGACCAGGTCCACGCCTTCCACGCCGATCTGCAAGCCCCAGCTTCCGCCGGTAATGGTAAAAAATGCCGGCGCGCTCCATCCGTCGGGGGTGCGGCAGGTAGCAATGCCTCTACCATTCTCCGCCCCAAAAACAAAGCCGCCCTTGAGAAGGTGCGGCACGACTGCGATGCACTTTGCGTGCTCTAGAACTTCTTCCGGAATGCCCTTGTCGGGAGCCGCCATGATCTCATGGAGCACATTGCCGGCATGATCGAGCCGATCATAGGTTGCTTCGCGGCTGGATGCCGCCCATCCGATGCTGCTCATGCTCAGTAATGCTACGAACATCATAACTTTTTTCATGTGACTCACCATTTTCTACCCATGCGCAGCGTCATAAACTTCCTGCGCATTATGGCGCACAAGGTAATTCTGAGATTAGTCGGATTCGATGGCCGCGTCTGAGCAATTGGGCTCATTGAACCGATAGACGGATCGGCCGGGTGTAAGCGGCGACGTGGTCCAAACTGCTCAGACGCGGATGAATCCGGCCGTTAGATTCGAATCAATAAGAGTCTGGTTCACACGGGAGAAGGTATGGATATCAATCGAGTAAAAGGCGCTATCGATAAAGTCGCCGGAATCACGAAGCAGAAGACAGGCGAATTGATTGGGAACAAGAAGCTCCGGGTTGAAGGCATTGCTCAAGAATTCAAAGGCAAGGTTGAAGACACGTGGGGCGTAACGAAAGACACTGTCCGTGAGACGAATAAGAAATCAGGAAAATAACGGGACACACGCCACAACTGCACGAAGCGCGGCCTCCAGCGCTGACGATCTAGGACATATCCGCCCGACGGAATCCCAACCAATAGCATCGGCGCCAGCAAAACATGCAACGAACCGGCTGCAACGCAAACAGGCTGAGCAGGCTATCAATAGGGCGCAGCTCGGCTTGTTTGAACTTCAGTGAGTTGCACCACGGGCACTCATGCCTTATCCACAGAAGCCGTGGCACCCAGTTGGGCCAGGCTCGATTCGAAAAGTTCATCTCAACCGCTCCTCGCGCCCGGTAGTCAGGTTGCGCTCTTGTCTGATTCCTTCCTGTGGGCTGGAGTTTGAATCCAGCCACGAGAGCAGCGAACGCATGCTACCGGTAGCCATTGCCATGGATGTATCCGCAGCTCCGTAGTACAAATTGATTGTGTCTCCGTCCGCGCCGACTGTTTGTCCGCAGGGAAACACGACATCCTTGACGTCTCCTCCGCGCTCATAGGCGGCCTCAGGGCCGAACATCCATGAGTCTCCGCGCTTCAGGCAAATATCCGGCCTGTCCAGGTCAAAGAGCGCGAGGCCCAGGCGATAGATGCTCCCTGATGCTGTTTGGCGAACACCGTGGTAGATTGTCAACCAGCCCTTTTCCGTCTCAATCGGCGGAGAACATAGGCCGATCTTGTTAGCATCCCACCAGCCGCCTCGCCGCGCTTCAAGGATGATCTTGTGACTGCCCCAGTGGCGCAGATCGGGCGAATACGAGATCCACATGTGTGCCCCAAGGGTCGTCACTGGCCGATGAATCAGCGCCCAAAGTCCGCCAATTCTCCTGGGAAGCAGGGCCGCGTCTTTGTCCTCCGGCTGCATGATGACGCCATATCGCTCAAAGCTCTTGAAATCCTTGGTCAACGCCAGCGATACTCCGGGACCGCCTCGCGCAAACGACGTATACGCCACCGCGTATTGCCCAAGCTCCGGGACATACGTGATGCGCGGATCTTCGATGCCCCAAATCTCTTCCGGATATTCGCGCGGATTTGATTGAAGCGTCGGTTCAGGATCAATGCGCCAGTTGTCGATTCCATTTGCAGAACGGGCCGCGCATAGATGCGACAGGCCACGCCGATCTTCCACACGGCACAGAAGCAACGTGTCTCCATCGTGTAACCGCACAGCTCCGGCGTTGAAAACGCTATTGATTGGGTAGGGCCAGTTGCTCTGCGTGAGGATCGGGTTACCTGCGTAGCGAGTGAACAGAGGTTGACCCGTGCGTGTCTCCACATGAGTTTCTGCAGAGTTGGTATCAGTCGTTACAACCGGAGAGGCAATCGGATTCAAGAAGAGATGCTCATTTCAACGTGCCGTTCCCGTGCGTTTGCAACCTTGGCCTCCTGCATCTCAAGCAGGGCCATCAGGAACGAAAGTGTCGATTCCGCCCCCTGGTTTTCGTTAATGCGGTCTGGATGAAGGCCGTCTCGGCAGCCACCCGTGGCTGCGTCATAAAGTGGCATCCGCAAGTCATTCTTGCCAAGAAACCAGCGGAAGACGCGCTGTGCTTCTTCTAACCAAAAGCTTTCTTCGGTAAGTTTGTATACCTCGAGGCAAGCAGCGACGGTTGCGCATGCTTCCACGGGTTGCTGATCGAAACGCGCTTTCTCACTGCCTTCAATAAAGAATCCATTGGAGCCGATCGGCACAAAGATTTCCTCATCACCCCGGTGCTGTTCGGCAACTAGCCACTTCAGTGAGTCCATCCCGGTTTCAATCATTCTCTGATTGCCACTCCGCCATCCCGCCAGGATGAGCGCCTGCGACAGCCGCGCGTTCGAATAGGAGAGGCTCTTCTCAAACCACTGCCATGATACAGAATGGCTCCGGTCATAGATATCGAGGAGCCGGTTCGCAAGTGTATTGCGAGCCCCTTGGATGGTTCTGTCTCCAGGAAACCAGTCGAGATACGCTTGCATGCCCAGAATGCAATACGCCCAGGCACGCGGACTTGTAAACGAGAGAGTTGCTGGGACTGCGGCTTCAAAGAGCCTCCCCGCAGCTCCTCGCAATCCCGCATCCATTGAGTGTCCAAGCACATTCCCTAGAGACCATAAGGCACGCCCATGACTATCGTCTGACCCCACCTCTTCCAGCCAGCGGCGGTCATAGCCTAGGAAGTTTCTGAAGCGTCCCGTTTCGGTATTGAACGCAAGCCAAAGAAACGCCAGGTAGCGCGCTGAAAAGCGCGCGTCCCTCCAAATGCCGGCTCGTGCCGGATGTTCATCCAGAAAGGTCGCCACAATGAGCGCACGTGCATTGTCGTCGGTTGTATAACCTTCGCTTGAATTGGGTATTGAGAAAATGGCATGCTGCAGAATGCCTGTATCGTCCGTCATCCTCAACATGTGAGCGGTATCCAGGACCGGAAGGTCCTCGAAGGCATTCTCTGATACGCCGACCTTCACTGCAGCCCTTGGCTGTAAGGCCCGCTCGAACCGGGCTCGCTGGAAACTTGCCATGTACTTGCGCGCGGTCTTTGACCACACTGTTTCCCGTGAGTGGAGATAGGCCCGCTTCCGCATGGCGTGCCGCTCCCCATCGTTATCAAGGAGTCGCAACACTGCGCTTGCGATCGCTCCAGGATCTTCGAAAGGGACAATCACGCCTCGATCGTTTGCCAGCAGTTCTTTCGCATGCCAATACGGCGTGGAGATGATCGCCTTGCCCGCGCCCAGCGCAATGGCAAGCGTGCCGGAGACGACCTGCGCCTCCTGCCGGTAAGGGGTAATGTAGATATCCGCTGCGCCAACGTGTTCAACCAGTTCCTCCGCGCTCACAAATCTATTCACGAGGATCAGGTTCGATGAAACTCCAAGCTCCTCCGCCAGGGCCTGCAACTCTTCGCGGTAGCGCTCGCCATCGCGACGCCGAATATGCGGGTGCGTCACTCCGGAGACGATATAAACGACGTTCGGATGCCTCGCCAGAATCGCCGGCAAAGCTCGAATCACGTTCTCGATTCCCTTGTTGGGTGAAAGCAGGCCGAACGTCAGCAGCACTGACTTTCCTTCAGTGCCGAACCGGTCCTTGAAGTAATTCGGATCCATGAATTGAAAATCAGGTACGCCATGCGGAATTATGTCGATCTCCGCATCCGGAACTCCATATACCTCACGCAGGAATTGCGCAGCCTGCTCGCTCATCACAACAAGCCGATCGGAAAGGTGCGCGATCTCTTTGAGCACCATCCGCTGATTTGCGTCCGGCTCCCGTAGAACCGTGTGCAGCGTCGTCACAACAGGCATCTTCAGCTTGCGCAGCAAGGTCAGAATATGGCTACCTGCAATCCCGCCGTAGATTCCGTATTCATGCTGAAGGCATACCAGGTCATTCCCGTTGAAGTTCAGAAACTCTGCGGCCCGCTCGTAGGAACTCAGATCTTCTTGTTCGAGCTCCAGGCGAACTTGCTCCGGATACTCATAGCTCGAATCCGGATCATTAACGGGAATGGCAAACAGACGCTCGGCGCCGAATTCCGTTGCAAGCGCGCTGCATAAATCCGTCGTAAATGTCGCGATTCCGCACTGGCGCGGAAGATAATTTCCAACAAACGCTATGCGCGTGGGCAAGGGAAGGCTGCAACTCTTCGACGAGGTGGGCAACGAGGCTGCGGATCCATGGCTCGTGGATTGAAGTTCATGGTAGTTCTTTTCAGAGAGGGACATATCGTCCTGCTTTCGCTTGAATCAACATGGTGAAAGGCGCCTTTGTTCGCATTCACTTGCACGGAGCTATTGCGGTCCCGAACAATGTTCGATGTACAGGGAAGCATGGATGCGAATGCTCAGAGCCCTGAGGATGCTTCCTCTCAGTTCAAATCTGAAGGCAGCTCCAGAATCTGGCGAACATCGAGCGCTACTTCGAAGAAGCTATAGGGAAAATTGGAGAAGAATGTTCAAGGGAAAAATCTTCTCTGAAGCCTGAAGGCTTCGCTCGCTTCTTGGCCCGCTCAGGCACTGCTATCCCGCTTGAAGCGGGCTTCCTCACGAACCCGAGCGCAGCCAGGCGCACACGTCTGCGGACAGCAAAATGCGCTTCAACGTCTTTCTTCTTAATGAGGCTCATAGTCGCTCCAGACGGTGCTGTTGCTTGCTTGAACGGTGCTCGTCTGGAGCGAAGCCTGGAAGGCTGAAGGCGAGAAAAGAAAACTCTAAGTGCTCGTTCGAGCATACACCTTAATCAATGCTAGTGCCGGTATCACCGCGAATCGCATCTTTTCAAATCCAGCCAACGAGAAAGAATGGGAATTCATCGGAAGGACTATCCCCAATCACCGAGGCTGTCAGTGTCCTGGGTTTCTAGATTGCAGCAGCCTTGGAAAATGCACCAAAAGGCGTCAGCGGAAACTCCCGAAATCTCCCGGGGCATCACTCAGCCATGTCGCCTTTTGCTGGTCTAGCGTTGATTGGGGATGCGGATGCGGCGCCTGGCCATTACCCTACGCGGAATTGGGTTAGGTAGTGGAGCAAACCAAAGATGTTCATGAGCCAGACAACGAGCACAATCACCACAACGGCATTCAGGATTCCTTTGATTTGACCTTGCATGGGAATGAAGCGATTGATCAGCCATAGCAAGATGCCTACAACGCAGATCGTGAGAACAACTGTCATAAGTGGCATTTCCAACTCTCCAATCAATTCCTTGAAGCATCTCTGCTTCTAACTCATTCTTCCAAAGCTCTGAGAGGAATGCTGAGCAAACCTGCTCACCTGGAGCAATGGTCCAATCCGCGCGTAATCCCGGCAAAGTCACCGCTGGGAATACAAGAGTCAAGTGCTGCCACCGCAGTCACCTGAGCCGGCCATACTGCGTCGGCCGCATGTACTTGCGACCGGCGGCTCCCGATAACTTGAGGCCATGAGCAATTTGGACCATACGTAAGTCCGTGCCACGCGCGCCAATTGGTGGCCTGCGAGTCTAAGTTGCCTCAGACGCTGGGTAGTCTGGCGCGAAGGGACGCCGGCTCTCCTGAAAGCCGCACTGAATCGCCTTGCCGATTGCAAGTTGCGAAAGGCGCTTGGCACGATTTCGCCGGTGCGTTTCCTCGTTCCCCTTTTCCATGGGAATCGCAATCAATTGAGCGATCTTCAGGCAAATGCGGCCGCCGGCCGAATATGAACGCTCCACGACAAACGAGCCATCTGGATTGAGGCGTCACCTTGAAAAACAAACGCAAAATCCCTGCATTTGAACCCGCCAGGTTCCTCGCTAATGTGGGGCTCGGTAGCAAAACTGTTGAGCTGGAACCTGAAGAGGCCTTTTTCTCTCAGGGGGATTCAGCCGACTCGATCTTCTATCTCCAGAAGGGCCGGGCCAAAGTTACCGTTGTCTCCAAGAATGGAAAAGAAGCCACGGTCACGCTGCTATCGGCAGGTGACTTCGTAGGTGAGGAGTCGCTGGCGTCAATTCCTGGACTGCGCCTGGCGACGGCCTCTGCCAGCAGTACCTGCACAGCCCTCAAGATTGAAAGGGAGGAGATGGCGCGGGTTATGCACGACGAGCCAGCATTTGCCGACATCTTTCTGAGGTTCTTGTTGGCTCGCAGCATGCGAACCCAGGCCGACCTGGTTGATCAGCTTTTCAACTCCAGCGAAAAGCGACTGGCACGCATTCTCTTGTTGATGGCCGAGTATGGCATGCCGGGAGAACGAGATACCTTCATCCCTCCCGTTTCACAGGAGACGCTGGCTGAGATGATCGGCACCACACGGTCGCGAGTCAGCTTCTTCATGAATCGCTTTCGCAAGCTCGGCTTCATCAACTACGGCGGCCGCATCCAGCTAAACAAGTCCCTGCTCAATGTCGTGCTTCTCGATCGGTTTCCTGGGCAGAACTCGCAGGCGCCAGTCATTCCAATCGAGCAGGCCATTCCAAGGCCAGTCATTCCAAAAGTCAGGGCGGCCAAGCCTAAAACTTCCACTGCGGATTAGTTCGGGCGTTGGCGAGTGATGATTGCTCTTCAAATCGCCGCTCTCCTCGGAGATCAGGGCTTTGGCGTTGTCATTGACGGTGGAGCGTCTTCCGGCCGAGCTCCCCATTGCAGATTAGGCTTGTCTCCCATCTCCAGCGTCAGCGTTCCACCGTTGGCCATCTCCGTATGCGCAAACCACGCCCGGCTCAGCGCCTTGCCGTTCAGTTGTGCTGACTGGATGTACTTGTTCCGCGCTGAAACATGGTCCGCCACAATCGTGAACAGCTTGCCGTTCCCCAGTCGCACCGTGCTGCGCGCAAAGATCGGGCTGCCTATCTCGTACACCGGACTTCCCGGGCACACCGGATAAATCCCGATCGCGCTCAGCACGTACCACGACGAGGTCGCGCCCCCATCGTCATCGCCCGGGATGCCCAGCGGGCCGTCCGTGTACCAAACATCCATCAGTTGCCTCACCCGCCGCTGCGTCTTCCACGGTTGCCCTGAGAAGTCATAAAGGTAAGGAATGTGAAAGCTCGGCTCATTGCCCTGCGCATAAAGTCCCACCAAGCCCGTCGCATCGGGAAACTGCTCAAGGAAGTGCCACTTCGAGGTTCCGTATTGCTCCACAAAAAGCCGGTCGAGCGTGGCATTAAACGCATCCCGCCCGCCCATCAACTCAATCAGTCCCGCGACATCGTGCTGAACACTGAATGTGTAAATCCAGGTGTTCACTTCGGTAAAGTAATCCCGTCCGCCCTGTCCGCCATCCAGCTTCGTATCGAAATCAGGAATCCACTTTCCGTCCTTGTCCTTCGGAGCCATAAACCCGATCTCCGGGTTGAACACATTCTTGTAATTCTCTGCCAGCTTGCCAAAGTACGCCGCGTCTTCCTTCTTGCCCAGCGCTTTTGCCAGTTGCTCCACGCACCAGTCGTCGTAAGCGGCCTCGAGCGTCACCGAAACCGCCTGCCGTCGTTCACCGCCCACCTCGGCAATCGTCTCCTTCTCCCCACGATCGAGTGCCGGGAAAAATCCCTTCGCAAAGTAGGTGCGGTCCAATTCCGTCAGCGGCCCTCGGCTCCACGGAATCATCGTGGTCTCTGTCGCCGCCTTCCGCACCGCCGCATAAGCCCGCTCCACATCAAAGTCGCGATAGCCCTTCTCGTAAGTATCCAGAAACAGAGCCGCCGCATGATGACCGATCATCACAGCCTGCTCTCCCGCCACCGAAGGAAACGAGGGCAGCATCCCGCTTTGGTCCTCCATCCGCAGGTACGATCGAATCATGTCCTGCTGCCGCTTCGGGTCGAGCAGCAGCTGCAGCGGATGAAGCGAGCGGTACGTATCCCATAATCCATCATCCACATAAAAATCGTGCCCCACCGCATCGTGAACGGAATGATCGTACCCGCTGAAGTACTTTCCGTCTTCTGTAATGTCCGTCATGCGGCCCAGCGACCGGTAGAGCGCCGTGTAAAAAATCGTGCGCTGGCGCTCGCTGCCGCCAACAGTGTTGATGCCCCCAAGCGCTCGGTTCCATTCGGCGCGCGTCTCGGCTTTCACGCGGTCGAACGTCCATCCCGGAATCTCCCGCTTCAGGTTCATCTGCGCCTGCTGTTCGCTGATATAGGAGATTCCGATCCGCACCTCGATTTGTTCGCCGGCCGTTGTCGCCATGTCTGAAACAAACCCAATCTCATCCCCCGCCTGCTTCGCAGTCTTCGAAATGCTGTCCCCTTGCCATGTCTCGTAGGCGCCTAAGGAACGCGAAAACTCCGCATAGAAATATTCCCGTGTCGTTCCGGTTTCGTTCCTGATCTGGCTTACGGTTCCGCCCACCCGCGCACTTCCCTCCACCGCGTGGCTGCCGACAACCTCAATCTCCGCATCTTTCAGTGTGCTCAAAATCAGGTGAGCATGCCGGCTCCGCGGAAACGTGAAGCGATAATAGGCTGCGGATTTCGTCGCCGTGAGTTCCGCACGGATGCCCCACGTCTCTAAATTGGCAGAGTAGTAGTAGGGCGTCGTTGTTTCAGAATCATGGTCAAAATCCGAAGCATAGGATTCGCGCCTGGTGCTGGTATCGCCCACCGAAGCCATCAGCAGCGCCGGCCCTGCGGGAAAGCCATAAATCTTGTCCGCTAGAAAACGGTCCGTGATCCCCGGCGTCGTCATCGGCGCAAGCCGCGCCATTCCATAAGGCGTTTGAACGTAGGGAACAGTCGCCGTCAGCAGCTGCCCGATTCCCCCAATGTTCGGCGAGACATAATCAACCGGACTTTTTTGCTGTTGTGCCGGTGCTGCACAGGCGATGCTTCCCAGAAGAACGACAGTCATCACAACACGAACAGTATTCATGGCGTATCTCTCTCGCTTGCCATCCTATAGGATGATGCTCAACCAAGGGAGCCCTCACTCTTGAGGCAAGCCAGCTCATGCCGTCCTGGCAATCGGCTCCTCCTCCGCCAATCGCGGGCAATCCCGATCCGTCCGCATCGGTCGGCCGCTAAACAATCAGTCCGAACCGCCGATAACCATTCTGTGTTAGTGGGCCTGACGGACGACTAGCCATCTGTGTCTACACCGCCCGGGGACCGGGACTTGCGGGCCTCCAACTGACCTGGGGGCCACGAGGACTGAACCTCAAGGAGAATCAATGGCAATGACCGTTCTTGTCGTCGATGACTCGGTCACCATGGTGATGAGCCTCAAGACTACTCTCGAGATGAGCGGCTTTCAGGTGGAAACCGCCGGCAACGGCAAGGCGGCCCTCGACAAGATCCGACTCGGCATCAAGCCAAACCTGATCCTCACCGACATCAACATGCCCGTCATGGGCGGAATGGAACTGATAAAGAACCTTCGCGCGCTGCCGGCTTTCCGCTTTGTGCCCATCCTCACACTCACCACCGAAAGTGAGGCGTCCAAGCGCGACGAGGGCAAGCGCGCAGGCGCAACAGGGTGGCTCGTCAAGCCCGTGTCTGGCAACGACCTGGTTGCGGTCATCAGAAAAGTTCTCCCCGGAGCGTAACCATGGCGGCAGCAGCGTATCGAGGACTTGATGGGATTTCTCCAATACCGGCCAACCGAGAATGCGCTGGCGGAGATGAGGTCGAACTCAATCGCAAGCCACGCATCAAGGGGATCCGGAACCGCCTGCTCGTTCAGACGGCGGGCGCACTCATCTGCAACCTTCTGTTCTATCTGTCCCTGGCCCATCTGATGGGGTCAGCCCTCACGCCTTATCAAAACCAGACCATCGAGCTGTTG
>CAVXVM010000029.1:0-13306 GCA_963765025.1 uncultured Acidobacteriaceae bacterium | reverse complement strand
GCTTGCCCAGAATGGCGCTTTTGGCTTTCCGCCAAATCGCCAAAGCACTCACCGACGCCGGATTGGTAACGGGAAGTCGGCTTGTGGGAAGTTTTCGGGCATTGAATCTGATTCCGTGGGCGATTCGGTCAGTCCGAACGTTAACCCTGATGGAATTGGCGCCGCTGCTTTCAGAGTGGTGACAAAACGCCGGGCCTGAGCTAAGGGTTCGAAATGCGTACCTCAGGGGCTAAAGCCCGCTGATTTTTATTGGGCGCATTGTGGCGCAGCGACCCAGAGGGTCCCCCGGCCGCGCCCTTTCAAAACATCGCGGCATTCTGAGAGAAGGCCCAGGGCTGAAGCCACTTCCTCTTTGCGGATGCTTTTCAGGGGCGTGAATACCCCTGCTCCCTCCGGAAAGACGACGATTGGTTTCTTTGGCGAGCGGCACCGCGCGGATGGGGAATCCGGTTGTCGTTCTGCGAGAGGCGAGAGGCGAGAGGCGAGAGCAAAGGCAAAAGCAACCGCAGGTCCTTCGGCTCCCTGCGTCCGCCGCGGCGGACTACGGTCGCTCAGGATGACAGTCAATGAATGTTGGCGCAAAGGGCGCTAATCTCCGCTCAGGATGACAGTCAATGAATGTTGGCGCAAAGTACGCGCTAATCTTCGCTCAGGATGACAGTCAATGAATGTTGGCGCAAAGTACGCGCTAATCTTCGCTCAGGATGACAGTCAATGAATGTTGGCGCAAAGTACGCGCTAATCTTCGCTCAGGATGACAGTCAATGAATGTTGGCGCAAAGTACGCGCTAATCTTCGCTCAGGATGACAGTCAATGAATGTTGGCGCAAAGTACGCGCTAATCTTCGCTCAGGATGACAGTCAATGAATGTTGGCGCAAAGGGCGCGCTAATCTTCGCTCAGGATGACAGTCAATGAATGTTGGCGCAAAGTACGCGCTAATCTTCGCTCAGGATGACAGTCAATGAATGTTGGCGCAAAGGGCGCTAATCTCCGCTCAGGATGACAGTCAATGAATGTTGGCGCAAAGTACGCGCTAATCTTCGCTCAGGATGACAGTCAGTTTTGGTTTGAAATTCGTATCAATTGTGCGATGAGACTCCATTATGGATTGGGCACCCGGTCGTCGTTCTTAGAGAGGCGCGAGCGCTCTATTACGTGTCGCTCTTTCAACCCTTGTGCCGTATCGTCTCTTCTCTCTTCTTTGTCAGGTGAGCGTCGGCGAGGGGAGTCCCTTTGGCGAGACCTCTGATCCGGGTGGCTCACGGAAGGGTTCCACGGAAATGCGCTCGTAATACACTTCGATTACCGTCAGTTCTTCTGTCCCGCCGGGCGCCTGGAGAACTACGCTGTCGCCTGCTGCCGACTTCATCAACGTGCGGCCCAGAGGTGACACCCAACTGATGTGGTTGCGGTTGAGATCGACTTCGTCGGTGCCAACGATGCTCACCACTCGCTCCGCTCCCGCGGCATTGGCATAGCGCACGGTGGCCCCGAAGAATGCCTTTGACGCCGCCTGCGCCGATCTTGGAGCTTCAGGGTCGACCACTTCCGCGGCTTCGATTCGCTTGGTGAGAAAGCGAATCCGTCCATCGATCTGGCGCAGGCGGCGCTTGCCATACTGATAGTCGGCGTTTTCACTGCGATCGCCGTTGCCGGCAGCCCACGCCACCACTTCCGCCACGGCTGGGCGTTCCCTGGTGAGCAGAAACCGGTGCTCATGTTTGAGGCGCTCGAGCCCGCCTGGCGTTATGTAGTTCTTGCCTTGCGTCCAGGGCTCGTCCCCTTGTGGCCTTCTGGTAAACCCTTTCCGCATCTCGTAGTCCTCCCAGCGCGAATCTGGTGGGCGCTGACCATGAATTCGGATGAATGCCGATGGAAATTCCTGCGGGTGATCCGCGTTCATGGGAGTTCAATTGTGGCCCTCAGTGATTTTTTCACGTCTTGGGGTCCGTTAGCGATCCTATCTGTCATCTCGAACAATTGTCGGCCGGTGTGCGTGATGGGGAAACGAAAGGGGCCGCGAATGATCGCGGCCTCTTTTTATTTGATCTGGTGATGAAGTTCTAGTGTGCGCCCTGCTTGAGGATTTGCTCGGCGAAGTAGTTGTTGACCTTGGACTCGTCCTGGAGCATCTCGACGTAGGCGTTCTCAAGAAGCTGGGAGCGGTTGTTGTGGAGGGTGGTGTGGATGGCCTGCTGGACGCGGGGGTCGTTCAACTCGCGTTGGCCGGCGGGGTCGCGGGAGATGAGCTTGAAGATGGCGTAGTAGGCGACAGATTTGTGCGTCTGGTCGAGAATCGGCATAACGTCAGTGAACTGATCGGGCTTGAGCTTGCTGACGGCGGCGAAGACTTCAGGGTCACCCTTGAGGGCGGACTCGGCAACGAAGCCCATGTCTCCGCCGTTGGAGTTGGTGTTGGGATCCTCAGAGAAGTTCATGGCGACGGCGGAAAAATCTTCGCCGCTTTCTAGGCGATTGTGGAGGATCTGAATTTTCTTTTTAGCGTCGGCGTCGCCAGAGGCCTTGTTGTTCTGTAGGTTGCCTGGCTGCTGCGCGGGCTGGCCGGTGACGACGATCTGGGCCATGTGGTAATTGGGCTCGATGAGATTGAAGTCGGCCTTGTGCGCGGTGTAATAGGCGGAGATATCAGCGTCAGTAATTTGGATTTTGGACTCGATCTCCTTGTTGAGGAGCTTGGTCCTGGTGAGGGAGCGTCGGATTTCGCGCTTGAGGTCGTCGAGGGAGAGATTGCGCGCCTTGAGCTGGTTGTCGAACTCCTCCTGGGTGTAGGGAGCCTTGATCTCAGTGAGCTTGGCGTTGACGTCTTCGTCAGAGGCGGTGAGGTTGAGTTTGGCGGCCTGCTGCTGGACCATCTCCTCGCCGATCAAGCCGTGGAGTACAGTGAGGCGGCGAATGTCAGCTTCTTCAGGCGAGAGATTCTGCTGAGCGCCGCCGAGGCTCTGCTGATAGGCGAGGTCGAGGTCGGAGCGCTTGATGTCTTTTCCGTTGACGGTGGCAACCACGTCAGCGGAGGGGGCACGATGACAGCCGGCAACCGAGGCGATGGTGACTCCAGCGAGGAGTAAGAGGGCGGCAAAACGGAAGTGCGTCACGATGCTCGGCTTCGAGATGCTCGGTACCCAGATATTCGGTTTAACTTGCAATCTGGTCACTCCTGTGGGACCGCGGAAGGTCCCGGCACTCAAGGATATATCCACGAGGCGGTGTTGGGATAGCGGCACTTAGTTGCCGCCTCCTGATTTTGCGGCGGCAGCGGGGGCCGCGGCGGTGGTTCTTCTCCGGCAGCGCGCAGGGCGCGATCGATTGCGATCCATACCTGCTCTTCGGGCACGGCTCCGTTGATGCGCTCGCCATTGACGAACAGGGCGGGCGCTCCGTCGAGACCGAGCACGCTGGCTTCCTTGAGCGAGTTGTTGATTTCGGTAACGTCCTGCTTGGCCATGCAGGCGTCGAGAGTACCGGTGTTGAGTTTGGAGGTGGTGGCCTGCTGGCGCGCGATGCGATCAAGGGCGGCGTAGCTCTTGGGCAGATCGCGGTCCGGGCCGGTGATTTCGTCGCCGTGGGAGTGCAGGTAGTCGACGTAGCCCCAGTAGACTTCGCTGTTCTGCGCGGCGAGGCAGTTGGCGTCGACCGATGCGTGGAGAGCCCAGGGATGAATTTCTTCCAAAGGAAAATCTTTGTAGATGAAACGGACCTTGTCTTTGTAGCGGTCGAGCGTGGAGGGAAAGAGGGACTGGTGCATGCGGGCGCAGTAGGGGCACTCGAGGTCGTCAAAGTTGATGACGGTGACCTTGGCGCCGGGGTTGCCGCGGATGGGGCGGTTGGCGACGTCGATGTCAGAGCCGGGTTCTTTGGTGAGGTCGAAGGTGTTGAGGCGAGCCAGCTTCTTGTTGTCGGCGGAGATGAGGTAGTTGATGACCTGGGTGTGGCCGGCATGGCCGACGGTGACGGGCAGATCGTCATAGCCGCTGAAAGCGCTTGGTTTGCGGGCGCCGACGGATACGTCGTAGTCCTGGGGCAGGCCGAACTCGGTGCGGACGGTGACTTCGACGCGGCGGTTGAGGGTGGTATCGCTGGGAGACGGGGCCGGAGACTGGGCACGGCAACCCGCTGTGAGCGAAAGTGCCACAAGGACCCCTAGAAAACGTAGGTGAGACAAGATAAGTTCCTCTTAAGAAAGGATAACCCAGAGGCAGATGCAGCCCCGGCGCGACTGGAGGGATTTTTCAGGCGACAAGGGATGGACGTCGAGGAGAAAGAAAGGCAAACAGGAGGGTCCGTTCGATTGAGTTGGACAGCCGAGGACCTGGAATCGGGTTGAGAAAATCGATTTGGCGGGGAAGAGGCATCCCGGCGATCACAAAGCGCATCTATACCATTCACGCGTCTCTGCCATAGGCGGAGCGTCGCTGGGTAACTGTGCATCTCTAAGAATAAGAGGCAGTTATCGGCCAAAATAGATTGAAGATTTTTCGCGAAATCGTAAACTCCGCAGGCCTCTCCCGCGTCGATTAAGACATAAAAGTGCTCTCCTGAAAATACGAGAAAGAACCGTACCCCCTGAAGAAGAGAGGTATCTCGCGATGACAAATACGAGAACGATTCGCTGTGTCTATGCGGCACTGACCATTACTCAATGCATTCTTTTACTCGCCACATTTGAGAAGCCCGCCTATGGCTATGTTGACCCAGGTTCCGGGGTTCTTCTTCTTCAGGTGTTGGGCTCCGGGTTAGGGGGCGTGGTTTTCTTTCTCCGCAAGCGCCTGCGCCGATATCTTCAAGTGACCAAGAAAGCGTTGGCCTTCCATCAATCGGGGCGCTCAGATGAGCTGCAACCGTGAATGCGGGTCCATGTACCGTATTCAAGACATTTCGTGATCCGGCTGGAAGCCTGCGCATTGAGAAAGGCCGTGTCCTACGGAGTGTGGAGCCGGAGTTCGCCGCCTCGACGTGCGCATTTCTGAAATCCGACACCGCGTGTGAATGGGTGAAGGAAGGTTGGATGGTGTCATCGCGGGTGCTCGGGGTCCGCGAGGATGGCGCGCTCGAAATGGAGCACGACCGGGTCTTCTTTCCCTCCTATCCGTGGGAGTGGTGCATCGAACAGTGGGCTTCAGCCGCAATGCTGACGCTGGATTTGTGCGAGAGACTGCTCGCGCAGGGATTGATTCTGAAAGATGCGACGCCGCTGAATATCCTGTTCCGCGGCACGCAACCGGTACTGGTGGACGTTCTCTCCATCGAGGCGCGGGAGCTTACAAGTCCACTGTGGAATGCGTATGGGCAGTTCATGCGAACCTTCATTCTGCCGATGGTTGCGTACAAGTATCTGGGCTGGCCGCTGAAGGCGTCGTGCATTCGCCGGGACGGCTATGAGCCAGGCACTCTTTACCGCGCACTCTCGTGGATGCAACGGCTTCGGGGGCCAGTCTGGTCGAGCGTGACGCTGCCAGTGCTGCTGGAAAATGCGAGCAGGAAGGGATCGGGGCGTACTGGGCTTCACCTTTCCGCGGATGCCGCCGAGGACGTATTGCGGCGGCGGCTGCGCAGCTTGAAGCGCATGGTGAAGAAATTGCAACCGGACAGGCAACGCTCGCGGTGGAGCGACTACCAGGAGACAGCGCAACACTACTCCGAGAGCGACCACCGGCGCAAAGAGGAGTTTGTGGACGAAGCCCTCGGGATTGCGCGGCCGGGAACGGTGCTGGACATAGGCGCGAATACTGGGACCTATTCGCGGATCGCCGCCAGGCACGGGGCAACTGTAGTTGCGCTGGACACGGACGCGGCGGCGACGTCGTTGAACTTTGAACGGTCGCTGGAGGACGGCGACGCGGTGCTGGCGCTTCATGCGGATATAGCGCGGCCGACGCCCGCGGACGGTTGGAGAAATCGGGAATCGCTCTCGCTGCTGGAGCGATGCACGCAGCAGTTTGACTGCGTGATGCTGCTTGGGGTTCTGCATCATCTTCTCGTCACCGACCAGATTCCTCTCAGCGAGATTGCACAATTGTTTCTGGATCTTGGGCCTCAATGGCTGGTGGTGGAGTGGATTCCGCCGGACGACGAGAAGTTCAAAGAGATTTGCCGTGGCCGCGACGAACTTTATGGACATTACAGCGAGCAGGATTTAAGGGCCGCGTTCGATCCGTACTACCGATGCAGGCTTCGGGAGCAACTGGGCAACGGACGATCGCTTTTGTTGCTGGAAGCGCAATGAGGGCCCGGACCTTTCTTGAGGGATCCGGAATTGGCATTGCACTTACCTTCAATTACACGTGGGAGCATCTTTCGCCGCGGCACATCGACGGTTTGTATTTGCGGATGCTCCCGGTCAACAGCGTGATTGGAGGCGCGCTGGCCGATTTGCTTGCGATGGCAGGGGTGGCGATTGCGCTGATCCTGCTGCTGGACCGGTACGACAGGCTGTTCAGGACTCCGATCTGGGCAGTGTTGATTGCGGTGGTTCCGGCCGTGGTGGTGCGGACGGTCTTCACCGTGATGGAAGTAAGCAACCGGGCTCCCACGTCCACAGTGCTGTTTGCGGTGTTGTTCTTTCCCTGCCTTGCTCTTTGGCTGAGTTGGAGGAAGGGCTACGGGAACGTTGTCTCTGGATTTCGATGGACGATGGCCGTGCTTGGCGTCTGCATGCTCTGGATGGCGCCGCGGTTGACGTATCTGTTTGCCGAACGACAGCCGCGGGACGTTTCGTCGTTTCATCGCGAAGTTAGGGCGGGTAACGGGCAAGCGCAGCCGAGAGTGGTTTGGATCCTGCTGGACGAGCTCTCGTACGATCAGACCTTCGAACATCGCCAGCCGGGATTGAGCCTGCCCAACTTTGACGCCCTTCAGGGGGTGAGTACATCGTTCTCGAGCGTGCAGCCAGCGGGATACTTTACCGACGAAATCATTCCCGCGATTCTGCGCGGCAAACCAGTTATCGAGGAGCAGAGCGGTTCAGACGGGATTCTTCTTGTGCGATCAAGCCGCGACGAGGGCTGGGAGCGATTCGATCCGCAGGCAACGGTGTTCGGAGACGCGCATCGGCTCGGCTGGACGACGGGAATTGCGGGCTGGTTCAATCCCTATTGCAGGCTTTTTGCCCAAGTAGCCGATAGCTGCCAATGGCTTGCAGCCAGTGACACGTTCCGGGGGCACATGAGCCGCCGCAACACGGTGTTGCAGAATGCGCTTGCGCCGCTGCTGAGTAAAGCCGTCGTGTCCGAGGCGAGCACAGAGACCGCTGAACACCGGGCCGCGTATCCGATACTTTTGGCCAACTCCCTGGCGCTGCTTCAGGACTCGAGCATTCGATTTGTTTTCCTGCACTTGCCGGTTCCGCATCCTCCGGGCATGTACGACAGGAGGTCGCGCGCGATGCGAAACGGGGGAAGCTACCTGGATAACCTGGCGCTCGCAGACGAGGTTCTGGGAAAGCTGCGCGTGGCAATTGAGGCCAGCCCAGCGGCGCGGAATACCACACTGGTTGTCTCTTCAGATCACTCGATGCGCGTGGCGAAGTGGCGCGGCGGACTCTACTGGACGAAGGAAGACGAGCAGGTGTTTCATGATCGGTTCGATCCGCGCCCGGTGCTGATGGTTCACTTTGCCGGCGAAACGGATCAGAGCAGTGTTCAGGGCGCATTCGAGGAGTTGCGGACGCACGATCTTCTGGAAGAGATTCTGCAAGGCAGGATGAACAGTACCGCGGAGCTGAACCGCTGGCTGGCTGGGAGCAACGCAAACCGTTGATCGGTGCTAGTAAGCGGGGGGGAGCGCGGGGTCGCGGAAGACGGAGTTGGATCGGCGGATGTCGCCAACGGAGCCGAAGTTGGCGAGGGTGAAGCTGTAGAGGTATTGGGTTTCGTCGCGGACCGAGCCGAGCTGGAAGCGGCGGTAGCCGACGGTGAGTCCGCAGCAGTCCCAGTTGTAGTTGGCCTGGACTCCGGCGTACTGAATCTGCCCGAGGACGAAGTCGTAGCCCGCATGGGCGGCGAGATTGAAGCCGGCTCCACTGGGCTTGCCGATGGAGAGGAAGGGCTGCAGCTGCTGGCTCTTGATGGTGGAGGCGGAGCCGCTGGCTTCGTCGACGGCGTTGAGCAGAGCGTGGCCGAGACCGACGGTGGTGCGGCCGAAAGTGTAGCCGGCGTAAAGATTGTCAGAGTTGAGCTGTCCCAGCTTGGGGTCGTAGTCGAGGTCCCACTCGACGCGCAGGTTGTCAATGGCCTCAAAGCGCATGCGGGAGGTGATGGGGGCGAGATTGCGGGGCGAAGTGAGGAAGGCGACGGCGCTCATGTCGAGTGTGGCGTCAAAGACGTTGCGGCGACCGGTGATGAGGGCTCCGCCGAAGGTGGAATTGATGAAGACATTCTGAGCGATTTGCCAACTGGCCCACTCGCGAGGCGGCGCATTGCATTTGGCGGAGTTCTCAGGATTGTCGTCGCAAGGCTTGGGGTTGCGCGGGCTCATGTAGAGACGCTGGGTGAGGGAGAAGCCGGCCTGGTTGGTGTTGGTGGCGATGTCAGTGGTGTCGATGAGGAGGACGTCAGGGGCCTGGGTACCGATGCCGGTGACGTAGCGCCAGGTGAGTTCGGGCTCGATGACATGGCGCATGACGCGGTCCCAGCGGGCGAGCACGAAGTCTCGCTCTAGGGCGGGAGGACGGACGTCGAGTGAAGCCTCAACGTCGAAACGGTCGAGCGCTGAGTGGTCGATGGTGGGGACACCGTGGCGCAGGTCGGTGAGATCGGGAACCTGGCTGATGGAGTAGGAGGTGTTGCGGATGGCGGCGGAAGGATCAAAGCTCCATCCATCGAGGTGAAAGGGCGCGGAGATGCGCGGATAAAGGTCGAGCCGGCCGACGTTGCGGGCGTGAAAACGGGGCTCGGAGCGGGCGAGGTAGCCGGCGGATGAACCGAAACCCCAGTAAACGGGCGAGGATGCCAGGGGACGGTCAAGCACGTCGTAACGCAGGCTGGGCAAGTGAAGGATGCGGGCTTCGTCGCCGTTGGTGGAGCCGGCGAAGGTCTCGAAGCGGGCGAGCGAGACAGAGGGGATGAATCCATTGCGGGCGTAGGTGAGGCCGACGGTACTGGCGACCTGGGAACTGATGGCCTGGGAGAAGTTGTCGTTGAAGACGAGGCGGTAGAGATAGCTGGACAGATACTCTGTGACGCCGGCCGCGTAGAGATGGGGCGTGAAGTCCTTGCGGCCCTCGGCCACCACGTCGACACCTCCCTGATTGACGAGCTCATAGCCGGTGGGCCCGGGAATGGTGGCGGTGGGCAGGAGGGAAGTCTGCGCGGGGTCGAGTTTTGGGAAAGTGGGCGCGGCGCGGGCCGCGGTGGTGGTGATGGTGTTGCCGACCTCCTGCTCCACGCCGCGGTCGAGCAATGCATTCCAGCGGACGATGAGGTGGTCAATGTCTCTGCCCTTGTAGCGGAAGTCGCCGTTGGGCGCGTAACCACGTTTGCTGAAGTACTCTGCGCCGACGACCATGTCCATGCTGCGGTTGATGACCCAGTAGACCTGCTCGCCAACGATGAAGCCCTTGATGGAGGAGTTAGAGAGAACGGGGATGAGGAAACCGCTGGTGCGTCCGGTGTCGTCGATTTCGTGGCGCAGGAAGGGCAGATAGAAGACAGGCACGCCGAGGAGCTTGAAGACCGAGTTTTTGGTGGATGCCTCGCGATCGTCAAGATTGATGGCGTGAGCGATGATCTGCCAGTCAGGGTGCGGAAAGGTGCAGTTGGTCATGGTTCCGTCGATGATGCGGAACTTGTCGTCGGCGGTTTGGAGGAGCACGCGGGCGGTGAACTGAAAGGGCGTGGAGGTGGAGTAGACGATGGAACGCGCTGCGTTGTGGAGGCCCTGGGAGCCGGTGACGTTGTAAAAGCGGGCGGTGTGCATGTTGAGGCGCATGTCGCCGTGTGAAGCGTTGAGGAGGACGCCGTTGGGTCCGCCCTCAAGCTGGAGATGGCCTTCGGCCTCAAGGACCGAAGTGGCCTGGTGGTAGACGACCTTGTCGGCACGGAGGATGTAGGTTCGATAGTGGACGACGACGCGTCCGTCAAGGGTGAGCAGGTCGCCAACGCGGGTCTGGCGTTCGGCTTCAAACTGGACGGGGACACCGCCCGGAGGCTGGGGTTCGGGCTCGGCGATGGGGAGCAATTCCTGGCCGGGATCGTCTGGGAGGTCGGGTTTGGCGTCGTTTGATGGGAACGCTGAAGACCCGGTGTACTGGGGTAACGCATTGGTCAACGTCTGCCCTGCAAGTTGCAGGTGACAGAGGGCCAGCAGCGTGATAAACACTAAGTTACGAGGAGGCATCCCAAACCCGAGACCGTTGCAAGGCTCAGCATAGCAAAACCGGGCTCACCTGATTGGGACGCACTCCAC
This sequence comes from uncultured Acidobacteriaceae bacterium, assembly GCA_963765025.1. Taxonomy (GTDB): domain Bacteria; phylum Acidobacteriota; class Terriglobia; order Terriglobales; family Acidobacteriaceae; genus Telmatobacter. Next base: position 2,884 of record CAVXVM010000029.1, on the reverse strand, counting down.
GCAGCTCTGGCAGCAGGACAAATTCGGATTGATCACGCTGATTACGGACATTCCCAATCCGGACTGCATCCTTGTTTTTCCGCGCACCTTCTCTTCTCAAGACGACGTACCGCCGGCAGATTTTGGGCACGATCATGGGCTTGAAAGCAGACCGTAACGGGCAAGATCCAGCAGGCAGGATCTAGCAGGCATGGGCCAGCAGGCAGGGCCCGGAGAAACGCAGGAAGGGAACGTGGAACCTTGAGCACATTGCCGAACCAGGCTGACCTTGGGAATTCGTGGAAAGATGAAGTGAACCAGCGCCTGGCCGCGCACAAGAGCCGCAAGAGCCTTGTGCAGACCGATCGCGGAGGTGCGCAGGAGCCGCGGAGGAGCACCAGCAGCCGCGCAGCAGCGGCGGCGGCCCGCGTGGCAGCCCGCTACGCCAATGAACCCAGCTATAGTGAATCGCGCGGCGAAGTTGTTGGCGCATCCGCGCGCGCGGCTGAAACGAAGGCAGCCCAGAAGCCAGCGCGGACTGAAGTTGGGCCAGGGATTGAGGAGAGCGCGCTCCCTGAGAGTGCGATGACGGAGAGCACGTTTCTTGACGCGCCGGGTTGGGAAGCCTACCAGACAGCCGCGATGAGCGCCGAGTGGGCCACGCAAGCGGCCCGGGAGAGCGTGGTTGCCGGGAGCGAGAGCGCGGAGTGGGTGGGGGAGAGCGTGGCTGCTGAGCCTGCGGTGAGCGCCCGCAATAGGGCTAACTCCAACAACGCCAGCTTCAACAAGGACGCCAACTATACTGAGAGAGAGATGGGTGGCAGGCGAAAAAGGGCGCGGAAGGCCCGGGAGACGACCAGGGACGCGGCGGAAGAGGCGGTAAGCAGGGCTGTGAGCGAAACGGCGGATACATCACAGCCGATTCATGCCAACCTGATCCAGTTTCCGCGTGAGCTGGTGGCCACGCGCAAGGTGCGGCCGCGGCGGGCGGAAGGTCCGTATGCGACGATGACCGAGCAGGGCGGCCAATTGAGCATCTTTGAAGTGGACCCCGGGGCGTTCACGATGGAAGCGGCACAGACGAGCGTGCTGGAAGAGGCGGCAGCTCCGGCCTGGAAGGGGCCCGAGTGGTCTGGCATCAAGCTGGATGCGCAGCCCGAGCGCGCCACCCAAACGGCGGCGGCGACGGAGATGCTTGAAGACCTGCCGGAGCCGGTGTATCTGGCTCCGGATGTGGAGCTTGCGCCGCTGAGCCGGCGAGCGATGGCGGCGGCGGTGAATGGATCGCTGATCGTGAGCGCGTACCTGGCGTCGGCGCTTGTGGCCGCGTCGAATATGAAAGTGCTGCCGGGGCTGAAGCAACTGGAAGTGGGTACGGCGATTGGCGTGATGGCAGCGGGGGTGCTCTACATGACGCTGTCGTACGTGCTGGGCAACGGGACGCCGGGCATGCGCTATGCGGGTCTGTCGCTGTGCACGTTTGACGGACAGAGCCCGACGCGGGAGCAGCGGTGCGTACGGCTGGTGGCCTTGCTGCTGAGCGTGTTGCCGGCGGGACTGGGCGTGCTGTGGGCGATCTTTGACGAAGATCACCTGAGCTGGCACGACCGGTTGTCGGCTACTTATCTTAGGAGAAGCTGAGAAAGACAGGGATTAGGGAACAGGGATTAGGGATTAGGGAACTGGGGAATCCGGAGACGCGCTGATTGCGCTCTCCGGATTTTTTTTGCGGGATGTTTTGCCTGGTGGGCTTGTTGGGTTCATTGGAAATGATCGGGATTGGTGTTGCGCCGTCCGTGCAGGTGACTGCTTGCTGACCCGGGTCATGGGCGAGTCGGCGATGTATCGAATGTTGCGCGGGCGGGCACGGTCGGCGTGGCGGAGCGGGGCGCTGAGCGGGTGTAATCTCTGATCGAGAAGAGGCGGGAGGGGTTGATGAAGGTCGAGTTGAACAAGCCTACGAGGGAAGCGGCGATCGCGTCAGTACAGCGCTATTTTGAAGAAAATATGCCGGTGCCGATTGGGAATTTGCCGGCGGGGCTGCTGCTGGACTTCATTATCGAAGAGATTGGGCCGGTGATTTACAACCAGGCAATTGCTGATGCGCAGGCACGGCTGGCCCAGCGGGTGGGGGATTTGAGTGGGGAGTTGTTTGGGGATGAGCTGCAGTACTGGCCGCGGGTGGATGCGAAGAAGCGGAGGAGACGGTAGGGGGCGGGGCGGCCGACTTTTCGATTCGCGGCAGTTGGCATATACTTATGTATATGGCACGGTGACGGGAGGCGTTCGATGGCGGCCACGGCAAAGGTTTTCATGAACAATCGCAGCCAGGCGGTGCGGCTGCCGAAGGAGTTTCAGTTCTCGACATCAGAGGTTTACATCCGGAAGGTGGGCGAGGATGTGATTCTGTCGCCGCGTCCGAAGGACTGGTCGGAGTTGCTTAGCTCAGACGCAGCGGCATCGGGAGATTACATGAAGAATGTAGAAAAGCTGCCCGTGCAAGAGCGTGGACGCTGATGTCTCAATACATGCTCGATACGGATACATGTTCGTACATCATGAATCGCGACGGAGACCGCGCTGCGCGGAAACTCCGGGAGCACGAAGTCAAAGACGTTTTCATCTCGGCGATCACTAAATCTGAGCTTGAGTTTGGGGTCGAGGTATCGCCGCGTCTGGCAAAAGACAAACATGCGCTCGCTGTTTTTCTTCAGCATGTGGCTGTCCTGGACTACCCGAGCGATGCGGCACTTGATTACGCACAGATCAGAGCTTATCTAAAGAAGAAGGGCACACCTATTGGCGCCAACGATCTCTTGATAGCAGCGCACGCGCGTTGCCTTGGAATGACGATGGTCACGAACAATATGCGCGAATTTTCGCGTGTTCCCGGGCTGAAGGTCGA
>CAVXVM010000028.1:0-7762 GCA_963765025.1 uncultured Acidobacteriaceae bacterium | reverse complement strand
CGAGGTTGAAAGGTTTATTGACACGCCGGTCAAGCACTATTCGAGCGGGATGTACCTTCGCCTTGCATTTGCGGTCGCGGCCTATCTGGAGACGGAAATCCTGATCGTTGACGAAGTTCTGGCGGTTGGCGACGCCTCGTTCCAGAGGAAATGTCTCGGCAAAATGCAGGATGTCTCTTCAAACCAGGGCCGAACCGTACTTTTCGTAAGCCACAACATGGCGGCGATACGCACGCTTTGCAACACTGGCCTGCTCATGCAAAATGGCACCGTGATCTACTCCGGATTAATCGAAAAGGTGACGGCGGCCTATCGGAACCTGGGTTCCGAACAAGATGCGTCGGGGCACACGGCCAAGCTGCTGCCGCCTCCAAGCCGATGTGATGTCTGGATGGAGTCTGCGACTGTTCTTTGCAATGGGATACCAAATGCTACATTCACGATTGGCGACCGGCTAGGCTTCAAAGTGAAATTTAGATCCAGCCTGCCAATTACCCGCCCCCTTCTCGGGTATCTCATTCGATCCTCTCGCGGGGAGGACGCAGTCAATGCCAACAACTATTTTCTGCCTTCGCCTGATTTTGAGCAACCCGTCACCGAGGGGACGATCGTTTGCGATCTCGGAAAACTTCCTTTGATGGCAGGTGCGTTCTCCGCAACGTTCTGGCTTTGCCAGGACCCTGCGAATCAACACCATGTCGAGGATGTTTTGCACTTCGAGGTCGAAGAGAAAAACATCTGGGGAACCGAACACTTGCCCACAAAATCACTCTCCTGCCTCTGGTGGCCAACGGAATTCAAGTTTTTGCCTTAGGCATGACATGGAGATTACTCGTATCGAAGGCATCGAGCGACTCAAAGACCTTCAGTTGGATCTTGCCCACCCATATTATTTGCATTTCCGTAGCCTATTTGCGGATATTCAGGCTGCGTCCACATTGCTCACGGTCGATTGCTCGACATTGGATGCGGCAATAAGCCTTACGAGAAGGTCTTTTCCAGCTCGGTTTCTCAGAATATGTCGGCTGTGACGTCGTCCAGTCGAGCGAAAACCGGGTTGATGTTCTCTGTGAAGCCACTGCCATTCCCCTGCCGGACGCTTCGTTTGACACAGTTTTATGCACTCAGGTGATCGAGCACGTTGCTGACCATCGCGGGCTCCTTCAAGAAGCTTTTCGCCTGCTCAAGAACGGCGGCATCTTGATTTTGTCTGGACCGATGTATTGGCCATTGCATGAAGAACCATACGATTTCTTCCGCTTCACGGAGCATGGCTTTCGCTATCTCTTGGAGAATGTTGGCTTTGAGGTGAATCATATCAAGAGCAATGGCGGGAAATGGGCCACGTGCGGCCAGGTGCTAATTCACACAATTCAGGGATCAAGACGAGCGAACAAGCCATTTGTCATTCGATCCATCAATCGAATCTTTTCCTACCTTGACGATCGAAAGGATACGCGAGACAATTGCATGAATTACCTTTTATTAGCTTATAGACCTGTGGTGGAAGTCAAGACCGCGGGAAAGCCGTCTCTCAGGGGCTGAAGCCCCATTGACTCTTTGGACTTTTCGGCACGACTAAAGTCGTACCCTTTCAAAACCAGACTTCTGCCACAGCCTTTTATAGACCTCGGGGCCGAACGCATGCGCAGGAGCTGGACATTAGACGGAAAAGTGTCGATCGTAATTCCGTGCTTCAATCAAGGCGGAATGTTGCGGGAAACGTTGGAAAGCGTTGAGAGCGCCCGGAACGCTAACCTGGCCGAAGTCATCATTGTGAACGACGGCTCGACAGACCCAGCCACTTGCGCATACCTTGAGGAACTCGCTCATTCCCCATACACGGTCATCCACCAGCCCAATCGCGGCCTGGGGCCTGCACGAAATGCTGGAATCGACGCTGCTCAAGGGGAGTTCATTCTTCCTCTCGATAGCGACAATTGCATTCGCAAGTGTTACTTGAGCAGCGGAGTCAAGCTCCTGCGCGAACAACCGGATGTCGGCGTGGTCTATGGAGACGCGGAGTACTTTGGGGAGCGGTCGGGTCGATGGCATGTCGCGGATTTTGATCTGCGTCAAATGGTTGAAACCAACTACATAGATGCTTGCGCCCTCTATAGAAAGAGCGTTTGGGCCACCGTCAATGGCTATGATGAAAAGATGCCTTGGATGGGCAGCGAGGATTGGGATTTTTGGATGCGAATCGCACTTCGCGGATTTCGTTTCAAGCATCTTGACGAGATTGCGTTCGACTATCGGGTGCGCAGGGGCTCAATGGTGGAGGGGACCAGACTCCATGTACTCGAAATCCGAAGACACGTTTTTGAGAAACCCGAGAATAGGGTCCTCAACCTCCTCTATGAACAAGCGAACGAAGCAGCGCGGCTTACTGATCGAATTAGCCAGATTGAGTCATCCAGGGACTACCGATTCGGCCACTTGCTGGTGGATCCGATCCGCAGAATCAAGTGGCTCCTGATTCGCTGGTTCGGGTCAAACCCTCTGAACGGCCTATTGAGTCATCCGGGCCGGATCGAGCCACGCCTCGCTCGATGAAGAGCGTCCCTGGGCCGCTCTTTCTAACTTAGGAAAAGGGGCGGTCGCTCATTTCCGCAAGCCCTTACCCTTGCTGTGGCGTTTGCTCGAGCGTTGCGTTGTTGGCGCCCATTCAGTTGTTGTTCGTTCCTTTCCGCCTTTCTCTATGATTGCTGACGTTCCAGCGAATCTAATTACAACCTTCGACATTGACCTTGGTGAATGGAAGGCTGTGGGCGTTGCAGGCGCCCAGGAGGTTCCAAGCTGAGTTCTCCAGATAAAAATGCCGCTGGATTCCTTGACCAGCCACCGGACTATTTACGATACGAGAATGGTTCCCGGGACCCTGACGACGTTGGAATGAAATTAGCTTCATTAATACGGCCCAAGAGCCGAATCCTCGATGTCGGCTGCGGCACGGGCTCGATCACCGAGCTCATTGAACGAGAAACTGGGGCGTCCATCGTGGGCATCGAGCCTGACCCTGCAAGGGTGGCCGTTGCACGCGGACGCGGCCTCAACGTAGTTGAGGGGATTTTGTCGCCAGAGTTTTTAGAGCAATTTGGTCCCTTCGAAACAATCCTGTTTGCCGACGTGCTTGAGCATCTTCCTAATCCCGGCGAGCAGGTCCTCCTGGCAAAGGAGGGATTGACCGCGGACGGTTCAATCCTCGCCTCGGTCCCCAACATTGCGCACTGGTTCACTCGCGTCAACCTTTTACGCGGTCGGTTTGTTTATCGCGATTGGGGAATCATGGACGCCACCCACCTAAGGTGGTTTACGCGAGATACTCTGCACCAGTTTTTTGAGAATCTTGGATTTCGCGTCACGGACCACCTCTATACGGTGAATACTGGAATGAATGAGTACAACCAGTCCAAACCCTGGAAATGGCTCCCGATAGGAGTCCGTTATGGGGTCATCCGGCGACTTGCAAGGAGATTTCCAACGCTGTTTGGAGTCCAGCATGTGGTGAGGGCGGTGCCAAGATAGAACCCTTCGAGATTCCCAAGTTAATCGCCTTCCACTTGCCCCAGTTTCACCCAATTCCGCAAAACGACGAATGGTGGGGCAAGGGCTTCACGGAGTGGACGAACGTGGTCAAGGCACGTCCGCTTTTTGAGGGGCACTACCAGCCGCATCTTCCTGCTGATCTGGGGTTCTACGATTTGCGCCTGCCAGAAGCGAGAGAGGCCCAGGCCGCACTTGCACGTGAGTATGGCATTTCTGGCTTTTGCTACTACCATTACTGGTTCAATGGCCAACGCCTGCTGGAGCGGCCCGTAGACGAGATTGTGGCGAGCGGCAAGCCTGATTTCCCTTTTTGCATCTGCTGGGCAAACGAGAATTGGACAAGGGCCTGGGATGGACAAGACCAGCAGATTTTGATCGAACAGGCCTACTCCGATGAGGATGACCTTGAGCACATTCGGGCGCTCCTGCAGATTTTCAAGGACGAGCGGTACATCAAGGTGGACGGAAAGCCGCTGTTCCTCGTCTACCGTGCGACCCGATTTCCGAATCCGCTAAAGACAACACAAACCTGGCGCCGAGAGGCGATGGCAGCAGGACTAACGGATCTGTTCCTGGTCCGGGTTGAATCGCACAGTGAAGCCGGCGATCCACGCACTCTCGGATTCGATTCTGCTCTTGAGTTCCAGCCGCGTCTAAGGCTCATGAACGACGCCAGGATAATTCGACAGAAATTCTGGCAACGTCACAGGCTCGGCACAGGAATCAAGGCCTTCGCGGATCACTCCATCTATGACTACGACACCCTGGTTGAGCGGGAGATGAAAGCCGAGCTGCCGCCCTACCCAATTACCCGGTGCGTTTGCCCAGGGTGGGATAACACGGCTCGCCGTTCCAAGGGAGGGGTAATTCTCCACGGGTCTACTCCATCAAGCTATGAACACTGGCTGGCCTTCATCATTGAGCAGACAATGCAAAAAAGTCGGCAGCCAGGGAATTCACCAAACCTCGTGTTCATCAATGGATGGAACGAATGGGCCGAAGGAAACCATCTTGAGCCCTGTGAAAGATGGGGCAGAGCCTATTTGGAAGCTACAAAGAGAGCCATTTCGGGTGGTTGCCAACTTTCGGAGCGGCGGTTCGGAAAATGAGGGCGATCGCCTTTAACCTTCCGCAGTTTCATCCAATCCCGGAGAATGACCATTGGTGGGGCAAGGGGTTCACGGAGTGGACGAACGTGGTCAAGGCACGCCCGCTTTTTGAGGGGCACTACCAGCCGCATCTTCCTGCCGATCTGGGGTTCTATGATCTACGCTTGGCCGAGACCCGAGAGGCCCAGGCCGCACTTGCACGTGAGTATGGCATCTCCGGCTTTTGCTATTACCATTACTGGTTCAATAGCCGACGCCTGCTTGAGCGGCCCGTAAACGAGATTGTGGCCAGTGGCAAGCCTGACTTCCCTTTTTGCCTCTGCTGGGCGAACGAAAACTGGACGCGGGCCTGGGACGGAAATGAGCGCGAGGTGCTGATGGAGCAGGCCTACTCCGATCAGGACGATCTCAACCACATCCGCGCACTCTTGCCGATCTTCATGGACGAACGGTACATCAAGGTCGACGGAAAACCGCTTTTCCTGGTCTACCGGGCTAACAGTCTGCCATCTCCGCTGAACACCACAAATGCCTGGCGGCGCGCCGCCGAAGAGGCTGGATTGCGCGGGCTCTATCTGGTCAGGGTGGAGAGCTTCAACGACGAGTGCGGAGCCCCCGCGGAGATAGGATTCGATACGGCGCTGGAATTCCAGCCCAGGTGGGGCCTCCTGGACGGCCTGCGGAAATTCAGGCAGAAATGGTGGCAGCGGCAGAGACTCGGTACGGGAGAATTGGGATTTGCGAACCAGAAGATTTGCGAGTACGACGACCTTGTGATCCGGGCTCTCACCATGGAATTGCCGTCGTATCCATTCATTCGCTGCGTTTGTCCAGGCTGGGACAATACACCCAGGCGCAAGCGCGATGGGCTGGTGCTGAAGGACTCAACTCCGGACAGCTATGAGCGCTGGCTGGCCGCGACAGTGCAACAAACATTGGCCCGCAGTGAAAAGCAAAGTACAGGCCCGGCACTTGTGTTCATTAACGCATGGAATGAATGGGCAGAGGGAAACCACCTTGAACCATGTCAAAAGTGGGGACGAGCATATCTGGAAGCGACAAAACGAGTCCTCAACGAGCCCCAAACGGCAGTCTCGCGCTAGGCAAGTGCGCATGGCAGTTTTCAAGAGATGAGGCGAACCCTTCCGAATGAGTAAGGAGAGAGATGCGCCGCCCATAGCCGGTGTTGAAGGTGAGGCTGATCGTCCCCTCTGGTCGGTGATGATCCCAGCCTATAATCCAGGGTTGGATTATTTGAGTGTGGCGTTGCGCAGCGTTCTCGACCAGGATCCCGGGCCAGAACAAATGCAGATCGAGGTCGTGGACGATTTCTCGACCAAGGTTGATGTCGCCTCTATTGTCAAGGGCATCGCCGGGGAGCGAGTCGGCTACTTCCAAAACCCGAACAATCTTGGCTTGGCGGGCTGTTGGAACGCTTGCATCGCTCGAGCGAGAGGGGTTTGGGTTCATATCCTGCATCAGGACGACTACATTCTTCCAGGTTTTTACAATCGGCTCGAAAAAGCTGCACTATCTCGTCCAGAAGTCGGCCTGATTGCAACGCGATCTTTTGGGGTGGACAAAGACGGCTTTATTGAATCGATGACTCCCAGACTTGCCGGCCTGGAAATGGGCTCCACGGCGGTCGACGCTCTCTTCTACTCCAATCCGCTGAGATGTCCCGGAATCGCGGTGAAGCAAGCCTTCTATGAAGAGCATGGGGGATTTCGAGATGATCTCCCTTTTACGCTGGACTGGGAGATGTGGGTGCGGGCGATCTCACGTTCGGGAGGGATCGTAACGCCGGAAATTTTAGCTGCGCATCGGAGTACGCCCGGAAATGAAACGGAGCGATTTTTGCGGAGTGCCACAGGACTGCTGGATGTTGAGCGTGTGCAGACCATTATTGCTGCTTCGCATCCTGAGATTGACTTAAAGAAAGCACATAGGCTTCGGTGCGCGGACGCACTGGTTATAGCGCGAATCTTCGCTCAAGCCGGCGACCAAGCGGCCGTATCAGCGAACCTCCATTATTGGAGAAAGAACGCCTCTCTGCGTCAGCGTGTCCGGCACTTTCTTGCGAGTCTGATTCGAAGACCATAACAACTCAAATGCGGATTGCATTCATTTCGGCTATGTCTGGGGCCCCTTGGGGGGGAAGCGAAGAGCTATGGAGCAGGGCCGCTCTCCTTTTTCTGAAACGCGGCCATACTGTTGCGTCGAGCACAAAATACTGGCCTATCGAGCCACAACAAATTGCACAACTGCGAAGGAATGGTGCATCTGTAAGTCTACGGCGAACCGATTCCATAGTCCGCCGAATTGTCAGTCGCCTTCGCGACCCTGCAGATGACTTTCTAAAACTGAGTAGGCCGGACCTTGTTGTCATCTCTCAGGGTGCAAATTCTGACGGGCTGCCTTGGATGGAGGCTTGCGCAAAGGCCAATGTCCCATATGTTTCAATTGCACACAACGCTCCGCCGTGGTGCTGGCCCGCTGATGAGATCGCAGAGCGGTTACGAACAGCCTATCTCGGAGCGAGAAAAACCCTCTTCGTTAGTCATGAGAACCTGGCTCTCACTGAGAGGCAGATCGTTGCAAAGCTGCCAAATGCTGAAGTGGTGCGCAACCCGTTCAATGTTTCCTACAGCACGTCGCCTCAGTGGCCAGACAAAGATTACATCCAGGTTGCATGCGTGGCAAGACTAGACACATACAGTAAGGGACATGACATTCTATTCGACGTCATGAGCGAGACAAAGTGGCGCGAGCGTAACTGCGTGTCGCACTTTATGGGCGAGGAAAAAACATGACAGATGTAAGTGAACCTGGTAGATATTTTGTGGACAAGACTCCAAGTTCCGAGCCGCCGTTTGCATCCAGCGAGTCTGTTCTTGGAGCATGGCCTTTTTTTGAGGCCAGTGAGATTGAAGCAGCTCACGCGCGTCCTTCCGTCCGGGAAAGTTAATTATTGGACGGGCGACGAAAGCCGGCAGCTCTTCGAGAAGGAATTCGCGGCATTTGCCGGGTGTAAACACGCCGTAGCGTTAGCCAATGGAACCGCTGCACTGGAGTGTGCGCTAAAAGCGTCTGGGGGTTAGCCG
>CAVXVM010000027.1:0-6688 GCA_963765025.1 uncultured Acidobacteriaceae bacterium | reverse complement strand
GGCGCGCAGCAAACGAAACGGCGCAACGACGTGAATATTCAACATTGCGAGGAACTGTTCATCGGAGGTTTTCTGGATAACACTGTCCCAGCTGAAGCCAGCGCAGTTGACAACAATGTCGATCGAGCCGAAGGATTTGAGCGCGGCATCTACGATGTGCTGCGGAAAGGTGGGTTCCATCAGGTCGCCGTATAAGAGTGCGACACGATTGGAATTGCGGGCGGACGCCTGGGTCTGCTGCAATGCCTGTTGATCCAAATCGCAAGCGAGCACATTAGCGCCCGCTGACACCAACCGGTGCACGATGGCTCTGCCGATGCCCCGTCCACCGCCCGTCACAATGGCGGTCTTTCCTGCAAGCGTAAAAGGAGATTCCTGGGTTACTGCATCGATTTCTGTCATCGCTGCACATACTCCGCAATAAAGCGATACTCAATGGGTTTCTTAAACTCAGGTTCAACGACGACTCTTTCCACGTAGATGCCGGGCGTGTCGATTCGATCTGGATCCAAGTCGCCCGGCCCAACGAGTTCCTCAACCTCGGCAATCGTCAGATCCGCGGCAGTGGCCATGGCAGGATTGAAATTGCGAGCTGTTTTCCGGTAGACAAGATTGCCATGACAGTCGGCTTTCCAGGCCTTGATAAGGGAGACGTCAGCGTGCAAACCGCGCTCCATCAGATAGGGCTTTCCGTCGAATTCCCGAACTTCCTTGCCTTCAGCGACGATGGTGCCGACGCCGGCAGGCACATAGAAAGCCGGAATGCCAGCGCCGCCGGCGCGAATCCGCTCGGCGAGCGTGCCCTGCGGAATCAAAGTCAGGTCTAACTGGCCGGCGATTACAAGCTTCTCAAGCAGGCGGTTTTCGCCAACATAGCTTCCGATATGCGAAGCAATCATGCCGGCTTCAAGCATCAAGCCCATCCCGAATCCATCGACGCCCATGTTATTGCTGATGGTGTGAAGACCCTTGAGGCCTTTACGGATGGCGGCAGCTATCAGGTTCTCAGGAATGCCACAAAGCCCGAATCCGCCGAGCATGACAGTCATGCCGTCGCGCAGATCAGCGACTGCGGCATCTGGAGAGTTGATTATTTTATTCATGTTTTTGCCCCCGCAACTATGTAACCACTACACGCTTCACGCAGCCGAAATTACAACTGCGATTCCCATACCCCCGCCAATACACAGGCTGGCAACACCATACTGCTTTTCCAGCCTCCTTAGCGAATGAACCAGCGTTACGAGCACACGAGCACCCGAAGCGCCGATGGGATGTCCGAGCGCAATTGCTCCACCGTTGACGTTGACCCTGGCCGGGTCAAGCTCAAGTTTACGAATGACTGCAATCGATTGCGCGGCGAACGCTTCGTTTAATTCGAAGAGATCGATCTGGCTCAAGGTCAGGCCCGCCTTCTTCAAGGCGATTGGCACCGCCGCCGCCGGACCGAGTCCCATGACTGCGGGGGCGACCCCGGCCAGGCCATAGGAGAGAATGCGCGCCAGCACCGGTAGTCCATGACTCCTGGCATACTCATCGGTGGTCACGGCCAGCATCGCCGCGCCATCGTTCAGGCCGCTGGAGTTTCCAGCCGTTACCGTCCCATTCGGTTTGAAGGCCGGCTTCAACTTTGCCAGCACTTCCAGCGTGGAATCCGGGCGGGGATGCTCATCCGTCGCGAACTCGACGATGCCTTTTTTGGTTTTAATGGGAACCGGAACAATCTCCGAGGCGAAGACTCCATCCTTCAATGCCTTTGCTGTGCGTGTCTGGCTTTCGAACGCAAAAGCATCCTGCTCTTCGCGAGTGATCCGGATTGTTCCGCGATATTTTCGGCCGTAACACCCATCGCAGAAACGAGAGTGGGATCGGTCAGGCCCTCGCTGAGGATACTGTCGACCAGTTCGCCAGAGCCATATCGATATCCGGCGCGTGCCTGCGCCAGAAGATAGGGGGCACGCGACATGCTTTCAGTGCCGCCAGCGAGGTATAACTTGCCCTCTCCACATTGCAGCCCTTGCACGGCCGATACGACTGCCTGCAGACCACTTCCGCAAACCCGGTTGATTGTCTGCGCGGTCACCTCATCAGGAAGACCGGATCTGAGAGCGATCTGGCGGGCGGGATTCATGCCGTTGCCCGCCTGCAGAACATTGCCGACAATCACATCTGCAATGTCTTCGGCGGGAAGTCCGGCGAGAATCGCCTTGGTTGCAACGACACCGAGGTCGACCGCCGAAGTGTCTTTAAGTGTCCCCTGAAATGCTCCAATTGCCGTGCGCTTAGCTGCTGCGATAACGAACTCTGGCATAAGATATCCGATCTGAGCTGACAGCAGGCTCGGGCCTGTTGGGCTCCTTCTTCAGACGCAGGTTTGCGACCGACGAGGCCTTTGGCTCGCGGTGCACATCCTGCTGTTGAACACCTTCTATGCATTGCAAACACCGTGCCAGACCACGCCAAGCCGCGTTGTCGCATCCAATCCTTCGGCGATGACTGCGATCCGCAATGCCATTCAGGAGGGTCTCTCGCGACCATTTAAAAAAACTCGCAGAAACCACTTCCAAAACGGAATGCTAATGATGCACAATTGGGCTGCACAGGTTTAATTCGGACATAAGAGTGTTCTTTTCGGACAGGGAATTGGATGTCATGGAACTGCCTCTTTGGAACGAAAAACGGTACGCGCCCTACAAGGTAGCAGCCCTTGTTGAGGTTCTCGAGGAACAGGGCATTGCGCCCGAAGCGAGCCTGTCAGGCACAGGCCTGTCGCCGGAAAGTCTTTCGGATCCTGACACGCGCACCTCCGTTCGCCAGTACATAACGGTGTGCCGGAACGCTTTACAGCTATCGAAAAATCCCGAGACCCCTTTTCGTACAGGCAGTCGCATTCCATTGTCGGCGTATGGGATGTACGGATTCGCCCTGGTATGCAGTCCCACGATTCGCGAATACTTTCAAGTGGCTGTGAAATACCACCGGCTCGCAACACCGCTTCTTTCCATGTCGTGGCGAGAAGAGGGCGACTACGTATCGTGGATTTTCCCGATGAATGCGGGGGTCACGTATCCCGACGCTTTGCTACGTTTTCTGGTGGAGCAACAGCTGGCCCAACTCGCGACGCATCTGAGAGCCGTGGTCGAAAACGACATTTATCTTCCCGTCAGCGCTTCGCTTTCGTATTCCGCTCCAGACCACGCCCATCTTTACAAGCGCTATCTCAACTGCCCGGTGCGATTCGGCCAGCCGATGTCGGAACTCACCTATCCGATATCGATTCTGTCTGCGAAGCCGCGCCTGGCGCACGGTCTTACTTCGAAGATCCTGCGGGATACGTGCGATCGCATTCTCGGTGAGGTAAAGACGTCGACCGGTGTTTCCGGTGAGGTCTATCAGATCATCGCGTCTACACCTGGACATTCGCCAAGCATGGAGGCGGTAGCCAGACAGCTTGCGACAACCGTGCGAACGCTCAATCGAAAGCTTCACGCCGAAGGAACTTCTTTTACTCAGATTCTGGATGACGTCCGCTGCAACCTGGCAAGCGAGTATCTCCGTTCCACGACGCTGAGTGTCGAGGACATTTCAGAGCTGGTGGGATTCAGCGAGGCGACGAACTTTCGTCATGCGTTCCGCAGATGGACGGGCAGCACGCCGGCCAGTTATCGGTCCTGACGGAAAATCTTCGGTAGCGCGGATTACACCGTCAATCTGGCTTAATACGACATATCGCGTCGCCGGCATCTGGCGAGAGAGGAGTATCATGCCGTTGTTTGTGAGTGTGACGAGAAAGTTCAGGCAAAATTGGTTCGACTATCGATATTGAAAGAAGGGAAGGTATGAGAAAGTTCGAAACCCTGATCGATGGCCTTTCGTTCACTGAGTGTCCGCGCTGGCACGATGGACGGTTGTACTTCTCAGACTTTTATACACAGCGGGTTCTGGCCGTTGCCCTGGATGGCACGGCAGAAACAATTGCAGAGGCGCCGGGCCAGCCCTCGGGACTTGGGTTCTTGCCCGACGGGCGAATGCTGATTGTGTCCATGCGCGACCGCAAGATCATGCGCCGTGAGCTGGATTCTTCTCTTGTAGAGCATGCCGATTTGTCGAGCCTGGCCCCCTGGCATTTGAACGACATGCTTGTCGATCACGAAGGACGAGCCTGGGTGGGCAATTTCGGATTTGACCTAATGGGTGACGCCAAGATTACCACCACGAACCTGATCTCGGTCGATCGGGACGGTTGCGCCAGAGTCGCAGCAGAGGGACTTGGTTTCCCCAATGGAATGGCACTGACTGCGGACGGCAGCACATTGATTGTGGCCGAGACATTCATGAATCGCCTGAGCGCTTTTGATGTCGCTTCCGGCGAACTGGGCGAGCGAAGGACATGGGCGGCCTTCGGCGATCCGCCGAAGTCAGACGAGGTTGCTGAGTGTCTCAGTCAGGCAGACGTTGCGCCGGATGGGATCTGTCTCGATGCGGAAGGGGCCGTTTGGGTGGCCGATGCAAAAGCAGGCCGATTGGTCCGGGTGGCCGAAGGCGGGGAGATCCTTGAAGAACTCAAAACCGATGAAATGGGCGTATTCGCGTGCATGCTCGGAGGAGACAACGGGCGAACACTGTTCGTCTGTGTCGCACCCACATTCAACGAGTTTGAGGCGTCGGCGAAGCACCGTGCCGCGATTTGGATGACCGATGTCGATGTGCCGGGGGCTGGACTGCCTTAGGGCCTGTTAACAGGCCCTAGTGTCCTGGGACACAAAGATCACCCGCAATTTGGGAGCGGTGTGACAAAACGACATGAGAATGTCCGCCGTGAACCTGTCTTGTTTTGTCATCCACTTCTTATGATGAACCGGTTATTGAACCTATAAGAGACTGAATATGGCGAAAAACAACCGCAAAATCATTATTAGCTGCGCTATCACCGGTTCTGTCCACACGCCGACCATGTCGGAGTATCTTCCCGCCAGTCCAACCCAGATTGTTGATAGTGCGGTTGAGGCTGCCGAGGCCGGAGCGGCAATACTTCATATCCACGCGAGAAAAGACGAGGATGGAAGGCCCTCGGGAGATCCTGCGGACTACGGGAAGATCTGTCCTGTTCTGGCGGAACGTACAAACGCGATCATCAACATCACGACCGGCGGCAGCTCGGATATGCAGATTGAGCAACGGCTCGCCTATCCGCTGCAGGCCCAACCGGAAATGTGCTCGCTGAACATGGGATCGATGAATTTTTCCATTCATCCCGTAGCCGAAAAGATCACAAACTGGCGCTATGACTGGGAGAAGCCGAAGATCGAGGGCATGAAGAACGGAGTCTTCAAGAATACCTTCGCCGACATTGAGTACATTCTTGCCAATCTTGGAGCAAGCGGCACTCGATTCGAGCTGGAGTGCTACGACGTCGGTCACCTTTACAATCTGGCCTACTTCGTCGATCGCAACATCATCAAGCCGCCAATCTTTATTCAGGCCATCTTCGGAATCCTCGGTGGGCTCGGTCCAGACCCGGAAAATCTCTTTGTCATGCGATCGACGGCGGACCGCTTATTCGGACGGGATAACTATCACCTTTCGACTTTGGGCGCGGGACGCCACCAGCTTTCGCTTCTGACCATGGGAGCGATCCTGGGCACAAACGTGCGCGTGGGGCTGGAAGACAACCTCTATCTTGGCCCTGGCACCAAGGCGAAGAGTAACGCCGAGCAGGTGAGGAAGATCCGCCGCATTCTTGAAGAACTCTCCTTTGAAATTGCCACGCCCACTGAAGTGAGGGAGATGTTGCAATTGAAAGGGCCGGAGAATGTCCATTTCGTTTGATTCCGATGGGCGGCAATCCGTACGCGGAAAGAAACACAATGAAAGGTGAGCAAGAATGACCTTCCAAGAACGACTCTATCCTCCGAAGGGATTGCGGGTACTGGTAACGGCAGGTGGCTCCGGTATTGGCGCCGCGATTGCATCCGCATTCGCCGAAACTGGCGCCGAAATTCACGTATGCGATATCGACGACGGTGCGCTTGCGGCATTCCAGAAGCGCTTCCCATCCTGCGTGGCGACGCATGCCGATGTGGCCGATGAATTGCAGGTTGCAGAGCTTTTCCAGACTCAGCGCACCAGGTTTGACGGCCTCGATGTCCTGGTTAATTGCGCCGGCATCGCGGGCCCGACTGCTGGAGTGGACAAGATCTCAGAGCAAGAATGGACGCGCACGATCGAAGTGAACCTGAATGGCCAGTACCGCTGTCTGCACCATGCTGTGCCGATGCTTCGGGAATCAAAGACCGCCAACATTATCTGCATATCGTCTGTAGCCGGGCGTATGGGCATTGCCTGGCGGACGCCTTACGTGGCGACAAAATGGGCCATCGTGGGAATCGCGAAATCGCTTGCCATCGAACTCGGCCCCGACAACATCAGGGTGAACGCAGTGCTGCCCGGCATTGTGGAAGGGCCAAGGATGGATGGCGTAATCAGCGCCCGCGCCAAGATGGAAGGCGTGGATGAGAAGGCGATGCGGGAGGATTACCTGAAGCATATTTCCCTGCACCGAATGGTTACTGCGGACGACATAGCGCTTATGTGTCTTTTCTTGTGTTCTCCGGCAGGAAAAAATGTTTCGGGGCAGGCGATCAGTGTGGATGGCAATTATTTCTAAATCGCAGGTCAAGTAAAGAAC
>CAVXVM010000026.1:0-6343 GCA_963765025.1 uncultured Acidobacteriaceae bacterium | reverse complement strand
GGGCGAGCTCGTCGAGTCCCATGTCGGCGTCGTTCAGCATGCGCCCGGCGGCGCTTCCCTTCAGCCACTCGTCTATCTGCCGCGACGACAGGACATCGGAGGCCGGGAGCTCGTCCAGGGATTGACCCGACAAATTCGAGAAATGGTCGGTCGTGCCGTACTGGATCGGCCGGGCCGGGAGTCCGCCCGGCCCACCACCGCGATCAGTTCGCGCTCGAGAAGCTTGGCGATGCCGGCGTCGGCGGACACGCCCCGGACCATTCGATCTCCGCGCGCGTCACCGGCTGGCGGTAGGCCACGACGGCCAGCGTCTCGACCGAGGACTGGCTCAGCTTCACCGGGGGAGGCTCCTCGCGGAGGATGCGGATCCAGCGGGCGAACCGCGGGTGGGTCGCCAGGCGGTACCCGCTGGCCCCGTCCACGAGGACGAGACCGTCGTCGGCCGCCGCCAGCTCGGCCGCGATCTCGTCCATCACCTCGCGGATCTGGGTGGCGGTCACGAGCGTCGGGACCTCCTCGTAGAGGTCCGGCGAGTCCGGGGCTTCGGCCGGGGCCTCGGCGGCCTCCGGCGCAGGCGTTGCCGCGGTCTCTGGGGCCGGCGCCGGGGCGGCCTGGCGGTGGAACCGCTCGAAGGCCGACTGGATGTCCCGGGTCGCAAGCGGCTGGCTTGAGGAATAGAGCAGTGCCTTGAGCACTTTTTTCAGGTTGAAAGCCATGCGTGGGATCGGCCACGAGTGAATGGCCTGCCCGACACCCCGTGCAACCACGCCCACGGCCGCTGTGAAAGCAAGTTCCCAGGACCCGGGCGCCCGCTTTGCTGCTTTCGACTTTTCTTACCGCCTACCCTTCGTGCGCAACTGGCTGACGCTCTATTGCGACTCAGAGGTTCACGACGATGTGTCGCCGGCGGATGCGCCGCGGCGTGCATCCTGGCGTCCAGGCATCTATCTGACGCGCGTGCCGGGTTTGCCAAAATTGGATGTGCGGGTCGAGGCTGTTTCGACCGATCCCCCCGTTACAACCAGCAACGGCGGGTACTTCATGTATTGGGAGGCGCTCCAGCGCCAGGGCTATACGAACAATGGTCAAATGTTTGGTGATTGGATCGGGCGCGAGGGCAAGGGCGGCCAGGGTTGGATTACCTATCATCTGAGCGGTAATGAATTGGTCCAAGTCGCGGTTCGGAATCAAAAGGTCGCCTGGGACTTCGTTCAAGGCGGGACAACCTTGAACGACATGACGGTGCAGGTGGTCAAACGGATACGCAAAGACCTTGAGATCAAGGGCAACTTCACGTATGAGCGCTATAAAGCTCCCATCTATCTTCCCGGCCAGCAGAACGTAACAACGACAACCGTGCAGGTAACTTGGTTTCCCGGCCGGAAGGTGAGTTTCTAACCTCCCGCTCAGATAGAGTTAGTAGGATTTTGCGACCTCTTGATTCGGTGAACGATTGCAGAAACAGTCCGGCGTAATCGGGAACATGCGAAGATATGGATTCCGTCCAGGATCTCGATCGGCTGGCTCGATTATTCCGGCGGTGCACTTGGGCGATTCCATTTCCACTTGCCGCCGGTTGCGATCAGGCAAGCAGTGGAAAGGCCGAAAAGCGGCGCGATGATGTTAAAAATCGGGCGGTTGACCGTACCTCCCAGCTCGGCGTAACCGGTAAGTCCAAATGCAAATAAACCGGTGACCACGGTCGCCATCACCCACTGTCGGGGAAACCGGTTGAAACGCCATACGCCCAGTGGCAGAAGCCAGAAGAACGGATACATGAATCGATGGTCGCTAACAGACTCAAGAAGATTTCCCAGGAAATCGTCGTGTGCCCACCATTGCGAGGCCATTGACCAGGGCATCATCAGTCTGCCTTCCACGAGCCAATAGGCGAGAACGATTGCGGTAAATGTTGCGGCGGCGAGCGCGGCGATCCATAAGAGTTGTCCGTATGCTCTCTTGGAGCGCGGAGTGGAGAGCCACCACACCAGGGCAAAGACCGTTGCAAACGGCAGGAAGCTCTGTTTTGCGAAACCGCCGATGAAGCCGATAAGTGGAAGCGGCCACCATTTGTTCGAATACAGCAGCAGTGCAACAGCCATCAGGAGACAGGCTTCTGACGCATCCACATAACCCGAGAGCCAGAGATCGGGCACTGCATAGTCGAGCAAGACGAGAGTGCAGCCCAGCAGAGCGAGCGGCAGATCGCGCAGGATGCGATAACCCATGATCAGCATCAAAAAAGAAAATGTGGCGCAGAACAGGGAATTGGAGATGAGCATCCCGAAACAGACTGGATCCCAGGTTGCGACTCTGCCCCGCGCCAGCCAGTAGAACGGCTTTGCGATCGACGGCACCAGGAGCCGGTAACAGAAGGGGATACTATCCGCCACTGTTTCTCCGGCGGTCATGCTGTAATACACGCCCTCGTCCCGGCCCAATTGTCTGGGGTCGAAGCGGTTCAGAGTGGAATAGCCGAGCGCCAGAGAAAACGAAAAGAACAGCAGCCACAGAACAACGCACCTGGCCACACCAAGCCGCTCGGGGGCTCGTGTAAAACTGTCCTCGATTTCTCTGTCGATCTGCACTTTCATATCCTGAACGGCCAAACGAGTCACCTCATTCCGACCGATTCTCAGTCTGCAAGGCCGGCCCGGTACAGCACAAACCGGAGGAATTTGGCGCTCGGTCGCTCTGCCATCACCTCGTCCGGCGCCAAAGGGTAAACGGCATCGAAGGTCGGTTGGAAAAGAGAAGATGCCTCGATCGTATCAGGGTACGAACGATCCGCCAGAGCGTCGGCTTCCGTATTGAACAGATTGGCGTAGAGGAGATAGGCCGGGCGTGGAGAACGGCGCAGCTGGCCCTCCAGGTTTGCCTGGAAGCGGCGTACCACGGGGAGAAGAAATGGAGTGTAAAGGAAGATAAAAAGCGGGCCTTCCGGATAAACGAAGGTGCACGCATCCCCATTTATTACGGAAATCCGGCTCTGCCAGTCTGGATTGAGGGCTATGTTCGCGTTTGCAATTGCACAGAGCTCCGGGGCAAGTTCTACCCCAAACAGGCGACGAAAAGGAAACTCCGCTGCGATCAGCAGTGCTCGGCCCTTTCCGCAACCAATGTCAACGAAGGTGGATTCGCCGGGTGGGATCGGAGATGCGGCAAGCGCGGTGCGCATTGCCGACGGCGCTATGCCTAAATAGATCGTGCTGTATATAGCCGAAAGGGTAGAGGCGGCCAAGTCACCGCCCGAAATCCATCCCCCCGTATCGGTGCCATTTTCGAGATCGAATGGATGCGGACTGGAGCGCACAGGGGATTGCGGCGGGGCTGGAGCCTTTACGAAGGCACGTTCAAAGGTCCCACTGAAGCCGTGGTTCTTTAGTGACGAAAAGAGGCGACGCCAGGAATGCGCCAACGCCCCGTAAACGCCGTTGTACTCCACAGAAAGAACAAAGCGGCGAAAGAGGAGAAGCGGTGGACTGGGGGAATACCTCACTACACCTTCTCATTCGTTCCGGAGTGGGCGAAGTTTCCAGCTAAAACACGACGACCCCGACCAGGGCCGTTTCGCATAGCAGACTGTAAGACAATTCTTTTATCGGAATTGTAGAAGATTAGACAGCCAGCTTACGCAACCATTCCAACCCATGGCTGACCAAAGCCACGGGTCGAAAGAAATTGAGCATGCAAGCCGTTCGCAGGCTGACCGCCCGGCGGTTAGCTCTTCTTGCTGGTGGTGTCGGTCTTGGCGCCACCGTGAAAAGCAGCGGTGATTTCCTCAATGCCGAACTTCTTGAGCTGGGGTGTGCCCCATGCCTTCCGGGTCTCTTCTACCTTCGTATCGTGAACTCTGGCCATGGTGAATCTCCTTAGGGGGATAGGATCTTGACAAGAAAACTCTAACATGGCTGAAGGGCGAAGGCAAGAAGGAAAATGGGGCACAAATTCAATAGAGTGTTTAACTTTTAGGTACTTCCGTCACCTTTCTCACCTGTTCGAGTCAGGGTCTGTGACCCATCCGGATCAGATTCTCTCGTCACCGTTCTGGCTTTGGATGGGCGGTCTGTGCCACGCCTGCCGAACCAGCCGCAACAGCCACAGGAAGGGCCGCAACGGCCTGTAGAGCCAGAAAAGCCAGTCCGGAAGCGGAACCGTTCTGAAGTCCTCCCGGAAGTGAAAGAGCTCGCCGAGGCTGCGGCGCCAGGGCTTTCGCGGCGAGAGCATCCTCTCATAGCGGCTCATGCGAAGCCGATAGCGGAAAAAGCCCAAATCCGTACGAAAAGTGGGTACTTTGGTGTCGCGGAGAGCCTTGAATGGAATCTCGACCAGCAGCGCGGGCATCCGGGATTTGGGAATCGGCGACAGCTCTGGCGCGGGAAGCCCGTACAGTTGTTCAAGAAGCGCCAGCCCAACCTCCAAAACCCGCTCCCGGTGGTCTTTCCGGGCCTCACGGAAGGCTGCGTCCCAATCGGACAGCCCCATGGCATGAGCGCGGGCCACATCCCCCAGCCATTTTGCTCGAAACCAGGCATGATGCCCGCCATGACTGCAAAGATAGAGCATCAAATCGCCGGGATTCATCTCACGGATTGAACAGCCTTGCCATTCGGAGGGAACACTCCTGGCCCACCGCGCTCTCGTAACCTCAGGGGTCTCCCACTGGTTGCTCCATTGCAGTTCAAGAATGCAATTCGTCTGAGGATGCTCAAAGACCATCTCGTACTCATTACGCAGGAAACTGTTCCACTGGCGAGGGCTTAAGCGATAGTTTCCCTCGCCCACACGCCATCCGAGATCTTCCAGACACGCCCGCGCCTGTTCCAGATCGCTTTCCGCCACGGCCACATCCAGATCTCTGAACTGTCTGAGCCCCACGTCGCCATAAAGATTGAAAGAAAGAACCGGCCCCTTGCAGGGCATCACCGGAATACCATCTCGATTGAGCCGCTTGAGTACCTGAGCCAGCAGCAGGCTATGCTGAATTGCCCTCATGCGGCAGTCGTCACTACGCCTTTTTAGTTCCTGCCGGACCCCATCCGGAACGGCTAGGTCCGGAACGCGGCCTATTGCCGCCCAACTCAGCGCGGGAGTTCTGTGACGATCAATCAGGAAGAGGTATTCCGTCCAGTCCAGACCCTCTTCCGAGGTCTCCAGGATCTCCTTTTCCTGCTTTGCTTTCCATGAGTCCGGCGCCAGCCACGAGGTGGCGATCATCAGCCGGAACGCTGGGCTGGCGCTCTGTCGCCAGTCATGGCCGGGCATGGCTGATATCCCGCATCTGGGCGGCCCAGGAAGAGGCATAGACTCCCCCCTTGGCGACCAGCTGCCCATGTGTTCCAGATTCGATGATGCGCCCCTTGTCCATTACGTGGATGATGTCAGCGTGCATGGCGGTGGTAAAGCGGTGAGTGATCATTAATGCGGACCGGCCCGCAGTGAGCGTTCGAAAACGGCCAAGCCAGTCTTGCTCCGCCCAAGAATCCATCGCGCTCGTGGGCTCGTCGAGAACGATGAGCGAAGCCCCGCGGAAAAATGCTCTCGCCAACGCGATCCGCTGCCATTCTCCTTCGCTCAGCTCCGTCCCGCCAAACATCTTGCTCAAAACCGTATCGAAGCCTTCCGGCAACCTTTCAATCGGAGCCAGCGCTCCCGCATCGCTGGCTGCCTGCCAAAGCCGCTTGTCATCGCTCAGAGCGCTGATCTCGCCAAATCCGATATTCTCCCGCACTGTGGTCTCATAATGAACAGGATTCTGGAAAAGTACGGCGATTTGCCGCCGCAAAGCCTCGTGATCGATTTCCTTCAAGTCCACGCCATCCACCAGGATTCGACCTTCGTCGGGATCGTAGAAGCGGCACAGGAGCTTGATGAGCGTGCTTTTACCCGCTCCATTGTAACCGACGATCGCAACCACCTTTTCCTTCGGGATCTCCAGGTCGAACTTGTCCAGGGCGTAATGGGTTCCACCGGGGTAAGTGAAGCTGACTCCATCAAATCGAATGGACTCCTTGATGGGAAGGCCGGCTTCGCTCGCATGACCTGCGAAGATTGCCGGCATCGTCCTCAGGAATTCGTCAAGATTGTCGATAAAGAGCAAGCTTCTGTAGATCTTGCCTGCGCCCTCCAACAAAGCGCGAAGCTGAGACTGGCACTGCTGGAAGGCCTGGAAACAAAGAAGCAGATCGCCCAGCTTGGCCCTTCCCGCAAGGGTCTGGTGCACCATCCAGCCCAGGCCAATCAGACTGCCCGCCCAGGCAAGCAAACCGGCCTCAAGTTCAGTAACTGCCCCCTTCCGCGCCAGACGCAGTTTCCCGCCCCTCAGGCTCTCGCGAAGCTTTTC
>CAVXVM010000025.1:0-11983 GCA_963765025.1 uncultured Acidobacteriaceae bacterium | reverse complement strand
GATGTTTGCCGCCGCGGCCATGCATCGCCAAATCGACATGAATATGATTGTAGTGAAAAGGATTGGAGCCCGTATGAGCACGGTCGAAAAATGCTGGCAGGAACCGCCGTGAACATCCATCAGGAAAGCGCGGGTCAAAAGATCGCCGCGCGTCCAGTCGCGCACGATCGAAATCTCGCGTCCGTCCGCCAACACGAAGCCGCCGATGTCGAGCGCATTGCCAAAGGAGTGCTCCGATAGCGGCGCGTTGCTCTGATTGTTCATGCCGCGACAGGCATAGGAGCCCATCGAATTGACTTGAACCACGTTCTGGCCAAAACGCGCTTGCGCCGCCGGCTGCACGACATCGGCGAGCCATTGGTCGAGTTCGGCGACCATCGAGCAATCCAACGTCGCCCGAGCGTTGAAGGCCACGGCGCCCTCTTGCAAGGCCGTGACCTTGAACGGACGCGTCAGACCGCAAATGCCGGGGCCATCCATCTCATTGGCGATTTGCACATAGGCGGAGGGTGGCACCCGCCGCTCGGCGAGGCAGGCGTTTTCCGCCGGGGTGCGCCATGCGGTGCAGAACCAGGACGGCTGGTTCGGCGAGGGTGACGACATGATCTTCATCGATGGAGACGCGATGCCGACTATCAACGGCACGGGAACCGAAGACTACTTCAACGGAGCCTGGGACTTCGGCGGTCAGCCCTTCGCCAACCTCCACCAGGGCGCGCCTTACATCATCGATCCCGAGCGGATCGGAGGCCGGTACTGCCTCTACCGCTGGCACACCGAGAGTCCGATCACGTTTGAGGAGTCGATCAAGGTGACCATCGAACACGGCCACGCCAACCACCGGTCCGATGATTTCTACTCCGTAGCCTACTGGTACCAGACCGAGCCGCATGCGGCATTTCCGGCGTTGCCTGCCGCCGCAGACCGCATCCCAAGAGTCTTCGATCCCGGAGGCGGAGCAGCGCCTGCGCCGGTGGCGGGGGAGTAGCCACCGATTCGGCCGTAACATGGCCGGAACCGACGATCCTTGCTCCCAAAATGGGAGCGTAGTATCATTTGAGAAGTGAGAATCATTGCACGATCGACCCTCAATGGATTCGTGAAAAACCTTGTGGATAGCAGGCTTAGAGCCAGCGTAAAGAACCACCTGGATGCCTGGTATGCAGAAGCCGGGAAGGCGTCCTGGAAGGGCCATGCGGAACTGAAGGCGCAATTCCGCTCGGCCAGCATCGTTTCTGGTGAGAGAGTGGTCTTCAACATCAGAGGCAACGACTACCGTTTGGTCGTGGCCATCAACTACCACTATCAGATCCTGCTGATTATCTGGCTGGGCACACACAAAGAGTACGACAAGATCGACGTTACGAAGGTAGCGTACGAGAAGGAGCGATATGCAAATTCATCCAATTCGAACTGAGGCTGATCACGATTCTGCTGTTGCCCGCATTGCCAAACTCATTGGAGCCAAGCCCGACACTGTGGAAGGCGAGGAACTGGATATCCTTGCGACCTTGGTTGACGCCTATGAGGCGAAGCATCATGCTATCGACGCACCGGATCCGATTGCTGCAATTCAGTTTCGGATGGAGCAGCAGGGGCTCACGAGAAAAAACCTCGAACCGCTCATTGGAAGCCGCGCACGTGTTTCGGAGGTGATGACGCGGCGTCGATCGCTGACGCTGGCAATGATCCGTCGAGTGCGAAAAGAGCTCGGCATCTCGGCAGACGTGTTAATAGGCCGCCCTGAAAAGAAGCGTCACAAGCGCAAGCCCACGACCGGGTTCGAACGCTCCTCTGTCAGTTCAAGAAGGCAAGCTGCGGCTCGATGACCTGCGTTCGCGACGGGCTCCTTTCCGTGTGATTCTTAGAGAATGTGTTTTCCCGCCTCGCGCACGGTAAGCGGCGACAGCATACTTTTTTGTTCGCGGATAAACACGCGAACCTCTTTCGGCGCATGGCGTGCGTAGTCGCGCAGCGCCCAGCCGACGGCCTTGCGGATGAAGAACTCCTTCTCATGCGCGGATGCGGTCGCATAGCCAAACAACCGCTTCGTGTCCGTGCGTTCCCGCCAGCCGAGCTGGTGCAGAATCGCCACCCGCCGCACCCAGAAATTCTCTGAAGCCAGCGCTTCGTCCATCAACGATTGCATTTGCGGGTCGGCGGCCCGCAAGATGCGGTTCACCATGTTTGCCAGCGCATCCACCGTATCCCACCAGGATTTCTTCTTGACCAGTGCAAGCAGCGCAGGAATGTCGGCCGGCGTGAGCCGTGCCACGTGCCGGCCCAGCAGATCCACCGCCGCATACTGATACTCGCGTTCATCCAGCGCCCACAGCGCGCGTGCCGCGCGCAGCAGGTCCCCGGCCGTTGCGCCTTTCTGGCCGCGGATGAGCGAGGCAATAGCGGCGCGGCGGGCAGGCGTCTTGATCCCGAGGAAGACAAACCGGTCCTTCATGTAAGCCCGCATCCCGGGCTGCAACGCCGCGTCGGCAAGCGGCGCAAGCGCAGCCGCCACCGCGCGCGTGAACTGTGCCGGTGCCAGCGCCTTGCTCGCAACGGCAGCTTTGGCCTTCGACGTAGAGGGTGTTTTCATGAGCCGGAGTGGACTGGTACTAATTGCGCCTCAGTATAAGGCAACATGATCCCCGCCGCCGGCCGTGTGCCCGGAGTCTTCGATCCCGGGAGGTGGAGCAGCACCAGCCCTGGCACCGAAGGAGAAATTTCCCAGTTGACGACAAACCGGGTGCTACCCAGTACTCGGCCTATACAGACATTTCGGGACCGGCCACGATTCTCGTCATTGCCGGCAATCCCAGGCTGCTAGCATCATTCAATGCGGAACCATGCGTGTCTGGGATCTGTCTTGTTCGCCTTAGTCTCCGTTTGCATTTTGGCAGAGGAAAGGCCTTGCAATCCCACCGTGACCGGCCACCTTGACATATTTCCTATCGTCAGCGCAACCTTCCACAACACTCGTGACCTGCGCGTGTGGCTTCCACCCGGCTACGATGACCCTGCCAATGCCGCAAAGAAATACCCGGTGCTCTATCTCCTTGACGGCAAAGGCGCCTTCGACGCATGCACCGCCTACCTCCACGAAGAAATGCGAGCCGACGAGACGCTTACGGAACTCATCACGTCCGGCAGGATTCCCCCTCTGATCGCCGTTGGCATCGACAACGGATCGGATATCATTGCACAAAACAGCGACGATCCTAATGCTGATAAGAGCACTGGCCGTGCCCGCGAATATTTGCCTTATCCCGACATGTATTATGAACCCACCATTAGAGATGTCCGCGGAGCGCAACTACCGGATTTTCTTGAACACGATGTTATGCCTGCCGTCGCGGCAAAGTATCGCATTCTCGGCGGAGGTAAAAACTCAGCTCTTTGGGGAGCCTCCTTGTCCGGTGCCGCTGCGCTTTACATTGCGATCCAGCGGCCGGACCTGTTTGACCGCATGATCATTGAGAGTCCGTCGATGCAGGTTGGAAATGGCCGACTATTGCGCGATAGCGTCTCCCTCACGAACGCCCCTCATCGCATTGCCCTCGGCATTGGCACACAAGAGGCCCTTGATTCCTGGTTCCCAGATGCGGCGACACTCAATGCGGGATGGCTTCGCATGATGCGGAGTCTCGCCGAGAATCTTAAAGCGACTGCCTATACGCCCCCGCAGGTTCAGTTGACCGTCGTGGAGGGAGCGCACCACAGTAATGCGGAGTTTGGCAAACGCTTTGCCGCGGGATTGCTCTTTATTTATGCTCCAGAGCCAGTCAGGCCAACAAACGGTAAGTAGCCCCTATGCATTGGAGCTCTGGAAGTTTTAACTGTTCCAGATGTCCACATGCCCGGAAGTTGATACGGTCTGCCCTTGTCAATGTCTGCGAAATCGTAGAGTGGTTTGAGTTCTTGCAATGCGATGACAGCGTCAGCAGCGACCATGGCAGGTAATGGCGACGACTGATCAAGCTGACGTTCGCGAGTCGGAACCGCATGACCATGATCCGTCGGGGGCTACCAGTCAATCACTTCCCCAACAGCTCAATCTAAAAACCACTTCTGACTGTTCCTTTACGCGGCGTTGACCCTTGTCAGCCTAAGGCCCCGAAAAATCTTCAAAATATACTGAAGTTTCCACTTGACTATTCTTCGGTCCCGCTCAATACTGAAGTCATTGCTTCACTAACTCACTCCGCAGGAGACATTCCATGACCGCTCAAACTTCCTCACAGGCCGTTCACAGCACCTTCACCCTCGAGCACCACTATCCCCAGGCGCCCGAACGTGTCTTCGCCGCCTTTGCCCAGCCCGACCGCAAGCGCCTCTGGTACGCCGAAGGCAATCACGAAATCCAGCAGTTCGAGATGGATTTTCGCGCAGGAGGGAGCGAACGGTTCAGCTACCGCTTCAAAGAAGGCCACCCGATCGCGGGCTCCGAGATCGCCAACGAAAGCGCCTATCACCACATCGTGCCGGACGAACGAATTGTGATGACCGCGAGGATGTCGCTGAATGGAAAGCCCACCCTGGTCCAGCTACTGACCATCGAGTTCGTCGGTTCCGGGAAGGGAACTGACTTGTTCCTGACCAACCAGGGAACCTTCCTCGAGTGGGAGGGCGGGCCGGAGATGATCGAAGCCGGCTGGCACGCGCTGCTCGATCGGCTGCAAAACTACCTGGCGAAGTAAGGGGACCTCGATGAAAGCTCGTCAGATTGATATAGACAGGCTCTTTCATGCTTTAGGCGATCCCACGCGCCGGGCCATGCTCGACCGGTTGACCGAAGGTCCGCTCTCTGTTTCGGCGCTGGCCGGGCCGCTGGGCGTTACCCTCACCGCGGTCGCGCAGCACCTCCAGCTGCTGGAGGAGGTGCGGCTCGTCAAAACTGAAAAAATCGGCCGGGTGCGCTCCTGCCGCATCGAACCGGCAGGATTCGACGCGTTGGAGCGATGGATCGCCGGCCATCGCACCGTTTGGGAGCGGCGGCTCAATCGCCTTGGCGCGATGCTCGCAGAACCGGGCGAATAAAAAAGACGGTATGTTGTTCAAACCGTTCGAGAAAGGGCGGATTCACGCGTGAGTCCGCCCTTCGATCTTTTGAAGACCGGAATCTGCGCAGGTGTTGAAAGCGCTCGGCCCCAGGCAAGGTAACCTATCGGCTGGTTACCCTCTCCCCACATCGCCAATTACGTTACCGCCATCCTCATGTACACGTCCGTCTTTACGCATTGGAGCTTATGGAGGATGGCTCCACAGGTTCCCCCTGTCCATAATCCATACATGAACTTCAGGGAGGCCGAAGTTCATCTGGGATTTGTTTCGATCACCCGGCGCAAGGCGGCTTGAAGGATTCACCAACGGAGGAAGCACCCATGAACAACCTTTTCTTGAATCTCTATATCAAGTTCCAGATCCTGATGGACCGCGAAGATGGTCAGGATATGGTCGAATATGCCTTGGCTGCCGGTTTGATTGCCTTCGGCGCCGTCGCTGGCACCAGCGCGCTGGCCCAGGGCATCGGTACCGCTTTCAGTAACATCAGTTCCAATTTCAATAGCGCCGTTTCGTAGTCCCATTCAAGCACGATCCGCAGCGGCGGTCTCCAATGGAACAAGGCGCCGCGCCGTGCAGGTTTTCCTCGGGGGAGGGAAACAAAAAGGGTGGATTCGTCCAATCAGACGATCCACCCTTTTTTGCTGCAATCGATCGACGGAAATCGTGCCGGACTCAGGCAGATACTGCCAGCCCCCGCCCGACCGGTTCTTCCATGTCCGGGCCAGTCACCGTACCGAGTCACCCGCGTCACCGTGCCGTCACACTGATTGACTCGTCCGTTTTTGCCGATTGGAGCTTATAGGGGACGGCCCCGAAGGTTCCACCTGTCCATAATCCGGACATGATTTTCCTGAGGGAGCTGAGGTTCATCCGGGATCGGAGAACATCGCCGGCTCTCGGTAGGCATTTTTTGGATTGCTCATTTCCGGCGACTACAACGGTAGGCTCAAGGTCGACAGGCACCCGGTTCAACGGCTCGACGCCCCAGGGAAGCTCAAAGTCACGCTTGGAGAACGCACCACCCGTAGGGAGACACATGAACAGCCTTTTGCTGAATCTCTATACCAAGTTTCAGATCTTGATGGACCGCGAAGATGGTCAGGACCTGGTCGAATATGCCTTGGCCGTGGCTCTGATTGCGTTCGCCGCAGTCGCTGGAACCAGGGCGCTGGCGGCTGGCATCGGCATCGCGTTCTCGGACATCAGCTCCATGCTCGGCACCAGCATCGACTGATCCCCATTCAAGAGAGATCCGCACCCGCGCCCTGCCGAGTTGAACGAATCCCCTCTTCCCCGGATCTGCCAGACGCAAAAAGGGTGGATCCGTCCAATCAGACGATCCACCCTTTTTTGCTCGAATCAATTGACGGCAACCGTGCCGGACTCAGGCTGAAACCGCCAGCTCCCGCTCGACCGGTTCTTCCATGTCCTGGCTCAAACTCAGCAGCGTCTCCACCACGTGGGTGGCGCTGTAGCTGTCCTGGCCCGGCTCAAGGTACTGGGCAATCGTATTCAGATCGTCGCCCACCGTAATCAGCGGCGGCTCAACCGATCCGTCCTTGCGCACCTGCTCGTGCCCGATATTGGCCATCAGGGCATTGCACAGGCACTTGCGGCCCACGGTGTCTTCAATCTTTCCGCCTTTGGCCACATAGTTGTCCACCGGCTCAGCCGAGCAGCGATAGGCAATCTTGCCCTCTGACGGCGCGTACGGCTCACGAAGGTAGCCAAGATCGCATACCCGCTTGCGCTCCTGATAGATGTTGAACGCCGAAGATGTGCCTTCCAACTGCGCAACCTTGAAGGGAAATCCCGTCGGTGAGGCTACAGGGTCGGTAAACACCTGGCCGGTCCCCGCGACTGCCTGCCCGATCAGCGTTTTTTTCAGGTCGGCGCGCATGCCGGACTCCCGGCTGAACGCAAAAGCGGTGCCAACCTGGATGCCTGCCGCTCCCTCTTCGAGGGCTTCGCGCAGTTTTTCCGGATTGCCATAGCCGCCAGCAAGCCAGAACGGAACGCCCATGGTGCGCATCTCTGCGAGATTCACCTGGTCGCGTGCGCCGTAAACCGGTTCGCCGGCTTCATTCAACTGCAGCTTGCCACGTGGAGGTGCATTGTGTCCGCCGGCGGTGGGGGTCTCGATCACAAATCCATTCACCGGGCCATTGGCGCGGCGCAGCATGGTGTTGGCCAGGGTGTTGGAAGAGATGATGGCCAGGAACTTCGGACGGTGCAGGATCGGGAGCGGTCCCTCTGCATAATCGGCCGGATTAAGGTGCATGAACGTGTCCATCTCAGCGCCGGCGCCCGTCACCTGCAACTTGTACTCGGCCATATGATGGGCGGCAAAGGCGTCCAACACGCCCGGAATGTGCAGCGGAATGCCCGCGCCCATCAGCACATAGCCCACGCCCGCCAGCATCGCTCCATAGATCGACGCCAGGTGCGGCATCTGCACCTTCTCAAGAAAATTGATCCCGACCGGATTCTTGTGGCCTTCCTTGGCCAGAAAAACCTCGACGAAATTGCTCACCATGCACAACTCAATCACCTTGCGCGGACTGTTCCGCTGGTGCATGGGGATCGCCGGATAGGGCGCGTCGGCCGGCTTGCCGCCGGGAGTAAAGTACTCTGCCCAGATGCGCTTGGCCATGTCAGGAAAGGGAAAGGCATCCAGCCCCCGGCGCATGTACCCACCCAAGTCGCCATCGGCGAGGCGGCGCACAAAAAGGGAATCGAGTGCAGTTCCCGAAACCACACCCAGCTGGCCGAGTCTTGAGACAGTCTGGGCAAGGCGCCAATTAGAGACACCTACCCCCATCCCGCCCTGGATAATCTTTGGGAACTGGACCATCTCTGAATTGTTTCACAGAATCAGAAAAATCCACAGAATTTCTCAAAGATATAGGCAACCATAGCCCGAAGTGTGCAGTATTGCTCACACATTGGTAATTGGGCCCGATTCGGGAGTCCGCGGCCTTTTCCCGATCAGATCTTCTCGCGCAGGAAGCTGATCACCTGCTCTGACTGCACAACCCCCACCATCCGGTTCTGCGCATCCACTACCGGCAACGCGTGCAGGTTGTACTTGTCAAACAGCTCGGCCAGGTCGTTCTGGTTCATGTCGGGCGGGCAGGAGAGCACGCGCGGCTCGGCCAGCACACTCAACCGCGACTCGGGCTGGGCCATTACCACCCTTGCCAGCGGGATGGCTCCGTGCAACACGCGCTTCTCGTCCAGCAGATAGATCTCCGTCACGCTTTCCGGGTCGCCGTCAAAGGTGCGCAGCGCTTGCACAGCCTGCGCCACGGTTGACTGCATGCCCAGGAACACAAAGTCGGTGGTCATGCAGCCGGCTGCCGAGTTCTCGTCAAACTCGAGCAACTCTTCCACTTCCTGGCGCTCCTCTGGCTCCATCTCCTCAAGGATGGCGTCGGACTGGTCTTCCGGCAGCTCCGCCAGCAGGTCGGCGGCGGCTCCCGGGTCCATCTCCTCCACAATGTCGGCAATCTTTTCTTCGTCCAGCTTTTCCAGAAGCGCCTTCTGGAGTTTGGGCTCAACCTCCTCCAGGGTTTCGGCGGCCACTTCCTCGTCCAGCGAGTTAAACACGGCTTCGCGCTCGGCAGGCGCCAGGTCTTCCAGGATGTCTGCCAGCTCAGACGGGTGCATCTCCGCCAGCCGCTCGTGCTCGATGCGCAGCTTCACGCGGCGCGCCGGATCAACCTCGATCACATCCACAAAGTGCCAGGGAATGCCGTGAGCGGCAAACTTGCGCGAGATGGCTTCAAGCGAAGTGCGCGGCAACATGCCTTTGAAGACCCGCCGAAAGGCTCCGCGCAGGCCCACTTCCACTTCCGCCACGCGCAGCAGGTGGGCGGCGCCCTGGCCCATCCACTCCAGGTCCACATCGTTTACGCGCACCACCTTCCGGCCATGGATATCGATGATCTGGCGGTCCACCAGGTCCTGCTGCAGGTAGAGATAGTTGCCCTGGTCCTGCAAGGGAACCATCGCGCCTGAGGAACGCAGCTCCAGCGTCCCGGCCGGCGTCTCCATCACATCCTGCGAGGGAACTATAAAGAGTCCCGCGCGCGTCTTCAGCACCAGGCCCGCAACCTTGCCTGCATTCGGCCCCGTGTCCACTGCCACATCTTTCAGCCGGCCGCGCAGGTGCCCCTGCGCATCCGTTACCGGAGTGCCCAGCAGCGCTGTAAGGCTCACCCGGGTTGTGGCGCGAGGATGCATGATGAGAGTTTATTCCCTTGCGGCGGGATTATGTCTCAGCCGCATCCGACAAGGCAACGCATGCTGGCCGGCGAGTTCGGCGACAGGCGCCATGCAGGAAAAAAAGCAACTGCGCGAACCTCCGGCTTGACACAATTCCACGTTAGCCATGAAACTGCCAGCAAGGTTGGTGAGGGAGTTCAGACGCGGATTTCTTGACGTCCCATCCCTGAGAAGGTGGCATACGAACCCGGTGAACGTACCCAAACCAGGCCGCCGGAGCTTCCGGCTGAACTCCACTATGGAGAGCGTCTGCGAGGTTGAAGCCGCCGCGGATAAGTTGGCCGCTGAGGCGGGCCTCAGCGAGGATGAGCGCTTCCATGTCACCATGGCCGTGCGCGAGGCGGCCGTCAACGCAGTGTTGCACGGCAACGAATACGATCCCACCCGCGAGATTGCGGTGGGGCTTGAGAACACAGGCAAGGCGCTGGTGTTTACCATCGCCGACGAGGGAAGGGGCTTTATTCCGGAGGCCGTGCCCGATCCCCTCGCGCCGGAAAATCTGCTCCGTGGCACCGGCCGCGGTATCTTCCTTATCCGATCCCTCATGGATGAGGTACACTTTCGTCAACTGCATCCCGGGACCGAGTTGACGCTCGTAAAACATCTGGAGGCGGCGGGCGAAAACAAGTAAGGGGCCGCCCTCAACGCGAGATCGGACCAGAGCTGAACCCCTCCGTGATCGCGCTTGATTCCGCTGGAGTTTTCAACACATCGGCACTCTCGAAGTGCTATAACCGTAATACCAACCAAGGAGGAAATCCCGTGGCACTTACAATTGCTTCCCGTGAAGTGGACGGCGTCACCGTTCTGGACCTTAGCGGGCGGATCACCCTGGGCGAGGGCAGTGTGCAGTTGCGCGATGCCATTCGCGACCTCATCACCAAGGGGCAGAAGAGCATTCTGCTCAACCTGGGGGACGTCAATTACATCGATAGCTCGGGGTTGGGTGAGTTGGTAAGCGCCTACACCACGGCCAGAAACCAGGGCGCTACGCTGAAACTGCTGAAGCTGACCAAGAAGGTTCACGATCTGCTGCAGCTAACCAAGCTCTACACCGTTTTCGATATCCACGACGACGAAGCCAGCGCCATCGCTTCCTACAAGTAGCGCTGGGGCAGCCTGCACCGGGACTTCATCGAGAAAGGGCCATCCCGCCAAGCGGAATGGCCCTTTTCTACGAGTGCGCGCCGTTCTTGAGATTAGCGGTGGAGCGCCCTGTGCCCCACCCATCGCGCAGTTGGCGATGGGTGGGCTCGCAGAAAACTCAACCCGGAAGTCTTTCTATTCCCTGATCCCTGTTCCCTGTTCCCTGTCTTTAGAAGTTCACCTTGGGAACCGCCTGCGCGGCCGGGCTGGCCGTAAAGTACGCGTCGTTCTTCGCGTAGCCCGCCATACCCGCCCAGATGCTGTTCGGGAACTGCAGGATGAAGGTGTTGTAGTCCTGCAGCGCGTCGTTGTAGCGCTTCCGAGCCACGCTGATGCGGTTCTCGGTGCCTGACAGTTCGTCCTGCAGCCGCATGAACTGGTCGCTCGAACGTAGTTGCGGATAGTTCTCGGTGAGCAGCAGCAGGCGGCCAATCGCGCCGTCCAGTTGCCCGTTTGCCGCAATCTTTGCCGCCGGTCCCTGCGCGTTCAGCATGCCCGCGCGCGCATTCGCGATGTCGCCGAATACGGTGCTCTCTTCCTTCGTGAATCCCTTCACCGTCTCCACCAGGTTCGGGATCAGGTCGGCGCGCCGCTCCAGTTGCACATCCACTTCAGACCACGCTGCCTTCACATTCTGATCCTTGGCCACCATCTGGTTTTTGGCGCTTACAAAACTGCCAAACACCATCAGAACCACCACCACCAGAACGCCCACAACCGCCAATGTAATGCCAAGTGCCTTGCTCATACTCTCCTCTTCTCCTCCGGCCCGCCGCGGCGGACCACCTCTGTAAAACAACGCTTAACTTTGGATGTTCGGATCCGGCACTTCAGTTCAATCCCGCTCAAAACCAGCTAGGAGCGAGAAGCTAGAAGCTGTTCTCTACCAGCTTCCGCCAGCCCCGCCGCCTCCAAAGCCGCCTCCGCCAAACCCGCCAAAGCCGCCTCCTCCGCCACCGCCTCCGCCAAAACCACCACCGCCGAAGCCGCCGCCCATGCCGCCCCCGCCCCAGCCGCCGCGATTGCCGCCGAAGATGCTTGAGAGCAGCCCATACCCAAGCAGCATTCTGAAAATCGACCCGCCGCCGAAGAAGATAATCACCAGAATGATCAGAATCAGCTTGCCGAAATTGAAGCCGTGCTGCTCCTGCGGCATCGGCTCCGGCTCTGTGACCGGGACGGGCTCATTCGTCAGCGTCACATTGGCGTCGGCGGCTATCACGTCCGCTACCTGGCCCACCGCGGAGGTCACCGCAAAGTCGTAGTCGCCGGAGCGCAGGTAGGGAATCATCCCGCGGCCGATATCGCCCACCTTGGCATCGTTCAGGATGCCTTCGAGGCCATAGCCCACGTCGATCCGGTACTTGTGGTCGCCCACGGCCAGCAGCACCAGAACGCCCTTGTCCGTACCCTTCTAGCCGATCTTCCACTTGTCTTCAAGCTCATAGCGTAGTGGGCCGCATCATACCATTCGTGCTGGCAATTGGTC
>CAVXVM010000024.1:0-97629 GCA_963765025.1 uncultured Acidobacteriaceae bacterium | reverse complement strand
TATCGGGTTGGTCGATAAGGGACAGCCGCGCAGCGATCCTGCGGAGTGGGGCACGCTGCGGGCATGGGCTTGGGGCGCGAGCCGGGCGCTGGATTACCTGGAGACCGACAAGCAGGTGGACGGGAAACAGGTGGGGATCATGGGCCACTCGCGATTTGGGAAGACGGCGCTGGTGGCGATGGCGTACGACCCGCGGTTCAAGGTGGCGTATATCAGCTCGGCAGGGACGGGCGGCGACAAGCTCTACCGGCATGTGGTGGGCGAGCAACTGGAAAATCTTGCCGCGGCGCCGACGTTCTACTACTGGATGGCGGGGAACTTCATCAAGTATGCCGGTCCGCTGACGACGGGCGACCTGCCGGTGGATGCGCATGAGCTGATTGCGTTGTGCGCACCGAGGCCGGTGTTTGTGGGTGTGGGATCGATGACGGCGGGGGACGAGTGGGCCGACCCGCGTGGAGAGTTTTTGGGCGCAGTGGGCGCGGGGCCAGTGTATAGGCTGCTGGGAAAGAAGGACCTGGGGACGACGGTGTTTCCGCCGATAGAGACGGCGCTGACGGACGGTGACCTGGCGTTCCGGGAGCACCGATTCGGACATACACCGGGGCCGAACTGGCCGGCGTTTCTGGATTTTGCGGGGAGATATTTGCATGGGCCGGGGGCGCAATAGCTAAAGAGTTTTTGACATTTTGATGCCGTGGACTTGGACGCCGGGGGCGAGCTGGCGGACGGGACGGAAGTTCTCGACGACGCCGGTTTCAACGTAGCCGAAGCGGCGATAGAGGGGAAGCAACTCGGGCCTCATGCTCAGCACAGTGATATCGACGGCCTCGCAGCCTTCCGTGCGTAGGTGTTCTTCAGCGGCCTTGACCATGAGGTGGCCCAGACCCTTGCCTTGGTGCGCGGGGTCGACGGCGAGTTGGCCGAGATAGCCGCGGACTCCGTGCACCTCAGTGGAGACGCAGGCGAGGAGCTGGCCGGAGCTGTCTTCGGCCAGCAGGATGGCGCCCGCTTGCATTGTGGCGGCGAGGCGCTCCTCGTCGGTGCGTACGCCTTGGAGAAAAGTCTCAATGGAAAAGGCAGAGTTGATGAGGTCGATTAGACGGGGTCGGTCCGCGACCGTGGCCGGGCGGATGCGAAGGGCGGAATTTGAAGTCGGTGCAGTTTTATCGATCATGACGGTGCGGCACAGAGGGCGACAGACGTTCAGGATAAGGGGTACCGCGGGAGTGAGGGAAGTTGCTGCCGGCCAGCCGGAAACCAGGATGATTCAGCACAGCGGATTTCCGCTGCGGGCGGCCCGGAAATGTTTTAGGCTCAAAGTATGGAATTCAAGGTAAGCGAACTGGAACGGGAACCGATTGAATTTGACCTGGAGCTGGCTCCGGGAGCCGTGGATCTGGGCCAGGAGGCCACGCAGGTGGGGACGCTGGCCACGTCAGGGCAGGCCGAAGTGTTGCATGAGCACCGGGGCCCGAAGGAAATTGTGGCGGACATCCGGTTGCGGGGGCAATTCGCGGGCAGATTCGAGGTTCCGTGCGCGCGGTGCGTTGAACCGGTGGAGATTCCGCTGGCTGCCGAGTTCGACTTGATATTCAGGCCGGCGGCGGCGGACCGGGATGCGACGGAACGGTCGATTACAGCGCAGGAGACGGAAATCGGGTATTATTTAAAGGACAGTCTGTTGCTTGAAGATGTACTGCGGGAGCAGGTGCTTTTGTCCCTGCCGGTCAGGACACTTTGCAAGCCGGACTGCAAGGGACTTTGTCAGCGCTGCGGTGCGAATCGCAACAGCCAGGCTTGCTCATGTGAGGATGGTCCAAGCGACCCCCGCTGGGAGGCGCTGTCTGGACTGCGGAGCCGGATCAAGTCCTGAAGCTAACCCCAAGAGATTGAGGGTGTTCCGCCGGGCCGAAAGGCTGCTGAAGAAGGCTGTTTGCGGCCTGAAGAAGCGGCGGCGGGAACACGAAAGGAATTCGACGATGCCTAATCCGAAAAGGCGCCACTCAACGCGCCGTACCGCACTTCGCCGCTCTCACGACTTTTTGACGGCTGTGGGACTCTCCGAGTGCCCTACCTGCCACGAAAAGAAGCTGCCCCACCGCGCTTGCCCCAAGTGCGGCGCCTACAAAGGTCACCAGGTTCTGGACATCAAGGAAACCGCCAAGTAAGCTGACGGTCTCGGCACTTAAGGAAAGACTGCGTCCTCAAGAACTTTGAGGGCGTGGTTTAGTATTGGTTGCGCCGACCAAGGACGCTCGCTTTCAAGACGCGTCCTTCCTGACAAGGCGATATGCTCATCGACATTGCGCTTGACGCTGTAGGTTCTGACAAAGCTCCCGAGCCAGAGATTCGCGGGGCGATTCTAGCCTGCCGCCAACTGCCCGTGCGGGTCCACCTGGTTGGGCCGCAGGCGGAGCTGCGCGATCTTCTGGACGAACACCTGGACCAGGAAGATTTGCCGATCGTGATCCACCATGCCTCAGAACGGATTGGCATGGAGGAGAAGGCGGCCAATGCAGTGCGGACCAAGCGCGACAGCTCAATGCGCGTGGGGCTGAAACTGGTGCGCGAGGGCAAGGCCGCGGGATTTGTGACGGCGGGCAACACGGGCGCGGCCATGGCGACGGCGAAGATGGTGCTGGGCGCGCTGCCGGGCGTGGACCGGCCTGCGCTGGCCAACCCGATGCCGAGCTCGACGGGCAATCCGTGCGTGCTGCTGGACGTGGGCGCCAACGTGGATTGCAAGCCGCAGAACCTGGCGCAGTTTGCGCTGATGGGCGAGATGTATGCGCGGACGGTGCTGAAGATCAACGAGCCGCGGGTGGGCCTGCTCTCGATTGGTGAAGAAGAGAGCAAGGGCAACGATCTGACGCGGGAGGCGTTTCCGCTGCTGAAGGCGCTGCCGATCAAATTCATCGGCAACGTAGAAGGGCGGGACATTTTCAGCGGCCTGGCCGACGTGATTGTGTGCGATGGGTTTGTGGGCAACGTGGCGCTGAAGACCAGCGAGGGCGTGGGCCGTTTTGTGCGCGATGTTCTGCGCGAGAGCCTGACGCGGACGGTGACGGCGCAGGTGGGCGCGCTGCTTTCGCGGAAGGCCTTTAATGAGTTCCGGCGCAGGCTGGATTACCGGGAGTACGGCGGGGCACCGTTGCTGGGCGTGCGCGGGGTTTGCATCATCGGGCACGGGTCGTCCAACGATCGCGCGATCTTTAATGGAATTCGCGTGGCGTATGAGTTTGCCAAGGGCGGGACCGTGGAGCGGATTGAGCGCGAGTTTGCGAGCCACGTGAAGCCGAGGGTGAGCGCGCGGGATGGCAAGCATCACGACGCCGGGGCGGATGGGCTGATCCAGTAAAGACAGGGAACAGGGAATAGGGAACAGGGAACAGGGAATAGGGAATAGGGAATAGGGAACAGGGACACTGACTTCTCCGAAATTATTTAGAGAACAATTATGAGTGACGCTATTGACCATGACGGACGGTTGGGGTTTGATGTGACGGCTGTGGCTGGGATCGCTTGTCCTGCTTGCCATGGGGATCTGCGGGTGGATGTGGCGTGGCTCGAATGTGGCGGGTGCGGGCGGCGCTATCCGATTGTGGATGGGATCCCGGTGCTGATTGTTGAGCGCGCTGAAGACGGGTTCTAAGGCCTCCGTTTTGTCAGGAAGAAATCAAAGACAATTGCATGAAGGAGTTGGTCCGCATTCGCCCGGAGAGGATGGTTGCGCGTTTCTTTACCGTCGGTTGTAGAAGGGGAGAACGATCAACACGGCTATGGCGATGGCGGCGATGAGAGCCAGAGCGATGAGCGAGTAAATCAGGACGAGGTTAGGGCCATTGGATGGTTCTTCACTCTTGTCGGCGGGGCTTGGGATTTGCGGGCTACTCATATTTGAGGGCGTCGACGGGATCCATCTGGGCTGCGCGGGTGGCGGGGACGGTGCCGAAGACGACGCCGACGCCAACAGCCGAGGCGAGGGCGATGATGACCGACCACGGCGAGATGGGGATCTTGTAATCAGTGAAGAGGCGGATGGATAGCGGAACGGAGATGCCGACCAGGGTACCGACAATTCCGCCGGTGAGCGAGATGATGACGGCTTCAGCGAGGAACTGGAGCTTGATTTCGCGGAAGGTAGCGCCGAGGGCCTTGCGAATGCCGATTTCGCGGATGCGGGAGCGCACATTGGCGAGCATGATGTTCATGATGCCGACGCCGCCGACGGCGAGAGTGACACAGGCGACCAGCACGAGCACCATGGTGAGGGCGTCAGCGCTTTTGTTGGCAATGTCGAGCAGTTCGGTGAGGGTTTGCGCCTTGTAGACGGAGTTGATGCGGTGGCGCGACTTGATGATGCGGAGGATATCGTTTTGCGCGTCAGGCACCTGGGACATGCTGCGCATGGAGAAGTAAATCTGGTTGACGCGTTCGGTTCCGGTGAAGTAGCGGACGACGGAGTAGGGAATAAGGATGGTCTGGTCGGCGATCTCCGACTGGCCGAAGTCGTTCACGCTCATTTTGAAGACACCGATGACGGTGAAGGGAATGCCGCTGATCTCGAAGGTGCGACCGACGGCGGAGTAGGTGCCGCCGTAGCGCTCCTTGGCGAATTCCTCGCTAACCACAGCGCACTTCTGGTGGGTGATGTCGTCGGTGTCGTCGAAGAAGCGGCCGGCGGTGACGATGAGGTTGTGGATGAAGAGGTATTGGGGGCTGACGCCCAGGACCAGAGTGTCCTTGACGACGCCGCCGCCGAAGCTGATGCGGTCGTGCATGTCCATGACCGGCGAAGAGTACATGACGTTGGGCAACTGGTCGACCACGGCCTTTTCGTCTTCGCGGGTGAGGTAGTCGGTATAGCGCACGCGCTCAAGGGCGGTGGCGCCTCCGCCGGCATATTCGACTTCGACGGAGTTGGTGCCGAACTTCTGGATGAGATCGAGGATGTAGACCTTGCCGGTCATGCCGATGGTGACGACGAGGATGACGGAAGCGGTTCCGATGACCATGCCAAGCGCAGTGAGGAAGAAGCGTGTTTTGGCGGCGCGGAAGCTGTCCACGGCGAGCTTGAGAATTTCGCTGAGCAGCATGGTTCGGCGAGCACTGAGCAGGGTCTCCTCGAAGCTGGTGCGCCGGCTTGTGACGACTGGGTTCATGTATCTTCTTTGGATGCCACGGAGCGGCCCCAAGCTTCCGGAATCGCGCACTCAAGGCGCAGGCCGGTACTTGGGCGATGTCCTTCAGATAGATTACGCGCCCGGATTGAAGTTTTATAGACAGGGCAAAGGGGCCTAAGGTAGGTCATGCGGTTTTTCAAGAGGAAAGAAGCCCCGGCGGAGCGGATCCGGGAGGGCGGGAGCTGGCTCAGGAACCGGATTGTGAACTGAGCGCCTGCCAGAGGGTTGCGAGGTTTTCAATGGAGAGCTGTTCGGCGCGGGCCTGGGGATTGAGTGCTGCCTGGGCGAGGGCGGCGACGACGGCTGAGGGCGCAAATCCCGCGGCGCGGAGGTTGTTGGAGAGGGTTTTGCGTTTCTGTGCGAAGGCCTGGCGGACGAAGTGGAGGAACGGAGCCTCCTGGACGCCGAGCTCGAGGAAGCGGGGAGCGAACCGCCAGCGGAAGACTGTTGAGTGCACGTCAGGCGGCGGCGTGAAGGCGTGAGGCGGGAGAGTGAAGAGCGCGTCGGCTGGGCCAAACATTTGCACGGTGACCGAGAGGAGGCCGTAGTCGCGCGAGCCGGGGCTTGCGGTGACACGATCGGCCACTTCGCGCTGGACCATGAGGACCGCGAGGTCGAGCGCAACCTGACTGGCCGCGAGCTTGAGCAGGATGGGCGAGGTGATGTAGTAGGGCAGATTGCCAACGATGACGAGTTTTTGGCCTGCGGAGGCGGCTGCGGCAGCGAAGTCGAAGTTGAGCACGTCCTGCTCGACGACGGTGAGTATGTCGGCGGGGAATTGCACGCGGAGATGCAGGGCGAGGTCGTGATCGTACTCGATAGCGACGACGTGACGGGCGCGTGCGGCGAGTGGCGCGGTGATGGCGCCTGCGCCGGGGCCGATCTCGACGACGGTGCGCGAGGAGAGATCGCCGAGAGCGGCGACGATGCGGTCGATTGCCTGCGGATCGTTGAGGAAGTTCTGGCCGAGCTTGGGCTTGGTGGGCATGCGCTGGCTTGATGGTAGATGAAGACAGGGACCGAGGAGCAGGGAATAGGGAATAGGGAACAGGGAATAGAAAAGCAGGGAACGAGGGAACAGGAGGACCAAGCCTACGGGGAATGCATCGCGGTTGCGATTAGAATGGCTGGTTGGATGGCGCGATGGATGTGCGGTGAGTGCGCCGGGAGGGTAGAACTTTGGGAACGCTCGAACGGCGCTCGTTTCTGAAAGGGACGGCGGCGGTTTTTGCCACGGCTTTCCTGCACAATCAAGGCGTGATGCGCGCGATGGGCGAGACGGGAACGCGCAAGCCGAATATTGTGCTGATTCTTTCAGACGATGTGGGGTACGGCGACATTGGCTGCTACGGAGCGAGGCTGCCGCGCACGCCGCACATCGACGGATTGGCGCAGTGCGGGCGGCGATTTACCGATGGGCACTCCGACGCGAGCGTCTGCACGCCTTCGCGCTACGCGCTTCTATCGGGGATGTATGCCTGGAGGCGGGCCGACGCGCAGATTTTGCCGGGCGATGCAGCGCTGCTGTTTGCGGACCACCAGACGACTCTGCCGAGCTTGCTGAAAGAAGCGGGTTACAAGACGGGGTGCGTGGGCAAGTGGCACATGGGGTTGGGCCGCGGTGACATTGACTGGAACGGCGTGATCGCTCCGGGACCGCGCGAGGTCGGGTTCGACTACTCGTTCATTATTCCGGCGACGGCGGACCGCGTGCCGTGTGTGTATGTCGAGGACAGGCGCGTGGTGGGGCTGGACCCGAAGGATCCGATTCGCGTGGACTACACGAAGCTGGTGGGTGACGATCCGACGGGGCGGGATGAGCCCTATCTCTTGAAGATGAAGTTGAGCGAAGGCCATGACGGCACGATTGTGGACGGGGTGAGCCGGATCGGCTACATGACAGGAGGCAATAGCGCGCGCTGGGTGGACGAGAAGATGGCCGCGACGCTTGCGGAGAAGGCGACGGCGTTTATCGATCGATCGTATGAGAGGCCCTTCTTTTTATACCTGGCCACGAGCGACATTCATGTGCCGCGGATGCCGAACGAACAATTTGCGGCGAAGAGCCAGTGCGGAGTTCGTTGCGATGTGATTGAACAACTGGACTGGACGGTTGGACAGGTGCTGGCGACGCTGGAAAAACATAAGCTGATGGAAAACACGATGATCCTGTTTTCAAGCGACAACGGTCCAGTGGTTGACGATGGATATGCGGATGGTTCGGTTGAAAATCTACATGGGCACACACCTTCAGGACGATGGCGCGGCGGGAAGTATTCGCTCTATGAGGGTGGGACGCGGGTTCCGCTGATCGCGTTCTGGCGCGGGCATATTCCGGTCGGCGTTTCGGATGCGGTGGTGAGCCAAACCGATCTGCTGGCGTCGATGGCTGCGCTTGCGGGCGTGGCTCTACCGGATAAGCAGAAGTTTGACAGCGAAAATGTTCTTCCGGCGTTGCTAGGGCAGAGCGAGCACGGCCGGGATGTGCTGGTGGAGGCGGACGTACGGCAACGGACCGCGATTCGCGTGGGCAAATGGAAGCTGCTGGATATGAATTTGCCTGGCGCGCAGGCGGTGACCGTTGGAAAAAACTGCGAACTCTATAATCTTGAAAGCGATCCTGGCGAAACGACCGATGTGGCAGGGCAGCACGCGGATGTGGTTGCAGATCTGTGGGATAAGCTCGAGAAAATTCGCAAGCGGACGTGACGCCAGGCGACAATCGGGCGAAAACTGCCGGATGAGAGTTGAGAGCATGAAGGCCGCGTTGTGCGCGCGCCAAAGCTTTGCTACTATAGAT
Source organism: uncultured Acidobacteriaceae bacterium (assembly GCA_963765025.1). GTDB lineage: Bacteria > Acidobacteriota > Terriglobia > Terriglobales > Acidobacteriaceae > Telmatobacter. The sequence continues at coordinate 89,643 of CAVXVM010000024.1, read as the reverse complement.
GTACACATGGTTCGCGCTTCCCAACGCCGCTCTTGTTGTTGCCTGTCGAACATCTTCGACGGGTGTCCCCGCTAGTCTCTGATCTCCCAGCACAATCGATCAAGCAGACACGCCCGTAGCTGAATAGCCGGGTTTTGTCAGCGTTTGTTACCGGCCTTCGGCAAATCCATTGCAGAAGAAGAGGTCCTGATGCCGGTAGCCGAAATCGAATCACGCACACAAACGCAGCACGTCACAACGCACGGTTCGCCGCGCCTGAGCCACCTGCGCATGCTTGAGGCCGAGAGCATTCACATTCTGCGGGAGGTCGCCTCAGAGTTCGAGCGGCCGGTGATGCTTTACTCGATCGGCAAGGACTCGTCCGTGATGTTGCGGCTGGCGCAGAAGGCGTTTTACCCTGCGCCGATTCCGTTTCCGCTGCTGCACATCGATACGGGCTTCAAGTTTGCGGAGATGATTACGTTTCGCGACGAGATGGCGAAGTCAATTGGCGCGGAGCTGCTGGTGTGGCGCAATGAGCCGGCAATTGCGGCGGGCACCAACCCGATTGCGCTGGATACGAAGCGCTGCTGCGGATTGCTGAAGACGCAGGCGCTGCTCGATGCCTTGAAGCATTACAACTTTGATGCGGCGTTTGGCGGCGCACGACGCGACGAAGAGAAATCCCGCGCCAAGGAGCGCATCTACTCGTTCCGCGACAGCGCGGGACAGTGGGACCCGAAGAATCAGCGGCCGGAGTTGTGGAACCTGTACAACGCGCGGATTCATCCGGGCGAAAGCATTCGCGTGTTTCCGCTGTCGAATTGGACGGAGCTGGATGTTTGGCATTACATCCACGAAGAAAAGATTCCGGTGGTGGATTTGTATTTTGCGAAAGAGCGGCCCATGTATCTGCGCGGTGACGCACTTCTACCGATTGAGCAGTCGTTTGTGGCGCGGCTCGGCGAGAAGCCGCAGTTGGTGAAGTCGCGGCTGCGCTCGCTGGGTTGCAGTCCCTGCACGGGAGCGATCCGGTCGGATGCGGAGACGATTCCGGAGATTATTGCGGAGCTGATTTCGTTCCGGTCATCAGAGCGCGCCAACCGCGTGATCGACCACGACCAGGAAGGGTCGATGGAGATCAAGAAGCGGGAAGGGTATTTCTAACCACCCCACGGACGAAGACCTGTCCGCGGGGACCCCGGGGGCAGGGAACAGGGAACAGGGATTAGGGAACAGAAAACAGGGGACCGAGGGACTAAGGGACTCGGGACTGAGGGACTAGGGACTAAGAGTTTGGAGGTTGGGTTGGCGGTTGCGGCGGAAGTTGAAAACGGACGGTTTGAGATTGGCGCATTTCTGGCGCGGGAGCGCGAGAAGGATTTGCTGCGCTTTTCGACGGCAGGCAGCGTGGACGACGGAAAGTCAACGCTGATCGGGCGGCTGCTTTACGATACGCAGTCGGTCTATGAAGACCAGGTGCGGTCGATTGAGGGCAAGGGGACGACGGCGCCGGGGCAGATTGATTTTGCGCTGCTGACGGACGGGCTGCGCGCCGAGCGCGAGCAGGGCATCACGATCGATGTGGCATACCGCTATTTTTCCACGGCGCGGCGCAAGTTCATCATCGCGGATACACCGGGGCACGAGCAGTACACGCGCAATATGGCCACCGGCGCATCGACGGCGGATGCGGCCGTGGTGCTGATCGACGCGAGCAAGGGCGTGCTGATCCAGTCGCGGCGGCATGCGTATATTGCTTCGCTGCTGCGGGTGGGGCACGTTCTGGTTGCCGTGAACAAGATGGATTTGATCGGCTACGACGAAGCCAATTTCCGCGCGATCGAAGCCGACTTCAGCAGGGTGCTGGACGAGATTGCAGCCGATACGGGCAATCCGGTGGAGCGGATTTTTGTGCCGGTGAGCGCGCTGAACGGCGACAACATTGTGCATAAGACGGACGCGATGCCCTGGTACAAAGGGCCGTCGCTGCTGGAGTTGCTGGAGCAACTGCCGTCGTCTGTGGATACACGCACTTCTCCATTTCGTTTTCCGGTGCAGCGCGTGTCGCGGCCGGACCACACGTTTCGCGGATTTGCCGGACAGATTGCTTCGGGCACGATTCGTAAGGGCGATGCGATCACGGTGCAGCCGTCAGGCCGAAGCGCGAAGGTGGAGCGGATCGTGACCTGGGACGGGGATCTGGAAGAAGCTGTTGCTCCGCTTTCAGTGACGCTGGTGCTGGATCGCGAAGTGGACATCAGCCGTGGCGATTTGATTGTGGCGGCGCAGGCCCCGGCTACAGTATCGAGAAATATTGAGGCCGGACTGGTGTGGATGGACCAGCGGCCGCTGGAGTTGAACCGCCGCTACCTGCTGAAGCACACGAGCCAGACGGTTCCGGTGCACGTAACTGCAATCAAGCACCGCACCGACCCTGGCACACTCGATCACCAGCCGGCGCACCTGTTGCACATGAACGACATTGGCGTGGCGACCCTGAACCTGCTGCGCCCGATTGCGCTGGATGCGTATGGTGAGATTCGCGGCACGGGCGCGTTCATCCTGGTGGACGCGGAGACCAACGGAACGGTTGCGGCGGGCATGACGAGGATTGCGCACGGCGTTGCGCAAGCGGGCGCGCCGTTGCTCACGGACACGTGGGGGCCGGTGACGGCGGGCGAACGCGAGGCACGGTGGGGACATCGCGGCGGTGTTCTTGAACTGACGGGGCCGAAGGAACTGATCGATGCCATCGAGCGATCGCTGTTTGAGCGCGGGGCCGCAACGGTTCGCATGGACGCCGACGACGAAGCGTTTGTACTGCATCCGCAATTGAAGGAGATTGTGACCGGGCTGCAGGTGAAGCGAGGATTGCTGGCGCTGGTGACGAGCGAAAACGAGAGCGGAACACTGAAGGCAGCAGCAGAAGGCAAGCAGATTGTCGTGGAGGCGGAAACGGGAGGAGAAACGGACGGCTCCGTGGAAGCCGGCAATACAAGCTGGGCAAACAAGGTTGTGGCGGCGGTTCACCAGCTGCTCTTAGACGCGGGAGTTTTTGTTTCTTCGGAAATGGCGGGATTGTGATGAGCACAGTAGAAATCAATGTGGAAGTGAACGCGAAGCTGGATCATATGCGCGCTGTACTGGCGCAGGAGTTGACGGGCAAAGGCGACGTCTGCCTGACGTGCAGCTTTCAGGCCGAAGACGTGCTGCTGACGAAGCTGGCGATCGCAATCGATCCGCGGATTCCGATTCTGTTTCTCGATACGGGTTACCACTTCAAGGAGACGTACGCGTATCGGGACAAGATTGCGGACGAATGGGGATTGAACCTGACCAACCTGCTGCCGGCGAAGACGGTGGCGGAGCAGGAGCAGGAGTTTGGTTTGCTTTATCAATCGGCGCCGGACAAGTGCTGCGGGCTGCGCAAGGTAGAACCGCTGTTCAAGGCACTGGCAGGTTATCGGGTGTGGTTTACGGGGTTGCGCAAGGAACAGGCCAAGAGCCGGGCGGCGCTGGAAGAGCGCGCGCTGTTTACGCTGCCGGGCGGAGTGCAGGTGCTGAAGCTGGCGCCTCTGGCGGAGTGGACGACGCGCGACGTGTGGTACGCGTGCGAACAGCTTGAGATTCCGCTGCTGCCGCTGTATGAGCGCGGCTACTCGTCCATTGGCTGCGAGCCGTGTACGTCAATCCCAACCGATCCGAACGATCCGCGTTCGGGGCGGTGGGCGGGGCGCAAGGTGGAGTGCGGGATTCATATTGAGGCGGCGCCGGCGAGATAGGGTGTCGATTCAAGATCCCCGGTCTCAGAATCGAGACCGGGGGCACCCAGCAGGAGCACGAGAGAAATCGGGGTCACGGGATGCAGTACTTAATCGGCTTTGTTATCGCATTGTTCATCGCGCTCACCGGAGTGGGCGCTGGCACCATCACGGTGCCAATCCTGGTGCTGTTTCTGAATGTTCCTGCGCCGGTGGCGGTTGGGATTGGGCTCACATTTTCGGCGGCGATCAAGCTAATCCTGGTGCCGTCGCAGATTGTCCGGAAGAACGTGGCATGGCGAACGCTTGGCTTCATGCTGCTGGGCGGAGCGCCGGGCGTTTTGCTGGGGTCGCTTTTCCTGAAGCACCTGGTGACGGTGGGTTCGCAGAATGTGCTAAATGCACTGCTGGGCGCGATTCTGATGACAACAGCGAGCTGGCAGATTTTTTATTCGTTCAGGCCGATGAAGGAGAACCGCGATACTCCGGATCGCAGTCCACTGTTGTCGTGGCTGATGTTTCCGGTGGGCGCGGAGGTCGGGTTTTCTTCAGCGGGAGCGGGCGCGCTGGGCTCGGCTGCCTTGCTGAGTTTGACGCCGCTGGCGCCTGCGCAGGTGGTGGGCACCGATATTGCGTTCGGATTTATTGTGTCGCTGATCGGGAGCGGCGCGCACTGGTTTTCGCATGCGACGAACCCGCAACTGCTGATGGAACTGATTGCGGGCGGTGTGTTCGGAGCGGTCACGGGGACGCTGTTGAGCACGCGCATTCCGCGCAGGCCGTTGCGGTTTGCGCTTTGGATCTGGCTGTTGATCCTGGGTGGGCAGTTTCTGTTCAACAGCTACCATGTGTGGGCGGCTACGCGATAGGTCTCTGAATTCCAATCTCCCATGACCCTCATTCGGGATCTACACCCCATGGTGCCTTCAATCCCTGGTCCCCGAATGCGAGGGATCACCACCCCAGGGACGAAGACCTATCCCTGGGGACCCCGGACTCGGGGCACCCACACTTCAACAGGAAACAAGTGACTAAAAGGCTCGATGGGGAGTTGGTTCTTTCCCACCCATCCACGATGTAAGACCTACGGATGGATGGGGCACCGATCGTCTCCTGCGGCGTAGAATTACCTCGAAGGATCTTCCCTCCAATGCCCAATTTCCAGATCATGACGAAGCCCATTGGGCCGATCTGCAATCTCGATTGCACCTATTGCTATTACCTGGAAAAAGAGAACCTGTACGGAGAGAAGAAGGACTTCAAGATGCAAGACGATGTTCTGGAGTCGTACATTCGCCAGTACATCGAATCGCAGACATCGCCGACGGTTTCGTTTGCGTGGCAGGGCGGGGAGCCGACGCTGCTGGGCGTGCCGTTCTTTGAACGCGTGGTCGAGCTGCAGGCGAAATACTGCGGCGGCAAGCGGATTGAAAATGCGTTTCAGACCAACGGGACGCTGCTTGACGACGAGTGGGGCGAGTTCCTGCGTCGCAACAGCTTTCTGATCGGCATCTCAATCGACGGACCTGCGGAGATCCACGACGCCTACCGCGTGGACAAGGGCGGACAGCCGACGCATGCGCGCGTTCTGCGTGGTCTGGACGTGCTGAAGCGTCACAAGGTGGAGTTCAACACGCTGACGGTTGTGAACCGGAAGACGGCTTACGAGCCGCTGGCCATTTACCGGTATCTGAAGTCGATCGGCAGCCGGTTTTTGCAGTTTATTCCGATTGTGGAGGAGATTGCGGCGGAGCCGGACCAGAACGGGTTGCGGTTGCTTAAGCCCTACGCTCCAACGCAGACAACGGTTTCAGAGTGGTCGGTTGAGCCACTGCAATACGGGGTATTTCTGCAGACGATTTTCGACGAGTGGGTGCGCGCGGACGTTGGACGGATTTTTGTGAACTTGTTCGATGTAGCCCTGGAGTCGTGGATGGGCATGGATCAGAGCCTGTGCGTGTTTGCGAAGACCTGCGGCTCGGCGCTGGCGATGGAGCACAACGGCGATCTGTATTCCTGCGACCACTTTGTCTATCCCGACAACAAGCTGGGCAACATCCTGGAGCGTCCGCTGGCTGCGCTGGCTGTGCTGCCGAAGCAGATGAAGTTCGGCAAAGCCAAGGATGCGGCGCTTCCGAAGGCCTGCATTGAGTGCGACGTCCGGTTTGCCTGCAACGGCGAATGCCCGAAACACCGGTTCCTGAAGACGGAAACGGGCGAGCCGGGGTTGAATTACCTATGCGCGGGTTACAAGCACTTTTTCCACCACATCGACCCCTACATGCAGTTCATGGCGAACGAGCTGAGGCAGGAGCGGGCGCCGGCCAATGTAATGGCCTGGACGCGTAACCGGCAGGTTACAGGGGATTTCTTACCGAATCGCGTAAAAAGTACATAGTTGGCTAATGGGCAGAAGAAGACTGCCAGAGCTTAAGTGTTCTTAAATCTGCGGTTCGGCCTGGTTTGCGGTTTGGTCATCTACATGCAAAAGTTTGCATGACAACACACTCAAGTCCAAGGGCGTAGTGTACGCAAACGAGCTCGGGTGACCCGGGGATAAGTGTCGTTGTCCATCTAACTGGAAGATCCAAGAGGTTTATTCATGATCTGCCCTAAGTGCCAATCCGCATCGATGTCGGAGATTCCGGCGGAGATCCGGCTTTATCGCAACACCCCACGCACGCTGAGCCATCCGCCCATGACGCCATCGCCTGACGTTCATGTGTGTCTGGATTGCGGCTGGGCGGAGTTTTTGATACCGGAATCATGGCTTGCTGCGGGATGGTTGCGTCAGAAAGGGGCTGCGAATCCGGCAGTCATTTCGGCGACAAACATGCCCTCGGTTGTGATGTAGATAGATCCAGGAGAGGGTGCGCTGGACCTGAAACGGGTGCAGGTGTACGTCGCTCTTCGCACAAGGAACTGAGAAAGACTGGGTCCCGCCGCTGTGCGCCAGTAGATGTTGGACGACCCTCGTCATCCGGATCGTCCGGCCCAAACGGACTCGATCGGATGACGTGCCTCGCGATCCTGCGGCACAATGGTGGCCCAGGCGACAGGCACAAGGCTGGCACAACTGCCACCCGGGATTTCTTCGCTCAGCTACGATTCGGCCCCCTGATACAGCGGAAAGCCGACCCCTCAATGCTATTTACCTTGCTGCCTAGAGCCGGACTGCGGCCAAGTCTAAAAAGACTTGCGGCGTTCAGTCAGATCGTGCGAAATGGTCAGGTTCAGCTTCATGCTGATCCCATAGAAGAGCAAGCAAACGGCGGCGGCAAGAAACGCCGCGCCCGAATAGACCGAGGCGGTGAGGCGAATCCCCTCAAGCGCGTGGGCAGATTGGACGGCGGCTGTTGAGGAGTAGCCGTAGATACCGAGCAGCCAGCTTGCTAGGGCGCCTCCCAATGCGACGCCGACCCATAGAGCAAAAACGACGGCAGAGGTGACTGTTGCGGTGGCACGGCGGCCCGTCTTCCACTCTCCGAAGTCCGCGACGTCGCCCATCATGGACCAGAGAACAGGGCCGGAGCAGCCGTAGACGAACTGGCGCACAACCTCAAGAGTGATGATCGGCACGGTTGCCGTGGGCGGGATGAAATACAGGGCGATGCAGAAGAGTCCGGTGAGCAGCATGCTCCAGAAGAAGAGCGTTCGCTTTCCCATCTTTTTAACCAGCGCCGTTGAACAGGCCACGCCAGCCAAAAGCGAGATCAATCCGAAGCCGTTAAACCAACTGAAGATCAGCCGGTTACCGGCACAGTTTTCAAAGTAGGGCAGCATCACGTTGCCGCGGATGAGCAGCGCGGTGAAGTAAAAGACAGTGACCAGGAAGAGCGTGACCCAGGGGCCGTTGTGCATTAGGTCGCGGAGGTCGCCGCTCACCGAAGTTTGCTGGCGAGCGTCTGGCTGAATCCGCTCTCTAGTAACAGCAAACGCAATCAGGAACAGCACGATGGAAAGCGAGAGGAAGCTGCCCATGGTCAACTGGTATCCCCGAGCGCTGTTGTTGCCGCCGAGAAACTTGACCATGGGGACGGCCAGGCTTCCGACGATGAAGCCAGCGGTATTGGCGAACATTTGCCGGTAGGTGGCGATGCTGTTGCGCTCGTTCGGATCATCGGTCATGACGCCGTTCAGCGAAGCATAGGGGACGTTGTTAGCCGCGTAGATGAGGCGCAGCAGCAGATAAGTGGACCAGGCGTAAACCAGTTTGCCCATGGGGCTGAAGTTGGGCGTGGTGAAGGTGAGAATGCCGATGACGCCGAAGGGGACCGATGTCCACAACAGCCATGGACGGAAGCGGCCCCAGCGTGTCTGGGTGCGATCGGCAATGACGCCCATGACGGGATTGAAACAGGCCGAACTGAGGCCTACGACGAGGAACATGAGGCTGGTCTGCGCCGCTGTCAGGCCGTAAGTCTTGGTATAGAAATCGAGTTGCAGAGCCATCAACGCCTGAAAGACAAAATTCGCGGCCAGGTCGCCCAGACCGTAGCCAAATTTTTCTGAGAACGCTAGTCCCTTGACCTTGCCGCTCATTGTTTCTTCTCTCTTTCCAAAACCCGGGCCAATTGATTTCAGCAGTCGCTTGCCCCGGCCAGGGCCTTCCATGGCGAACGTTCAGAGCAACCGCGCGCTCACCGGGATTCGACTGACAACTATATCGTTTTACTACTGGGTTTGGCGATAACAATACGCACGGCGGTATGCGCCCGCGCGAGGGTATAATTCGCAGCGAGGAACTACCGTGACCAAACGTGCATCTCTCGCCTGCCACGTCGGATTCAATGCTCAGCATTCGCCCATGGGCGCATTCATGAGCTTTACTTGCGGAAACTTTGGTACCCGCGGCGGCATTGGCCTGCAGATCGGGCAGCCCGGCGACCAGGAAGTATTCATCGGCTTTAAAGACGGGGATCGATTCTCGGACGGCACGCTGAAGTGCCTGCCATTCTATACAGCCGCAGTGAACCGGTCCGCCGATGCCTTTCTGGCGGAACAGGCCGGCCCCTCGGAGCAAAACGTGAAGCCCGATGCCGTGCCCTTCAAGGACAGCGAAATTGCGCGCTCCTACGGCTGGGCCAGCGATCAATGGGCAGCGGAAGGATTGAGCTTCACAGTCTATTCCCCTTTTGGAGCCATCCCCGATCCGTCAGTGGACAACGAACAGCGGATGCGCGCGAGTTTGCTGCCGGCAGTGATTGCACGCCTTGAGCTCGACAACACGAAGGGCACCGCCACCAAGACCGCCATGTTCGCGCTCAACCACGCACGCCCCGGCAGCCGAACTCTGCGGGAGGATCTGGGAAGCGGGAGAGTCGCTTTTGCCTTCCGTCGCGAGGCCGGCGGCGCTGCGGAACTGTTGGATTTTACATCCTCTGAAGATGGCGAGAAGATCGAAGGCGGACCCTTCCTCTTCATGCGCTGGTCGGCGAGTGACGGCGTGAGGGAACGCCACAACCCAGTTCACCTGTTGGGCTCCTGCCCTGGTTTTGGATTTGAGGTGCCAGCGGGCAAGAAGTATGGAATCAACATCGCGCTCGGATCTTATCTTGAGGGCTTCCAGACCAATGGATTGAATGGCCGCTACCTGTATACGCGCTACTTCAACGGCCTCGCCGATGTGCTGAAAACCGCGCTCGACAACTCTGCCAGCATCATTGCCTCAGCGCAGGCGATTGACAGCAAACTGGACGCCGCAGCCGTTTCCGACGATCAGCGATTCCTCATCTCTCATGCCACGCACAGCTACTACGGCAGCACCCAACTGCTCGAAATCGAAGGCGAGCCTTTCTGGGTTGTGAATGAGGGCGAGTACTGCATGATGAATACCCTCGACCTCTCCGTCGATCACGTGTTCTGGGAACTCGAACACAACCCCTGGCTGGTCCGCAATTTGCTTGATAACTTTGTCCGCCTGTACAGCTATACCGACGAAGTGAAGGTCTACAAGTCAGACTTCGCACCTTCAATCGAAACGGTCCAGGTGGATCCCTCTCAGACTCCGCCGCCGCCCGACGAAGCTCAGCTCAACCGCCCCTACGACACGAAGCCGGGCGGCATCAGCTTCTGCCACGACATGGGCGCGCATAATAACTTCTCGCCACAGGGCCGCAGCAGCTACGAACTCGCCAACCTAACCGGGTGCTTCAGCTACATGACGGTGGAGCAACTCTGCAACTGGGTTCTGACCGCCGGCTGCTACGTAGCCAAGACTCGCGATTTTGCGTGGCTCAAGAGAAACAAGCCGGTCGTGGACGCATGCCTGGCCAGCATGATCAACCGCAGTGGCGACGTGGGCTTTGCCCAGTTCGACAGCACCCGGTGCGCGGGTGGCCAGGAGATTACGACCTACGACTCGCTCGATCACTCGCTGGCGCAGACCCGCAACAATATCTACATTGCCGTGAAGAGTTGGGCAACGTACTGGTCTCTTGCTCTCATGTTCCGCGAACTCGACGATGCGGCCAGCCAGGCTCACTCAAAGGAACTTGCCGCCAGGGTAGCTGCAGTCGTGTGCGACCAGGCGCAGGATGGCGTGCTGCCCGCGATCTTCGAGAAATCGAACCCCGGCTACTCTTCACGCATTTTGCCGGCGGTCGAGGGCTGCGTCTATCCGCTTTACTTCGTCAAGACCGGTTTTGCCGGCTGCACGCTCGAGCAAATCTACGAGACTGAGTCTGAAAAGCGGATGTTCGAAGTCCTTAAGGAGCACACCCGTAATCTGCTTCTCGATCCGGAAAGACGCAATCTGTTTCCCGATGGCGGCATCAAGCTCTCCTCGACAAGCAATAACTCGTGGATGAGCAAGATCTCCATCTTCATGCATGTGACGCGTCGAGTGTTCCATTTGGACGCCGACCCTCAGATCGCCGAGGTCTTCCGCCAGGCGGATGCTGCTCACGTCAAGTGGCAAACCGAAGGCAGCTCGTACTGGGCCTGCTGTGACCAGATCGTCTCTGGAGAAGGCAAGGCGAGCCGCTACTATCCGCGGATCATCACGAGTGCGCTGTGGATGGAGTAATGAAGTCAACCTGCAAAGCCGGTCCGTGTGGGCGCTAAGCCAAACGACGGACATGCACGTGCTGGAGAAGCCGGACTGCGCCCTATTTCTTAGCCTTTGCGGCACTTGCTTGTTTCTGCGCCTCCGCCCCCCATGCCATCATGCGATCCCAGGTGGGCTGGAGCTGTTGTGGATCGCGGATGCTGGTGAGAAACATGAGACGCATGTCTCCAGGAAAGGGAGTGTTGGCGAAACTGTGATAGTTTTCAGGCAATGGCGGCCCGCCAGAAGTTCCCGCCGGGGGAATCGCGGGCGGGAGTTGAAAGGCATACATGCTGCCGCCTGCGAGGGCCTGGTGCGGATACTGTAGTAGCCAGATGCAGTTGTGACTTTCCTGAATCAGGTCGGCGGAGACAAATGCCCACCGGCCACCATCTTGCGGCGCAGCCTGCTGGCAATTCCAGAATTGTGCTTCAGGAACATAGACGGTTGGATCCGCAAACGCATATGGATCCACCCAGACGTGTTTCAGGCCGCGTTGCCGCACGAAATCCCCAGCTTCGAGAAGGCCCTGGTTCCAATCGAGATTGGAATCGGCCACCAATAGGTAGCCTGGACGACCGCCGCTCAATGAGTTCAAGAACGGAAGGTAGTAGGGATAGGCGCGAACAGCGGTGGCAACCGATGCCAGTGCCAATAGGACGGTGAGCCAGACGCCGGCGCGGGCGGCAGGCCAGCCAGAACTTCGCAGTTGATTGAGGGCTCGCGGCAGCGGCGCCAGCATAAGGATCAGCAGCGCGATGGAAACAGAGAAGTGGCGGATGCTGATCTGGAATCGGCTGAGCATGCACGCGGAAGTGAAAACGACAAGGAAAACCCACACTGCTCGCCAATGCAACTCCAGGCCTTCAGGTATTACAGCGAGGTGTACCGGACGGAACTTGGGAACGAGGCCAGCGACCAGCGCGAGAAGGAGCAGGAGGAGGAAGGCTAACGGGGACTTCAACAAGAACAGGAGCGGGAAGAAGAACCAAACGCCATGCGGGTATGTGTGCCCCAGAATGAAGGCAGGTGCTTTCGCAGTAAAGGTGAAGATGGCCAGGCCACGCAGGTAGATCCAGGGAGGCATGAGCAGCCTGCGCAGGAGCAGCGACGCCATGTTATGCCCGAGAACGCCCAGCGAGTCGGTTGGCTCATTCCACGAGAGGACAAAGTAGACGGCATAGACGACGAGTGCGGCGAAAAGGGTACCCTTGGCGAGACTACGCCAGCGCAAACGACGCCATGCCCGAAGCTCCGTCTTATCTGCCGGTTGTTGCAGTGCCGGACGCCAGCGGAGGCTGAGAATAAATGCGGCAAAACAGAAGAAGAGAAGCCCAGCAGAAAACTTGGACAGCAGTGCCCCGCCAAAGGCTAGGCCGAACCGCAGAACTGTAGCACGCGACGGCGTCCGCCACATGCTGGCAAAGGCCCACAACGTGAGCAGGACGAACAACGTGATTGCGATGTCGGTGAGGACTAAAGGGCCGAACGCGAGCATGACCGGCATGGTGGCGTACATGCAAAGGCAGAGCAGTCCGCCCCACGGATCGCCGAGACGAGAGCCAAAGAGAAAGAGCACGATCCCCAGGACAAGTGTCAATAACAGCATGGGCTGGCGCGCCCAGAAGACCGTCGCGACAGGGTCATTCCAGCGAGTGATCAGCCAGTGTCCGAAAACCCATTCGCCGAGCATCTGCTTGAACATTCCACTGCCGCTGAAAGTCCACGATAGGTGGGAGTAATCGGCGTGCACACCGCGAACCACAAGCGGCACCGCGGCGAGCACCTTCGCCAGCGGGGGGTGTTCCTCGTTCATCCGCATGTCCAGCTTTTGCAGATAGCTCACGCCCGCCCCGATGTGCGCCACTTCATCAAAGGTGACGGATTCACGTAGCGCAGCGCCGTCGGCAAGCAGAGCCATAAGGGCAAGGAGCAAAACCGCTCCAGCCAGAATGAATCTTGATGATTGAGTTTTCATTCGTGTCGTCCATGTTACAGAATGATTGGAAAGGCAAGAACTCTATACGAACTTCGGTGGCGTGTTCACGCTGGCACGGATCGCCGGAGACTCCTCGATTACGACTAATCAGGGGTGTACGCCCCCAAGCCGACGCGATAGAACGAGCATTTATGCAAGTAGAACTAGCCGAACTGCCAAGCCCTCGCCAACGAAACAGTATGCGCCGATTTATTCGCAGGTGGGCACAATATTAGATCAGGCACAGTGCAATTCGGGCGATTTTGCAATTTGCTATAAGTTAATGGTGCGAAAGGGGGGACTCGAACCCCCATGGATTGCTCCGCCAGATCCTAAGTCTGGTGCGTCTGCCAATTCCGCCACTTTCGCATGGTGCTTAAGGGAATTGAAATCAACCCTTGATGCGCGGCGTGCGGAGCCGCGCTGCAGCCAGTTTATAACAATGTGGATTTGCGGGTGTCTGCGCATTGAAGTCAAGCGGAGGCGTGCGGAAGGAATGCCGGCGGGGTGGGTGAAGGCTCAGACGCGAAGGATTCTTACGCCAAGCTTCTCGAAGGGGGCGATGGCTTCATCGGCGGCTGAGGAGCTGGTGATGAGCATGTGGAGCTCGCTGGCCTGGCAGATGAAGGCGGGAGAGACCTGGCCGAATTTGCTGGGGTCGGCTACCACGATGACCTGCCGGGCCTGCTTGACCATCTTGCGATAGACGAGGCCTTCTTCCGTTTCAAGGGTGGTGGCGCCGCGGTAGGAGTCGAGGCCTGTGACGCTTAGGAAGACCTTGTCGAGATAGACATCGTCAAGAAAGTCGAGGGCAGCACTGCCGGTGAGCGAGAAGGACCAGGCCCAGGGAATGACGCCGCCGGTAAGAATGGTGCGGATGCCGGGCTGATTGCAGAGCTCCATGCCGATGTTGATGGCGTTGGTGACGACCTGAATCTTGTCACGATGGCGGAGGCTGCGGCCGACGTGGGTGGTGGTTGTGCCGGCGGTAAGGCCGACGGTTTCGCCGGGCTGGACGAGTTCGGCCGCGGCCAGGCCGATGCGGCGCTTTTCAGCGGCGTGGCGCTGCTCGCGGGCGAGAAAGGAGCTGTCGTAGCGGAAAGGCTCATAGAGCAGGGGCTCGACGAGCGTGGCGCCGCCGTGGGTGCGCCTGATGAGTCCGCGATTTTCAAGCCGTGCCAGGTCGCGGCGGATGCTGGGCGCCGAACTGCCGGCTTCAGCCAGAATCTCGTCGATGGTGGCGCTGCCGGTGCGCAGGAGGAGCTTGACGATTTTCTCCGCGCGGCGGCTTATCGAGTCAGACATCGTGAGGTTGTTCTTCCTTCCCGCGGGGCCTGTGACGAACCTGCTCCGCCCCGACAGACGTGTGCGGATCCCCGACTATTCACTGGAATTCTCAGGGAATCGCTCAAGAAAGTGATCGATCGGACGCGCTATGATCATATTTTAGGGGCAAGCAGACCCGCAAGAGCTGGAGAAATGGACGAAAGATGACGCGAAAGTTTGCGCACGAAATGTTGCGGGAGATCTACGAACAGCCGAAGGCACTGGCGAGGACGCTGGATCTTTATCTTGCGGGGAAGTCGCTGAAGCCGGAGGTTGCAAGGCTGCTGGCGGGCTGGCCGAACGCTTCAGGCGAGGTGCTGATTGCGGCCAGCGGCTCAAGCCGGCACAGCGGGCTTTACGCGGAGATTCTTCTGGAAGATCTGTGCGGGCTGGCGGTGGACGTGGAGTATGCCAGCGAATATAGCTGCCGGGGTGGCGTGGACCTTCGCCATCCGAGCGTGCTGGTGCTTTCGCAGTCGGGGGAGACCTCAGACACACTTGCGGCGCTTGAAGAGGCGCGGCTGCGCGGCCAAAAGACGCTGGCGATTACCAACCATGCGGCTTCGACCATGGCGCATCTGGCGGATGTATCGATGCCGCTGGCGGCGGGCGTGGAAAAGGCGATTCCGGCGACCAAGAGCTTTACGTGCCAGCTGGCGGTGCTGTTTCTGCTGGCGCTGTACGAAGGCGCACGGCTGGGGAGGATGGACCGAACGGCGTTGACGGGGCACATTGAGGAATTGGCAGCGGTTGGCGGCAAGATTGAGTGGGCGCTGGACGCCTGGCGCACGCAGATGGCAGCGCTGGCTAGCAAGTACAAGTCTGCCGCGACGTTTCTTTACCTGGGAAGGGGCATCCACTACGCGATTGCGCGCGAGGGTGCACTGAAGCTGAAGGAAGCCTCGTATGTGCATGCCGAAGGCTACCCGGTGGGGGAACTGAAGCATGGTCCCAACGCGCTGGTGAGCGACCGCGTGCCGCTGGTGGTGCTGGCCACGGTGGATCGCGGGCTAGACGCCTCCGTTCTGCGCTATGAGAAGACGCTGCAACTGCTGGCCGAGATGAAGGAGCAGGGCGCGAAGGTGATTGCGATTGCGAACGACGGCGATGCGCGAGTGGAGGGGTTGGTGACCGACTGCGTGCGCGTTCCCGAGGCGTCAGAGTACCTGCTGCCGATTCTCGAAGTGGTTCCGCTGCAGTTGTTCGCGTACTTTATGGCGCTGGAACACGGCGTGGACGTGGATACGCCTAGGAACCTGAAGAAGGCCGTGGTGGACGAGGCTCCCGCGGTTTAAGTGCAGGGAATAGGGAATAGGGATTAGGGATTAGGAAAACTTCGGAGTTGAGTGAACTGCCAGCCCACCCTTCCGCATGAAGCGGTGGAAGGATGGGGCACCCGATCTTTCATTGATGCTTACTGGATGGTGAGGCTCAGGATGGTGGTGTGCGACAAGCCGCCGGAGGCTGCGGTTACGGTGAGCGAATAGCCCTGGGACTTGAACTGGGCGTTGCTGCCACATGCGGTAAGTCCGACAGAAAGCGCGATGCCAAGCAAGGCGAGAACGAAAAGGCTGCGCCAGCGACGGGCTGTCTTGCGGAACCTTGCGGCAAAGGGCAGCAGGATGAGGCTTAAAGCCAGGGGCAGCGACTTGCGCGAGAAGGGCGCGCGAGGCTGATCAAGTGCGGCTTTGCCCGGCAAGGTCACCTGAAGCGTGACGGTGGTTGGCCCCGAGCCCGCGTTTACCGAAGACGGAGTGAAGCTGGCGGTTGCCCCGAGCGAGAGACCGGTGACACCCAGGCTCATGGTCCCGGGAAGAGTGGAAGAGCCGACCGGAGAAATGACAAGTGGGAAAGAGGCGACCGAGGCGGCGGGTACGCTGGCTGCGCCACCGCCTTGCGGCACGATGGTGAAATCGACCACGTTCTCGCTAAGCACGCTGCTGGTGGCCGGCCTGTAACTCGAGTCGCCGGAATAGACCGCCGTGATGGAGTGAATCAGGTTGGAGAGCGCTGTGGTGGTGAAGGTGGCTTGCGAGGAAGATACAGGACCGGAGCCAATCTGCGTCGCGCCGTCATAAAAGGTGACGGTTCCGGTGGGAGGAACGGCCTGCGAGGCGATGGTTGCCGTGAAGGTGACCGCGTTCGTCAGAAAGACCGGGTTCGCATTGGAGGTGAGCCCGAGCGAAGGCGTCACGGGAACCACGGTGAGAATTACGGAGGCGGAGGAGGTTGTGTAGTCCGTGGTGTCAGTGGGCGAGAAGGTGGCGGTGAGCGTGTGCTGCCCAACGCTGAGCACGGCACCCGCGGAGGGCGAGTAGGAGAATGTGCCGGCCACCGGTGAAGTGGCGTCAAGCTGTGCGCCGCTCAGTGGAGTTCCATAAACGATGTTGGCGGGCGTGGGCCAGGTGATGGCCGGGGGCTGCTGGAAGATGACGTTGCCGGTACCCGTGACGTTGTTTGAGAAGTTGGGGCTGGAGGCGGTTGCGGTGATGGTGCCGGTGGTGGTGCTTGACGATGTGTAGGCGGGAACGCTGACGGTGAGAGTGACTGAATCGCTGGCGCCGGCGGCCATGCTGGTGGTGCGCGTGCAGGTGAGGGAGCTGACTGTACAGGTCCATCCGCCGGTGGGGTCGGCAAGCGCGGTTGCGATGAGGCCGTAGGGCAACTGAAGCGTGAGAACGACGGAGCTGTAGATTTGAACGGTGGAACTGGTGTTGGTGACGTCGATGGTGATCTGGTCGGCTGTGTCTCCAGCCTTGACGATGAGCGGGCTGGGGTTGAAGCCGATGGAAAGGGTGGGAATGACGACGGGGGTAACGAAGGAGGACAGATCGAAGAGAGCGTACTCGAGCATCTGCTCCTGCGCGCTCATGGTGGAGGACGCAGAGCACTCGGCGGGATAGAATGTGCCGGCGGTGGAGGCGTTGAAGACGTGATAGTCGTTATAGACCACGCGCCCGCACTGGCTGGCAGCGGGAGCACCGACCGGCGCGTTGAAGGTCATCTGCATGACCGGGTTGCCGGTCTGGCCGCTGTAGGAGCCGCTGTTGAGCGTGAGCCATGACTGGGAGGGCGCGATGACGCTGGCGACGTCAGTGCGCAGGGTGCTGATGTCGATCTGGTTTCCAGTGCCCGTTACGGTTGAGCCGGCATTCTGCAGCCACTGGGCCATGGTTGCGCCATCACTGAAGTTGGTATTCACGGTGCCGACGCCGGCGCCGATCTGCTGCTCGGCGGCGATGGTCCAGTTGGCGACGCCATTGTTATTTGCGTCAACGAATAGAGAGTTGTAGGGCGCGGCGGGGTCGAGCCAGGCATAGCTGTAATGGGTGGCAAAGATGCGGCCGCCGGAGTTGGCGAAGGCAAGCAGGTTGGTTGCGCCGGTGGAGGAGGTCTGATTATCCGGGGCTCCCTGACAGGGGAACATCAGCATGTCATAACCGTCGATGAGTGTTGAAGAGCCCATCAGGACCGTTTCGTTGGGCGTGGAGGCATTGATGACCGCGCCGGGAGCATCGCTGCCCATGTAGAGATGGATGTGGCCGCCGGGATTCACGGTGCCGTTGTCGTCGGTGAATTCAGTGTCGGCGATGCCCATCTGGCGGAAGACGCACTCGAGCGCATCGACCGAACCAGTGGAGATGGCGATCATGGGAATGTCGCCCTGGGTGTGATCGGCGGGCATGTGCAGGACGAGACCGGTGAGCGGGTCTGCCGTAACAGCCTGATTGGGGAACTGGCGGCGCCACTTGCCGGCCTGGATGACCACGGTATAGCTTGCGTTGACCGGAATGTTGGCCAGGGTGAAGGTACCGTCGACGGCGGTGAAGGTGGAACTGACGAGATCAGGATCAGAGGGTGTGGAGTTTGTGGAGGTGAGGCACTGCACGCCGGCGGGAAGCGCAGCCGGCGTTCCTGTGGTGACATAAACCAGGACGTTGGGCAGGGAAAGGGCGTTGGTGGTTCTGGGATCGTAGACTGTGCCAGTGATGGTGGTGGTTTGCGCGGAGGCGCGCGCCGCAAGCATGGGCAACACCAACAACAGTGCGAAGAAGAAGCACTTGGAGCGAATGGGGCGGCAGGTTGAAGAAGCGGCAACCGGGAGGGAGGTGCTGAGAGGAGAGGTCATGGCAACAAATGTTCCATTCCACACAAACCGCTCTGCCTCGCGACCGGCCGCTTCCCTGGAGGGGCGCAGCCGATCCGAGGTCAGATCGGCAAGCGTTCTTTCGAATATTTATTGATTCCAGGACCCCAACTATATGCGTGTCCCACAAAGGGTGTCGGTGCGGAAGCGCCGTTTTTCGCGGCAAATTCCCGGTTTCAAACGTGACTAAAGCGGAATTCACAAATGGGAAGGCCTGCGCTGCCCTGGCGAGGTGAGAACGCGCGGATGGCCACATAAATGCCTGGTGAAAAATGCAACGGAGGCGGTGGGCTAGGTTATGCCGAGGACTTTGACGATGACGCGTTTGCGGCGCTGGCCGTCGAATTCGGCGTAGAAGACACGCTGCCAGGTGCCGAGATCGAGCTTGCCGTTGGTGACGGGCAGTGTTGTTTCGTGATGCAGAAGCAAGGCTTTGAGGTGGGCGTCGCCATTGTCCTCGCCGGTGCGGTGGTGCTTGTAATCGGGCCGCGCGGGGGCGAGCTCCTCAAGCCATTTTCCGATGTCCTCAATGAGGCCGCTTTCGAGGTCGTTGACGTAGACGGCGGCCGTGATGTGTATGGGAGAAACAAAGCAGAGGCCATCGCGGACGCCGCTGCGCTGGACAATCTGCTCCACGTCGTTGGTGATGTGGACCATCTCGCGGCGTTTTTTGGTGTCAAAGACCAGGTACTCGGTGTGGCTTTTCATGGCTTTCTCCAATTGGGGCCGCGAGGTAGTTGGCGGCTTAGACCTTATCCTAAAGAAAGCCGTGACTGACCACAAAGAATCTACTGCCGAGGAACTCTGCCAGCGCGGGGCCGAACTGCTGGCTGCAGGATCGGCGGCTGAGGCCGCGGAGTCGTTTCGCGCGGCGATCAATATGGTAGGCGGCGAGCCGACGCTGATTGAGGCGCATCACGGACTGGTGCGGGCTCTGAGGGATGCGGGGCGGCTGGAGCAGGCTGTGGGGGCGGCGCTGGCGCTGACGGCGCTGACGCCCGCCGATCCGCTGGCGCACACGGCACTGTCGATCAGCTTGCAGACCGCTGGGCACGTGTCCGAGGCAGAGGCGGCTGCGGCGCGGGCGAGGGTACTGGAGTGGAAGATTCAATTGCAGTCGCCGCCGGGCGAGGAGAACGAGTCGCTGCCGGTGCTGCCACCGGTGGCGAGGGGCGAACAGCCTTGAATGCGCGGAAACGGTCTTCGCCCGCCGAGCGGGTGCGACGGATGCATGACCAGCTTGTGCTGGCTTATGGGCCACAACACTGGTGGCCGGCGAGGAGGCCGTTCGAGGTGATTCTGGGCGCGTACCTTACCCAGAACACGGCGTGGAAGGCGGTTGAACGGTCGTTGGAGAATCTGCGCGCGGCGGGAGCTCTCTCGCTTGATGGACTGCGCCGGCTAACACTCGACGAGTTGCAGATTGCCATTCGGCCCTCAGGGTTTTACACGCGCAAGGCGCCGGCTCTGAAGGCGTTTGTGGCGATGGTGGACGGGGAATTTGCCGGGTCGCTGGAGGCCATGGCGGCTGCGGAGACCGAAGGGTTGCGCAAAAGGCTGCTGGCGCTGCCGGGCGTGGGGGAGGAGACCGCGGACGCGATTCTGCTGTATGCGCTTGGCCACGCGGTTCCGGTTGCCGATGAGTATCTTCGGCGGATTGCGGACCGGCATGGGCTGGTTGAGGCGGAGGGCGGGAAGATCAAATATGAAGAGCTTGCCGGGCTGACACGTGCGGCGTTTGGCGGCGACCCGATGGCGGGCCGGGCGCGCCTGTACAACGAGTTTCATGCGCTGACGGTAGCCGTGGGCAAGGCGCACTGCGGAAGGACGGCGCGGTGTGAGGGGTGTCCGCTGGCTGGGGATCTCGAAGGCGGCTTCTAGCTGCTAGCTTCTCGCTTTAGCTGCGAACTGCCGGGAATACGCTGAACTCCGCAGGCTGAAAGCTCCATCGCAATTTCTCTTTTGGCTCTTCTTGGCCCTCGCGGCGTAATCTGGAGGCATCATGAGTCCAAACCCGCAACAGCCCCAGATGAACCTTGTCCAGACAGACGACTATCGCGAGTCCTACGCCAACAGCTGCCAGGTGCGGGTGAGCGTTTGGGATTTCCAGCTTGTCTTCGGACTGGCCTCCAGCGAAACCCCGGAGCAGGTGACCATCCGCAACAGCCAGGCCATCTTCCTGAGCCCTCAACAAGCCAAGGCACTGTGGAACGTGCTAGGCCAGAACCTGGCGCAGTACGAGCAGGCCTTTGGGACGCTGAACCTGGAACCGCACGGCCACAACTTTCCCGAGGGGCCGGTGAATTAAGAGCAGGGAACAGGGATTAGGGATTAGGGATTAGAAAACAGAGACCTGGGACGAGCCGAGGAGCGACGGATTGCGGTTCAAGAGAATCATCGAGCCACCGCGGCTGGACGCGCCGCTGCCACTTTGGATGATCTTTCCGGTCATTTTTGCGGCGCTGTATGCGAGCCACTTCACGCTGCTGCGTGTGCCCTACTACTGGGACGAGGCGGGGTATTACATTCCGGCGGCGTGGGATTTTTTCCGAACGGGCTCGCTGATTCCATTAACAACACTGACCAACGCTCATCCGCCTCTGCCGAGCATCTACCTGGCGCTGTGGTGGAAGGCCTCGGGATTTTTTCCGGAGGTGACGCGTGAGGCGGTGCTGATGGTGGCTTCGCTGGGGCTGCTGGCCGTGTGGCGGCTGGCTATGAAGCTAGTGGGCGTGCCGCTGGTTGCCTTCTGGACGGTGGTGCTGACGGGGCTGTATCCAATCTGGTTCGCGCAGAGCTCGCTGGCTCATGCGGATATTTTTGCGGCGGCCTGTTCGTTGTGGGGACTGGTGTTTGTGCTGCCGGAGCGGGACAGGAAACCGTGGGCGGCTGCATTGTGGTTTGCTGCCGCCGCGCTCTCAAAGGAGACGGCCATCTGCATTCCGCTGACGCTGGCGACGATGGATTTGGTGGAGGCGATTCGAGCGCAACCCCAGGCGCGCAAACGGCTGCTGATTGAATCCGCGTGGCTCGCGAGTTGCCTTGTGCCGCTGGCGGCCTGGTATGGCTGGCACTATTTCAAGACGGGATTTCTGTTTGGCAATCCCGAGTTTCTGCGCTACAACGCACAGGCCACGCTCGACCCGCTGCGGATGCTGGCCGCCTTTGGCCATCGCATTCTTCACCTGACGGCTCACATGAACATGTTTGTGCCGGTGATGATGGGCATTGCGGCGATGCTTCTTGATCCGAGGCCGGATGCGGAAGGACACGCACGGGCTACGATCGGGCGCAGGGAGCGGGGGCGCATCCTGGCTTTGCTTTTGGCGAATGCGGTGGTGTTCAGCGTGTTGGGCGGAGCGCTGCTGACGCGCTACCTGCTGCCCATGTATCCGCTGGTGCTGCTAGTGGCCGTGACTGCGTTTTATCGGCGCGTGCCTTACTGGCAGTCTCTGGCTGTGTTTTCAGCGGCGGCGTTTGTGCTGGCTTTGTTCGTGAATCCGCCGTATGGGTTTGCCCCGGAAGACAACCTGGCGTACGCCCACGTGGTGCGGCTGCAGTTGGCGGGGATTTACCAGCTAGAGCATCGCTATCCCGGCGCAACGGTGCTTTCAGCGTGGCCCATGACGGACGAACTGAAACGGCCCGAACTGGGATATGTGAAGGAGCCGTGGGACGTGGAAGCGATCGACGATTTCAGCGAGGCGCAGATTGCCCGCGCGCAAGCGGAGCCGGAGAAGTACTCCGCGGCGCTGGTGTTCTCAACGAAGTACGAGCCGCCGTCGCCGTTATTGAGCCTGGGGCCGTGGAGCCAGGCGCTGGACGAGCGGTTCTTTGGACTACACCACGACCTGCCGCCGGAGCTGATTGCGCGGCAACTGGGCGGCACGATGGTGTGGAAGCGCGACGACGACGGCATGTGGATTGCGCTGATCCGGTTCGATCGGCAGATTGAGGCGAGGCTGGATGTCAGCTTCTAGCTTCTAGCTCCTAGCTACTAGCCGGTAGTCTCCAGGGTCGAGCTTTCAGCTATCAGCTATCGAAGCCTGGATTGCTTTGACTGAGATGTGTCGGCGAGACTGGTAGGTCAGAGTTCTTCCACGGAGAGATGGGCGCGTGCGGCGATTTGTTGCGCGATTTTTTTTGTGTGGAAGAAGATTCTGGACGAGAGTATTGCGGAGCTGCCGTCTTTTGCGAGGACGGTGTATTGATTGTCGCCGGCAATGTGCTTGTGTTGGATGGCGCGGATCTGGTCCCAGGCCATGCGAACCCGGTTAGGGTTGGCTTTTGTTCCGAAGAGGAATTCGACTCCATGTGGGTCAAGCTGCACATAGTAGAAGCTCAGCCGGTTGCCGTAGGCCCACAGATAAGGGCAGAAGGAAAAAACGGAGTAGGCGGCCAGGGCCCAACAGAAGGCCTGGAAGGCGCGCGCGAAGTTCATGCCCGCCAGGGGAAAGAGCGGGACGATGACATAGAGAGCCATCAGTCCGGCCATGATGGCCGCGGCCACGGCGATGACCCTGCAGAAGGCGACGAAGACGGGGCCATTGCGAAAGAGGATGGTGCTGTTGGAGTCGGAATCCGTGGGCAACTCCTTCGATGGACCTCGATTGCGTGACGGGCGGCAAAAACGGGCAGGGATTGCCGGAAGTATACAGGGAGTTGCGATGGCGGGATGTGGTGGGAGTCGAAATCCCTCGGAGCCTGTTATTGACTTTCAAGTGAGCGGTGCTGGGCGATGGACCAAAGGGGCACCGCCTATAATCAGGCTGTTGTGCAACCATTTTTTTCAATGCGAAGGTTTGGCTGGCGGCGCTTTGTGGCCGGCATGGGACTGGCTCTTGCGCTGACCGGCTCGCCGATGGTTTTGGCGATGGGCCAGGCGGGCAGCGAGGGAGCGGGACCGTCCTCGGCGGCGGATCATGGCCGCATTCTGCTGGTGCTTCCTTTTGAGAACCGCACCGGCCAACCCAGCCTGGACTGGATTCGCGAGGCCGCCGCGGAGCTGGAGAGCAGCCGCTTTCTTTCGGCCGGTTTTGAGCCGATGAGCCGGGCCGACCGGATGTATGCGCTGGACCACCTGGGGCTGCCGGAGGGCTTCAATCCCTCGCGTGCGAGCTCACTGAAGCTGGCGCAGACGCTGGACGCCGATTCGATTGTGGTGGGCAGCTACATTCTGGACGGGAATTCGATTGTGGCCGAGGCGCGGCTGGTCGATGTACCAGCGCTGCGCATGAGCGAGGCAGTGACGGCGCGCGGCGATTTGAAGGACCTGATCGACGTGTTCGACTCGCTGGCATGGAAACTGACCCGGGAGCTGGATCCCGGATTCAGCGGCTCAGAGGAGACCTTTGTCGCCGCCGGAAAAGGCATCAAGCTGGACGCATTTGAGCAGTACGTCCGCGGCATTACGGAGCCCGACCAGGCGGAGCGGCTGGCCGACCTGGAGAAGGCAGTAAAGCTCAGCCCGGAGTTCAGCCCGGCGTGGATGGCACTGGGCCGCGAGGCGTATAACGGCCAGCATTACGAGCAGGCGGCTGACGCGTTCGCCAAGGTGGACAGGAACGGCGAGGATGGACTTGAGGCAGGCTACTACCGGGGCCTCTCGCTGCTGTTCTCAGGCGATTACAAGAAGGCGGAACAGGCATTCGCGGCGGTCGCACGTATTTTGCCATTAGCCGAAGTTGTGAACAATCAAGGTGTTGCACAGAGCCGGCAGGGGCACGACGGCACCGACCTGTTTATCAAAGCCGAAGAGGTGGATCCGAGCTCGCCGGACTACCACTTCAATCTTGCGGTGAGCCTTGAGAGGCACGGCCAGACTCCGGCAGCTCTGAATGAGCTGGACCAGTGCCTGAAGCTGAGGCCGGGCGACGAAGAGGCACAGGCGCTGGAAACAGCGTGGAAGAAGCCGGCCGTTCCCAAACCGACCCCGCCAGCGGGACCGGACGCAACGAAAACCAGCCCAGAGGGAGCAGCCAAAACCAGCCCAGACGCGGATGCATCGGCGGATCCGCTGGAGCGAATTGTGCGCAGTTTCGATGCTGCCGCGTTCCGGCAGGCTGCGCAGATGATGGACCAGATGGGCGCTTCGCGGCTTGCGGAACTCGCGCCGCTAGAGCGGGCACGGGCGCTTTCGGCGCAGGCGGCGGGATTTCTGGATCGGGGCCTGCTGCTGGAGGCGGAACGACTTTACCAGGCGGCGGTGGTCGCCGACGGCAAGTGCGCTGAAGCCCACGCCGGGCTGGCGATGGTAAGCGAGCGCACCGGGGCTGCCGATGGCGCTCGCAAGGAAGCCCACGCTGCCCTGGAGCTTGAGCCACGCGTGGACGCGTACCTTGTGCTGGGACGGCTGGATCTGGCAGACAGCCACCTGAATGAGGCGCTGAATGAGGGGGCGGAAGCACTCAAGCTTGATCCGCAAAGCCAGGCGGCGCAGGAACTGGTCCGCGCGGTAAAGGCGAAGGCCGGGCAGGGAAAATAGTAGAAGGTTGATCGCCGACGTTGGTGTGACGTGCCTCCTACGAATTGGCGGGAATCAGTCCTATAGTTAGATTGAAGCTCCAGAGGAGCAAGCCATGGTCCAGCGCAAACGCGGTTTGGCACTGAGAATTGCAGCCTGCCTTGTGGGAATAGGTCTCGGCGGAGTTGCGTGCTCGCCGATGGGCGCGCAATCCCCGAGTCCTCTTGTGGACAAGTTTGTTCTCAAAGACACGGTGCAGCCGGTGACCGAAGGCGAGCTGACGCAGGCCCTGGCGCGCGCGAACCAGGATGGTGCACAGGCTCTGCTGGTGGAGATGGACACGCCGGGCGGACTGGTGGAGTCAATGCGCGCGATGGTGGCGGCGATGATGGCCTCAAAGGTGCCGGTGATTGTGTTTGTGGGCCCGTCGGGCGCGCGCGCGGGCTCGGCGGGATTCTTCCTGCTGGAGGCCTCGGATGTGGCGGCCATGGCCCCCGGAACCGAGGCGGGCGCAGCGCATGTGGTCTTCATGGGTGGAAAGCCCGATGATACGGAAGCGCAAAAGGCGGAGAACGACGCTGAGGCGTTCTTACGTTCGTACGTGACGAGGCGCAACCGTAATGCAGAAGCAGCGACGGCGGCTTTGCAGACCTCGCACTCGTATACGGCCGAGGAAGCGCTGAACCAGCATTTGATTGACTTGATTGCGAATAACGACGCAGAACTGCTGACAGCACTGGACGGGCGAGTGATTACCCGGCTGGACGGATCGAAGCTGACGCTGCACCTGGCCAATGCGCGCATTGAGGTGATTCGCCCGTCGCTGCGCGACGAACTGCTGGGCTGGCTGGTGGACCCCAACATCGCGCTGTTGTTTCTGGTGGGCGGGGCGCTGCTGATCTACCTGGAATTCAACTCACCGGGAACGATTGTGCCCGGCGCACTGGGAACACTGATGGTGCTGCTGGCTATCTTTGCGCTGAATCTGCTGCCAATCCGTTTTACGGCGGTTCTGCTGCTGGTGGCGGCGCTGGTGCTGCTGTTGCTTGAGGCAAAATTTGGCGCGCATGGCGTGCTGGCGGTTGCCGGCATTATCTGCCTTACGTTTGGCACGCTCACGCTGGTTGCGGCGCCGGTGCCGGAGATGCGCATTACGCCTTGGGTGGCCTTTGCTGTGAGCGCGGGGTTCGGCGGGATCACCGTGTTCCTGGTTCGATTAGCGGTGCGGGCGCGCAGCAGGAAAGCCATGCTTGGCGCCGATGCCATGGTGGGCTGCCGCGCGGTTGCCATGGAGCCGCTGACTCCGGAGGGGCACGTGCTGGTGGAGGGAGAGATCTGGCGGGCGGTGGCGCCGGAACCCGTGGCCAAGGGCGCCAGCCTGCGCGTGGTGAGCCACGAAGAGAATTTGTTGCGGGTGACTTCGGATGCGACAGTGACGCCTCCGAACGCAGCCGCGTGAATCACAGGGGAGTACAATCCGTGCTGAGGTAACTCAAATGTCCATCTCCGATTTGCCCATTCCGATGCTGGTTTTGATCGCCATTGTCGTTCTTTATTTGCTGAATTCCATCAAGATTCTTCGCGAGTATGAGCGCGGGGTCATTTTTCGCCTCGGCCGAGTCCTGGGAACGCCGAAGGGACCGGGCATTATTCTTGTTTTCCGGCCGCTGGACCAGATGGTGCGCATTTCGCTTCGCCAGGAGGTGCTGGAAGTTCCTCCGCAGGACGTGATCACCCGCGACAACGTGACCATCAAGGTGAACGCGGTGGTAACGCTCTACGTGGT
Source organism: uncultured Acidobacteriaceae bacterium (assembly GCA_963765025.1). Taxonomy (GTDB): domain Bacteria; phylum Acidobacteriota; class Terriglobia; order Terriglobales; family Acidobacteriaceae; genus Telmatobacter. Next base: position 63,152 of record CAVXVM010000024.1, on the reverse strand, counting down.
GAATCCGAATGACGCGGCGATCAAGGTGGCCAACTATGTTTACCAGACCTCGCAGTTTGCGCAGACGACTTTGCGGTCGGTACTGGGCGAGGTGGAACTGGACACGCTTCTCAGCCATCGCGACCAGCTCAATCTCAGGATTCAATCCATCATCGATCAGCGGACCGAGCCGTTTGGTGTGAAGGTGACGAGTGTGGAAGTGAAGCAGGTGGATCTGCCGGAGAGCATGACGCGCGCCATGGCCAAGCAGGCCGAGGCGGAACGCGAACGCCGTGCGAAGGTGATCCATGCCGAAGGCGAGTTTAACGCCGCCCAGAAGCTGGTGGATGCCGCAGCCCTGCTGGCTACCGAGCCGATTACCATCCAGCTACGCTACCTGCAGACACTGACCGAGATCGGTGTTGAGAAGAACACGACCATCGTGTTCCCGCTTCCGATCGAGATGATGCAGCTGTTCAGCAAGATGGGTGAGTCAGCCAAGGCCGCGCTCGAAAAAAAGTAGCGACAAGGAAGGTGCATGAGGGGAGCTTTTGACGACGAAGACGAGAAAGTGGAGCGGCAAAGGCCCCTGCGCGATACGGAACTGACCTTGGGGACGGGCACGCTCCTGCTGCTTTTCCTTGGGCTGGCGCTGGTTTGCGGGGCGTTCTTCGGGCTGGGTTACGAGGTAGGCCGCGGTGTGGGGCAGCCGGCAACCAGTCAACTGGCTGCAGCCGGTGGGCAGGCCGGCCTGCAGACGAATGGAGCAAAGGCGAAGCCCTCAGCCACGGCGCCGCCGGCGATGCCCGCTCCGGTACCGATGGTTGCCACACCGGTCAACGCATCGCAACCCGCCACCAGTGATCCCGTCGTTACATCGCAGACGGGGACAAACGCAAGTCAGCAGCAGGTTCGTTCTGCGCTTCCTGGGTCGAACACTCCATTGCCCTCAAGCGATTCGGGCATGCACGCGGTGCTTCCGCCGCCGGTGCAGCTGATGGTGCAGATTGCCGCCGTTTCGCACCAGGAGGACGCCGACGTGCTCTCCACTGCACTGCGCAAGCGCGGTTATGCGGTGGCTGAAAAGCGGGATCCGGTGGACGGGCTGATTCATGTGCGGATGGGGCCTTTCAACAATCGCGACGAAGCGAATCGCTGGCGGCAGAAGTTGTTGGACGACGGCTACAACGCGATGATCCAGTAGACTTCGATACAACCTAAGTGCGCATCCACTCCGGCAGGCCCGAGGCGATGGAAGCGCGCACGGCCTGCATGAGATCCTCGCGGGTTTCGTAGTTGCGCGGGTAAATGGGTGGATGAAAGACAAAGTGCGCCGTGCCCGGGCTGATGGCGAAGCTGCCTTTTGCCATCAGCGTCTCCGTTCCGAATACCGAAACCGGAATGCAGGTGGCTCCAGATTCTTTTGCCAGGTAAAATGCGCCTTTCTTGAAAGGCGTCATGCGTCCGTCTTTCGAACGGGCTCCTTCGACGAATGTTGTGATGTGAATTCCCTTGGCAAGCAAGCGCTTGGCCGCGCCGACGCTGGCCTCGGCGGTGGCGGCATTGCCTTTGCGATCGACGGGAATAAACTCGCCGAGTTTGAGGGCCAGACCGAACAAGGGGAGCTTGAAGACCTCGCGCTTGGTGAAGGCGGCGGAGCGACCGGGGATGCGCGGGATCAAGCCGGGAGGGTCGAGGTTGGAGACATGGTTGGCCATGAAGATGCAGGCTTCGCCGTCGGGGACGTTCTGGAGTCCTTCGACACGAACGCGGATGCCCGCCGCGCGAAAGGCTACGCGGACGATGAAGCAGACCACGTTGTAGAGCGGTCTGGGGTTGCCGGTGATGGCAGCCAGCGGGAGGAAGATGATGGCCGAAGGAATGCTGAGAGCAATGACAACGGCGATGACGAAGAACGAGACGATCATGGGCGCTCCACCAGAGAGCAGGACATCGATTCAAGAAACGCAAGGCGTACTTCTAGTTTCGCATCCATTCGGGCAGGCCGGAGGCGATGGAGGCGCGGACGGCCTGCATGAGCTCGTCGCGCGAGGAAAAGGCGGAGGGGTCAATGGGGTCGTGAAAGACGACATGGGCGACGCCGGGCTTGATGCTCAGGCTGCCTTTGCCCATGATGGACTCGGTGCCATAGATAGAGACCGGAATGCACGGAGCCCCGGCGCCCATGGCGAGGAAGAAGGGGCCTTTCTTGAAGGGAAGCATGCGTCCGTCGGGCGAGCGGGTTCCTTCTACGAAGGTAGTGATGTGCACTCCTTTGGCGAGCACGCGTTCAGCGGCGGCTACGCTTTGCTTGGCATCGGCCACATTGCCGCTGCGGTCGACGGCGATGAATTCACCCATGCGGAAGCCGGTGCCGAGAATGGGCAACTCCATCAGCGAGCGCTTCATGAAGGCCGAGGTGCGGCCGGGAATGAGCGAGATGAGCGCGGGCGGGTCGAGATTGGAGACGTGGTTCGACATGAAGATGACTGCGCGATCACGAGGGATGCGGTCCAGGCCTTCTGTCTTGAAGCGCACGCCGGCCAGGCGACAACTGCTGGCGAGCATGAAGCGCGTGCCTTTGTAGAGCGGGAGCACGTTGCCGGTAATCCAGCACCAGGGAATGAAGAGCAGAGCCGTGGGGATGCCGGTGACGACCATGGTAGCGACGAAGATGAGAGAAAAGAGCATAGGAGTGTTTGCCGCGATCAGGGATGGAGCTGCCTGAGCCGCGCTGGAAGTTTCTCATAGATGCCGTCGAATCCGCCATTGGAGAGGATGGCGACCACGTCGCCGTTGCGAAGCTGGGGCGCGATTCCGTTGACGATGGCGCGGGCGTCAGGCAGCAGCTCGGCCTTGAGGCCGTCGCTGTTGAGGGCCTGGACCACGTCCTCGGGATGCAGGCGATCGGCGTTGGGAATGCGTTCCTGTTGGTAGACGCCGGCCAGCACCACCTTGTCTGCGAGGCGAAGGCTGGCGATGAGGTCGGCCTCAAGAACTTTGCGGCGCAGCGTGTTGGACCGCGGCTCAAGCACGGCCCACAGGCGCGATTGCGGATAAACAGCGCGCAGGGCACGCAGGGTTTCGCGGATGGCTGTGGGATGGTGCGCAAAGTCCTCGATCACCGTGATGCCGGTAACCTGGGCGCGTACTTCAAGGCGGCGCTTGACGCTCTTGAAGCTGGCTAGCGCGGCTTGAATTGTTTCCTTGCCGATGCCGTGGGAGAAAGCCAGCGCTGCAGCGGCGGTGGCGTTGAGCGCGTTGTGTTCGCCGGCCATCTGCATTTCGAGCTCAGCCCAGAGCGCGCCACCGTGCAAGACTTCCCAGCGCATGTGCACTCCGGCTGAGCCGTTCCCTTGCCGAAGATTGCTGATGCGCCAGTCGGCTTCGGCGGTAAAGCCGTAACGCTCGACGCGGCAGAGCGCGTGCGAGACGCATTCGGTGACGTTTGGGCTGCCGTCGTAGGCCACGACGAGGCCGCGTCGCGGAACCAGGTTCACGAGACGCTTGAAGGCGGTCTTGACCATTTCAAGATCGGTGTAGATGTCGGCGTGATCGAATTCAACGTGGGTGAGGATGATGGCGTCAGGAAAGTAATGGAGGAATTTTGGTCCCTTGTCAAAGAAGGCGGTGTCGTACTCGTCGCCCTCCACGATGAAGGTGCGCGTAGGCCGCAGCTGAAAGCTGGAGCCGAAATTTTCAGCGACACCGCCGATGAGGAAGGATGGCTCAAGCGAGGGATCGTGATGAGCGGCGACCTGGAAGATCCAGGCCAGCATGCTGGTGGTGGTGGTTTTGCCATGCGTGCCGGCGACGACTAGAGATTCGCGGCCGTTGAGAAACTCTTCGTGCAGCAGCGCGGCCATGGATGTGAAGGGGATGCGCTCGTCGAGGATGCGCTCCACCTCAGGATTGCCGCGGGAGAGCGCGTTGCCGATTACGACAAGATCGGGCGCGGGCGAGAGATTCTCTTCAGAGTACGGCTCCATGACGGGAATGCCGAGGCCGTGGAGCAGTTCGCTCATGGGCGGATAGGCCGCCTTGTCAGAGCCAGTGATGCGATGGCCCTCTAACTGAAGCAGGCCGGCGAGTGATGCCATGGCTGTGCCGCAGATGCCGCAAAGATGAATATGCTTCGGCTTTGGGCTCATGGCCTCACCGCCCCTTCAAGCAGATCGAGTGTGGGTTGCGGATCAGCGGAAACCTGGGCCCTTACACCAAAAGTCAGTGTTACATTTTGCCGTGATACATGGCCGCTGCGGAGTCCGAAAAAAATGGGTCCGTCGAAGCCGGAAAGTGCACTCAAGATTGTTTCCTCCAAAAGTTCGGGCGAGGCGCCGGGGGAAGTGCAGTTGAGCATTTCGCCGAAGATGATGCCGCGGACGCCGTCGAGCTTGCCGGCGATGCGCAGTTGCCACAGCATACGGTCGATTTGATAGGGCTTGGCCCCCGTGTCTTCAAAGAAAAGGAGCTTGCCTTCGGTGTGTGGCTCGAATTTGGTGCCGAGCAGAGAAACCAGAATGCTGAGACAGCCGCCGTAGAGAATGCCGTCGGCGCGTCCAGGCTTCAATGCACGCAGCCCTTCCTGGGTACTTACGGAATAGGGCTTTCCTGCCAGGGCTGCTTGAAAGCTCGGCAGATGTACGCCTTCTTCACAGTAGAAATCCGCCGCGACCATGGGGCCGTGAAAAGCGGGCAGGCCGGTTTCATCGAGCAGACGCAGTTGAATGCCGGTCAGGTCGCTGTAGGCGAACAAAGGCTTGGGATGACTTGCGATCAAACCGAGATCGAGGCTATCGAGCAAGTAGTTAGAACCGTAGCCGCCGCGCAGGCACATGATGGCGCTCGTAGCTTCATCGGCGAAGGCTGTGTGCAAATCGGTGAGACGCTGCTCGCGCGTTCCGGCGAAGTAAAGGGGGCCGCGCGCGAGCGTTGATTCGCTCACATAAGGCGCGAAGGCGAGTTTCCGCAAGGCATCGAGCCCGCGTGTGATGCGGTCAGGCTGCGCGAAGGAAGCCGGAGCGACGACACTAATGCGGGAGCTTGTGCCAACAACGCGCGGCTTGAGCAGAGGCAGGGGTTCGGCAAGCATGGCTACCAGGCCTCGCCGCGGGCGATGAGAGCCGCGGGTCCAGTGAGGCGCAGCTCAGCGCCGGGCCCGTCCCACGCGACAGTCTGCGGCCCGCCGGGGGCAATGACGGTGAGCGGAGAAAGACATTGGCGCAAAGCCAGCACTGCCGTTGCTGAGGCGCTCGAGCCGGTGCCCGAAGAGGATGTGGGACCGACGCCGCGCTCGAAGATGCGAATCTCAATTTCGCGCTCGCCGGTGATGCGTACAAATTCCACGTTGGTGTGGTGCGGGAAATCCTTGTGCACGCAGATCTCGGCGCCAATCTGTTGCCAGGATTTGTGGTGGACGGTGAATTCCGGGTTGTGAACCACAATGACGAAGTGAGGGTTGCCGGTGGAGATTTCGAGGCCAACGATCTCAGTTCCATCGGTCAACTTGAGCGTATGAGGCACAAAGCTGGGAACGCCCATGCCGGTTGTGACCTGAACGGTGTGACCTTGGCGCGTCTCGATATGGCAGAGGCGAGGCCCAGCGTCGGTGGTGATTTCAAGGTCGTCGCCGGGTTGCGCATCGATTGCTTCGGCCATCCATGCAGCCACGCAGCGTGTGCCGTTGCCGCTGATTTCGGCGATGGAGCCGTCGGCGTTGTGGAGGCGGATGCGTCCGGACTTCTTACCGGACAATTTGGATTTAGTCCACGCAAAGAACTCGATGCCGTCAGCGCCGATGCCTGTATTGCGATCGCAGAGGCGGCGCGTGAGGTCGGCCCAATCGTGCCCCGCGGCTGCCTCTTCCGTCACGATCAGGAAGTCGTTGCCGCAGGCGTGGGCTTTGGTAAAGGGAATCAATCTTCCTCCAGAGAATCAGTGCGGCGTTTGCTGCTGGAACGGGCGGAATCTGGCTTGCCGGTTCCGGTTGGTTGGCCACGCTCGTGGCGCAGAAGCCCGGATTACATTGTGGCCTTGCCCGATGCTACCACCGCCGCACGGCCGCTGTTGAGGTTGGACGACTGAGGAGTACCGGAGACGTACATTGTGCCCGAGGGCTGCCCCGGCGCAGTGAAATGAGCGACGGCCGTCAGGCCTTGAGGGTGGGATTTGACGGCGCGATCGACCGGATCACCGTCAAAGGCGAGCACGAGGTAGGCATGGGCTGCAGGCGCCTTGAGGGCTTCGTCCCAGATGGAGAGGTCCGCTTCATTGATGGTCTGGCGCAGGGGAATCCCAGTGAGCGCAACGATCTCGGGATCGACCGAAGTTTCCATCAGGCAAGTTGCGCCGGGGTGTTCGGCGAGTTGCGAACGGAGCACGGGCGGGATGGCAAGCTGATAGGGGCGATGCGCGTCAATATTCTTGAGGCCTTCGACGTACGTCAGAGGACGCTCACGCACTACGAACCAGCTGTTGAGGGCGGCCAGAGTGAAAAGGACTGCCGCGGCGTACTTTGCACCTTGTGGCTTGAAGTCGCGGACGAGAGCGATGAGGGATGCAGTGACAAAGCCCATCCCAAGCGCCAGCGCCGGCAGCAGTTCCATGCCGTAGCGGGTGTTGTACCAGGAGTGCGGCCACCAGACGGGGAGAAAAATGGGGACCGAGCCGTAGGCAACCGAGTAAGCGTAGAAGGGAACGGGGAGCCAGAGAAAGAGAACCCAGGTAAAGGCACGACGGCGCGCAAAGACCCATGCGCCCAGGGTTCCGGCGGTGGCGAAGAAGAGAATGATGTTGCCCCATGCCGCAGCGGTTGCATCCATCTCTGCGGCTTTCAGGAAGAAGAGCAGCGAGACCCATGGGTTATGCCAGCCTGGATGCGGGGGCCCGGCGCCATGCGACATGGTGCGCAGTTCGATGGCTTTCGCCGAGTAAGGGCCACGCGAGAATTCAAGCCAGTCGCCGAAGGCCACAGCGTTGTAAATGAACCAGGTAATGGGAGCGGCGACGACACAGGCGGTAAGAATCCAGAAGATGCGTGACTTCAACTGACCACGCTTGAGGAGCACGAAGCCGATCGCGGTCCAGGCAAGCAGAGCCATGATCCACCCGTCGTAGCGCGTAAAAATGGCGGCGATGAGCGCGAGTGCAACACACGCGAGCAAACGACCAGATCGCGCGGGTTCGTTATCGAGAGACAAGCGCCACTCGACGAGCCAATCGACGATCCAGATCATCTCGCAAACGAAGAGGGGTTCGGTCATTGCGGTGGTCTGCAGGTAAAGCAGATTGGGATTGAGAGCGAAGAAGGCGAGGGCGAGCGCGCAAGCGGCGGGTGAGAGCCAGCGGCGCGCGAGGCGATAAAGGCCGAGGCAGGATGCGACGTAGGCGAGCGCCGAAGGGACGGTGCCGGCAATGCCATTGGCCCACCAACTGTAGACCTGCACAAAAGGGAGCATGAGGATGTGTGGCAATGGCAACCAGACGGAGCCCAGTTGCGAGAGGCGGGGCTGGTGGCAGTCAAAAACGCGGCGCGCAATGTGCAAATGAGCAACGGCGTCGCCCCAGTTGAGAAGCGCGTCGTTGCGCCAGCTCCAGGCGATGGCGGCAAGAGAAAGAGCAACAGAGCAGACCAGGACGGTGAAGGTTTCAACCGGGGCAACGGGAGTGCGTACACCGGCCTCGCGCGTGTGGGATTCGTCAGTCAAGGTGAGTGAGCTCGCGGAACTGAAGGAAACGGTCGTCGATCTCCTTCCGGGAGAGCGCGGCAATGCGCTCGGTGCCAAAGCGCTCCACGGCGAAGGAGCCCATGACACTGCCGTAGAACATGGCGCGGCGGTAGGCGTCGGGTGTGAGCTCGGGCTGTGCGGCGAGATAGCCAAAAAATCCCCCCGCAAAACTGTCGCCCGCGCCGGTGGGATCCACTACTTGCTCCAGAGGCAGCGCGGGTACTTTGAAGGTGCTGTGGGCTGTGCCGTTGATCGGGTCCGCTTTGCGGAAGAGCGTGGCGCCGTATTCCCCGTGCTTGATGACCAAGGAGCTGGGGCCCATGGCCATGACGGCGCGCGCGGCCTGCACCAGGTTGTCGTTGCCGGCAAGCATGCGGGCTTCAGTGTCGTTGATGAGCAGCACGTCAAGACCCTTGAGCACTTCAAGCAATGCGGGGCGATGGTCCTTGATCCAGTAATTCATGGTGTCGCCGGCGACGAGTTTTACATCGGGCATGGCTTCGCGCACGCGCCGCTGCAGCACCGGATCGATGTTGGCAAGGAAGAGAAAGTCGGAGTCGCGGAAGGCGTCAGGAATCTTGGGCTCGAATGAGGCAAAGACATTCAGATCGGTCTGGCGGGTTTGGGCTTCGTTGAGATTGTCGAGATAGGAGCCTTCCCAGAAGAAGCTTTTTCCGGGGGCGCGCTCTATGCCGCGTGTGTCGACTCTGCGGCGGAGGAAGACGGCCTCCTGCTCGGGGCCAAAGTCTTCGCCCACGACGGCGATGACCCGCACATCGGTAAAGAAGCTGGCTGCAAGGGAGAAATGAGTGGCCGCGCCGCCCAGGCAACGCTCCCGGCGCCCTGAAGGCGTTTCAATTGTGTCGTACGCAACGCTGCCTACTACGGTGATTGCCATAATTCTCCTGTGTCGGAAAATAGAACCTCAGGGGCTAAAGCCGCGCCCCTTCAAAAAACCTACCAGCCCAGATACTTGCCGAAGAGCAGCTTGAGCTTTTCTTTTGCTGCCGCGGGAATTGCATCGGGCTGGGTGAGCACCGCGAATTGGGCGGCCGAGGCGCAGGCGCAACTGCGCTCTTTAGGGATTGCGGCTACGGCCGCTTTGACGACCTTTGCCGCGTTGTCGGCGTTCTTGTGCAGCACGGCCACAATCTCTTCAATGGTCACTGAATCGTGGCCTTCGCGCCAGCAATCGTAGTCGGTGACCATGGCCACGGTGGCGTAGCAGATTTCAGCCTCGCGGGCGAGCTTGGCCTCCTGCAGATTGGTCATGCCGATGACGTCGGCGCCCCAACTTCGATAAAGGTTGGACTCGGCCTTGGTGGAGAACTGCGGTCCCTCCATGCACACGTAGGTTCCGCCGAGCGTGCCAACGACGCCGACCGTTGCACAGGCATCGTAGGCGGCTTTCGCGACGGTGGCGCACACCGGATCGCCAAATGCCACATGGCCCACAATCCCTTCGCCGAAGAACGTGGAGATGCGATGAAAGGTGCGGTCGATGAACTGGTCGGGCATGACAAAGTCGGTCGGCTTGTGCTCTTCCTTGAGCGAGCCGACGGCGGAGACTGACAGAATGCGCTCGACGCCAAGCTTTTTGAATGCGTAGATGTTGGCGCGGAAGTTCAGCTCAGAGGGCAGAATGCGATGGCCGCGCCCGTGACGCGCAAGGAAGGCGACCTTGCGGCCTTCAAGGTCGCCGAGTACGAAGGCTTCAGACGGCTCGCCGAACGGCGTTTCCACGCGTACTTCGCGCACGTTTGTGAATCCGGGCATGGAGTAAAGTCCGCTGCCGCCGATAATTCCAATTTCTGCATCAGCCAATTTTCGTTCCTCGTGCATGGGCCGAGTTCAGACCCACAAGATGTGGTTGGTTACCTTTCAGTATAAAGGGAGGGCGCGGAGCGCTTTCTCATTTTGACCAGGGTGGCACGACGCCAGTCATGCGTGCGTATGCGACCAACTGCCCCATGTGCTCGTTGTCGTGAATGATGATGCGGAGATACATGCCATCTACAGTTGCATCTCGGTTTTCGATACGGACTTTGCGGGCGAGATCTGAAGGCGTCTCTGCCGCATGCGCCTGCTTGACCGCCTCCAGTGAGCGCTTGAGCCAACTGATGACCTCCGCCTTGGAGGTGACCGTCTTTTCGGCGTCCTGCTTGAGGTCCGCGGGCATTTTAGGACCGGTGTAGCTGAGGAGGCCAAAGTTCGCCATGACGATGTGCATGTAGACCTCGCTTGTGGAGCGGACACCCTTGGCCGGCCTCCACGCGAAGTTCTCAGGAGGCGTGGCTTCGGCAAGCGCGATCAACTGCTGCGATACGTGCCGCCACTCGCCGTCGTATCCCTGCCAGAGCCCATCCAATGGGTCCTGGGCGAAAGATCTGGGCGCGAGGAGGAGGAACAGAAACAAACCAAATGTCAGACGTGACTTCACGGCGCAACTCCTTTCTCTGAATTCAATTCGATATTGACGATAGCCGGGATCATGGATGCGTAGCGAGAAATCGCGATTCCTATTCGTTGAGCTGTGCGCTGCAACGATCCATCTTTCGGCGCACTATCTTAGATCGATCAGCCGGATGGTTTCCATGAAGACGTCGCCGTCGATGGTCAGGCTGCGGGCGCTGACCTTGTCCACGGTGTCCTGGGCGGTATGGTGATAACTGTTGTTGGGCCCGTAATCGAGGTCGATGACGTCGATGGAGGGCACGCCGCGCTCGACAAAGGGAAGGTGATCGTCTTCGACCGCCATCTCGCGCTGGAAGAAGTAGCGGTCGTAGCCGAACTTGTGGGCGGCCTGGCCGACGAGCGAGACGAGCCAGGCGGTTGAATTCGATTCGCGCTGAATGTCGAGGTCCTTGTCGCCGATCATGTCTGCGAGCATGAAGGCCTTGATCTGGCCGAGGGTTCCATCGCGACCCCAGCGGGCGGCAAGGTGACGGCTGCCATAGGTCGAGTCAGAGCGCGACCAGGCGTTGATGGCCTCTTCGCCGTCGAAGAAGACGAGCCACACGGAGTAGCCGTCGAGCTTTTTTCCGGCGGCAGTTTCAGCGTGGAGGCGGTCGCCGATGGCCATCAGGAGGCCGGTGGTGGCGGCGCCGTCGTTTGCGCCCACGAATCCGATGTTGCGGAGCGGATAGTTGGTTTCGTAGTGGGTACCGAGCAGGATGACGCCGGGTTTTTTGCCGGGATAGCGCACGATAAAGTTGCACATCGGGACGGGGCCGATGGGCGTGTCGGCAGTAAAGGTGTCCTGCTCGAGTTGATCGTGATTGCCGAGGAAGTGGCTGCGCAGAAACTCTTCGGCCTTGACGTGGCCGGGGCCGGTGGGCCAGCGCGGGCCGATGGCGACGAACTGACGGGCGTAGTCGAGGGCGTGTGCGCCGTCAAAGTGCTGCTGCGCGGGAGCGGGGCGTGCGGTGAAGATTATCAGGAGGAGCAGAGTGCACATCCCCGGTCCCCAAGTGCGAGGGACCGGGGGCACCCGGCGAGGGATCTCCACCCCGCGGACGAAGACCTGTCCGCGGGGACCCCGGACCGAGGGCACCCATGAGGAGAAGATCATTGCGCGCTCTCCTTCGCCTTCCTGGCTTCCGCTTTGGCCTTTCTGGCTGCCTCTTTGGCCTTGCGCCTGTCAGGATGCACCCACCACGCCACGCCGATGCCCAGGACGTAAAGCGAAAGCATGGGAACCGCATAGAAGCACATCGTGCTTGGATCGGGGCTGGGACAGATAATCGCAGCCACCAGGAACACAGCCAGGATCGCGTAGCGAATGTTCTTCCACAAAAAGCGCGGACTCACGATGCCGAACAGGGCCAGGAAAAAGATGAGGATCGGCAACTCGAAGCTGACACCAAGGCCGAGAATGATCGACAGAAAGAATCCCGTGTACTCCTCAATCGTGACGATGGGGTTGAATTTGGCGCCGAACCCTATGATCAGGATCTTGAGCGCTCCGGGCAGCACAAAGAAGTATCCGAAGGCTGCGCCAACCAGAAACAACCCCACCGTTGCCGTCATGAAGGGAATGACAAAGCGCTTCTCCTTCTGGTAGAGTCCCGGCGCAATGAACAGCCACACCTGGTAAAGGATGAAAGGCGAGGCCAGAATCGCTCCCCCGATCAGCGCCACCTGCAGGTAGAGGTTGAGCGGATCCATGGGGTGCGTGTAATTCAGCTTGATGTGCAGATGATCGAGCGGAGCCTGTACAAAACCGTAGAGCTTTTCGTGGAAGAAGTAGGCTACGAAGAAGCCAATGGCGAGATAGATGGCGGAGTGGACGATGCGCTTGCGCAGCTCCTCCAGATGCTCCATCAGGCTCATACCGGGCAGGTCGGCACGCTGCGTGACTGCTTCTCTTGCCTTGCTGATTGCGTCTCCGGGATCAACCATTGTGGGCCGGCTCCGTCGTACTGTTCGTGACCTCAGAGGCGGTTACATTGAGAGTGGCATCATTCGCAGTCGGAATCTGTTCGGCAACTGCCATGGATGCGGCAGACGGTGACTCTTCGACCACTTCGGTTGGGGTATCGGGCTGGGTATCGGGCTTGGACTTGGCCGCGGGGACCGGCTCGCCGGTGGAGGGAGGCTTGATTGTGGGAACGTCAGATGCGGCGTTGGCGCGGGCCTCAGCGACTTCGTCGTAGGTGCTGCCGTAGGGATAGGTCGTTTCGGTGGCCGGAGTTTCGGTGGTGGCCGAAGTCTCAGTTGCGACGCCGGCTTCAAGCTGCGCGGGCGGATTGGCTGCCAGTTGCCGCTGGCGCTCCTCTTCTTCCTTCTTGCGCCGGTCGGCCTCTTCGGAGTTGCGCAACTCCTCTTCCATCTGAAATTTGAAGTCGTTTGAGGCCTTGCGGAACTCGTACATCAGCTTGCCGATCTGGCGTCCGATCTGGGGCAGGCTTCCGCGGTCCAAAAACGACCAGCGCGATCACCATCAGGATGAGCGAATCCGCCATGCCAATGATTGGCGACCTCGATTGTTGGTGGAATAACCATGAAGGACCATGATACCTGCCCGTGCGCGACGCTCACAAACTGCTATCGGACAGAATCCGGGCTGGATGGGGCTGGGATGACTGGGCCGGAATGGATGAATCGAGGCCCGGGGAGGCAAGCAGAAGCGGGACACGGCACGCGGAGTGTTGGAAACGCGTTAAAATAAGGTGGAATGGTGCAGTGAGGGGCGAGGCTTTTCCAGCTATCCGACAACTGAAATCTGCGTCCATTCATATAAAAGGGCTGCAACAACCCCGTGGATGGGGAACCGTTGAACGAGTCGGCCAAAGTGCCGATAACTTCATTGGGTTCAGTGCATCCGCTGCAGCCTGTGTGCTTTCAACAACCCCGCCCGCTGTCCCACGAGGGACGAGCCGGGCTGAAGGCGGAATAGAGTGACCCTGATCCTTGACGCAGAGACGGCGGCCTCGCCGCAGGTTGCGGACGTTTGCACCCTTGAAAACTATCTGGCACTGCCAGACCACTCGATGGATGAGCGCATCAGCCGAGCGCGCGCGAAGCTGGGCTCAACGGCCATCATTCTGGGCCACCACTATCAGCGCGACGAAGTGATCCGTTTTGCGGATGCGACCGGAGACAGCTACAAGTTGTCGAAGGTGGCGGCGGAGACCGATGCGCGGTACATCCTTTTCTGCGGCGTGCACTTTATGGCTGAGAGTGCCGACGTGTTGGGCAGGGATTGCCAGCAGGTGATTTTGCCTGACCTGAATGCGGGATGTTCCATGGCGGATATGGCGGAAATTTCGCAGGTGGAAGATTGCTGGGATGCGCTCACGCAGTTGGGGCTGGATGGCGAGACGATTCCGCTGACGTATATGAATTCGACCGCCGCGATTAAGGCTTTTTGCGGCGAGCGCGGCGGGTTGGTGTGCACGTCTTCGAATGCGCGCGGCGCCTTTGAGTGGGCTTTTGCGCGGGGCAAGCGGATCCTGTTTCTGCCGGACCAGCATTTGGGCCGCAACACTGGGTACGGGATGGGGATTCCGCTGGACGAGATGGCGGTGTGGGATCCGTGGGCCGTGCAACTCGGCACAGGCAAGAACGGAGCGACAGGGGGCGGGCAGACGAAGGAGAATCTGGCCAGGGCGCGTGTGATTTTGTGGAAGGGCCATTGCGCGGTGCATCAGCGCTTTTTGCCAGGCCATGTGGACACGATACGCGCCAAGTATCCCGGCATCCAGGTGATCGTGCATCCCGAATGCCGCTGGGAAGTTTGCCAGAAGGCGGATGCGCTGGGTTCGACGGAGCGGCTGATTGCTCTGGTGGAAGAGGCGCCGGCGGGTTCCATGTTTGCCGTGGGCACCGAGATTCACCTGGTGAACCGGCTGGCCCGACGCTTTGGCCCGGAAGGCAAGAAGATCATCACACTCGACGACACGGGCTGCCTGTGCACCACGATGTACCGCATCAGTCCGCAGCACCTGGCGTGGGCCCTTGAAAATCTGGTGGAGGGCCGCGTGGTGAACCGAATCGAGGTGCGGGATGATGTGAAGCACTGGGCGCGTGTGGCGTTGGATCGGATGCTGGAAGTGGGATAAAAGCAGGGAACAGGGAACAGGGAACAGGGAACAGGGAACAGGGAACAGGGAACAGGGAACAGGGAACAGGGAACAGGGAACAGGGAACAGGGAACAGGGAACAGGGAACAGGGAACAGGGAACAGGGAACAGGGAACAGGGAACAGGGAACAGGGAACAGGGAACAGGGAACAGGGAACAGGGAACAGGGAACAGCCGATGATGGCTGCACAAATGCACCGCGAATTGTCAATGTGCAAGATTGTGCACATTGCAAGCGAGGTACGGGCTGGGATTCTCACAAGCTGGCGAATTCATCCGGTGATTCGATTTCGTCGTATCCTATAGACAGGTATCTAAGTCATGAAGACGTTCACCATCGACGAAGCGCAATCCCTGCTTCCTGTTCTTGAATCGCTGCTGAAGCGGGCGATTGAAGGCAAGCAGGCGGCTGAGCAGGTTGAGTCCGGGCTGAGCGAACTGGCGCGGCGGATTTACCTTTCCGGCGGCATGAAGGTGGATACGGTGAGCGTTGGGAAACAGCGCGCGGAGCTCGAAGAACATCTCAAGCTGGCGCGCGAGAGTGTGGCTGAGATCGACGCCATCGGCGTCCAGGTAAAGGATCTCGAAGCCGGACTGCTCGATTTCCCGTGCCGGATGGACGACCAGGTTGTTTTGCTGTGCTGGCGGATGGGCGAGACCTCGATTGAGCACTGGCACACGGTTGAGGCGGGATTCAATGGACGGCAACCGGTGGACGAACGTTTTCGGCGCCGCTCCGCATCCGGCAACAAGCCGAACTGAGTTCGTGCGCCGCTCTGACTGCGCTGGCTTTCGGCCGGGACAGAGAAAATCTGAAATCAAGAACTGAAATCCCACGAACCAAGAACGAGGATTCATGTTTCTGACCGAAGCCGACGTGCGTGCCGTGCTGACGTATGAGGCGCTGATCCCCGCGATTCGCCAGGCGCTGATGGATTACTCGGCGGGCCTGGTGGAGCAGCCGGCGCGCATGATGCTGAGAGCGGGCAATGCCGAGGGGCACAACAACGGATGGTTTGCGGTGATGCCGGTGATCGCTGGCGACGTGATGGCGGTGAAGACCGTTACGTTTTATCCGGGGAATGACGAGCTCGGACTTCATACGCACATGGCGATCGTGGAGTTGTTGCGGCGCTCGACTGGCGAACCGCTGGCGGTAATGGATGGGCGGCTGATCACGGAGATGCGGACCGCGGCGGTGTCTGCGGTGGCGCTTGACGTGCTGGGTGGTACGGATGTGCGCAGCCTGGGGATTCTGGGAAGCGGAGTGCAGGCGCGATCGCATTTGCGGGCATTTGGGATGGTGCGGTCGGGTCTCAAGGACATTCGCATTTGGAGCCGCACGGCCGAAAATGCAAAACAGCTGGCTGCTGAAACCGGCGCGCGCGCAGTAACGATTGAGGAAGCAGCCGCAGCCGATGTGGTGCTGACGGTGACATCAGCCGGAACACCAATCCTACAAGGCCGCTGGCTCGCTCCCCATGCCCTGGTGATTGCGGTCGGCGCTACCGGCGCAACCATGCGCGAGCTGGATGACGAAGTGATGAGAACGAGCTTCGTTGTTGCCGAGTGCAAAGCCGCGGCGGAGCGCGAATCGGGTGATGTGCGCATGTCCGGCAGCAAGGTCGATGCGGAGGTGGGCGCCGTTGCCGCAGGCTCAACCGCAGCGCCGAAGGGTAGGCGGATCGTTTTCAAGTCAGTTGGCATGGCGATTGAGGACCTGACGGCGGCAAGGCTGGTGTGGCAGGCGCGAAACGGAGAGGCACTACAAACGCGGTGAGAATCGGCGCTCGCGTTTTCAGTTTGCGAGTGATTGTTGCGCTATTCCTTCGCCGCCAACAGTTATTTTTATTGAAGCCCGAAATGGATGCAAGCAATTGAGGTTGCAACGCATTCATTGGCGGAGGAGCGTAGATGCCGGGGCAATTGTGGCATGCGGGTTAACGATCGACCGTCGTATTGCATCTAAGTCTTTAGGAAGTTTGCCTCCGGAAAGAGGGCATCGCGGAGACGGTCGTCAATTCACATCTCAGGAGTTACTTGATATGAAACATCACTTCCCCATGTCCCTATCGATTGTGGCTGTCTCGTTTGCCCTTCTCTACTCACAAGATGTATGCGCCCAGAATGCAACGCAGGGCGCGGCAAATTCAGCAGATCCGCCGAACGCGATTGCTTCGGGCGCCCGGAGCGAGGCTATGAAGATGGTGCCGGCGGAGGCGGCGTTGATTGAAAAGATCGATGCGAGAAAGGCTCAGGTGGGCCAGGAGTTTCGAGCCAGATTGAGCGATACGGTTCAGCTGAAGAACGGACCTGAGTTACCGCACGGCACGCAACTGATTGGGACAATTGCCATTGACGATACGCAAGGGAGCACGCCAAAACTGGCACTGAGCTTTACCAAGGCTGAGCTGAAGGACGGCAAGGTGGTACCCATCAGGGCGATGATCGTGGGCCTCAATCAGCCAGATGACGACTACGAGGGAAACACAACCCGTGGGGCGCTCAATAACTGGGACCATTCGGTGCTGAAGATCGACGCGTTAGGCGTTTTGTCGGGCGTAGATCTGCATAGCCAGGTAGAGGGCGCAGATTCAGGAGTCTTTGTGGCGGCCAAGAAAGACGATCTGAAGCTGTCGCCCGGAGTTCAGTTTGCGCTGGCGATCGCGGCACGATCAGAGAATAAGCACGGGATGAATGGCTCAAACGGCGGCGCCTGATCCAAGAGTGGTGCTTCGCTTTCAATTCTGCGAGAAATCTGCAAGAAAATCAGGATGCCAATTCCGCAGTCTTTTGCGGCCGGGGACTGTTGAACGCCCCCCGGCCGCGATGCGGCAAAAAGTGATCCGGAGGCAGAGACTGCAATTGCCCGCGGCTCCGGGAGGCTGGGAGCTTTCCAAGTCTGATGGCATGAGTGCTACCGTGCGTTTCTAGCCGTGGCGATTGAAGATCTGACGGCAGCAAGGCTGGTGTGACAGTCGAGAGCTTCAGAGTCAGAATGGAAAACAAAATTACAAAGCTCGACCGATGCTTCGCGAGACGGATGAAATGCGTCGAAGATCTAAATTGAGATCTGAATCGAGCGAGTCACGCTGCATTCATACTTTGCACGCAACATTCACAATTCGCGCACTGTTCGAAATTGAACATGCATGCGCGGCAATCGCATGACGTGCGCATGCGGAAACGAATGCAAGTTGCGCATTTCAAGATGCGTGCCAGCGTTTGATTTCACTTGTTCAAATTCGCACACTCGCAAAATGCTTGTTCGAATATGAACACTCGCAAAAAAAGATGAACCAACGCATGAACTCGCGCGTATTAAGGGCTAACGGTTCGCTGCGCAGCCGGGTCTAACCCGGCAGTTCCCCCTCTGCTGCGATCGCATGCTGAGGCGCAAGCAACCTTCAACGAAGATTGGAGATTCTTCACATGAAAAGTGGAGTCACGATATCCCTGTCTGTTGCAGCACTCGCTCTTGCCTCTTTCCTGGCGAACGATGCCCAGGCGAAAGACAAAAAGAATTTACCGGCGACGGAAGACGTCGTCTCAACCCGACAAGAGTCATCAGTTGCGTTCATGGTGCCCGCGCAAGCAACGCTTGTGGAGCCTCTCGATCAAAAGAAACTGCAGGCGGGCCAGCAGTTTCATGCCGCGCTCGGCGAGAAGGTCGAGCTCAGAAACGGCCCTGAACTTCCGAAGGGAACAGTGCTCGTGGGCACGGTGGCTGCAAGCGAGCAGACCGCGGGCAGCGGATCGAAGCTTGTGCTTCGCATTACAACAGCACAGCTGAAGGACGGCAAGACTGTTCCGGTGAAGGTAACCATTGTGGGTGTGTATGCGGCAGGCGACGAAGCAGACCGGCAGTTGAATGTGTGGTCGCAGAAGGCCGGGGCTACCGAAGAAGAGAACGTTTTCGCAGGAGTAGATTTTCATAGCGACACGGCGAGCAGCGATTCGGGCTCATTTGTGTCGTCCGGCAAGTCTCAAGTGAAGCTGCCGAAGGGCAGCGGGCTGTCACTGGCGATCGGTCCGGAGCAGGACGCGCAGGGAGGCCCGACCGGCGGCGCCTGATGTTGATTGAGGCCGCCTGTACGATGGGGCTCTAAGGCGGCCCAGAAAACTGTTGAACCGATTCGGCCGGGGATGCACGCACATCTCCGGCCATTTTTTTGAGAGAGCGAACATTGAGAAGCATCAAAAAAGACGAGCGGTTTGTGAATTCGCTGCGTCCTAGAGAGCGAGAGGTGTGGCTCGGGGGCCGGGGCAAGGGCTGGGGAGACTTCTGTGGGCTTGCATTCTTGCATCCAACGGGACAGGACATGCGCTGAAGCGATACCCTTGAAGATGATGAGATACCGGGCGACGAAAGAGGGCGGCATGAGGATTCCAATCTGGGTGCGGTTGTTTCCCGCGGCTGCCCTGCTGCTGGCCGGGTGCGGCGACTTCTGGCAGGCGCCCAGCGGCGGCAGCACAGACTTTTCGCTGGCCAACAGCGGCAACATTGCCTTCAGTCCAGGCGCTTCCGCCGGAAACACCGCGACGATTACCGTCACGCCGTCGAATTCGTTTACAGGGACGGTGACGCTAACTTGCGCGGTCACTACCACGCCTTCGAGCGCCACGAGTCCGGCGACATGCAGCCTTTCGCCGACATCGGTCGCGATCAGCAGCACCTCTGCGCAAACGGCCACACTGACGGTGGCTACCACCTCTACGACGACGGCCGGAGCTTACGACATTACGGTTACCGGTTCTTCGGGCAGTGTTTCGGAGACCACTTCCGTTTGCGCCGATGTGAGCACAACGTCAGGCACGTGCAGCGCCGCGGCCGGCACCAGCGGCAATTTTTATATCCTCAGTAGTAACTCAATTGCGGGTTATTCCGTCGGTTCCGGCGCGCTGAACGCGATCTCAGGCGGCTCTTTCACCTTGAGTGGCGCCACCGCTTCTTCCGTCGCCATTGGCCCGAACGGAAACTTTCTCTACGTGGCTACGACCAGTGGCTTCATCCCGTTCACCGTCAACACCAGCACTGGCGCGCTGACCCAGGGAACCGCCTTCGGCGATCAACTGGCTGAGGCGATCCAGGTAGACCCGTCTGGGAAGTGGCTGCTAGATGCCTCAGCCGCAGGGCAACTCTTTGCTTATCCAATCACTTCTTCAGGCACAGAAGACACCAGCCGCTCGATACAGACAACGACCTACCTGGCCGGCAACACAGTTGAGCAGGGTGGGCTGGCTATCTCTCCGAATGGGGCGCTCGTCGCCGTGGCCCTTGGCAATGCCGGAACCCAGGTGTTTCCCTTCAACGCCAGCAACTCCGCGCCCATCGGCACTGCCTATAGCCCGACGACCAAGCCCTATGGCAGCTCCGGCGCCTCAATTGCGGTCGCATTTGACCCCCAAAATCGGCTGCTCTATATAGGCGAAACCGCAGCCTTCAATTCCAATACGAATTCCGGGGCCTTGCGCGTTTTTACCGTCGGATCGAATTCTCTCACCGAGTTTTCTTACTCGACGCCGTATGCACCTGCGGGCACAAGTCCCCACGCGATTCTGCCCACCAGTACGGGCAATTACGTGTATGTGGCAAGCTGGCAGCCCAGCGCAGCCGGCCTGATCACGGGTTATTCGGTGACCAGCTCCGCGCTGACGGCGCTCAGTACGACCGCCACTACTGGAACCGAGCCATACTCTATGACGGAGGACAACACGGATAGCTATGTCGTTGCGGTGAGCAATAGCGGGACAACATTCGATGCCTACACACTCAGTTCGGGGCAACTGACCTCTTCGCTCACCAGTTCGTCTCTGTCCACTCCCATCGCCATCGTTGCGGCGCCGCTGCCGTAAGAGCGGGATCGGGCGCGACAGATATTCAAACTAAAGTGACGGCCGGGAGCTGTCTTCTCGTTCCCTTGATCGCTGACTTCCTGCTATCCTCAAGAGCGACACCACAGGTTGTGTTCACGCGAATTCCAATTCTCTTCGATTCATTTCAGATGCGCTTTCGAGCTCCAGCGGCCATTCTGAGCCAGCTTTCAACCGTGGCGGCGGTGTGCCTTCTGGGACTGACTTCAGGGTGCGGCCGCTTCCAAAAGCAGCAATTCGACACGGTCTACGTTTCAGCGCGGCAGGTATATCTGCACGACCGCGTGGCCGCGGTTTCATCGCGCGTGGCCGAGGTGGTGAATGGGCAGCCGCTGCAAGTGCTCGAACACAGCAAGCGATTTTTGAAGGTGAAGACGGAGAAGAACGAGGTCGGCTGGATTGAAGAGCGTGCGGTGATCGACCAGAAGACCTACGAGGCCTTTACGCAACTGTCGGCGGCGCATAAGGACGACCCGGTGGCAGCCACGGCGACCCTGGACGACGATCTCTACATGCACGTGCTGCCGGGCCGCGAAACCGAACATTTTTACCTTCTGCCGGGCAATTCCAAAATCCAGCTGCTGGTGCGCGCATCCGTTCCCAAGGTTGCGGTGCAGGGTTCGAAGCCTGCACCCGTGGCAGCCCAAACAGGGAAGGGACAAGCCCCGAAGATGCCGGCGGCGAAAGGGCCGGTTGCCGGGAAGGCGGCAGCGAAGGGCGCAGCGCAGCCTGAAGCTATTCCTCTCGATATGGAAGACTGGTGGCTGGCGCGCGACAGCCAGGGCCACACCGGCTGGCTGCTCAGCGGACGGCACATCGACGTGGATGTGCCGATGGACATTGCCCAGTATGGCGAAGGGCAGCGGTTTGTAGGTTCGTGGGTGCTGACACATATCACCGACAGCACCACGGGGAAACAGGTTCCCGAGTATCTGACGGTGACGTCTCCGCTCAAGTCAGGATTGCCCTTCGACTTTGACGAAGTGCGCGTCTTTACGTGGAGCATTCGCCATCAACGCTATGAGACGGCCTTCATGCTGCATCCCATTCAGGGTTTTCTTCCGGTGCGGCTTGGGACGCAGGCCACGCCTAAAGGCCAGGTTCCGGCCTTCAGCTTTGAGATTGCGAATGGCCCGAATCTGACCACCGATCCGGCGACGGGCATTTTGCGACCCGCTAGTTCGCGGACCATCCACTACGAGATGATCGATACGCGCGTGCAGCGTACGGGGCCCGATATGGCTCCGATTCCCACCATGCACGAAGACAAAGGCGACAAGAAACAAAAAGCAGAGAAGGCCGCGAAAAAGAAGCGCAAATGAAGTCGCGGATGCCTTGAAGCTTTAGGGATTGGTCAACGATGCGGGAACGCGAGCGCCGGTTTGACCGTGGTCGGGGTCCGGCCAGAGGTGTTTTGCAGTTGCAGCGCCGGCCTGACCTGCGGAGTGGATGCGGGAACAGTTGTGGGCCCTTTCAACGGTGTTTTTGGCGGAGTCACTGGCATCGCCTGGGTGCCGGGCGCGGTTGCCGGCGGATGAGGCGCGACCTGAGTGGCGGCAGTAGTCCGTGGTTGCCGGGCCGTCCCGAGGATCGGCTTGTGGGATCCGGAGTTCGGCGACTGTGCTTTGGCCTGGTCCAGTGACTGGCCGTTTTGATCATCGCCGGCGAACTGTTCGTCGGGTTTGCCTGCGATGGCCGCGCGCATAAACGTCATCCAGATGGGCAAAGCCGCCTTCGCGCCGGTTTCCTTTTCGCCGAGGGATTGACGGCTGTCGAAGCCGATCCAGACTCCGCAGGTGACGGAAGGTGAAAAGCCAAGAAACCACGCGTCGGTGTAGTCGCTGGTGGTGCCGGTCTTGCCTCCCACCGGGTGATTGAGCTGCGCGGCGGCAGCGCCCGTGCCGGAGCGGGTCACGGTGCGCAGAAGAATCATCATGGTGCGCGCAGTTTGCTGATCGATGACCTGGTTGACGGTTGGCCGATCTTCCCACAGGGTGATGCCGTCAGCGTTTGAGACCTTGCGGAGCAGGTGCGGGGTTACGCGCAGGCCGTCATTGGGAAAGACGGAGTAGGAGGCGACCTGCTCCTCAAGCGTGATCTCAGCTGCGCCGAGCGCCGTGGGCAGGTAGGGAGGAATATTGGAGGTAACGCCGAAGCGGTGGGCCATGTCGATGACCTTGTGGATGCCGACGCGGGCGGCCAGCTTGACGGCCGGCACGTTGCGCGACTCGGCAAAGGCGTTCTGGATGGTCATGGCGCCTTTATAGTCGTTCTCGTAGTTGTGTGGAGCGTATCCGCCAAAATTCACAGGCGAGTCGACGATGATGTCGGTCGGCTTGACGCCGTCTTCAACCGCGGTGGTGTAGACGTACGGTTTGAAGCTGGAACCGGTCTGGCGCTCGGACTGTGTGGCCCGATTGAATTGCGAAAGCGCGAAGTCCCGGCCGCCGACCATGGCGAGAACGTCGCCGCTGGTGTTGTCGATGGCCATTAAAGAGCCCTGGGCTCCGGAGTCCTGTTCGAGAGAGGCGCGGCGAGCTGAGCCCTCCATCGTATCGGCGAGATGCACGTAGATAACGTCGCCGGGTTTGACGAGGGTTTCGGCTGAATGCTGCCCTGTCCACTGCCAGTCGGGCGGCAGCAGAATCACGTCAGCATTTTGTTGCGAGGGAGAGCCGGCACGGGCAACGATCCGATTGGGAAGGACGCTGGTGACGAGCGCGTGTACGTAGTCGCCCGGCGATGAGACGAAAGCCCAGTCAGGATGCCGATAGTCCTTGAGGGTTTCTCCTGCGTCGAGCACATTGTCAAGATGGCCCTTCCATCCGTGGCGGCGCTCGTACGTAGCAATGCCGTCGGCGACGGCGTGGTTGGCGGTTTGCTGAAGGTCGAGGTCGAGCGTGGTGTCAATGCGCAAACCGTCTTCGTGGACCTGCTCGGCGCCAAAGCGCTTGTCGAGTTCCTGCCGGACTTCATCCTGAAACCAGGGCGCCACGGCGGTCTGCGGCTCTGAAACGCGAAGGCCAAGCGGCGAGCGTCGCGCCTGTTCGGCCTGTACGTGCGTGATCACGCCGTCTGACTCCATCTCAGAGAGCACAAGGTTGCGGCGGCGCAAAGCCTTGTCAGGATTGAGCAGGGGGGAGTAGGCCGCCGGGCCCTTGGGCAGGCCGGCAAGCAGGGCTGCTTCAGTCAACGTGAGGTCTTTGGCGTGCTTTGAGAAGTAGAACTGGCTGGCGGCTTCAAAGCCGTACATACCGCTGCCCAGGTAAATCTGGTTTGCGTAGAGAGTGAAGATTTGCTGCTTGGTAAAGCTCCGTTCAATCTGAATGGCGAGGTAGGCTTCCTGGAGTTTGCGCGTCATGTTCCGGTCAGAGGAGAGAAAAAGGTTGCGCGCCAACTGCATGGTGAGGGTGGAAGCACCCTGGTAGCGGCCGTGCGTATGCAGGTCGTGCAGCAACGCGCCGGCAATGCGTAGGACGTTAACGCCCCAGTGGGACTCGAAGCTCTTGTCCTCGATGGAAATTACGGCAGAACGAAGGACCGGCGCGAGACCGTCGTAGTCAACCACTTCGCGGCGCTCGAGGGCAAAGGAGCCGATGACGCGGCCCTTGCGGTCGTAGAGGTCGGTGGTGGTAGAAGGACGGAAGTGTTCTAGTTCGTCGATCTGGGGCAGGTCAACGGAGTAGACCAGAGTGAGTCCGGCCAGGGAACCGGTGATGACGGCCAGCACCAGCAGTACGGCAAGCGCGGAGCGGCCGGCGAGTTTGCGGCGGCGCTCGAGCGGAACCGGGGGCCCGGCAAGCTGGCGGCTCCGGCCCAGAGCGCGCGGCTTTACAGGCGGTTGGGGAGTGGCTGCCAAGCGATTCGGGCCTCGTGTGCATTTCTCCAAGGTGCAGGAGAAAAAGTGCTACAGGTCAAGGCTAGCATTGATGCGCATTGCCTGAGGTGCCTGATGACACCTTAGTACCACACGATGTAAGGGAGGGAATTAATGCCAGAAAAGGGAAAGCGGCGCGGCTGATCGCCGCGCCGCCCTTAAGCCCACACAACTTTGCCGTTCAGGCGCTTTTGGCCTTGAGCAGATCGAGCGCCTTGTTGAGCATGTCGTCGTCCTTGGGAGCCGGAGCGCCGGTGTCGAGTTCGTCGTTGGGCGAGGCCACCACCACGTTGGGGGTGACGGCATTGTCCTGGACCTTGTTGCCGGAGGGGCTCTGGAACTTAGCGACGGTCAGCAGCAGGTCAGCGCCGTTGGGCATTTCAATGGACTTCTGGAACGAGCCCTCGCCAAAGGTGCGCTCGCCGACCACGTCGCCGCGCTTGAGGTCTCCAATGGCGGCTGCCGCCAGTTCAGGACCGCCGTAGGTGCCACGATTAACGAGAACCGCAATGGGCGCGGAGGTAAGAAAGTTGGCCGGATCGGCGCTGAAAGTCTGGGTGGCAAACTGCTGGCCCTGCAATGTGGCCAGCGTTCCCTGCTTTATGAAGAAGTTGGCCAGCCTGATTCCCTGTGGGGCATCGCCGGTGGTATCGCGCAGATCGAGCAGGATCTTGCCGGCCTTGGGCATGGCCTTGATTTTGGCCGCAATCTCATCCACGCGGTCACTGTTAAGCATGCCGGGCTTCAGGTAAAGGATGGTGGAGTTGTCATAGAGCTGCGTGCCGAGAGCCGGCGCGGCAGCCACTGTGCGGGTGAGCGTGAGATGGTCCGGATCGGGCTTGGCGGGGCGCACCACGGAAAGGACAACGGTGCTGCCAGGCTTGCCCTGCAGCATGAGGCGAATGACGGCCAGCGAAAGCTCGCGGGTTGACTGGCTGCCGATGGATTCGATTACGTCGCCGTCCGTCAGGTGCGTGTCAGCGGGCGAGCCGGGCAGCACGTTAACCACGGTTGCGTACCCGTAACGCTTTGATACCGTAATCCCAACCTGTGCCGTGCCGTTGGTGGGCTGATCTTTGTAGATTTTGTACTCGGTGGGGCTCAGGTAGCTGGAGTCGGCATCGAGCGACTCAAGCAAGCCGTGCAGTGCGCCGGTGGTCACGTCGCCCATATTGGGTTCGGTCACGTAGTCTGACTGAATCTTCTGCAGGACCTCAGCATAGACGCGCATCTGGTGGTAAGCGCCATCCTGATCGCTGCCGGCATGAACGCCGAAGAGACCGAACTCGCCCAGGGCAAAACCCAGGCCGAGAGCGGCAAAGATGGCCACGGAAAGCACAAAGACTGAACGCTGAAAGATTCGGGTCACACACACCACCGGGGCAGGCCTCGAGGGGAAAAAGGCCGCATACCCTTATAGACGCAATGATATCGCAAGGGGCGCTTTTCAACGGGTTTTTGGAGGCCTGGAGCCGGCTTCGAGGCTGTTTTCGACCAAAAAGTTGTAGACGGAGAGGCTTGGGAACGGCCTTCTTCTCGACTTGGGGGCCTTTATCAGAAGGAGAAAAAGCTGGAACTCTTCTTCTTTTTCACGGGGGCGGGGGCAACGCCACATAGAGACGCGGTTATCTCAAAGATGGCACGGGCGATGGGCGTATCTTCCCTGGTGATCGGAATGGCGGAGTTCTGCATCTGGCGGACTGCCGCGTAGTCATTGGGGATTTTCCAGCGGATGGGGCGGGTAAGAGCCTTGGCCACCTGCTCCTCGTCGATGCCCTGGACGCTGGAGTCGAATCGATTGACGACGACTTCGAGGGTGGGGCCTTTCTCCGTAGGCAGCCGCTTGATGAAGCGATTTGCATTGCGCAGCTCAGGAATGCCGACCTGGGTAACCAGATAGAGTGTCACGTCCTTGTCAAAGTGCTGGGAGGTGGCAACATCGGACCTGGAACCCGCATCGATCACAACGTAAGTGAATTCCTGAAGGGCGATATTGAGCAGGATCTTGATGGCCTCATCGCTGGGATGGAAGGAAGTCATCTCAGTGGGGGCGCACAGCACCCACAGGCTGGAACTGTGCTGCACAAGCAGCGTTGAAAGGAAATGGGCATCGAGCCGGGTGGCGTTCTCAAGTGCGTTGACGGTGGAGTAGGTGCTCTTGACGCCAAGATTGAGGCCCGCGTCTCCAAGCGGAAAGTTGAGATCGATGAGCAGGGTGCGCTTGGCAGACTGCTCAGCCAGTGCCAGCGCATAGCTGCAGGCCAGTGTCGTGACCCCGGAACCGCCCTTGGCGCTGAGGAAGACAAGCAGCGTGCCGTCGGCTCGCTGCTCGACCACTTCTTCTTCTTCAATTACGGCTTGGTGTGGAGTTTCTGCTCGCCGCGCCAAGGCGCGGGCCAGGGCGTCTGCCATGGCGGCCGGGGTGATAGGCGTTTGGAGAAACTCCCGGGCGCCCGCGCGCAAGCAGCGCAGCATAATGCCGGGGTCGATTCTCTGCGAATACACGATGACGTTGGTTGCGCCGTCGACGCAGATCTTCTCAACCAGGTTGAGGGTGTATTCCGGGTCGCTGTCGAGGTCGATGATGACGACATCGAAGCTTTCTTTCAGCACTCGCGTTACGGAATCAACATCGGGAGGATAGGAGATGAACTCCCGGATTCTCCCTTGGGGAAACCCGTCCAGTGCGCGGATGGCCAGACTTCGGCGATAGTCATCGGGACTGATGACCGCGATGCCTAGCGGTTCCGTGCCGAGCGGCTCGGTAATCTGCCTGGTAGATGCCATGGGGAATCGCTATTCTCCCCTTGAGTGTACCCCTCCGGGTCATATAGGCCCATTACCACTTTTGGGCAACTAGTCTGTATATCGGCGCTGGAGCCAAAGTTATAAGTTGTAGACTGGCCGACGCAGGCCTGAATCCCTGAGCCCACAGCCGGGCGCTGGGTTGCCAGGCAGAGAAGACCGCTCAAGGAAGAATACGCTGAACCAAAAGACCAAATGGGCCTGTCAATTAAAGTGATCGCCGGCTGGATGAACGTTAGATAATCACGAATGAATACCCGCCACCTGTAGAGCCAGACCGAAAGGGGCCCGATTCCTAAGCGGATCTTATGCAAAATCCTCCTCCTGCGCCCATCCCTCAAACGACTCCATTGCCTGAAGTGAGATCGAACGCGGAAATTGACCCGTGCCTCACCGTGGTGATGCCGGTCTATAACGAGGCGCCGACCGTGGCGGAGATCGTAAGCCTGGTTCTGGCGCAGCGACCTGTTCGGCAACTGGTGATTGTGGATGACTGCTCGGCTGACGGGACCTGGGACAAGCTTCTCGAACTTGCCCGGACGGATGCCCGCATCACGATCTTCAGGCACGAGGTGAACCGGGGCAAAGGCGCGGCACTGCGCACCGGGATTGAGCATGCGATGGCGGACATTGTTGTGATCCAGGATGCGGACCTCGAATACGATCCTGCCGAGTATCACAAGCTGCTGATGCCGATCCTCGCAGGCAAGGCAGATGTTGTTTTCGGATCGCGGTTTCTTGGCGGCAGCGGCGCGCATCGAGTTTTGTATTACTGGCATTCGGTTGGAAACAGGTTTCTGACCATGTGTTCGAACATGGCCACGAATCTGAACCTCACGGACATGGAGACTTGTTACAAGGCTTTTCGCCGCGAGGTGATTCAGAAGATCGAGATTTGTGAGAACCGATTTGGTTTCGAGCCGGAAATCACCGCCAAAGTCGCAAAGACGGGCCTGCGGATTTACGAGGTTGGCATCTCATACTTTGGCCGAACCTACGCTGAGGGGAAGAAGATTGGCTGGCGCGACGGCCTTCATGCGGCTTGGTGTATCTTCAAGTACAACTCCCTGACAAAATGACCAATCAACCCAACGCAGCCGCACAGTCCGCAGATTTCGAGTTTGCCGCGCTGAGCAAGGCAGCGAATTATCGTGCTGCCTTGTTTCGCAATTTTCATCCGTATTTGTGCGGCAATGTGCTGGAGGTCGGTGCGGGGATAGGCCAAATGACGGCCGGGCTCCTCGAAAACCCGCGAATCCAAAAGCTGATATCGATTGAACCCGAATCCAGCTTTTGCGATCAGTTGCGCGCTCGGTTCCCTCAGCTCGATTTGCTGCAAGGCACCGTCGCCGATTTGCAGTCGGGATCGGATTGGAATGCCATTCTGAGCATCAATGTTCTGGAACACATCGAGACAGACCAGGAGGAACTGGCTGCTTATCATCGCCTGTTGCTTCCCGCGCGTGGCACCCTTTGCCTGTTTATTCCTGCGCGGCCAGAGATTTACGCGCCGTTGGACAAGGATTTTGGCCATTTCCGCCGCTACAGGAAGCCTGAATTGCAAACGAGGTTAGAGGAAGCTGGCTTTAGGATTGTTCGGTGTCAGTACTATAACCTTGTTGGTTACTTCGCCTGGTGGATGAATTTTTGCTTATTGAAGAAGCGATCCTTTGATGTGGATGCCGTGCAGTTTTACGATCGGGTGATTTTCCCAGTTTCCAATTTTCTTGAGTCACGCATTTGTCCGCCTCCGATTGGTCAGAGTCTTATCGTTGCGGCGATTGCTCAGTAGAGTCTTCATTCGGTAGCAGAGCTGGACCACAGTTATTTTGTGGACGCATTCGCTGAATGGAAGGCGCAAAGTTTGATGGATGAGGCCGAGCATGACACGGGAGCGGACTGACGGTCTGATTCTGCTTTCTTTAGGGAGCCTGGTTTTTCTTTTGCTGGGATGCTTTCTTGAAAGCGCGACTCCCAAGTCAATGAACGACTTCAAGGCAAGCTACTACGGCGCGAAGTGCCTGGTCGAGCATTGCGATCCGTATGATCAGACCAACCTGACGCGCTTCTACCACGCCGAGGAAGGCGACCGTTCGACGGATTCGCCCATTTACCGGGCAATTGCCACGTTGAATGTCTACCTGCCTTCAAGCCTGACCTTCATGGTGCCTTTTGCGTTTCTGCACTACGGACCCGCCCATGTGCTGTGGATGGCGCTGATCGCGGCGAGCTTTGTGCTTGCGGCCTTTTTGATGTGGGATCTCGGCGCAGAATATTCGCCCGTCGTCGCCGGCTTCCTGGTGGGGTTCCTGGTGGCGAACAGTGAATTGCTCATCTTTACAGGCAATCCGGCAGGCATTGCGGTAAGCCTTTCGATTGTGGCGGCATGGTGCTTTGTTCGCGAACGGTTTGTTTATGCCGGCATGCTTTGCCTGGTTGTCAGCCTGGCCTTCAAACCTCACGATGCGGCATTGATCTGGCTTTTCTTCCTGCTGGCGGGCGGAACGTATCGCAAACGCGCGCTGCAAACGCTGGCACTGTTTTTGGTCTTCGCAGTACCGACGGTGCTCTGGGTTACCTGGCTGTCTCCGCACTGGGTGCAGGAGGTGAGCGCCAACCTGCTGCCGCTGTCGGCTCACGGAGCTATGAACGACCCCGGCCCCGCTTCGTCGGGCGGTCATGGACTGGGGATGATTACAGATTTGCAAACGGTGATCAGCATTTTCCGGGACGATCCGCGCATCTACAATCCGGTTAGCTATCTCATCTGCGTGCCGCTCTTGTTGATCTGGATGATCGTTACGTTTCGCAATCGTCCCTCGGTGCAGAGAGCGTGGTTTGGCCTGGCCGCGATCGCCGCGCTCACCATGCTGCCCATCTACCATCGTCAATACGACGCGGAACTGATCCTGCTGACGGTACCTGCATGCCTGCTGGCCTGGAGCCGTGGCGGAGTGGTGGGAAAGCTTGCGCTCGCGATCAATGCGATTGGATTCGCAGTTATCGGCGATCTTCCCTGGGCAATTCTGCTTGCGGTGGTGAGGCATCTGCCCGTCTCGAACGATGGGTTTTCAGGACGGCTGATCATGATGGTCCAGGTCTTTCCGGTTCCGCTGATGCTGCTGGCGATGGGAGTTTTTTATCTATGGCTTTATGCCCGCTGGTCGCCGGTGCCCGGGACAGTGGCGGCGCCCTGACCTGCTCTGCCTGCGTCCGGGGCCACTCTCAACTGCTAAATTCTCTGTCTTTACCTCCGCCAAATGTGCTATCCGTAATTACCTGAATCGCCATATGCGGTTTGAGCGGAGGTGTGAGGAGCGCATGAGCAGAATGGTCGGGTGGGTTCTGACGGCGAAGATAAAAAGGGTGGCGGCGATCCCGATTCTGGCCGCATTGATGCTCGCTCTACCTGGTGCGCTGGCACAAACCACGCCGCAGGTTGGCGACGCCTGCCAACTAACCAAAACAGTGCAGGCTTGTGTGAGTCTTGCCAGGACCAGTAGCACCAAGCCGGCGCCTGGTCTGTTTGCTGCCTTGGCGATCTCGACTTCCACCGGCCTCGCAGGCACGTCGCACGGGCAGACCACAAAGGATGCCGCTGAAAAACTCGCAATGGCCAATTGCGCCGCGATCGGCGGCAAAGATTGCTCGCTCGTGAAGCCCGGCGGCCAAAGCACCTGCTTGGCATTGGCCGTCAGCCTTACGAGTGTCGGCAATTATTCTGAGGTCAATTTTGGTTACGGCGCAAATGCCGACCGTGGCACTTCAGCAACGCAGGCGCTCACGGAATGTCGCTCCGACGGCGGAAAGTACTGCGTACTCCGCGCAACACCGTGCGCAGGCGACAATCCGGTTTGGCCCTCAAAGCTACCACTGCAGGCCGGCGGAACACCCGGCTCAGTCGATCAGAACTTGGTGGGCACATGGGAGCTCGATATCAACGGGCCAACTGGCGGGCGATGGGTATGGGAGATCGGCGCCGACGGAACGTACCAGGTTCACAGCGAGGCATTCGACGGCGCACAGTCGAACCTGGGTACCTTCTCTGCCAAAGACGGTCACTATACCCTGCACGCTTACAACATCACGTGGGACGACGCCGGCACCTACACCTATCAGGCGCCGGGAACCATGATCGCGTCGGGCAACCTGGGCACCGGAACCTGGCACAAGATTGGTGGGGACGACGAGTAGCGCTTCTCCGATGGTTGGCCTATTGCCCGGGCGGCGGGATGCGCACGGTATTCGCGCGGCAAGAGCGGACTGCGCTGCATGCGATGGGATGAAGGTTCTTGTCGAGACAGACTTCCACAGCCGTGAGGTAGTTATGGCCGCAACTCAAGGCGAGGCTTGAGCGTGGAATTGCCGGATTGCTGGCTGTGAACAGATCGAGGATCTGATCGGGCGGAAGCGATGTTTGCGCTGTGAGGCCGGTGAGCGTAGGAGGAATCGTGACTGAGTGATAGGCGGCGCGGGCAGCCGAGAAAAATGTGTCCGCGCCCAGGCCGGAACAGGTGCCGTGCGTTTGCCATTCGTGGGCAAGAAGGCCCTGGTCGGGGTAGATGTCCTTGTATTGAGCTGGGTCGGAGGGGCCGGGCGCATCAGAACAGTTTTCCGGATAGGTGCCGTCGTTGTTTTGCGGCCACATGCCGTGGAGGACAAAGGCGGGATGCGAGGCACATTCGGCGGCGGCGGGGTGCGAGAAACAAAACTCCGGCGACCAGGACAGATTGAGCAGATAGAAGTCAAAACCTACAGAGGCAGCAGGGGTTATTGAACCAGCGCCCTGGGCCGCAGCGGAAGTTGCCGCGCCCGACGGTGGGTTTTGAGCATGTGGCCCGCAGCCGGCCAGGGGAAGAAGAAGCGCGAGACAAGCAATGAATGCGATCTGCTTCATGGCCGCAGCATAGCAGGCGCAAGCCGGAAGGTTCGTGGCCATCTTGAAAGTCTTCTAAATCGCTGGTTTATTGGTGGCGGGAGGCAGGATCGAACTGCCGACCTACGGGTTATGAATCCGTCGCTCTAACCATCTGAGCTACCCCGCCGGAGTGATGCGGTTGAGCAATCCTCGGAACCCCTGGCTGGAGTTCTGGATTACGGGGATCGACTTTCGCCGCAGGTTCGCTTGAGAAAGCGAAATCCACACACGGTGCATAATCCCTTCCTTTGATGATAAGGGGGGCTGGATTGGAGGTCAAACTCCGCCGCGGCAAATCGAGCCGTTTGGGCCGGCCCATGGGAGCGGGTGTGGGCGATGCAAGGGTTGAAAGGGTGATGGCTCAGCGTCTTCTCCTGTAAACTCGCCTGCATGAGCACGATCCGGATTGCCGGGGTGATTCCGGCGCGGCTGAGTTCGACGCGGCTGAGCCGCAAGGTATTGCGCCCAATCGCCGGGCGACCCATGGTGGAGTGGGTATGGCGGGCAGCCGCGGATGCCGGGTTGATGGATCCGGTGGTGGTGGCAACCGATTCTGACGAAGTGGCTGCGATTTGCCGGGAGCGCGGGATTCCGGTAGCCATGACTTCGCCAGAGTGTCCGAGCGGGTCGGACCGGGTAAGGGAAGTTGCCCGGCAGATCGATGCCGATATTTACGTGAACATCCAGGGCGACGAGCCGACGCTGACGGCGGACTTTTTCCCTCCGCTTCTGGATCTGTTTCGCCGGCCGGAAGTTGAGGTGACCACACTGGCCGTTCCATGCCCGCCCGAGGAGTTCACCAACCCGAACGCAGTGAAGGTGGTGACAGCGCTCGACGGGCGCGCACTTTATTTTTCGCGGGCGACGATTCCTTTCGATCGTGACCGGACGGGCTATGCAGGCTACCGCAAGCATTTGGGGATTTACGCGTACCGGAAGGGGGCACTGGAGCGGTTCGCGGCGCTGCCACCCGGCACGCTGGAGCGGGTGGAGCGGCTGGAGCAGTTGCGACTGCTTGAAAGCGGGATCGCGGTCTACGTCGCGGACGCGCCGCGGGACACGATCGGCGTGGATACGGAAGAAGACCTGGTGCGGGCTGAGGCGATGCTCAAGGGAATGGGCTGACACGCGCTTCAGGCACCCCCGCAGTTCTCCCGGAGATAAATCGGAATTGTGCGCAAGAACCGGATAGCGGACCGAGTGCTGGATGGGCGACGATATTCTCCATGATGAGCAATGCAAAATCGGGGATGAGCAAGGCTCAAGGCGCCCCAAGCACCGAGACGATTCGGCCGATTGATGCCGAAGCTGCCTGGCAGCAGCTGCTGAGCCGAGAACCGAACGCGACCTTCTTTTATGCGGTGACGACGACAGGCGTGTTTTGCCGCCCCGATTGCGCCAGCCGCAGGCCTTTGCGATCGAACGTCCGTTTTTTTCGCACGGCTGCCGAAGCGCAGGCGGCAGGATTTAGGCCGTGCAAGCGCTGCAGGCCTGGCACCACAGCGTGGAGCAGCCCTTTGGACAGAATTCGCATGCACATTGAGGCGAATCTCGACCGGCCGGTTCGGCTTGAGGAGTTGGGACGCGTCGCGGGCATGAGCCCGTTCACAGTCCAGAGGCTCTTCAAACGCGAGATGGGGGTGAGCCCGCTCGGCTACCAGCGGGCGCTCAGAGCTGGCTCACTGCGTAAGGCGCTCAAGCAAGGAGACACCGTGACCAACGCAATTTATGAAGCGGGATTCGGTTCATCGAGCCGGGCGTATGAAGGCGCGCAACTGGGAATGACGCCTGCGCGCTTCGCCAAAGGTGGCAAAGGCGAGAAGATCGCGTGGGCTGCAGCCCGTTCACCTTTCGGCTGGGTGATCGTGGGCGGAACCGAGCGCGGGCTATGCTGGCTGGCGCTGGCCGGTACCGCAGCCGAGGCGGAGGCGAGCCTGCGCGAGGAGTTTCCGCAGGCCGAGTTGCGCCGCGACCCCTCGATGGCGCGTTGGGTAGAACTGGCAGTGGCGAACGTGACCCCACAGGCTGGGGCGAGGAAGAAGACGGCCGCACCCCAAAACCTGGACCTGCGCGGGACTGAGTTTCAACTGCGGGTGTGGCAGGCTCTGCGCGCCATTCCGCGCGGCGAAACCCGCAGTTACAGCCAACTCGCGCGGGAGATGGGCATGGAAAAATCGACGCGTGCCGTGGCCCGTGCCTGCGCTCTGAACCGCGTCTCATTGCTGGTGCCCTGCCACCGCGTGGTTGGCGCCAGCGGATCGCTCACCGGCTATCGATGGGGAGTGGATCGCAAGCGCCAACTGCTTGAGGCGGAAAGAGCCTGAGGCCGAGCAAGGCTGAGCCAAGTTACAGGCGCGCGCCGCCTGAGGCCTGGATGGTCTGTCCGCTTACCCAAACCGAGTCATCCGAGGCAAGGAACGCGGCGATCGAAGCGATATCATCCGGCTGCCCGATGCGGCCGAGCGGCGTCTCCTTGATGGCTTGTTGATGGAAGTCGCTGCCGATGAAGCCGGCAGTATGCGTGCCTTCCGTCTCAACCATGCCGGGATTAAGGGCGTTCACGCGAATCTGCTTTGGGCCGAGCTCCTTTGAGAGCGCGACAGTGAGCGAGTTGACCGCGCCCTTGGTGGCCGAGTAGACCGAGGCCGCAGGCACGCCGGAGGCGGCGACCGACCCGATGTTGATGATGCTGCCGCCGGCAGGGCTGAAGTGCTGAAGCGCGGCCTGGGTGGTGAGCAGGAGGCCGAGCACGTTGACATCGAATTGCTTGTGGAAGTGCGCGGGCGTGACGCCTTCAATGGGACTGAAATCGTAGATGCCGGCATTGTTGACGAGCACGTTGATGGGACCCAGCTTTTTGGCAACGGTGGCCACAAGCGGGCCGATGGATTCAGGGTCAGCAAGATTGGCCTGGATGGCGATGGCCTTCCCGCCAGCGTCTTCAATCTGCTTGACGACTTTGTCCGCCCCCGCCTTGCTGCCTGAATAGTTGACTGCGACAGCGGCGCCGCGCGCCGCCAACTCAAGGGCGATGGCGGCGCCAATGCCCTTCGATGCGCCGGTAACCAGCGCGACTTTTCCCTGCAGACTGCTCATGTTTGAACTCCTCAACCGATCCGTCATTAATTCGACGTTTCGACAACTATCGAATTGATTAGTTGAGAAGCGGGAAGGATTCAAGGCTGTTGTGGAAATCTTTTGGAGTCGTGCCTTCAGCGGGGGCCGCAGGGAGCTTGCTCCAGGGCTGAAAGGGTTGAGGACAGTGACTCCAGCACTCCGGGGCGCAGAGACATGTAGTGGAACTTGCCTTCGCGGCGAATGGAGATAAGGCCTGCGGTTTCAAGCTCCTTGATGTGGTGTGACAACGTGGCGGCGGAGATGGGCAGGGCGGCACGGGCCTGTGCACAGCCGAGCGGGCAGCCGGCGCGGGCGATCTTTTCGAGGAGTTCGAACCTGCGTGGATCGGCGAGCGCTTTCAAGAGGGTGGTGCGACGTGCGCGGGTCAGCCGCGCCGGTTTTGCGGGTGCCGGCTGTGAGTTTTGCAAAACGGCTGCTGTCATGGTCGAGCTCCGTTGATTGGATGATAGAGGAGCGCGGTTCGATTGTGGGGGGATGGTCAGGAAAGCTGGATCGCCTTGGCTTCCTCGATGGAGTCGGCCATGGGAAGGAATCTATCCACCTTGGTGAGCCTCAAGAGTTCGAGGACGCGCGAGCCGACGCCGACGAGGACCATGCGGATTCCTTTCCCCTTGCAATGCGCGTAATGAGTGACGATCATGCCGAGGCCCATGGAGTCGACGTAGGGTACGGCGGTGATGTCGAGGATGTTGAGAGCAGGAATTTTTTCCTCTGGAGTGGAATGAAAACTGAGCACGCTGCCGACGGAGTCGGGTGCTTGGCACTCGTACATGGCGCGCGCCGTGAGCGGTCCTGAGAGACGGAAGATTGCTGTGCCCGCGGCATCGGCGTCAAGGCGTTCGATATGGAAGGGATGCGGCTGAGGGCTGAGTTCCGGAGTTGCGGTCATTGAGGATCTCGCGTACGGATGGAGATTTGGGTCAAATCTTTCAAATTGTAATATTCGGCAGGGGCTGGCCAAGGATTTATTTCGAACGAGAATGAAGATTCGAGGGTTCTTGATGAGCTACGAATGACTTCATGCCGCGTCTATAGTAGATTCAAACAACGGCCGGTCCCCGGCACGAAGCTGGCCGCAGGAGCTCACAGATGCCCGCAGCTCGCCCGCTTCCCCAAACTCTGGGGGAACTGCGCACTAGTACACAGTTCCCTGAAGCCAGCCTGAAAACACGAACCGTCAAGGACGAGATGCGCGCCAACCTGATTGCGCGCCTCAAGTCGGGAGAAACGCTTTTCCCCGGCATCATCGGCTACGAAGATACGGTGATTCCGCAGATTGTGAATGCCGTGCTGTCGAAGCAGAACTTTATTTTGCTGGGGTTGCGCGGCCAGGCCAAGAGTCGCATCTTGCGAGCGCTCACCGCACTGCTCGATGAGCAGATGCCGTACGTATCCGGATGCGAGATTCGCGACAATCCCTACGTGGCGGTATGCAGGCGGTGCCGGGATTTAATTGCTGAGCGGGGCGATGACACGCCGATTTCGTTCCTGGGACGCGACGATCGGTACGTGGAAAAGCTCGCCACACCGGACGTTACTGTCGCTGACCTGGTGGGCGATCTGGACCCTATCAAGGCGGCGCGAGGGGCAGAAGACCTGTCGAGCGAGCTGACCATGCACTATGGATTGCTGCCGCGCGCCAACCGGGGCATCTTTGCCATCAACGAACTGCCCGATCTTGCGGCCAAGATCCAGGTGGCGCTGTTCAACATCATGCAGGAAGGCGACGTGCAGATCAAAGGCTACCCGGTGCGGCTGGCGCTTGATGTGGCGCTGGTATTCAGCGCCAATCCCGAGGACTACACGGCGCGCGGCAAGATTGTGACGCCGCTCAAGGATCGCATCGGATCGGAGATTCGCACGCATTATCCTGAGACGCTCGAAGAGGGCATGGCCATCACGGCGCAGGAAACGTGGGGCGAGCGGGGAGCCGCGCCGATTGAGGTGCCGGATTACATTCGCGAGATCGTGGAGCAAGTGGTGTTTCTTGCGCGCGAAGACAAGAAGGTAGACAAGCGCAGCGGCGTCAGCCAGAGGTTTCCGATAGCCACGCTGGACCTGGTTGTTTCGAACGCGGAACGGCGCGCGCTGATGAACGAGGAACCGCATGCGGTGCCACGGGTGAGCGACATTTATGCGGCCATGCCGGGCATGACGGGCAAGCTGGAGCTGGAGTACGAAGGCGAGATGAAGGGCGCCGACACCGTTGTGCGCGAGCTGATTCGCAAGGCGGTGGGGAAGATCTTCGATCGCGTGTTTGAGGGCGTGGATACCCAGCAGATTGAGCAGTGGTTCAACCTGGGCGGCACGGTGGGTCTCGATGACAGTCATCCCGCGGCCGCCGCGCTCGCTGACCTGAAGCAGATTCAGGGGCTGATTGCGAAACTTGCTCCGCTGGGCATCACAAAATCGGACGAGGCGCCCAAGGTGGTTTCTGCGGCGGAGTTTCTGCTGGAGGGCCTGGTGGCTCATCGAAAGCTGAGCCGCAGCGAGGAGCGCGTGTTTGCCGCGAACGAGAAGCCGCAGCGCGGGCCGGAACGCGCAGAGATCGAGTTCGATTACGAGGACTTTCAACGAGCCCGGCGCACGCCGAGGGGCGGATACAACTGAAAGAACAGGGAATAGGGAATAGCCACCCCAGCGAGCAAAGACCGCTCACCGGGGACCCCGGCAGGGAACAGAGATTGGGATCAGGGATTAGAAAGGCGCGGATCGGAGGGCATGTGAAGCGCACTGAATACACGAAATACAAAGGCGATCTGGCCTCCGAGATCGACATGGAGGATCTGCTCGACGCGCTCTCCGACTACATGCTTGACTCTGGATTTCGCGACCCCTACGCGGATTATCCGGATCTCGAGCACACGATGGACGATCTGCGCGAGGCCTTGCGCAGGGCTCTCGAGAGCGGAGACTTCTTCGACGAGGACCTGAGGCAGAAGCTGGATGAGTTGATGGCAGAAGGCAAGCTGGATGAGCTGGTTGAAAAACTGATCGAGCGGATGGAGCGCGAGAACTACATCTCCGCGCGGGGTCCACGTGGCGAGAAACGCGAAGGACACGGCCAGGGTGGCGGGCAGGAGGGCGAGGCGCGCTTTGAAGTGACGGACAAGAGCCTTGATTTTCTTGGGTTCAAGGCGTTGCGCGATCTGATGGGTTCTTTGGGTAAGTCGAGTTATGGGCGGCATGACACGCGGCACTGGGCCACGGGTGTTGAGGCCAGCGGAGCGTCGCGGCGGTACGAATTTGGCGACACGCTGAACTTGGACACAACGGCAACGCTGAGCTCGGCCATTGGGCGCGAGGGGATTGGACTTCCGCTGAATATGGAGTACGACGATCTGCATGTGCACCAGTGCGATTACCAGAGCTCATGCGCTACCGTGGTGTTGCTTGACTGCTCGCATTCGATGATTCTTTACGGCGAAGACCGGTTCACTCCGGCCAAGCGCGTGGCCATGGCGCTTTCGCATCTGATCCGTACGCAGTTTCCCGGCGACTCGCTTTCATTGGTGCTGTTTCACGATTCGGCTGAAGAGATCCCGGTGTCGCAACTGGCGCGCGTCAAAGTCGGTCCGCATTACACCAATACGCGCGAGGGATTGCGCGTGGCGCAGCGCGTGCTTGCCCGCCAGCGCAAAGACATGAAGCAGATTGTGATGATTACCGATGGTAAGCCGTCGGCGCTGACGATGCCGGGCGGGCAAATTTACAGGAACGCGTATGGGCTCGATCCGCTGGTGGTGAGCGAGACGCTGGAGGAGGTGGCGCGCTGCAAGCGGAGCAATATCCTGATCAATACGTTCATGCTGGCGTCGGATTACGACCTGGTGCAGTTTGTGCACAAGGTCTCGGAGATGTGCAAAGGGAAGGCCTACTTCACCACCCCGGACACGCTTGGGCAGTACCTGCTGATGGACTACATGCAGCGACGGTCGAAAATGGTGCATTGAGAGGGGCGGCTTTTAGCTGCTAGCTTCTGGATCCTGGCTTGTTCCTCGCTGCGCCTCCGGCGCGGGTCCCCAACTGACGCCTGTGGAGAGAGCCTTTTTTTGCGCGCACTTAGTTTTCCAGCGTCTGTGGGGAGCAGAAATGGGCACGAAACAGCGACCGGCAGGCTACGTTCCGGCTTGCGCGGGTGAGGAGTAGCGAATTGTCCGGGACCTGCACGACGGTTTTGAACGAAGTGACGCGGACCAGCCGACACTCGATGTGCTTAAGGTACAAAAATGGTCAAAAAAAGACGTGTTTTGGCGTGTTTTTGTCGCTTTTTTGCAGGCCTGTTTGCACCGAAGTTGGTGCACTTGGGGTCGGCGGACAGGGACGGGGTTTTCTCAAGTCCCGGTTCCCAAAGGCGAGGGATCGCCACCCCACGCACGAAGACCCGTCCGCGGGGACCCCGGACCGGGGGCACCCGGCGACGTTTGAGGTCGAGTTCCTAGTTTCCCACTCAAACCACAAAGGCGTGGTTTGAATGGGAAACAAGACTTTTTCCAAACCCCGGTTCCTCCGCCGTGGCGGACGAGGGACCGGGGGCACCCGGCTCGTACGGGATGACAGCGCTTGGGGAGATTAGCCGAGGGGCTTGTCGGCCACGGCGAGGAGGGTTTGGAACTGGGGGGCTTCGGGTTCCTTGTCGACTACGGATGTGCTGATGCTGGTGAAGCCGGCCTTGGCTAGCATGGATTCGAGGTCGGCCTCGCTGAAGCCCAGCCACTCGTCTGCGTACATTTCGCGGGCTTCTTCAAAACGGTGGCGGGCGAGGTCGAGGATGACAATGCGGCCGCCGGGGACGAGAATGCGGTGCGCTTGCTGGAGGGCGCGCTCGGGGTGCAGGGCGTGGTGGAGCGATTGCGAGACCCAGACGAGGTCGACTTCGGCGTTGGCGATGGGGATTTCTTCCATGTCGCCGTGGCGGAACTCGACGTTCTTGACGCCGTTGCGCTGGGCCTGGTCGCGGCCGACTTCGAGCATTTTGGCCGAGGTGTCGACGGCGATGACTTTGGTGGCGCGCTCGGCGAGCAGCAGGGCAAACGAGCCTTCGCCGGCGCCCAGGTCGGCGATGGTCATGGGAGGCATAAGTCGTAACAGGGCCTCGGCTACGCTCTTCCAGGATTTGCCGGGAACGTAGTCCTTGCCGAGGCGGCCGGCCACGGAGTCAAAAAAGGCGCGCATCTTGTCCTGGCGTTTGCGGAGGACGCGGCGCATGGCGGCCTGGTCGGCGAGGGCTTCGGGGATTTCTTGCTGGGCGCGGTCGAGCAGATTGTTCAGAAAACTGCTTGCTGAGCGGCTTGAAGAATCGAACGTTGCCCCTACGGGGCTCAGGGATTTTGATTCCGCGTTCCCAGGACTGCGCTGCGCTTGTCCTGGGCTAATTTCCACGGCTCCCTCCGGGAGCGATTTTCTCGGCTCGCTAAATGGATTTTCATCCCCATGTGCGGTCCGCTGGCCGTTGGGAGTGGGACTAAAGTCGTGCTCTTTCAAAACCTCCAATTCCTCCGCGGGGTCCGAAGCCAGCC
Source organism: uncultured Acidobacteriaceae bacterium (assembly GCA_963765025.1). Taxonomy (GTDB): domain Bacteria; phylum Acidobacteriota; class Terriglobia; order Terriglobales; family Acidobacteriaceae; genus Telmatobacter. The sequence goes on along the minus strand of CAVXVM010000024.1, from coordinate 22,731 downwards.
GGTAAAGGCTGCTTTTGCCGGCGCGGCGGTCTTCAACCAGGCCTGCCTGCTTGAGTTGGGAGAGGTGGGTGGAGATGGTGCTCTGGCCCATGACGAGAATTTCCTGCAATTCGGCGACGGAGAGCTCCTCGCCCTTGAGCAGGAGGAGGATGCGGAGCCGGTTGGGGTCGGCCACGACGCGCAGGATTTTTACGATCGAGGGCATAGTTTGTGATTGACTGATTCCGACAAATCTGTTTACATATCAACATATCACGATAGGACGATGGGTACTGAAAGTTTGTAGGTTCGCAGGTTTTTAGGTTGGAAGGCAAGCCTGGGCCCGCGCTAAGGTTTGAGAGATAGTTTGAAGTAATCGAGACAGAAATCGAGGAGAAACGAAATGGCGACATCCGTACTGGACGCGACCGAACTTAGCTACAAAGTGGCCGATATGGCCCTGGCCGATTGGGGCCGCAAAGAGATCACCATCGCCGAGCACGAGATGCCGGGCCTGGTGTCGATCCGCAACAAATACGCTGCGGCCAAGCCGCTGGCGGGCGTGCGGGTGACCGGCTCGTTGCACATGACGATCCAGACGGCGGTGCTGATTGAGACGCTGGTGAGCCTGGGCGCGGAAGTGCGGTGGGCGAGCTGCAACATTTTTTCGACGCAGGATCATGCGGCGGCGGCGATTGCGGCGACGGGCGTGCCGGTATTTGCGTGGAAGGGCGAGTCGCTTGAGGAGTACTGGTGGTGCACGTACCAGGCGCTGGCGCACAAGGGCAGCAAGGGGCCGCAACTGGTGGTGGACGATGGCGGCGACGTGACGCTGCTGATCCACAAGGGCTATGAACTGGAAGAGGGCGACGGCTGGGTGAATACGCCGAGCGGCAACCACGAAGAACAGGTGATCAAGGACCTGCTGAAGCAGGTGTACGCCGAAGACAAGCAGCACTGGCACAAGGTGGCGAAGGAGTGGCGCGGCGTTTCAGAAGAGACGACGACGGGCGTTCACCGGCTCTACAAGATGATGGAGCAGGGCAAGCTGCTGGTTCCGGCGATCAACGTGAACGATAGCGTGACAAAATCCAAGTTCGACAACTTGTATGGCTGCCGCGAATCGCTGGCGGACGGGATCAAGCGCGCGACCGACGTGATGGTGGCGGGCAAGGTAGCGGTGATCTGTGGCTATGGCGACGTGGGCAAGGGCTGCTCGCACTCTCTGCGCGGCATGGGCGCGCGCTGCATCGTGACGGAAGTGGATCCGATCAACGCGCTGCAGGCGGCGATGGAAGGCTTTGAAGTGACGACGGTGGAAGACACGTTGGGCCGCGGCGACATTTATGTGACGACGACGGGCAACGTGGACATCCTCACGCTTGAGCACATGAAGAAGATGAAGGACCAGGCCATCGTGTGCAACATCGGGCACTTCGACAACGAGATCCAGATTGACCGGCTGAACGAGGAAAAGGGCGTGACCAAGCTGAACATCAAGCCGCAGGTGGACTTCTACACCTTCCCTGATGGGCACGGAATTTTTGTACTGGCCGAGGGACGGCTTGTGAACCTTGGCTGCGCGACGGGCCATCCGAGCTTTGTGATGAGCAACAGCTTTGCCAACCAGACACTGGCGCAGCTCGACCTGTGGGCCCACAAGGACACCTACAAGGTAGGCGTGTATGTTCTGCCCAAGAAGCTGGACGAGGAAGTGGCCCGGCTGCATCTCGAAAAGATCGGCGTAAAGCTGACGACGCTGAGCAAGAAGCAGGCCGAGTACCTTGGCGTTCCCGTGGAAGGGCCTTACAAGGCGGAGAACTACAGGTACTAAAAGCAGGGACTAAGGGACTAGGGACTGAGGGACTAGAGAAGCAGGGACTCGGGACTTAGGGACTGGTTCACGAGGTCACTTAACGATTGCCGGTTGCTCAGTGGATTTGGGCGGCCGGCAATTTTCATAGGGCACACCGCACTTCGGGAACGGATATATGTCTTCGCCGCTTAATTTTTCGTTTGAGTTGTTTCCGCCGCGTACGCCGGAGGGTGTGGCGAAGCTGCCGGCTGTGATTGGTCAGCTGGCTGCGGTCGGGCCCAAGTATTTTTCTGTCACGTACGGGGCAGGAGGGTCGGACCAGGACGGCACATATCAGACAATTGTCGCGGTGGTGGAGCATGCGGGCGTTGAGGCTGCTCCGCACCTGACGTGCGTGGGCTCGACGAAGGCGCATGTGGCGGCTTTGCTATCGAGATATAGGGAAATGGGCGTGAAGCGCATTGTTGCGCTGCGCGGAGATTTGCCGGCGACGGCGATGAGCGCCGCGGCTCCGGGGGATTTTCATTACGCCAACGAGCTGGTGAGTTTTATCCGCGCGGAGCACGGAAACCACTTCCACATCGAGGTTGCTGCGTATCCTGAGATGCATCCGCAGGCGGCAAGCCCGGGCGCGGACTTTGACCATTTCCGTCGCAAGGTGGAGGCGGGCGCTGACGCGGCGCTGACGCAGCTGTTCTATAACGCTGACGCGTATTTCCACTTCATGGATCGCTGCCAGAAGGCTGGAATCACGATTCCGATTGTGCCGGGCATCATGCCGATTACGGGCTACGCGAATACGGTGAAGTTTTGTGGCGGATGCGGCGCGGATCTGCCGCGCTGGGTGCGCCTGCGGCTCGAGGAAATGGAAAACGACAAGCCGGCTTTGCAGGAATTTGGCGCGGACGTGGTGACGCGGCTTTGCCAGACGCTGCTGGCCGGTGGCGCGCCCGGGCTGCATTTTTATACGGTCAACCAGGCGGGGCCAACGCTCAAGTTGTGGAAGAATCTGGGGCTGCCGACGGCGGCCTGAGGGTTCGACTCCGACGGGCCTTGTAGAATCTTCAGAACAAGCTGCAGCTTGCGGCCCGAACTCCCCGTTGGGTGAAACGGATGGGCCGGGCTCGTTTCGATTTCTTTGAAATAACCGGTTCGAGCCAAAGCCGAGACTTGTACTGCTCAAATCAGATTCAGAGATCCCCGAAATTCCAGACTGAAAAAGGACACAGGAGAGGACTAGATGATGCTCGATTTTGTTGCCAGAGTTGCTCCCTACGCAGACATCACAACGTTCGTGGTAGGGCTGCCTACGCTGATCGGCACCTACTATCAGTCGCTCAAGACGAGACAGGAGGCGCGCAGGGAGCGTGAGGGACGCCTGCACGCGATGGATTGCCTGGAGTTTGTCTCGCTGGACGGGGAATGCATCAACCTGGTGCCGCTGGAGACACTGCACTCGCTGCCGCGGGAGGGCGACGTGATCCTGCTGCCGGGCGACGGCATTACGTCATCGAGGGATACGTTTGTGACCGGGGCCTTCCTGGTGGAGTCGGTCGAGCATATTTATACGCACGTGGTGCGCAAAGGCGCGCGGCCGCGAGAGGCGCGGCTGACCAAGGCTGTGGCCAAGGTGACTTCGTTGAATCCGATATTGGAAGGCTGAGGGGTCGCGGCGGCTACTTTGATTTGCGGCGCATGAGCCGATCGTAGAGTTGCCAGAAACCGCTGTGCAGCAGGCGGGTTTGTTCGGCTTTCAGTGCCTGGTAGGAATGCGCGACATAGAGGTCGAAGTCGGGCGGCCAGCCGATTGTGGAGCGGCGCTCGGAGTAGTCGCCGTCAGACCACTTGGCGAGCACGGCTTTATAGCCCACCACATGCGTGACAAAGTCGAGCAGGCAGAGGGGCATCCGCTCCTCGACGATGAGGTGCGCTTTCTCAATAATGATCTTCTCGCGAATGTCGTTCAGGGGCATGAAGATGGTGGTCATCCACAGCATCCACTCCTTCATTTCGCCGTCGAGGATGGGAAAGCTCTGCGTCTTGCCCTGCTTTTTCAGGAGCGAGCGATAGGCGATGTTGCCCGCCTGAGAGGCGACATAGAGCGGGCCGTAGAACTCGTTGAGGCGTTCGTTGACCAGGCGCAGGCGGTCGGCTCGGCGGGCCATCATGCGGGTGCTGAGGAAGGTGACCAGATAGCCGGCGAAGGCCAGCACGATGGTGAGGACCGCGGCGTTTTGCAGCGAGGCGGGCAGAATGATCGTTGAAAAATCCATGACGTGCGTACCTTGGGCTTAACCTGGCGAGAAGTATACGCGGGTCGCGGTGGGGGGAATGTGATGAAGGGCAGGGAACGAAGAACAGGGAATAGGGAACAGGGAGCAGGGAACAGAAAGGCTCGGGGGGAGTTCGTTCTGTCCCACCCATCGCAAAGTGCGCGATGGATGGGGCACGGGGCCTTATTGCCGCGACTGGCTAGCGGACGCTGGCTTTACAGCTTCTGGGACGATTTTGATTTCGAACAACTTTGGCCAGAGCTTGCCGGTTACGAAGAGGCGGTCGTGCGCGGGGTCCCAGGCGATGCCGTTGAGGACTGCTCCGGAATCGGTGCGCTCGTTCTGTGGCCACAGGGTCGCCAGATCGATGGAACCGAGGACTTTGCCGGTTGAAGGTGCGATGCGGATGATGCGGTCTGTGTACCAGATGTTGGCGTAGATCTGGCCGTGAATGAATTCCAGTTCGTTGAGATTCTTGACGGGGCTTCCGTTTTCCTTGACGACGACGGCGCGGACTTGCTTGAAGGTTTGCGGATCGAGGAAGCGCAGGGTTGCGCTGCCGTCCGAGAGGATGATGTGCGCCGCGTCGTGGGTCAGCCCCCAGCCTTCGCCGCCGTAGGGCAAGGTGTGCAGCAGGCGAAAGCTGAAGCGGTCATAGACGAAGGCGATGTGCGCCTGCCATGTGAGCTGGATGAGTGTCGAGCCCCAGTCGGTGAGGCCTTCGCCGAAGTATTTGGCGTCGAGGCGCTGGCTTTGCAGCGTGCGGCCGGTTTCAAGGTCGTCCATGCGCAGAGTGGAGCGGCCGTTGAGGCCGGTGCTCTCGTAGAGATGGCCGTCAACAAAGACGAGTCCCTGGGTGAAGGCGTTGGGATCGTGCGGGTAGGTGTGGACGATGCGATAGGTGTCGGCGGCGTGGGCGGCGGAGCACAGGATTAGAAAGAAGAGGAAAGGAGTTTTCATATGCTGGTCCTGGAGGGAACAGGGATCAGGAAAAACTTTCGGGCGGAATTCCTTCTATCCCACTCATCGCGATAAAACTGCGATGAATGGGGCACGAGACTTTTGTTTGAGGTTTACAAAAAGCAACCGCAGGTCCTTCGACTTCGCTGCGCTCCGCTCAGGATGACAGCTATTTCTGAATAGAACATCAAAACCATCACGCTAGTTGACGTCGTTGGCCGTGAAAACTTCAACGGGCGGGTCGGAAGTCAACTGGGTGTCGACGATGAGGACAGTGCGCACTTCTCCGCCGGTAAGCGCAAGGGGCTGGGATGTGTAGCGGGGCGTTTGAGTGCCGGTGGGCGTGATGACCATGGTGACGGTTTGCGACGTGAAGCTGACGTAGCCGGCGGTTGCGCCCACGGGCAGATTGGTGACGAGGGGGATGGTGTTGGCCAGCGTGACGCCGGCGGGAATCATGTAAATATCGACTGCGCCGGTTTTGGGAGCCTGGTTGAGAAAGCGGAAGGCAGAGTGGTTACTGGCGGCGGTGATTTGCTGATCTTCAAGCACGGTGACGGTGTAGCTCAAGGGAGCGACGCCGTTGTCGGTGATGAAGACGGAGTGCTGGTGGCCGCCGAGAAGAGTGCCGGTGGCGGAGACCAGCGTAGTGCCTCCCGTGGCTGCTGTGACCTTGATGGGCGCCGCGATGCTGGCCTGCAGTGTTCCGTAGGGCGTGATGGCCCCCTGGCCGATATTGGCGGCGAGGGTGGTTCCTTCAACGGAAACATTGATGGCCGGGGCGATGTAAGAAGCGTCAATGACGCGGACGAGGGTCGGCTGGGTAAAGCCTGTGACGTTTTCGCAGGCGGTGAGCGAACAGGCCAACGCGAGCGAGGCCACGGCCGCCATGGCGAGCGAGGAGAGCTTGAGCTGGCGCGGTTTCTCCATCCATCGGGTCCGGTTCGTGCTGAGGTTTCGCTGCCTCAAGAAGGTCAAATGCCTCACCCTCATAGTACAGGGCTTGAGGAGGGAGAGGTTACGACTTTTTGGCCACACGGGTGCGTGGCTGCGCGGCAACGACAAGGTTTGGGGGACGAGGCCGCGGTCAGCTTTTCAGGTCGCCGCCGTGAAAGCGTCCGAATCCGTAGGCGAGGTTGAGAGACATGAGCAGGATGCCTGCGCCGAGGAGGAAGACGTCCGTCCAACTGTGCAGATCAAATGCGCCGACACGGCAGAGGAGCACGTAGGCGACGACGAGATTAATGAAGCCCCAAAGGACGTTGACTGTGGAGGACGACAGGCCTTTTCCCGGTGGTTTTGAGAAAGGGCTTTGGAAGGGGCGGCCGGCTACGCCGGTGCCGAGGTGAGGGAGGGCGTTGACGAGAAATGCGCCGCCGAAGAAGTAGGAAACGGATTGATACCAAGGCATGATGACTCCCTTGCGTTTGTTCAGCAGAATCTTAACAGGTGGCGGGATTGCGAGATTGCGACTGGGACGCTGCAATCCCCGGTCCCCAAAAGCGAGGGACCGGGGGCACCCAGCGCTACGATCTCTAACTCGCGCCGAGATAGATGAAGCGGACCAGAAAAAGCGCAGCGAGCAGGTAGAGGAGCCAGTCCTGGCGGCGGAACTTGCCGGTGGCGACGTGGAGGATGGCCCAGGCAATGATCCCAAAGCCGAGTCCGTTGGCTATGGAGTAGGTGAGCGGAATGAGCACGAGGGTGAGGAACGCGGGAACGGCGACGAGGGGCTCGGTCCAGCGAACTTCAACGATGGTGGCGAGCATGAGCGAACCGACCAGGATGAGCGCGGGCGCGGTGGCGGCCGTGGGCACAAAGCCGACAAAGGGGGCGGCGGCGATGGCTCCGAGAAAAAGCAGTCCAGTGACGATAGCCGTGATGCCGCTGCGGCCACCGGCCATGACGCCGGCTGTGGATTCAACGTAACTGGTAACGGTGGAAGTTCCGGAGAGCGAGCCAAAAATGGTTGCAACCGCATCGGTAAACAGGATGCGGTTGAGGCGGGGAATGGAGTGGTCCGTGGCGATGAGGCCGGCGCGCTTGGTGACGGCGACCAGGGTTCCTAGATTGTCGAACAGATCAACAAAGAAGAAGACGAAGACGATTTCGAGCAGGCCCTTGTTGAGTGCGCCGCGTATGTCGAGCTTGAAGGCGGTGCCGAGCAGGGCATGCATGCCGCCGGGCGCGGGCGACCAGCGCACTAGATTCTGCGCCCAAGCAATGGAGTTAGGCGAGGCGATCCAGCTTGATTGCGGATCGGAATGGAGAATGGCGAAGGCGAAGGCCCAGGAGATGGCGGTGGTAGCCAGCACGCCGATGAGGATGGATCCGCGGACCTTGCGAATTTCAAGCGCGACCATGAGGATGAGGCCGAGCAGAGCCAGCGCGGTGGTGGGGTTGCGCAGGTTGCCGAGGCCGACCAGGGTCTCAGGATCGCCGATGACCAGGCCGGCATTGCGAAAGCCGATAAAGGCGATGAAGAGTCCGATGCCGCTGGCGACGGCGGCGTAGAGCTCGTGGGGAATGGAACGAAGAATCATCTGGCGGATGCCGCCGGCGGTGAGCGCGAGAAAAATGATGCCGGAGAGAAAGACTGCGCCCAGCGCGGTTTGCCAGGGAATGTGCATCTTGAGGCAGACGGTGTAGGTGAAGTAGGCGTTGAGGCCCATTCCGGGCGCGAGGGCAATGGGATAACGGGCGACGATGCCCATGAGAATGCAGCCGAAGGCCGCGGAGAGGCACGTGGCGGCAGTGGCGGCGGCGAGCGGGACTCCGGCAGCGGAAAGGATGGCCGGATTGACCAGCACGATATACGCCATGGTGAGGAACGTGGTGACGCCGGCGAGAATTTCCGTGCGCCAGTTGGTTCCCAGATGGCTGAACTCGAAGTAGGTTTCCAGCTTTTGGATGAGGGGCATAGGCGGAGTGCCTTTAGAAGACCACAGGTCGAGTCGAACGCAAAGTTTTTTCTGGTTTTGGAGGAGTGTGTGCGCCGAAGCGAGATTTCCGGTTTTGCTTTGAGCTGGGCGCGGCGCTTGGTAGGATGGAATTCCCATGAACGCGAACGAGACACAACGGACAAGGATCGTGCCGGTGCTGCGCGCTGTGATCGAGATCGCGTTTATTGTGTTTCTGTTTTACTCCAACCTGCTGATGGGTGAGTTTACGCACGCGAACGGGCAAGGGAAGACGCTGGGGATGGCACCATGAGTTCGGCGGACAGCAAGATTTATCCCGGCATCGCGCGCGAAGCCGGACACTTTTGGCACGATGGACCCCACCGACCCCGCCAAACTGGTGGTCACCACCAGCCACCCGGCTCCCTACACCCGCCACGTGGCGGTTTATGTCCCCAAACAATACGTCCCCGGCACGGTCGCGCCCTTCATTGTCGGGGCGGACGGACCCGACCGCGCGTTGTTCACGGCCTTGGACAATCTGATTGCCGAGCACCGGGTGCCGGTGATGATTGCCATCTCCATCGGCAATGGCGGCGGCGACGCCCAGGGCAGCGAGCGCGGCCTGGAATACGACACCATGTCGGGCCTGTATGCGGAGTTCGTCGAGAAAGAAGTGCTGCCGCTCGTGGAAAAGCAATGCCATGTGAAACTTGACCAAAGATCCCGAGGGCCGCGCGACGATGGGCGGCAGTTCCGGCGGCTCGTGCGCCTTGATCATGGCGTGGTATCACCCGGAGCTTTACCACCGCGTTCTCACGTATTCGGGCACCTACGTGAACCAGCAGTGGCCGTCTAATCCCGCAGACCCCGCACGGCGCATGGGAGTTTCATGAACACCTCATCCCGAACAGCCCGGCCAAGCCGCTGCGCATCTGGATGGAAGTCGGCGACCGCGACCTTCTCAATCCGAATGTCATGCGCGACGACATGCACGATTGGGTCGTCGCCAATGAGAACATGGCCAAGGTGCTGGCGGCCAAGGGCTATCACTACCAGTTTGTTTTTGCCCGCAACGCCGGGCACACGGACCGCAGCGTGAAACAGCAAACCCTGCCCGAAGCCCTGGAATGGCTGTGGAAGGACTACAAGGCGGCCGAGTGATGGTTTTGGTCGCAGATTGAACTGTTGGAGTCCCGCCTTTAGGCGGTTTGCCCGGAACGATTCCGGCTCAAGCCGGGACTCCAACGGCTCATTTCTGCCCGCGTGCAGCATATCTCACGTGCAGCGCCGGCGGAATTCGCCGGTCTCGGTGTCGATCTCGATCTTGTCGCCGATTTCGATGAAGGCCGAGACCTGGAGTTCGTGCTTCGTGCCTTTCAAGACCGCCGGCTTTTGGATCTTGCCCGAGGTATCGCCGCGGGCCGCGGGCTCGGTGTATTCCACTTCGCGAACGATGATCTTGGGCAGGACCACGGAAATGGGACGGCCCTCGTAAAAGGTGACTTCGCAGATCTCGCTCATCTCGGGAATCAGGTACTTCTCCAGGTCCGGGATGGTCTCGGCATCGATTTCGTATTGGTTGAACTCCTCGTCGACGAAGACGTGATTGGGCGCGGCGTAATAGGAATAGGTGCAGCCCTTCTTCTCCAGGACCACCGTTTCCATCTTCTCTTCGGCCTTCATCACCGACTCCGAAACGCGGTCGGTCATCAGGTTCTTCACCCGCAGCTTGACGACGGCCGCGTTCCGGCCCGATTTGGTGGTCGCCGCTTGATCACCACCTGTGGAGTTTTCTCGACAATAACGACATTGCCCGGACTGCAGCTCGCCGGCGGTCACGACACCCATTTTAAGGTTCCCATCTTTTCTGGCTCTTCCGGTTCTAGCCGCAGGGTGGGCCAAGCGAGTCGCTTTTCCGGTGTGGATGGTGACTCCCACGGGCCGACCCTGCCATGAATAATCCGGGTTAACGCTGATTATAGCCGAATCAGATAGATTTTCGGCCAGATCGCCCGTTTGGTCAAGCCGGCTCGCCCAGGCTCTGCCATGCTGCTCGACGGCCTGTCGATGGGCGACGAAATCTGGCCAGGCCGCGGCGATATGGCCCCGGCCGTTCCATGCATGCCAGCACCGCCGCACGGCGGCCGCTTCTCGAAGCCCTGGAGGTATCGTCCCAAGAATGCCTCCAGCTTGACGGATGTGCCTCTTCTGTCTGGGGATAGATCTGCCACACGAATGGCCGCCTGGCCCACGGGCGCGGACGAACGAGTCCTCGCCGCGCACGAAGTTCACGTCGCATGCCCACAGCAGCCGGTCGAAGCCCGCTTGCGGCAGGAACGGCAGCGCGTAGAATGTCAACGACCTCCGCCGCAGCGGCGTCCCAGGCAAGAGCGGCTCTCCAATCCAGTGGGCGACCTGGTCGGCGGCTGGTCCCGGCGTTGCCAAAGCGGTTACGGCGACTTGTCCGTCGGCCCAGCAATGAAGCAAGTCGGGCAAAGATGCGTTCTCGTAACAGAACAGCGATACCCGCAGTTCGTGATCGCTTCGGGCCGGGACCCCGAGGCTCTGCCACAATTCCGCTTCGGCGGCCGAATCGAACGCGGCTCGTTTGGCAAGCAGATCACGCTCTCGCAACAGCCCGCCGGTTTGCGGAGTGAACCCGGGAAAAAAGAAGTGCTTGTCCAGCGGCCATTTCGTCCGCAGTGACGGCATCCGATGGCAGCCCTCGACCCAGTCTTCCGCACTGAGATATTCGAGATTGATCCACACCGGGGCCACGCTCCGCCGAGCCATCGCTGCGAGGTAGCTCTCGGGCAATTGGCAGGCGAAGGCCTCGATCACGACGTCGGCCGCTTCGACCTCCGGAAAGTCGGCTTCCCAGCGGCAGATTTCGATCTCGTCGACCTGCTGTACGGCGGCGGCGCTGGAAACCGCCGGGCAGAGCCGCGCGAGACTCTCCAAGTGGTCGACCCACAAGCGGACGGCGACTTCGTGTTCACCGGCCAGTTGCCGGGCGAGTCGCCAGCAGTGCCGATGTCGCCATAGTTATCCACGACCGTACAGAAGATGTCCCAGCGCCGCATGTTTTCTTCGCTACCGCCTCATCCCGGGACGGCGGACCTGCTCGCTCATGGCCAAATCTCCTCGATTGGGTTAATGATCAAATCGCCGCCGGCTCCTCGATCCATTGTTGCCTTCTGGCGCCCAGGGTCAATCGGGCCTGGTCGATTGAAAACTGCCTTTGGCAATCGTGGTCTCCCCAGGCCCTTCACCCGAAGGAAGCGAGGAGAAAGTCGGCCCGCACGTCTGCCCATTCGTAGGGCCGCATGGGGATCGCGATCCGGTCGCCTTCGACAGTCAAATCGATGGGCGGACGGTCGCCGCCACCGGCCTTCTGCACCATGGACCGCGCGGAACGACCTCAACGCGATTGTGGCGTGACGCCCTTGTGTTTCCAAGAGCCGCACGCAGAAGCCGGACAGGGAGCCGTCTTTGACGACCGGCGACCAGTGCGTGGAGATAACCGCCCTCGAATCGAGATGGAAGAGCCAGGCGCTGGGAGCGGGGAGCTGGGAGCTGGGAGCAGGGAGCAAGACGTCCGGCTCCCCGCTCCCCGCTCCCCGCTCCCCGCTCCATTTACGCATGGTCGTGGTCGGCGACGGGGCGGCGAAATCCAAGGCCGCCGCCATCGGCTGCGGGGCGTCGAGGGCAATCCCCAAGCGGAACCGCCGGGCAGTCTCGCCCCGCACCAGCAAGAGCGTATCGAGCTTCCGCAGGCCGCGGCGGCGATGATAGGGCAGGCCCGCCGCGAGGATCGCCGTCCGCCGACCAGGTGCGTGTCTGGTGCCCGCTCGCCCCGAATCTCGACGAACCAGGGCGATTCCTGAAACTCCGTGTCCGAGGCGACCGTCGCTTGATTCACGCCGCGATAGAGTGTCGCCGCATCGTGCCCCCAGGCGAATCGAGCCGCGTAATAGGAGTTCCAAGGGTCGCCCTCCGGCTGGCGTTGGGGATCGATTTCGATCACCATCTCGATCACGCGGCTGCCCCAAGTGACGCGGGTCGATTGCTGAAACCCGGCCAGGAGCTGGGCCGCGATCGAGCAGCCGGCCGCGGACCAGGACCTCGCCTTGCACCAGATCCGCCGCCAGCACGCGGATCTCGTCGGCGGCCATGATCGAGTAGGCTTCTTCGTCAATGGCGGTTCCCGGCAATCGCATCGCTACCTGCTGAGCCAATCGCGGCGCGCGGGAATGGAAATCGAAGATCGAGCGGATGGCGCCGGTATGGGGATCGATGGCCAGCTCGAAGAACTCGTTCCGCAGCACCGCGCCGCCCGAGGCGATCAATTCGGCCATCGGCGGCGGGGCCGGCGGCGCGGCAAGTCTGGAGGAAATGGGGCGAAAAAGGCCGAAACGCCGCGGGGCCGGCGCGGCCGATGTTGGCCCTCCGCCGGGAACTACGCAGGCATAGCCCAGCGGCGGGACCTCGACCACGATCGATTTCCGCCCCGACTCCTCAGCGGCACGCAATACCGCGCCTGCCGCCTCGGGAAGCGAGTCCAGTGCCGAGGCATCCACATAGATGCGGCGAGAGAAGCTCAGGGGGTTGATCACCAGGAGACCGGCTGGAGCTTCGCTGGCCGTAAGTACGTCAGGCTTTCCAGCTTGACCTGTTTGCTGTATGTCAGGCTCGGGCACCATGTACCCATGGTCGGCCTGACGCACTGGTGCGGGGCGGGCACCAATCGCTTGGGCAAAGTCGAATGTCGCTACGAGATGGAGATCGGTCAGGCGCCGGTCGAGCGAGTTGCCGTCGGCAGCCGTCGCCAGCGACTCGTCAATATCGTCCAAGAGCCCATCGACGCAGACTGAAGGCTTGCCGCCCGCCAAAGTGGCCAGGGCGGCGATCGACTGTGCCGCCTCGGCAGCCATCCGCTGCCGGGAATAGCGGACCCAGCGGGAGATCGGATCGGGCTGGCCGGCAGCCACCGCCTGCCTCAAGTAGGGCGAGCGATATTCGTCGGCCTTCGGCGCGGCGGTGTGCCCCGACATGCCGCTGTGCTCGAAATAGGCCGGCAGCGTGATGAACGAGCCCAGCGCCGTCGTGTAGCGGCGCGCGCGGTGAAGGTCTTCGTACCAAGGGCTCGTCTTGCCGGGCCAGTGGGCGAAAAGCAGCGTGGTCTGATTGTCCAGGTCGTTGTAGCCGTACAGGGCACGCGGCATGCGAACAAAACCATCGCCGCGGGAAGCGTCGATCGGCACGCGGAACAGCGCTTCGAGCATCGTGCCGTCGATCCCTTCCCAGCGGAGACGGCCGGTGGCGCCCACCGGGAAGGAGCCGTCGTCGAGCGTGGCATGCACCACGCCGGTGAACCGCAGGTGGTCGAGGATCTGCGGCAAGATGGGCGTCATGCCGAACCGCCGCCGGCCGAAGACGCTCGGCTGCGAGCCGAGGTGCTTGCGGTAGATCGACAGTCCCTTTTCAAGCTGCGCTCGAATCGCCTCGGGCCCCAGCAGCGGCAATTCCAGTTCGCAGAACTCCCCGCCAACGATGCTCACGGCGCCGCGCTGGAGGGCATCGCGCAGGGCGGCCAGCGTGGCGGGCTCTCGCTCGGCCATTTCCTGGAGAACCTGGCCCGAAATCAGAAGGTTGCAGGCAGAGTCGCCGCCTGGAGCGGATTGTGTCTCCGTAGGACGGATTGCCAATCCGTCCCACACGGTTCGCCCGCTGGCGACCAATTGGGACCGCAGCCCGTTGCCCAAGGTGGTCGAGGCGGCGAGCGTCAAGTCCATCAGGTGCGATTCGCTGGGATAATGGTAGTCCAAAGAAGAATGCAGGAGGTCGAAGGCAGCCTGAAGGCGTGTGCGGGCCTCGGCGGTGTCACCGCTACAGGCGGCCGTCGCCGCCGCCAACAGTTCCTGCTCCAGGGCCGACTCATCTAGCGTGGTCATGTAGCGGATGCCGACCGTGATCGACTCGATCAAGTAGTGGGTGAACCCCAAGGCGAGGAAATCGGCGGCAAGGTCGGCATCGACCGTCGGCCGACCCGGAGTACCGGGTGCCCCGGAGTCGAGCTTTGCCAGCGCCTGCGGCAATCATCTCCGATCGCCGGCTCTGCCCTCGAATCAGATTTGCTCCCAACTGTTCGGCGTGGCTCAGCCAGTCATCGGGCAGGAGCGGTTCGGCGGTTGGAGGGAGGAGGATGAGGTGCCCAGCCGGTTCGTCGGGCGGCGTAGCCGCGGCGGTCCAACGGGGCATGGCCCGAACGGCTGCCACGATGGCGGGATGCCAGAGGGCGGTCCAAGCCGCCAGGAGCTCGTCGGCCTGAGCGGTCGAGCGCGGCTCGTTCAGGTCGTCCCGCCCTCGGCACGGCAGAATGGGAGTGAGTTTGTCCATCGGGGGGGCGGGGAGCAGGGAGCGGAGCAGGGAGCAGGGAGCAGAAATGTTTGCGGCCCATGCACCATGATAAACGACAGTGACTTTTGGAACTAGTGAGCGGGTGCGCTCCCCACCGCAAGTGGCACGCTCGCCGTCGGGTACCCTCTGGGTGGCTCCCAGTTCCCCGCTTCCCGCCCCGAATCCAGCCTCCGACGGCATTTTTTGGTTGACATCAGGCATCCTTTTGCGATAAATTGGTTTAAGAGGCAGATGGCTCTCTTCCGGTCCACTCTGGATTCGCCCTTTTGGGGCATGCGAGCCGTCAAAAACGGAGTGCGTAATCAGGAACAGAGCATGAAGAATATGCTGTGCAGCCGGGTGCTGTGCAGTTTAACCCCGGGTATGGGGCGGCCCGGTGGTTGCGGGGCAGCCAGTAGCCTGGGTACCCCTGGGTCGCCTTTGGAGGACTAAGCACCATGGCCAGAACGAGCGCGGTATGGGGAATTGACATCGGGCAGTGCGCCTCAAGGCGATGCGCTGCCGGGGGACCGACGATCCCGACAAGATCGCGGTCGAGGCCTTCGATTACATCGAGTATCCGAAGATCCTCACGCAGCCCGACGCCAACCCGGCGGAGCTCGATCGCCGACGCCTTGAAGCAGTTCCTCTCGCGGAACCAGGTCCATAACGACCGCGTGGCCGTTTCGGTCTCCGGTCAAAGCGGGTTGGCGCGGTTCATCAAGCTGCCGCCGGTGGAGGCCAAAAAAATCCCCGACATCGTCCGCTACGAGGCCCGCCAGCAGATCCCCTTTGACCTCAACGACGTGATCTGGGACTACCAGCGGATGGGCGCCGGCACGGAGGAATCGGGCTTCGTGCTGGAAACGGAAATCGGACTGTTCGCCATGAAGCGCGACGCCGTGTTCCGGGCGTTGGAGCCGTTCGTCAAGGCGGGCATCGAGGTCGACATCGTGCAGCTTGCCCCGCTGGCCCTGTATAACTATGTGGTGTTCGACATGCTGCAGGACCTGCCCAGCCCTGAGGCCTACGATCCCGACGATCCGCCGGAATCGATCGTGCTGGTGTCGCTGGGGACGGACGCCACGGACCTGGTGGTGACCAACGGTTTCAAGGTCTGGCAGCGGAGCGTGCCGCTGGGCGGAAGCCACTTCACCAAGGCGCTGACGAAGGAGATGAAGCTCACTTTCGCCAAGGCCGAGCACCTCAAGCGGAACGCCACCACGGCCCAGGACCCCAAGGCCGTGTTCCAAGCGATGCGTCCGGTGTTCAACGATTTGCAGACCGAGTTGCAGCGCTCGCTGGGGTTCTTCACGAACCTCGACCGCACGGCCAAGATCGGCCGCGTGGTGGCCATGGGCAATGCCTTCAAGTTGCCGGGTTTGCGGCGCTACCTGGCCCAGAGCCTGGGCTTCGAGATCGAGCGCGTCGACGCCTTCCGCGGCCTGGTCGGTCCCGAGGTCCTGGCGACGCCCGCCTTCAAGGACAACCTGCTTTCCTTCGGCGTCTGCTACGGGCTCTGCCTGCAGGCCCTGGGCGAGGCAGGGCTGCGGACCAATCTGCTGCCCAAGGAAATCACCATGGACCGGCTGATCCGCCGCAAGAAGCCCTGGGCGGTGGCGGCGGCGGCCCTGGTCATGCTCACTTGCACGATCAGCTACACCTTCCACGCGATGCAATACGGTTCCGTGAAGGAATCGCAGTGGAAGACGCTGGAAACCGCGGCCGAGGCGGTCAGCAATAGGTCCAAGGCTTATATTGCGGACGAGCAGGCGTCGCGGGAGCAATTCAACAAGGTCAACGAACATGGCAGCCACCTGATCAACAATCTCGGGGACCGGAAGCGCTGGATCGAGTTCCTCAAGGAACTTGACACGTGCCTGCCCACGGACAACGCCGAAATGCCCTCGTCGACGGATTCGAACCCCAATATCGAGGCGGCGATCACGGCCCGCAAACAGTTGCTCGTGACGAACATCGACTCGCAACAGGTGGATGACGTTGGCAAGTGGTTTTCGGCCGTGAACCAGAAACACTGGTATCAGCCGATCGCCGACGCGCCCGGGCGCCGACGCTGGGAGACGCAGCATCGGCGCAGCGCCGCAGGCGCGCGGCGCCGGGCGGCAACCCGCCTGCGGCGGGCGGCGGCACACCGGCGCCAGCGGCGAAGGCCCTTCCGGGCGAGGGCTGATCGTGCAGATTTACGGCCGCCACTACCACAACGCCAAAAACGCGCCAGCCCGCGAAGACGGCGCTCAGTATGTTATTTACACGCTAATGAAGGCTCTGGCCAGCAAGAAAATGCACGATCTGGGCGTCTCCTATCCCGCCCTTATCAATCCCCCCCAGATCGAAGACGTGGAGATCGTGATTCCCGTCCCGAAGCGCAAAAGCGACGTCGAGGGCGCCGGCAAGGGAGGAGGCGGCGCCATCCTGGGCGTAGGCGCATGGGGTGCGACGGACCGCGCCCGAAAGAAAAGTGCATGTCCGCCAATTTCAATTTCGCGTGCAATTTGTCTGGCAGTCGAAGTCGGCGGCAGAGCGGGCGACCCAGACGACGGACAATTTAGCCGCAGTACCTGCGACGGGGGCACCCTCGACCTCGCCGTCCACGCACACCCCAGCAAGACCCTGACATTCCGGCAGCGACTGCCTGGCAAAGGAGCAAGACCATCATGGAAAAATTTCGAGCCTTCCTCGAGGTGGTGAAGAAATATCACTTCTGGATCCTCTGCGGCCTGATTGTGGCATTGTCCTTCGGCAGTTGGTCTCTGGCGATCAATAGCGAGCAGAGCGGCTTCAACTCCCGCAAGAAGGTGATTCAAACCAAGATCAGCCAGGTCCAGGCCATTACGAACAATAAACAGCATCCCAGCGAAGCTTACAACCAGCAGATCAAGGACATCACCAAGGGCCCCCTGACCGAACAGGTGGAGAGGGCCTCGAAACGCCTATACGAGGAGCAGCAGTCGGAGAATCCCTTGCCCGCCGTTTTCGCCCGCACGGACGAACAGAAAGACTTCGAGGTGGCGTTTTTCAAGATTTGGGGGCCGATGGAGACGATTGCAGACCTCCCTCCGGGCACTTTGGGCGAGCTCTACCGCGGTCGATACCGTGATCGCATTAGCGAGGTCTTTCCCACCCTCTTCCAACTTATCGAACGGCGGACGGAGGGCGCCAGCGGGGGTATCGTCGATTGGAAAGATGCCGATCAGAAAAAGGACTCATTCCTCAAGCGCTACACGACGGGCCTCCCAACGACCCTGGACGTGATGATGGCCCAGGAGGATTTTTGGATTTATGAGACCTTGCTGAAGGTGGTTCGCAATACGAACGATACCGGCTCGGATCCAAAGCACGATCTGAAGAACTACAAGAAGCCGGCAAACCACAAAGAGGCCCGCATCAAAGAGATCTTGGCGATGGACATTGGCAAGGACGCGGTCGATAGCTGGACCAAATCCCAGAACTCGGTGTTCAAACTGGCCACGGATGCCCGCGCCGGCGGCGAACGCGACGCCAACGCCAACGGCGCCGACGCAGACCGCGCAGGCATCCGTAGGTCGCCCGGGCGGGCCGGCGACTGCCAGTTCGAGTTCCGGCCCTTCGCCCCTGTCGGGCCGCTACCTCGATGACAAGGGCAAGCCCCTGTCCGACCCGAAACAGCAGCCCTACGGGGAGTTCCGCATGATGCCCGTCGATCTGCAAGTGGTCATCGAGCAGAAGGAGATTCCCCGTCTGCTGGCGGAATGCACAATTCGGCGATGCGGATCGATGTCCAGGCCGTGAGGATCCTCGTGGAGAAACCACCCCCCGTGGACCCCGCCGCCCCGGAATCGGCAGCCGGTTCCAGCAGCGACACGAGCAGCGCATGGTGGCGGCGTCATGGGCGGCCCGACCATCGGCGGCATGGGGCGTGACGCCGGCGGCGCCGGCAGCACGGCCGATAACGAAGAGGAATCGGCCGACCAGGTCCACCCGCCCGTCAATGTGGAAGTGCAGGGTATCATCTACATTTATAACCCGCCGCCGGCTCAAGAAGCTGGGAAGGCCGAGGGCGAGAATAACGGACCAACGGCACCGGCCGCGCCGGCCCCGGCGGGCAGCGCTAGTCCAGCCCCTAGCGGCACAGCAACGGCGCCGGCGAACAGCGCCAGTCCAGCCCCTAGCGGCGCAGCGGCGGTCCCCGCAAACAACGCCAATCCAGTTCCAGTTCCCAGCGGCGCGGCAACGGCCCCCGCTGCTGCAACACCGACAAATCCACAAACCAAACCGAGTGGAGGTCGCCCATGAAAGCCAAAAAGAAATTCGATCCCAAGGTGATCCAACAGTTCATCATTGACCACACGGAGAAATTCGTGATTGGGCTGGTCGGCTTGTTGTTTCTCTACTTCACGTACAACTCGGTCACGCAGCTCCCGCCCTACGATCAGAAGCCGGGAAAACTCGAGAGCGGACATCAACGCGGCCTCTGCCAGGCTCCAAAAGGGCCCCGATACGCCGAACCTGCCCACGTTTCCACCCTACGGCGCCTTGATCGACCAGTTCAAGACGCCCGTTGATCCGGCCGAGTACCCCATGCCTTACCCGCCTTTTTTTAAAACGTTCAAGCCGCTGCGGCTTCGCCAGACGCCGGACGTTTTCGCGGTGGAACATCTGAGGGCCATTCCCGGGCGAGGCGCGTTTCCCAAGGACAACGCGGGCAGCGTCGGCAAGCGCTGGGTGGTCGTCACGGGACTCGTGCTCTACAAGAAGCAGTTGGAGGAATTCCGCAGTAAGTTCCTCACGGCTGCGTCGTCCGATCCGGTCCAGGACGTTCCTAAGTATTTGGGCTTCTACATCCAGAAGGCGGAAGTCGTTCCCGGGGCGAAGGAAGAGCCCAAGTGGTCGAAGCCGGTCTATGTCGGGGCCAAGGAGATGACGGATGCCATCAATCGCGTGAGCGGCAAGACGCAGGTCGAACCTGCCGATCCGCGCTTCATTCGTCCACAGCTTGCCTCGCCCTTGCCCTTGCTTGCCGACGTGAGTCGGGGCAACGAAGCCGTCTACCCGCCGCAAATTCCCGTTGTCGAGCACGCGGCCGCCGCGGGGGCGGAAGGGGCGGCGGCAGGTGCGGGTGGCCTCGGAGTTCAGAATCCACCCGCCGGCGGGCAGTTGCCTGTTCGCGGCAGACCTGACGCTGGTCCGGGTCCAATTCCTCCCGTGGTCGGCTCAGGCCTCTTGGGCCCGGCGACAATCCGGCGGGCGGCGGACCGGCAAGAGCCGAAAATTCCGGCGCCGTCGACGATTCGCAAGCGCCGGAGTACTTGCTCCTGCGCTATATCGACTTTGACATCAAGCCCGACAAACAGTATCAATATCGGGTCTTCCCCGTGCTTGTGAATCCCAACTACAACTTGGAAGCCACGGTGCTCGATGATCGGGAAACCAGGAAGGACCAGTTGCTCCACGTCGACAAGAATGGGCCGGATCCCAAGTTTGCCAAATTGTGGTCGGATGCGGGCATTTCGGATCGCGTGCCGGGCGAAATGCGACTCCTGTGCGGGGCGGTCCTCGCTGCCAGCGGGGTGAGGGAGATGAGCGCGGAGATCCGCGTCTTGCTCTGGCGGGAGGAAACCGGACACAACAGCAATTCCTCCATCGCCGGTATGCTTCGCGGCACGATCCTCAATTTCAAGGACGCGACGCTCAAGACGCCAGGCGGGTCGAAGGTCACGCAAGACCTTCAAACCAACAGCATCCTGGTCGATCTCCAGGGTGGCGAGACTCTACCGGACAAAGAAAGAACGAAGAGCCCGGGCTTGATCCTTGTGATGGACGACGCGGGCAACCTGGTGTTGCACGACGAAGCGGTTGAGAACGAGGAATGGGACAAGGCGACCAGGGAACCAGGAACTGCGCCTGAGGCGGCGGAAGCGCCGGCAGCAGCCGGCGTCGTGGCGCCGCCGGCGGAAACCCAAGGCCCGCAAATTGCACCGGTTCCAACCCGCGCAAGAGGCGGCCGTTAGAAGTCGTCCGTCGCCCTACCATGCCTGATTACTCGGTCCGCATCGCAGGCGACAACCTGATCTATTGTGCGGCCCACTTTATCATGCTGCCGGGCGGCGTCTGCGAACCGCTGCACGGCCACGACTTCCGCGTGGCCGTCGAGATTGGCGGACCGTTGGACGAACTCGATTGCGTGATCGATTTTCTCGCCCTGCTCGAGATCATGAAGGCGATCGTTGCGGACCTCGATCATGCCGTGCTCCTGCCTTCGCTGCATCCGGTCATCCGTGTCTCGGAGGGCGACCATGAAGTCGAGGTCCGCTGCGGCCCGCGGCGGTGGGTCTTTCCCAGGGCTGAGTGCCGGATCTTGCCGCTGACGGGCACCACGGCCGAGTTGACGGCCAACTATCTGGCCCAACGATTGCTGGAAGCCCTGGCTGACAAGGGGTTTGCCCGACCACGGCGCTTGCGGATCGAACTGGAAGAGTCGCCCGGCTGCTGGGGCATCTGTGAAATCACCCCGTAGGCGCACTGACGCCGAAATCGGTGGCTGCGCTCGCAAGCTCGCTGGTCCCACCCTACGGAGGATTGCGAAACTACACCAGAATGGTGGGTATAAAGCTCAAACTCTACCCAGCCTACTGACTTTTTCAGCATGATGACGTACACTTAATGAATCGTCAAGCAGGGCGATGCGGTAAGCGGCCTGCGGTTGTCAAAAAAACTCCCATCCAAGGAAATGAACATGTCGAGGAATCATCGTTTGGCGGCTCTGGTCGCGGGGATTGTAGCTTTGGCGTTCCTGTTTTCTTCGCTCGTCCGGCCGTTCTGCCGGCGAGCGACGATTCGGCTCCCAAGGCCGCGAAGAAGGCCAAGACCTCCAAGTCGGGCCAGAAGAAGGCGGCCGAAAAGCAGGCCGATGCCGCCAGAAAAAGGCCGGGCAGTTCGACGACAATGACTTCGTGGAATCGAAGCCGGCAGGCAAGGCCTCCGGAGCGAACAGCGAAAAGACGGCCGAAACGCCCGCCAAGACAAGCGACAAGGCTGCCGAGAAGCCGGCGAGCGGTTCGGTCGCCAAGACGGCAGCCAAGCCCGCAACGACCGTCGTCCGCTTCTCCTTGAGCGGCGAATTTCCCGAAGGCCCCAGCGACGAGGGCCGTTCGGCAATATCCAGCCCTCGCTGGGCAAGCTCATCGAGCGGCTCGACGACGCCAAGGGCGACAAGGACGTGCGCGCCGTCTGGCTCCGCATCGAAGACCTGGAACTGGGCCGCGGCAAGGTCAACGAAGTCCGCGCGGCGATCGCGCGGGTCCGCAAGGCGGGCAAGCCGGTCTATGCCGAACTGACCACGGCCGACACCGGCGCCTATCTCGTCGCCTCGGCCTGCGACCACATCTTCATGCCCGTCTCCGGCATGCTCATCGTGCCCGGCGTGCGGGCCGAAGATGACCTTCTACAAGGGCCTTCTCGACAAGCTGGGGCTGAAGTTCGACGCCTTGCAGATGGGCAAGTACAAGGGCGCAGCCGAGCCGATGAGCCGGACGAACATGAGCGCGCCGTTCCGCGAGAGCCTGCAGGCGATCGTCGACGACGCCTACGACGACATGATTGCCGCGATCGCCAAGGACCGGCATCTGGCGGACTACCAGGTCAAATCGCTGGTCGATCAGGGGCTGTTCAGCGCCACCGATGCCCACGAGGCAGGCCTGATCGACGAGGTCGCGTATGCCGACCAGTTCCAGGAATCGCTCGCCAAGCGGTTGAAGGTCGACCGCGTGGAAGTCGAGACCGCCTACAAGAATAAGCAGGTTGACACCGATTTCTCGGGCTTCGGCGGCTTCGTCAAGCTGATGGAGGCCTTCTCCGGCGGCAAGAAGTCCGAGAAGGGCGGCAGCAAGCAGAAGATCGCCGTGGTCTACGCCGTGGGCGAGATCACCGAGGGCAAGAGCCGCAGCAGCCTTTTCAGCGCAGCTCGCTCGGTTCGGAGACCATGATCGAGACCTTGCGGAAGGCCTTTGCCGATCCAAGGTCGTGGCCGTGGTCCTGCGGATCGACAGCCCCGGCGGATCGGCCACCGCCAGCGACTTGATCTGGCGGGAAACGGTCCGCAGCAAAAAGCCGATGGTGGCCAGCATGGGCGACGTGGCGGGCAGCGGCGGCTACTACATCGCCATGGGCGCCAAGAAGATCTTCGCCGAGCCCGGCACGATCACCGGCTCGATCGGCGTTATCGGCGGCAAGCTGGTGACCGGCGGCCTGTACGAGAAGCTCGGCATGAACACCGAGATCATCAGCCGCGGCAAGAACAGCGGGGCGTTGTCGTCCACGCAGCCCTTCTCGCCCGACGAGCGCAAGGCATGGACGAAATTGCTCACGGAGACCTACCACGAGTTCGTGAGCAAGGCCGCCGAGG
>CAVXVM010000023.1:0-19972 GCA_963765025.1 uncultured Acidobacteriaceae bacterium | reverse complement strand
AGCGAAGCGTAGCGAAGTCGAAGGACCTGCGGTTGCTTTTTGTTCGTCTCAGGAAAGAAGCCCCGTGCCCCATCCATGACAACAGCCTCATCGTTGTCATGGGAAGGACTGAAAAAAAGACTGTCATCCTGAGCGAGTCCGCCGCGGCCGGGGTCCCCGCGGACAGGTCTTTGTCTGTGGGGTGGGGGGCGGACGAGTCGAAGGACCTGCGGTTGCTTTTGCTCCTCTACCGAAAGAAGCCCCGTGCCCCATCCATCGCGTTTTCTGCGATGGGTGGGACAGAATGAACTTCGCCACGTGTCTTTCCCAATCCCTAATCCCTGTTCCCTGCTCCTCACGGATGAGAAAGAACCAACGTTCATCCGAGACTTTGACTCCCCGCCTGCGTCTCGCCCCATCAACCGCTTATCATTTAGAAACGAACCGAATGAATCGAACCGGAGTACTTGCAGCTCCGCCCCGCGTTGAACCTGTCGTGCGGCAACTCTTGTCTGAAAGGTACCTGTGAGCCTCGTGCCGACCCTCGGCCCAACGCTTTCCACTTTGACGCTTCTCGCCCTGCTCCTTCAATCGAGCCAACCCCACGCCCCACGCCCCGGCTCGCTCGCCTCGTCGCCTTTCGTGCGCTGGCTCATCAGCTTCGGCGCCATCGGCATCTTTGTCATCGCCATCATCGATTCGTCCATCGTTCCCCTGCCCATTCCCGGCACCACTGATCTGCTCCTGCTGCTCATCTCCGTTCACCCCAACGCCACCGCCATTCATATCGGCTCCCTCGTCGTCCTGGCCATCGCCGGCTCTCTCATTGGCGGCTACCTCACCTGGAACACCGGCCGCAAAGGTGGTGTGCCTGCGCTCGAAAAGCATGTCTCCGCCAAGGTCCGCGGCCGCATCGACAAATGGGTCCAGCGGCACGGATCGCTGGCTGTCTTTCTCGCCGCGGTCCTGCCTCCGCCCATTCCCCTCACGCCTTTTCTGCTCGCCGCCGGAGCCCTCGGAGTCTCGCGCGCTAAGTTTCTTGTCTCCTATACCGCCGCGCGCATCACGCGCTACAGCCTCATCGGCTGGCTCGGCTTCCACTACGGCCGCCAAGTCGTCCACTTCTGGCGCCACTCCGTCGCCGAATGGTCCACGCCCATCCTCTACATCTATGGCACTCTCGTAACTCTCGGCATCCTTTACGCCCTCTTTAAATTCATCAAAGCGCGCCGCACCTCCGGCACAACAACCACGCCCCAAACCGCATAACCGCCGCCAACCGGCCCGATAACCACTTCGTATTGGACTTGAGCCCTCGCGCGCGTTTCAATCTATGCATGGCAACCCCAGCGACACCCTCCCCCGAAGTCAACCTCTGGTCATCCGCTGAGCACGCGCTCGAATACCTGCGCCGCGCCGACTCCGTCCCTCACCGCGTTGAAGGCGAAGCCACTCTGCTTGAATTCGTGCCCGCAGCCCCGCGCCGCGTTCTCGACATCGGCAGCGGCGGCGGAAGACTTCTCTCGCTCGTCAGAGCGGCACGTCCCGCCGCCAGCTTCGTCGCGCTCGATTTCTCCCCCGCCATGCTCCAGACCCTCAAGAAGCTCTTCGCCTCTGAGAGCGCAATCGCCGTCGTCGCGCACGACCTCGAAAATCCGCTGCCGTCCCTTGGCGAGTTCGACGCCATCGTCTCCAGCTTCGCCATCCACCACCTCCCGCACCATCGCAAGCGCTCGCTCTACGCTGAGGTCTTCGCCCTGCTCGCGCCCGGTGGCGTGTTCCTCAATCTCGAGCACGTCGCATCCTCCACGCCCCTTCTGCACGCCGAATTCCTGATGGCCATCGCCATGGGCCAGGAAGACCCCTCCAACAAACTGCTCAGTCTGGAAACGCAGCTTTTCTGGCTACGCGAAATCGGCTTCATCGATGTGGACTGTCACTGGAAGTGGCGCGAACTGGCCTTGCTCGCCGGCGTCAAACCCGAAGAGCCACAGAGAGGCTGAGGGACCGAAAGCTGTGCCCCACTCATCCCGGCGTTTCGCGATGAGTGGGCGGCACAAAAACTCCTCCATCGCCTTGTATCAGTCGTCCACCACCGTCTCCGACCCGCGAAGGACGAAACCTCATGCGCAATCGTCACCGCCAACTTGCCAACTCGCCATCTCCGCGTAGCGGCAAAACCTCCCGTAGGGAGCGAAGGATAGTAGCCCAGGCCGGGGTCCCCGGCGACAGGTCTACGTCGCTGGGGTGGAGGATGGAGTCCGAGCCCGCCGGGCAAGGACGCAATCCTGGGAGAAGCCAGAAAACAAATCTTAAGCCCCGTAGGGGCGCCCGAAAACGAGCAATCGAACGGTGAGCCGTTCTTCAACCCCACAAAAAATGAGTTCTCACGCGGAAACTTCGCGCCCCTGAATGAAGCGCGACGATTACGCCGGCCTTCAGGCCCGGCCCTCTTCTCCGCCCCTCTTTTTTGCATAACGTGCATTGCAGAGGGATGCAACCCTCCGCTCCCTCATCACTCACACCCGCAAATTCCCGTACTCACCGCCAATCAACCGCTGCCCGCCAACCACTTCCTCTGGTACATTTGGGATTGTCAGGGCCCGTCGCTCAGCTTCCTTCAGTATCCCCACACTTCGCACCACTGAACCGGTAAAGGATCGCCTCGTCCATGCCACTAGCTCCCAATGCCCGCCTGGGCATCTATGAGATCAAGTCCACACTCGGAGTCGGCGGCATGGGCGAGGTGTATCGCGCCCGCGACCCGCGCCTCAACCGCGATGTCGCCATCAAGGTTCTCCGCGAGGAAGGCGCAGCCAGCGCCGAACTGCGCGCCCGCTTTGAGCGCGAAGCCCGCGCCGTTGCCGCGCTCAACCACCCCAACATCGTCGCCGTCTACGACATCGGCATTGAGGCCGGCCAGCAATACATCGTCAGCGAACTCATTGAGGGCGAGTCGCTCCGCTCTATTCTCACCGGCAAGCCCGTCCCGCCCCGCAAACTCCTCGACATTGCAGCGCAGGTCGCCGATGGCCTCGCCGCCGCCCATGCCGCAGGCATCGTTCACCGCGACCTCAAGCCGGAAAACATCATGCTCACCAGGGACGGCCGCGTCAAAATTCTCGACTTCGGCCTGGCCCGCCAAACGCTCGCGTCCACATCCGCCGACCCCGACGCCACCTCGCTCCCCGATGCCGACGCCACCAGCAACTCCACCCGCGAAGGCGCGGTCATGGGCACTGCCAGCTACATGAGTCCCGAGCAGGCCACCGCCAAGCCCGTCGACTTCCGCACCGACCAGTTTTCCTTCGGCCTCATCCTCTACGAGATGGCCGCCGGCAAAAAAGCCTTCGCCCGCCCCAGTGCCGTCGAAACCATGGCCGCCATCGTGCGCGAAGATCCTCCGCCGCTCGAAGAAAAGCTCCCCGCCCCGCTCCGCTGGACCATCGACCGCTGCCTCGCCAAGGAACCCGAGCAGCGTTACGAGTCCACCCGCGATCTCTTCCGCGAGTTGCGCAACCTCCGCGACCACTTCTCTGAAGCGTATTCAAGCTCCACGCTTGCCCCTGTAGCCGCCGCACCCAAAAAACGCAGCCCCTGGCTCATTCCCGCAGCCGTGGGCGCTGCCTGCCTGCTCTTCGGTGCGCTGCTCGTCTTCCTCCTCAAGCCCTCCGGACAGGACATTGGAAAATATCGTTACACGCCATTTGCAAGCAATGCGTCCGGCGCCGTCTGGTCCCCGGATGGCAAGGCCGTAGCCTACGCCGGCACCGTCGATGGCGTCTTCCAGGTTTTCCTGCGCTATCTCAACTCTCCCGTCCCAACGCAGTTGACCCATGAAAAGCGTGACGTCTGGCCGATCCGGTGGTCCAGCGACAAAAACCACTTAGTCGTAGTGGAAACGACTGAAAGCCAGCAGCCACCTTACGCAAAGCTCTACTCAGTGCCCACCGTGGGCGGCGACCTCGACTTCATCATGGACGCGGATTGCTTCGCGTGCGATCTCTCCCCGGACGGAAAGGCGCTTGCCCTTTTGACAGTTGTAACCAAGCCCGGAGAAATGCATGGCGTCGCCATCTCCGATCCGCTCGGCTCACCGTTCCACGCCTACACGCCGGCGCCTTTCGCCGGCAAAGACCTCTTTAATTCCCCTAGTCTCAGCTTCTCTCCCGATGGCAAACAGATCCTTCTGTTTCGCGCCGGCGCGAAGACCAGTGAGGAGGCCTGGTTGCTCCCTTACCCCGCGGGCACCAAGCCTCCCCGGCGAATCCTCGAGAAACTGCCAACCTTTCAGGGAACCCCGACCTTCTCATGGATGCCCGACAGCCGCCACATTGTGGTCGATCTGTCCATGGGGCAGGACTCTCCATCTCACCTCTGGATTGCGGACACCCAGTCCGATGCCCTCACGCCGCTCACCACCAGCAATGCGCGCGAGAGCGAACCATCCGTCGCACCCGACGGCAAAAGCCTGATTTATGCGCAGAAGACGAGCAGTCTTGATGTCGTCTCAGTTTCTTTGCAGGACGGTGCTGCAAAAACCCTCATTTCCACCGGCCGGGAGGAAAGCATGGCTGCCTGGTCCGCAAAGACGGGAGCGCTGGCCTGGGTCACCGATCGAAGTGGCCCTTTTGAAATCTGGGTTCGCTCAGCCGATGGCTCCGAGCGCCCCGTCGTCACCGCAGCCGAGTTTCCCGACGGACTCAATAAATGGTTTATGAACCCAGCGCTTTCTCCGGATGGCAACCGCTTGATCTTCACCAGGATCGCCAGCAAAGGCGCCGTCCGCCTGTGGATGATCTCCCTTTCCGGCGGCGAGCCAGTCCAGGTGACCAATGAGGAGGCCGAAACGGAGGTAGGCTCCGCCTGGTCGCCTGACGGCACTCGCATCGTCTACATTCGTATCCTTTCCGGAAAAATCCAACTCATGACGGTAAAGACCAGCGGCAACGCCGTGCCCGTCGTGCTCAAGGACGATGTCTTGAACCCTCTCCCAGCCTGGTCACCGGCCGGCGACTGGATCACCTACCGTGACGAGAAGGGATGGAACCTGATCTCTCCGGACGGCAAAAACACCCGCTTCCTCGGCAAAATCAATACCTCCAATCTCGCCTTTTCAGCGGATGGCAAGCTTCTCTATGGAATCCAGCACGGCGAAACCGATGCGGATCGCGACCGCGTCACCCTTTTCTCCCTCGATCCGGTCACGCTCAAACAAACCGTCATCAAGGAGTTGGGAAAAGAGATGCGCCCCGCAGCCAGCTTCGGTCCCGGCATCCGCTTCAGCCTCACCCCCGACGGCAAGAGCATCACCTACAGCACTTCAAAGCACAGATCGGATCTTTGGCTGCTCGAAGGCTATCGCCAACCCGGCTGGCTAAGCCGCTTCTAGCTTGCCCTCCCGCAACGCAGCCCTGTGCCCCATCCCTGGAACGCCGGGTGCCCCCGGTCCCGAGCATTTGGGGACCGGGGATTGAAGATACCGGGTGCTGGGTGCCCCCGGTCCCTCGCACTTGGGGACCAGGGAATGAAGGCAGCGGGTGCCCCCGGTCCCTCGCACTTGGGGACCGGGGATTGAAGATACCGGGTGCCGGGTGCCCCTGGTCCCTCGCACTTGGGGACCAGGGAATGAAGGCAGCGGGTGCCCCCGGTCCCTCGCACTTGGGGACCGGGGATTGAAGGGCGAAATCCGCACCATCTTCGGTGGGACAACAAGCACCCAACCTGAAAGCCTTTCTAATCCCTAATCCCTGCCTTATCGTTCCCTGTTCTTCTAATCCCTAATCCCTAATCCCTGCCTTTCTGTTCCCTGTTCCCTATCCCCTGTCCCCTGTCCCCGCCGGGTGCCCCCGGTCCCTCGCACTTGGGGACCGGGGATTGAAGGGCGAAATCCGCACCATCTTCGGTGGGACAACAAGCACCCAACCTGAAAGCCTTTCTAATCCCTAATCCCTAATCCCTGCCTTATCGTTCCCTGTTCTTCTAATCCCTAATCCCTAATCCCTAATCCCTGCCTTTCTGTTCCCTGTTCCCTATTCCCTGTTCCCTATCCCCTGTCCCCGCCGGGTGCCCCCGGTCCCTCGCACTTGGGGACCGGGGAATAAAGGGCGAAATCTGTACCATTTCCGATGCTTCAAAGCACGCAAAACACGCCAAAAACACGCCAAAAAGCCCCTAAAAGTGCGCTAAAAGCGCCTTTTAACGCGCAAAAAACACGCTTTTAGCGTGTTTTTGGGTAATTCTATGGTTCCACTGGCTCTGAAACGGAACTTTCCTGGGTTTTGAAACACTCAATTCGCAACTTTTCTGGGGTAAGTATCTCGAAAATCGTAACCACTTAGACGACCATTTCGACGCGTTTCGTAACCATTTAAGCGACCATTTCACCCTGTTTGGGTTGTATATTTGCGAACATTCAGCAGGTTTTGTAACCCTGAATGGTTCCATTTCATGCTGATTCGTAACCATTTAGACGACCATTTCGCACTGTTTCGCAACCATTGAGACGAACGTTTAACGTTGTCGAAGTACCACAATTGGTTCCACTTATCGCCCGATAAGTGATCCGCCTCACCCCCCAAAACCCCCCAAAAAACAAATTCGGTTCCACAAAACCAAAACTGAAAACTGAAGGCTGCCTTTCTCTCACTGCAAAATCGGAATCCCCGCAATCCGCTGCTGCCACTCCGCCGGCCCCGTCTGGTGAACGCTCGTTCCCTTTGAATCCACGGCCACCGTCACCGGCATGTCGCGCACCTCGAACTCGTAGATGCCTTCCATCCCGAGGTCGTCGAACGCCAGCCGCCGCGAGTGGATGATGGCCTTCGACACCAGGTACGCAGCGCCTCCCACAGCCATCAGGTACACCGCGCCAAACTCCTTGATCGCCTCAATCGCCGCAGGCCCGCGCTCCGCCTTGCCCACCATGCCCAGCAGTCCCGTCTCCGCCAGCATCTGCCGCGTGTACTTGTCCATGCGCGTTGCAGTGGTCGGTCCCGCAGGCCCCACAACCTCATCGCGCACCGGATCCACCGGACCCACATAGTAGATAAACCGCCCCGTAAAGTCGACCGGCAATTTCTCTCCGCGGTTCAGCATGTCCGTCATCCGCTTGTGCGCCGCGTCGCGCCCAGTCAGCAGCTTGCCATTCAGCAGAAGAACCTCGCCAGGCTTCCACGTCGCCACTTCAGCCTTCGTCACCGTATCAAGATTCACGCGCCGCGCCCCTGAAACGTCGTACGTAAGTTTGGGCCAGTTATCGAGCGACGGCGGATCGAGATACACCGGACCTGAACCATCGAGCACGATGTGCGCATGGCGCGTAGCAGCGCAGTTGGGAATCATCGCAACCGGCAAATTGGCCGCGTGCGCAGGCGTGTCCACCACCTTTACATCAAGCACAGTCGTCAGCCCGCCCAGTCCCTGCGCGCCAATGCCGAGCCGGTTCACTTTGTCGTACAGCTCCACGCGCAACTTCTCCGCGGTCGTCTGCGGCCCGCGTTCAATCAAATCCTGAATGTCGATAGGATCCATCAATGCTTCCTTGGCCATCAGCATCGCCTTCTCCGCAGTGCCGCCAATGCCGATGCCGAGCATCCCCGGCGGACACCAGCCCGCGCCCATCGTCGGCACCGTCTTCAGCACCCACTCCACCACCGAGTCATTGGGATTGAGCATGACAAACTTGCTCTTCGCCTCTGACCCGCCACCCTTGGCCGCAACCGTGACGTCGACTTTATCGCCCTTCACCAGTTCCACGTTGACCACAGCGGGCGTGTTGTCTTTGGTGTTGATGCGCTTGCCTGCAGGATCGCTCTGCAGAGAGGCGCGAAGCTTGTTGTCGGGGTCGAGATAGGCGCGGCGCACGCCTTCATCCACCATCTGTTGCAGGTCCAAAACCGGTTGGCCGGGCGCGGGCTCGAAGTGGACATCCATCCCAACTTTGACAAACGCATTCACAATGCCCGTGTCCTGGCAGATGGGCCTGTGGCCTTCAACGCACATGCGGCTGTTGATGAGGATCTGAGCCATGGCGTCTTTCGCGGCCGGCGATTGTTCCTTCTCGTACGCTTTGGTCAGGCTGGTAATGTAGTCCACCGGGTGGTAGTAGCTGATGTACTGCAGCGCCCCCGCAACGCTGGCGATGAAATCTTCCTGCCGGATGATCGTCATTGAAAAACTCCCCTCGAACTCTCTAGGGTAATGGATGCGCCGCAACTCTGGCAGGTATGTCAATCTCAATCGCGTTTGCCGATAATTTCCCCGCGATGCCCTAATCTAGAAACATGAGTGATCCCGCCCTATTCGATCTCCTGGTTGTCGGCGCCGGTCCCACCGGACTTGCCTGCGCGATTGAAGCCCAGAAAGCCGGCTTCCGCACCGTTCTCGTCGACAAGGGCTGTCTCTGCAATTCCCTCTTCCACTACCCCGCCCACATGACGTTTTTCACCACCTCCGAACGCCTCGAGATCGGCGGCATCCCTTTCCCCAGTCCCAACGCCAAGCCCACGCGCGATGAAGCCCTCCAGTATTACCGCCTCGTCGCCGCTTATTACAAACTTGAAGTCCGGCAGTACCAGTTGGTCAAACGAGTCTCAGGCTCCAACGGCAACTTTACCGTGCATACTGAAGACCGCTTCGGACGTTCAGGCATCCTTCATGCCCGCAAACTCGTCATCTCCTCCGGCTACTACGACCTGCCCAACTACATGAACATTCCCGGTGAAAATTTGAGCAAGGTCCACCACTATTACGTCGATCCCCATCCCTACTACGAGATGGACGTCGCCGTCATCGGCGGCAAGAACTCCGCCGCCATCGCAGCGCTTGAACTGTGGCGCAATGGCGCGCGCGTTTCCCTGATCTACCGCGGCCCCGAAGTCACGCCGAACGTTAAATACTGGATCAAACCCGATATCGAAAACCGCATCAAAGACGGCGAGATCAAAGCGTACTTCAATACAAACGTCGTCGAAATCACGCCGGACACCATCCTTCTCGAAACTCCTGACGGCCCCACAACCCTCCATAACGATTTTGTATTTGCCATGACCGGCTACCATCCAGACTTCACCTTTCTTGAGCGTCTGGGCGTGCGCTTTGAGGGTGCCGACAAGTTGCCCGTGTGCGATCCCAGGACGCTCGAAAGCAACGTTCCGGGAATTTATTTGGCCGGGGTGATTGTGGCAGGATCGCGGACCAGCGAAATCTTCATTGAAAACGGGCGCTTCCACGGGCTGCAGATTGCGGATGCGCTGAAGATTGCATCCAAGGGCTAAGGGCAGATTCCGCAGCTCGGTTTGGCCTCAATCCAGTACACTGGTTCGCAAGTTATGCCTTTCCCCATCCGCTGGTGGCCGCGCACAATTCGTTGGCAGATGCTGGCGGGTCTTCTCCTGCTGGAGACGCTGTCGATTGGCCTTTTTGCGATCGTGCTGTCCCGGCAGCAGACCAACGAGGTGTATGCGCGGGCTCGGGTGCGCCTCACGTATGAAGCGACGTCGGTGGCTTTGCAGTCCAGCGAGGCGCTGCTGCAGAACCGTCCGGGGTGGGTTGGGCTCTCGGTGAGGATGATTGGCGAGGCGCCCACAGTAGCCTTTGCAAAAGTGACCGATCCAGCGGGCAACGTGCTGTTTGTCAGCAAGGGTGAAGCCGACCAGGTGACGCTGAACCCCACCGAGCGCGCGCAGTTGCCCCTGATCCGCCGCCAGGACCCCATCTTCTTTGTCTACGACGGCAGCCGCTGGGAGAGTGCGGCCGCCATCTACACTGGGACGGATCTGCGCGGCTATGCGTGGGTGGAATACCGGAAAGAATGGTCGCGTGAGCAGCTGGATTCCATCCTGAGCGCCACTCTCCTGTTCGGCATCATCTGGATCTTCGCCTCCGCCGTGCTCGTGTTACTCATGGCGCGGACGATTTCGCGTCCGTTGGCTGTGCTGCAGCGGGGCACGCGCGCGCTCATGACGGCGCCGGAGGGCAGCGCCAACTTCCCGCTGCAGGCCGGCCCCATTCAGAACGAAATTGGCGACCTGATTGAAGCGTTCAACAGAATGGTGGCCTCGCTTGCCGAACAGCGCTCCGGGCTCAACGATACGCTCTCGCTTCTTGACTCGATGCTGGCCAATGCACCCATCGGGCTCGCCTTTTTTGATCGCGAATGCCGATTTACGCGGGTGAACCAGGTGTTCGCCGACCTGACCGGCGTGTCGCCGAGCCGCCATTTGGGACGCACCCTGCCGGAGCTGTTTCCCGCCCACGTGGCGCAGCAGATTGAGAACGCCGTGCAGCGCGTATTTGCCGAGCAGGAGTCCATGCGCAGCTTTGAGCTGACCGGCCAGGGGGGCGCAAACGGGCGTCCGTGGACGTGGCTCGTCAGCGCATACCCGGTGCGCACCACGCCACGGCAGATTCGCTGGGCCGGCATCATCGTGCTCGATGCCAGCGACCGCAAACGCAGCGAGGAATCCCTGCGCAAGGCTGAGAAGCTGGCCGTTACCGGCCGCCTTGCTGCCTCCATCGCCCACGAGATCAACAATCCGTTGGAGGCCATTACTAACCTGCTGTTCCTGCTGCGCAACTACTGCGACCTGCACGATCCGGCACTCAACTACGTAACGATGGCGGAGTACGAAGTACGGCGCATTGCCGAAATTACGCAACAGACGCTGCGCTTCTACCGGCAACCCACGCTGCCGGCGCGCACCAAAATGTCAGAGCTGCTGGATTCTGTGCTCAGCCTTTACCAGGGCCGCGTCAACTCGCTCAACATCCGGGTCGAGCGCAAGTACGACGCCGATCTTGACCTGTTCTGCTTTGCGGGGGAGATCCGCCAGGTGTTTGCCAACCTGGTCGGCAACTCGATTGATGCTTCGTCGGCGGGCGGGCGGTTGCTGGTGCGAGCACGGCGCTCGCGGAACTGGAAACACCCCCAGCAGACGGGCGTCCGCTTCACCACGGCAGACACCGGCGCAGGCATGGAAGCCGAAGCCCGCAAGCGCGCGTTTGAAGCATTTTTTACCACCAAAGAAGTCACGGGCACCGGCCTGGGGCTCTGGGTCAGCTCTGAAATCATCGACAAACACCACGGTACGATCCGGTTGCGCAGCCGGACAGCAAGCTCGGGAAGACCTTCGGGCACGGTCTTTCAGTTCTTCATTCCCGATGACCCGACGCTGCTGGCCGCCACCGACGCCACGCAGGAAGCCACGGTCAACGCCCCGGCCTGAGCAAAAAAAGACTGAAAATAAAAAAACTGGGAATAAAAAATATTTCCTTCTTGACCGCTCACATCTTTTGTGTGCTACAGTCAGTAACACTATGACAGGTAACATTCACCCCGGCCACAAAAATACAGTGCCCGCGGGCTCAGGCCACGATCCGGCTGAACTCGGCGAACTCGAGCGCAGCATTCTCACCCTTGTTTGGCGCATGAGCGCCGCCACCGCTGAACAGGTACGCGAGGAACTGGGCCGGCCTCTGAAAGACTCGACGATCCGCACGGTACTGCGCCGGCTTGAGGAGAAGGGCTACCTGGCTCACTCGCTGGAAAACCGCACATTTGTCTACCGCCCCGCTGAGTCGCGCCAGCGCGTGGCGGGGCGCGCCGTGAAGCGCATTGTTGACTGGTTCTGCGAGGGGTCAGTGGAGGCGCTGCTCGTAGGCATGGTCGATTCCAAGGTGCTTGACCGAGCCGAACTGCAGCGGCTGGCCGACCGCATTGCCCAGGCGCAGAAGACGGTACAGAACCCGGAACAGACGGTGGCCTCAAAGTCCCGGACTGGTTCTTCGGAGTAAGGAGAAGTCATGATTTCAGCCCTTGTTCCTCTTCTAGTTGAAGCCTCGATTCGGGCCCTGGTTGCTGCGGTTGCCGTCTGGGCTGGGCTGCGCCTGTTGGGCGTGGGCAACGTGCTGGTGCAAAAAGTAGCCTGGGGACTGGTGCTGCTTGCGGCGCTTGCCATGCCGCTCTTGCCAAGGAGTCAGGCAACTCCGGCCTGGGTAGGGCTGAAATTGCCAGCTGTGAGGTTGCCGGCACTGGAGTTGCCCGCCCCGAGCACATGGATGCAGAGGCAGGCGGCCAAGCCGCAGTTAACGGCTTCTGCGCCGCCCGTCGCCCTGACCGAGCCTGATGGCAGCGCCTCCCGCTACCCCGCCCCAGTGATCTCCACGGCGCAGTTCGACACGCCGACCGAGGAGCCGGCCACGACAGGAGTTTCGTCGGTCACGGTCGCAGTTCCGCCGGGTTCGTCGCTGCAAGCAGCCCTGGCGTCGACGAATTCCGCCGAAGGCTCAAGGCCGCCCGCCGCCCGGCCCCGTGCGCACTTGATGAGCCTGGCCGCGGCTGCGTGGAGCCTCTACCTTGGCGTTTTTGCAGCGTTGCTTTTGCGCATGTTGTTTGGCTTGGTCTCAGCGCTCGGATTGTGGCTGACGGCCGAGCCTGCAGAAGCGCTCGGTGAGCAGGATGCAGGGGTTCGCGTACGGGCGAGTCGTCGCGTTGCCTCCCCGGTGAACATCGGCTCCGGCATCGTGCTGCCTGCCGATTACATGAGCTGGGGCGAAGAGAAGCTGCGCATCGTGCTGGCCCACGAACGTTCGCACATCCGCCAGGGCGACTTTTACCTGCAGTTGGCCGCCGCCTTCTATGCATCAATGTTCTGGTTCAGCCCGCTTGGATGGTGGCTGAAGCGCAAACTCTACGAATTGGGCGAAGCCATCAGCGACCGCGCCGGCCTTCAGCAGGCCGCCAGCCGCTCGTCTTACGCCCAGGTCCTTCTTGAATTCGCGGCCCTGCCGCGCCCAACCCTCACAGGAGTTGCCATGGCACGCACCAGTCATCTTTCCCAGCGCATTGAGCGCCTTTTGAACGAGTCCAGTTTCCGCCACTCATTTGCCGCCGCCGGCCGCCGCGCGCTGCTGGCCGTCCTGCTGGTGCCGGTGGCGCTGTTTGCCGCCACGGCGCTGGTTCGCGTTGAAGCATCGGTCGAAACCGCGCAGAAACCCGCGGCGATTACCGGCCAATCAACACCCGAGCAGGTGACGGAAACGCGACCAGATTACTGTTCTCGTAAAAGCAAATTAATCGGCAGCCTTGAGACGCCAGCAAGTTGTCTGCGAGATAGTTGCCGGAAATTCTAGTTAGTCGGCTCTCTGTAAGGAGGCAACTTGAAATCCGGGAGGAAGAAATGGGCAGTGGATTGGCGAAAGCCGTTGGGTTCTTTTATTTTTGGCCGTTGACATTGATTTCCGTAGCCGCATTTTGTGCTTGCATAATTCTAACTCGTGCGGAGTACGACGGAAGAGTTAGGACGATTGCCGGAAAGCGAATGGTCTGGGCACGAACGTTTTTCGGATTAGGTTGCTTCATTTACTCGCTTTGCGTCGTGCTCGCTCGCAAGATGACTAGCTTAAACGAACCAATTTATGGCTTCTGGCTTGATCATTGGCATGTATTTCTTGCATTGATTCTTGGTGCAGAAGTTTCGATGATTATTGCGATGGTTTATAGTTTTCGAGCACATGGTCGCCGCAGCTGGGTAATTCGAACGGCGACTGTGCTCATAGTTGTTTCGTCTATGTTCGTAAGCATACTATTTATTTCTCCGGAATGACTCGCATAGACGGTATTCTAAAAGTCAAGGGAGATCCCTCGGCTCTGGTAGGCCAGTTGGACCCAGTTTCTGCGCGAACTGAAGGATCGCGGTCTGAAGGGCGTCGAGCTGTTTGTCTCTGATATGTGCCTGGGACTGGTAGACAACCTTGCCGAGTTCTATCCCGAAGCCAAGTGGCAGACCTGGCCAGCCGTGCAGGACAGGCCGGCGCACACTTCGAGTTGATTGAGGAGAATGTTGCCGTTGGTCCGACGGCAAGCATGATTCACGATGAGTGGATGCACTCGCCCGGGCATCGCGAAAACCTTCTGAACCCTCAAGTGGACCGGGTGGGCGTGGCCGTGGTTGCCAGTCGCGGAGTGCTGTACGCAGTGGCCGACTACGGGCACGGCGTGGAGTCGCTCAATGCGCGCGAGGTGGAATCGCGCGTGGCCGGTGTGCTGCATGGTTCGGGAGTTTCGATTGTGCCTGACGCCTCGCTGGCGCGGGCCGCGTGCGCCATGGATAATGGCGTGCAACGACAGGAAATGATCTGCTGGCGATGGTGCAAGCGACGGGATCGATTTTTACGGGCGACAGCGACCCGGCGTTGTGGATCAAGCTGCTGCTGGGCTACGACATCATTTTCACTACGGTGAGCCTGTTGCTTTTTGACGTGGTGATCGACGATTCGAACGTAGTCGTGCTTCGGAAGGGTATAGGCCCCGACGGCCCAATCGTGATTACGATCCCCAAAATCGACATCAAGCCGGTTCCCCGCATCGACCTAAGGATCCCAAAAGAAGATTTTGCGAACCTCCATTACAAGTTCGAGTTGAAGACATTGCCCTATATCACCATGGATGACGGCGAGCAATATGCGCTGGTAGGCGATCCGGGCACGCACGTCCGCTTGAACGGCGGCTGGGATGAACAGCACAAGGCCGAAATCGACAAGGCCCGTCAGATGGCACACGGACACTTTCTCTGGTTCCGCCACGACGACAAGTCCTACATCGTTGACGACCCGGCCATCGTCTCCCAGGTTGAAGCGATGGAAAAGCCCGTTGACGACCTGAGCGAGCAGATGAAAGCCCTGGGCAAACAGATGAGGGATCTGGGCCAGCAGCAAAGGGATCTGGGCAGTCAAATGCGCGCGGTGAACGTGCCGACGCCCGATCTTTCAAAAGAGATTGCCGATTTGACCGCGGCGCTGACCACGCTCCAGTCCAAGCAAGGCAGCACGATCAATCAGAAAGAGATTGGAGACATGCAGCGCCAGATGGGCCAGTTGATGGGCCGATTGGGCGCGCTGCAAGGCAAGATCGCCATGGAGCAGAGCGGGCTCGGCGATTCGATGGGGCAGTTCGGAAAGCAGCAGGGAGAACTCGGCGGCCAAATGGGCAAGCTGGGCGCGCAGATGGGCCAGCTCTCCCGCGAAAACCACGAAAAGATCGAGGGGATCATCAAGGACTCGCTTGCCAGCGGCAAGGCCAGGCCGGTAGAGTAGCGATTCTGGAGTAGCGATTCTTTAGGCAGGCGATCGAAAAGCCCCGATTCTCCCACAAGAGATTCGGGGCTTTTCTTATTCAGCGCAGATTCAGGCTCCGCTCACCCGATCCATTGAGCCTGCCGAGAACGTTCGCCGTCCGGATACCGCAGCGGCTTCGCGTTTGGAGCTTCTCCGCATAGGACCGCGTGACATGCAACCGGTCCATGACCACGTAGCGCGTGCGCAGGCCGTTGACCGTCGGCGGCAACTCGGCGGGAATATTTCTGCGATCGACGAAGATAACCAAAGCGGCCTCTTTGGGATTGTCGAGGCTTTGGCCCACGCCCACGCCGAAGAAGGCCGGATTCTGCTGCATCAGGCCCAGCGCCGTTTGTTGCTTGACCGCAACCGCCTGGTTGAGCACGGCGCCTTGCAGGCCCGGGATCGCAGACATCTCAAGCGACGATTCCGGCACGGCGCCGAGCGCAACAGCGCGCGCCGTGGTGGGAATGACCATGGTACGCACACCGTTCACTGCGGCTGGCACGCTCACGTTGGCGGCCTCGTCCACATACACGATGACCGCGCCCTCGCCTGCCGAGTCGCCGCTTTTTCCGATGGCGACGCCCAGAATGCCTGACGACGGGCTCACCAGCATGCGCGCTTGGTTGAGCGCAGCCTGCGTACGCGCCGTCTCGCTGTTGGTGAGCACGCGCGCCTGCGCCGACGTTGCCGTGGCGTTGCCGTAGTTGAGGCAACTGACCGCATGGTCAGTCGTACCGACAAAGGTGTAGGGTCCACCCCCCTGCGTTGCCAATTCGCTCAACACGTCGGTGACCGGGTTGGCCACGCCCTGGCTGACGCCGCCGGTATCCACGCCACCTGCAAAAAACAAACCCACGGGCTCGGCGGTCGCGGAGTCAACCACCAGCGAACCGGAGTCGCCTGCATCGCTGAATTGGTTGCCGGTGATTGCAATCTGGTTTGTATAGACCTTTGTCAGGTAGGGCTTGGTCTCGGCACAGTCAGTAAAGTACCCGACGCTCACATCGAGGCTGACGGCTGAAATGTTTGCGCAAGTCAACCCCGTCGTCCGGCCGCTCTTGGCCACCGTCATGTTGAGCGCTGCGGTCTCGCCCTTGCCGGCTGTTGATGAGGTTCCGGGCGGCGCGGCGGTCAGTGTGCCGTTGGCCTGCAGCGTGCCGAGCTCGAGAATGTTGCCGCTCTTGTTGACGGCGCCCGAGTTGACGGCCGCAATGGCAACGTCGGCGTTGGTTGTGGCCGACTTCAAGGGAAGAAACGCGGTAAGCGTGCCTACCGGTGTGATGGCTGCGCCGGTTTGCCCGTAGGGCGTGCAGTTGTCGTCAATGAGGCCGGGTTGCACGATAGTTTCACCCGTGGCGGCCTGGTCACTGCGCGCCAGCACGTGATTGTTGCTGAGCAGGTACTGGGAGCCGCTGCTGTTTTGAATGAGCGAACCGAGCGTGCCGCCGCAACAGTCCACAATCTGGTTGCCCGAGGTGTCGTAGGCATTGTTGTTTCCGCCCGAGCTGCCCAGCGCGATGGGCGTCGCAAGCTCGGCTTCGTGACTCGCCGGATCGCTCGAGACACCGGCCGTGTTGAGCAGGATTGCGCTGGCCGTCCGCGAGGAAGAGCTGCCGACGTTGGCCACGACATAGGTGTCGCTGGTGGCGGAGACGGTTGCGGGCGCGGTGTACGTGACCTTGCAGTAAGTAAACGCGGTAGTGCTGCGCGTGCAACTCATGGAGCTGAGCGTGCCTTGTCCGCCGCTGGAGCCGGAGGCTGTGCTTGAGAGCCCATACACGATTCCGAGGGATCCACCTGCTTCAGCAATGTAACCGGTAATGGCCAGCGTTCCGTTGGCTCCGACGGCTGCGTTCTCAGGCGTAAGCGGCTGCAGGAAGCCGGGTGTTACGGTAAGCATGGTGCTTGCGGTTGTGCTGGTGTCCGAAGCTAGCGTCGCGGTGACGGTGACAGAAACGTGGTCGGCGGTTAGGTAGCTGGGCGGCACATACTGTCCGCTTGAAGAGATAGTGCCGGGTCCGCTGTTCGCGTCTCCACCGCTCACCTTCCAGGTGACGCCGGCTGCGCCACCGGCGGTGAGAGTGGCGGAAAACTGCTCAATCGCAGCCCCCGAGGAGTTGGTCGCGTTGCAGCCGGTGCAATTGGTGTCGATGGTGGAGGTGCCCGGCGAAATGGAAAAGGTGCCGTTGGAAGAACTCATGGTGGTGGTGCCGCCGCCGCAACCGGTGACGAGGATGAATACGGGAACCGCGGCCAGAGACAGAACCCGGCCACCTAGACGGGTGTGGGCACCGAAACACAGGCGCGCATTGGCGGTCGTTCCTCGCCGCAGCCGTCTGCCCTCTGGTTCCGTTTCAATCTCGATCAATGCTTCCCGCGCCTTCCCCCCAGTTTACCGCCCTCGCCGCTGCCGCCTCTCACACTTAGGTGCAATTCCAGGACGCCTTCCCGAACCGTGCGCACACTAACCCGCGTATCCCGTTTAGACAATAGATGGAGGCGAAAAGTTGTCTTCGGTTCTA
The DNA here is from genome assembly GCA_963765025.1 of uncultured Acidobacteriaceae bacterium. Classification (GTDB taxonomy): domain Bacteria; phylum Acidobacteriota; class Terriglobia; order Terriglobales; family Acidobacteriaceae; genus Telmatobacter. The sequence goes on along the minus strand of CAVXVM010000023.1, from coordinate 2,348 downwards.
AACTCAAGGAAGGAGCAACCGTGGATTACGTCAATCTAGGCAATACCGGACTGAAAGTCTCCCGCCTTTGTCTGGGCTGCATGAGCTACGGCACACCCGCCACAGGAAAGCCCCAGCCCGGTCGCCACGCATGGACGCTGAATGAACAGGAGAGCCAGCCGTTTCTTCGCCAGGCTCTAGCCGACCGACAGCACCATTTTGCCGAAGTGGCTGGCCTCTTCCATCCGTGCAAAGACCTCTGCGGTCTGAGCCCAGTGGAACTCCTCACCCACCGGCCGCAGCTCTCCCAGCGAGACCGCCCTGTTCATATCAAGAAAGTCCGCACGCGACCCCACGTAAATCCCCTGAATGCGTACAACCTTATGCAAAATAAGAGGGATGGGAATCGGATCGGAGGCCTCGGTGAGAACCCCGATCTGGGCAACCGTTCCTCCGGTTTTGATGGCTTTGAGCGAGCGCGGCAGCGTGCCTGCACCGCCCACTTCCACCACAAGGTCAACCCCTTCGCCGTCCGTCTGGTCCAACACCCAGCGGTCCCACTCAGGGTCGATCTTGTAGTTCAGCCCGGCGTCGAGCCCGAGCGTCTTGGCCCGCTCTAGTTTTTGGTCGCTGGAGGAGATACCCAGCACCCGCAGTCCCCGCAGCCGGGCAAACTGCAGCGCGAAGATCGAAACGCCGCCCGTGCCCTGGATCAAAACGGTTGCACCCGGCTTGAGATCGCCGGCCGCCAGCGCATTCCATGCCGTAACCGCCGCACAGGGCATCGTCGCCGCCTCCTGAAAGCTCAGATGCGCCGGAATTGAAACGAGGCCGCTCTCTTTGAGCACCACGTGGTCGGCCAGCATGCCGTCCACGTCGCCGCCCAGGGCGCCTTTGGCCTTGGTTGCGGTCAGCTTCCCCTCCTGCCAGTTCTGCATGAAGATTCCCATCACGCGATCGCCGGCCTTCCACGAGGTGACTCCCTCGCCGACATCAACCACCACCCCCGCGCCGTCAGAGCAGGGAATCCGAGGGAGCTTCATTCGGGGGTTGTATTTTCCCTTCACAACCAGCAAATCGCGATAATTCAGTGAAATCGCGTGCATGGCCACAAGCACCTCGCCGGGCCCGGGCTGGGGTGTCGGTTTCTCAACAAACTCCAAGGAATCAATGCCGAACGACGCAATCTGCCAGGCGCGCATGACCCTATCCTCCGTAAATTATGGGCGAGCTTCTTCAAAGAGCGGGACTCGCGCCCCGCAAACCCTCGTAGAATGAAGGTACGGCTCGTTGATGAAGAAAGTAAACCATGGAGGAGCAGATGGCAAAAGCTGTGAAGCAACCGGAGGTCGAAACCGGCAACGGTTTTGAAACAGAGGATGCGCGCCGTTTGGCCGCACAGCGTCGCGCTGTGCACGAACGCCAAAAACAGGCGCTCAACCTGCAGCGCGAAAACATTCTGTCGCAAAGAACCTCAAGCCCAGTACGCCGCCAGGCACTGGAAGCTGCCCTTGCTCAGATCGAAGGCCAACTGAGCGCGATGGGCTAATGCCGGCTCAAGGGCGTTTCGACCTAGCCCTCTCGATTGAACAGCAACGAATTGGCCTGATCCACCGACGTCATAACCACACGCGCAATATTGACGTGCGCGGGTCGCTTCACGGCCCAGACAATCGTCTCGGCCACGTCTTCCGGCTTGAGCGGAGTGACACCCTTGTAGACCTTGGCCGCACGCTCGCTGTCGCCGCTGAAGCGGACCAGGCTGAAGTCGGTCTCCACCATACCAGGATCCACTGATGTAACACGCACAGGCGTTCCCAGCAGGTCCTGGCGCAGCCCATCGTTGATCAACCGCACAGCCGCCTTGCTGCCGCAGTAGACAGCTCCGTTGGGATAGGCAAGCTCACCCGCCGTGGAGCCAAGGTTCACCACGTGTCCCCGGCCCCGGACCACCATGCCGGGCACCACCGATCGTGTCACGTAGAGCAGGCCCTTTACGTTGGTGTCGATCATCTCTTCCCAGTCGTCGATCTTCCCGATATAGAGCTTGTCGAGCCCACGGCTGAGACCGGCGTTGTTCACCAGCACCTCAATCTCCGCCCACTCCTCAGGCAATTCGTCGATGACCCGTTGCACGGAGATGCGGCTGCGCACATCCAGGTGGATGGAGTGCACTGCCTCCGCGCCTACTTCAAGCGCCCTGGACGCCACTTCAGCCAGCTTGCCTGCGCGCCGGGCCGTGAGCAGAAGCCGCGCGCCCTCCGCCGCAAAGGCCAGAGCCGTGGCCGCGCCAATACCGGCGCTTGCACCAGTAATAAAGACGATCTTTCCCTTCAAGTTCATGGCTTTATCCTAATCAAGATTTTGTA
>CAVXVM010000022.1:0-8943 GCA_963765025.1 uncultured Acidobacteriaceae bacterium | reverse complement strand
GGCTACGACCTGGCCACCGGCAAGCCGTGGCATCATATCTGGCTCGCTCCGTGGCTGCGGAATGCGACCGAGGACATGCGCGTGCTGATGCGGGCGTACCGGCGCGAGCGCGCCCTCGGACGCCTGCACCCGGAATGGTTCAATTGGGTGAAAACTTATACGGATTGGCTGGGCGCTGCAGCAGCGGGACGATGCGATTGTTCCCGCGGCGATGGGAGGTTGGAAGCAGCGAGGTGGCGGAGACAACGGGAACGGCAACCCACCTGTCCCGTGCCGTTGCTCATTATGATGACCGAAGAGACGGGCGACCTGAAATATCAGGAGGCGGCGGTCCGCGCGGGCGAATATGTTTGGGCGAACTGGGGAACCCGCGGTCTTTACGTCGGAGGGGCGAGCGACAACCCGAACAACACCGATAAGAAGCCGGGATGTTGAGCATGGAAGCTTTCCTGAGCCTCTACGATTCAACCAAGGACCCCAAATGGCTGGATCGCGCCCAAGCCGCGGCGAACTATGCCGAAAGCTGGATTTGGATCTGGAACCTGCCGATGCCATTGGATGCGGAGGACGCGCATCTCCATTGGAAGAAGGGCGTGCCGACCGTCGGGGTTCAAGGCATCACGGCCCGGGTTGCCGGCAGCGTGGATGAGTACCTGGATTGGGCCTGCCGCCCCTTATGTGAAGCTCTACAACCTCACGAAGGACCCGCATTACCTTGATGTCGCGCGCGTGCTGTTGCATGACACGAAATCGATGGTTGCTCTTCCGGGACGCCAATACGACATGAAAGGCATTGGCTGGCAGCAAGAGGGCTGGGGCATGGGGCCGGGCGGCGGTGGCCGAGGCGTCGGAGGCCACCGGTTCTGGTTGCCATGGATTTCCGCGAACCACCTTTACGTCATTCAATGCGCAAAGATTTTCCTCACAAATCCCCCCGCGCTCCCCCCCAAGCCACTTGGCGACAATTGCTCCCACACCGGTGTATGCTACTTTTTTACGGAGTCATCTGACCTTTTTCATGCCTGAAGGTGCACAAACCCCGGAGCAATGGACACCTGAATCGGCGGCGGACCGCGATCTCGTCCTCAAAGAGCTCGACGCGATTCTCGCCAGCTACCATTTTCGGGGCAGCAAGCGCTACCCGGCCCTGCTCAAATACGTGGTCAGCGCCGCCCTCGACGGCCATGCAGGAGACTTGAAAGAGCGCACCCTTGGCGTCGAGGTTTTCGGGCGCGATCCAGACTACGACACCGGTGCCGATCCTGTCGTCCGCTTCAGCGCCAGCGAAGTCAGAAAGCGGATCGCCCAGTACTATCACGAACAAGGCAATCAGTCCGGATTGCAGATTGAAATGCCCCTCGGCTCCTACGTCCCCGAGTTCTTCGTTCGAGGACCGGAAAGTGCGGCGGAAAAAAATGACGCCTTCGCCGGAAAATCCGCAACCTCACCAAACGTTCAGCACGTAAGCCGGCGCCGTTACATTGCAGTAATAGTTGCGCTACTTATGCTGTTGGCGGCGACAACTGGGGCTGGCATCTACTTCTACCAGAAGATCTACTCAAACCGAACATCAGTAGGTGCCGAGCTTTGGGCCCCGTTGGCCAGGCCGAATCGGCCGATCCTGATTGTCGTGGGCACGAGCCATCCGAACAATCTCGGTCCCGAAGCCGCGGAGACCAGCTTTGCAGACCACATGACAGGGCCGTACCATCATGTGTCGGTCGCGACTGCAACTTCACTGGCAAACCTGGTCGGCGTCCTGCGGCAGCAGGGCGCGAGCTACGAGGTGAAGGAAGACGCAGAGACCAGTCTGACCGATCTTCATGCGAGGCCGCTGATCCTGGTCGGTGCCACCAATAACGCGTGGACCATGCGGCTTTCTGGCCAGTTGCACTATCGGTTTCTGCCAGGGCCTCTCGCCCAGGTGCAAGACAGCAATAATCCAAATAGTAAAGACTGGCTGGTCGATTTCAGAAGGCCCTATACGACCATCCAGGTTGACTATGCCATTGTTGCGCGGTACGAAGACTCGACGACCGAAGGTCCTGTACTGATGATTGGCGGACTCGGCCCCTACGGCACTGAAGCCGCCAGCGCCTTTGTCTCAACGCCTGAGTATATGGAACAGATCGTCAAGCAAGCGCCCGCCGGATGGGAAAACAGAAACCTGGAAATGGTCATCGAGACAGAGGTGATCGACGGCAAAGCGGGACCACCCGTCCTCGTGGCTTCTACTGTTTGGTAACCGGCAGAAAGAGTCCACCCGCGCGCCACCCGGCTAACTCGCCGCCTGGTGAATCGCCAGCAGCTTTTCAAGCAGCGGCCCCAGCAACTTCAAGTCCAGCGCGTTGGCCCCGTCGGACTTTGCATGAGCCGGGTCGTCGTGCACTTCAAGAAACAGTCCATCCACACCCGCCGCCACGGCTGCCCGCGCCAGCAGAGGAATGAACTCCGGCTGCCCGCCACTCACGCCATTCGCGGCCGAGGGCTGCTGCACCGCATGAGTCCCGTCAAACACCACCGGGGCCATCGCGCGCATCACGGCCAATCCCCGGTAATCCACCACGAGATTGTTGTAGCCAAAGCTCGAACCGCGCTCGGTCAGGAACACACGTTCGTTCCCCGTGGAACGCACCTTTTCAACCGTGTGCTGCATGTCCCACGGGGCCACAAACTGTCCTTTTTTCACGTTGACGGCTCGGCCCGTCTTGCCCGCCGCCACCAGCAGGTCGGTCTGCCGGCAAAGAAAGGCCGGAATCTGCAGTACGTCCACCGCTTCGGCAGCCACCTCGCAGTGGCCCGGCTCGTGGACGTCGGTGAGCACCGGTAACCCGGTCTCCCTGGCCAGCTTGCCCAGAATCCGCACGCCCTCCTTCAACCCGGGGCCACGAAAACTCTTCACGCTGGTGCGGTTGGCCTTGTCGTAGCTGGCCTTGAAAATCAGCCGAACGCCGAGGTCTGCCGTGATGCGCTGCAACGCGTCCGCCATGGTGCGCACGTGCGCCTCGCTCTCGATCACGCACGGCCCGGCAATCAGGAATAAGCGGCCGGCGCCCACTTCCACCGGCCCTATCTCGAACGATTTGCTCACGAACCCGATTTTACCCCGTTAGCCGCCAGCGCCGCGCCCACCAGGTCAGTGTTCTCCTCGTGCGTCCGCGACCACTGCCACAATGCCCGTTCCAGCGCATGAAGCGCCGTCGGCGCAGGAAGATCGGTCTGCGCCTTCACCATCCCGCACTCCGCCAGGTGACGAAGGGTGGCGTTGTATTCGGAATAGAACTTCACGTCATGACGCGCGTGGCCCAGCGCCTCAAGCGCGCGATGGTCCAGCACCGCATAGCGGTCTGGATAGATCGCGGTCAGGATCGCCGACGCGATCATGATGTCTACGCCGCGCAGAGCCACCAGCGCGTTCACCGCATCCTCAGTCGAGGCTTTTGGTGAGGCAGCCACCGCAAGCGCCGTGCGAATGCTCTCGCTGCTGTTGCCGATCAGGTAATGCACCATCCGCTCCGACTTCCAGCGAACGATGGTTTCGAGATTAGGAAGAGTGTATTCACCGCTCCGGATCGCTTCTCCCGCCTCATAAGCGGCCGCTTCCAGCTGCCGCTCCCGTTCCCCTGCCTCGTGCCAGTATTTCTCTGCCAGTTGCTGTAACTCACTCTCTGCGAGTTGAAGCTGAAAATATGCCATCGCGTACACTCCTTCATTTTCAAAACCAACACACAGTAGTCCCGGCAAATGGGGTTGTCAATAGCACTGGATACACTCTTGATTCCCCCTTGGAAGCAGCGGAAATTGAAGCGGAAAAATCCCGAAATGACTCGAGAGATGAGGGTGTCGAGGTTTGAACTGGATCACTGCGAAAGCGCCGCCTGAACCAATCCAGACTCCGGATCAGGAGTTCTCCGCTCCCCGATCGGACCCCTCGGCATTCCAATTCCCGGCACTGGGCGAAGCGAAGGCTATAAATCCAGCCCGCGCACCTCGATCCGAGCCGAAAGGTGCCATAAATACATAAATATGCTAATATGTTTTTATGCGTACCACGGTGGACATTCCAGACGAAACTTACCGAGCGATCAAAGTGCTGGCCGCGGAGCGGGGTACAACGGTGCGGGCAATTCTGCTCACCGGCCTTGAACTAGTTAAACAGCAGAGAGCGCCGGAACCTAAGAAGTTCGTGGTGCCGGTGATCAAGTCTTCAAGGCCGGGTTCGCTGAAGCTGACAAACGAGCAGATAGATGAGCTTACGGCTTTTTCCTGATGTAAATGTCTGGGTCGCGTTGCACCACTTGGCGCACGAACACCATAAGGTTGCCCTTCGGTGGTATGAGGCTCTATCGCCACATACCAAGCTGGTCTATTGCAGGCAGACACAGCTGGGTTTGTTTCGCTTGCTCACGAATAAAACGGTGATGGGCGATGAGGCGCTGACCCAGCGAGAGTGCTGGGAGCTTTATCGGAAGTGGCTTCGAGGCGGAGGGGCATACCTGCTGGCCGAACCCGAGGGATTTGAGGCTGCCTTTGAGCGCCGAGCCAACTCGGACGACTTCTCAACCAAAGCGTGGTCCGATGCCTACCTGGCCGCATTTGCGGAGATTGGGCGGATGACTCTTGTGACCTTCGATCGCACCCTCGCCGGCAAGGTGCAAGGAGCGATTCTGCTGGGGTGAAAGCGAGTCAGACCCGAAAGACCAATGAAAATGGCATTTTGGATGGCTAAATGGCATTGAAAATGGTAAAATTGCCCCATGGCTACCATTGTCGAGATCGATAAAGCTGGCCGTATCGTCATTCCCAAGAAAATGCGCGACGCGATGGGCCTGACTCCCGGGACCCGGCTCCGTATCGAGCAGGACAGTGCCGAGTTGCGTTTGGAGCCCGACTTCCCGGAATCACGGCTGGAAATGCGCGACGGACTCCTTGTCATGGTGGGCGGACCACCGGTCTCGGTGGAAGACGTGAACCAAGCCATTCGCCAGGGATATGAAGAGCGCAACAGGAGAATCATGGAGGGGAGCGGATTGGAGTGACCGTTTTCCTGGACACTTCTGTGCTGATCGCGGCGGCGCGTGTCTCAGATGAACGGCACATAGCCAGTTTCGATCTGATCAGGGCATCCAGTTCCGAAACGGCGACCGCTGCCGCGCACACCATGGCAGAGTTTTACGCCTCCCTGACCGGAATCCGCCCTCCTCATCGCTTTCATCCCAATCAAGCGCTCACGTTGCTGAATCAATTCCACAATAAGCTCCGGTGGGTTGAATTAAGCGCCGATGAAGTTCTCGACGCAGCGGCCAGAGTCGCCGCTCTCGGACTGCTCGGGGGAACCATCTACGATGCCCTGCTCCTGCAATGCGCACGTAAGGTCAGCGCAGAGCTCATCTACACCTGGAACGTGCGCCACTTTCAACTCGTCGCGCCCGACCTGGCAGAGAGAATCGTAAGACCCTGAAGGCGACGCGATCAAGCCGCTCAATCCTCATCCGCAGACGCGGGAAATTGGCGCTTGATGCCGGCTGCAAGCCAAAAGCCTGCTGCAACCATTCATCCGTCCCTCGTTGGTCGACATCGGCTTCTTCAAATATTGCCCCGCTCGATCTGCCGAGCGCTATTGAACGGAAACGACAGAGCTCGCAGACGCGGTTTTGACTGCACTCCGGTTTTTATAGCTGGCCACCACAAACTCCCGGAACAGCGGATGCGGTTCCAGGGGCTTCGACTTGAACTCCGGATGGAACTGGCAGCCGAGGAAGTATGGATGGCCCTGGGATTTCCACGATCTCGACATAGGTTGCGTCGGGCGTGGTGCCGCTCAGCCGCAGGCCGCCGCCGGTTAAGAGTGCTTCGTACTCGCGATTGAACTCATACCGGTGCCGATGCCGCTCGCTGATCTCCGTCGCTCCGCCGTAGGCCCTGGCGGCCAGCGAATCCTCCTGCAAGATGCAGGTCCACGCGCCCAGCCGCATGGTGCCGCCCATCTCTTCCACGCCCAGCAGTTCGCGCAGCTTGTAAATGATGCGGTGTTGCGACGCCGGGTCGAACTCGCTGGAGTTGGCGTCCTTGAGCCCGCAAACGTTGCGCGCAAACTCAATGCACGCCGTCTGCATACCCAGGCAGATGCCGAAGTACGGAACCTGTTTCTCGCGCGCATAGCGAATGGCGTTCAGCATGCCCTCGATGCCGCGCTTGCCAAAGCCGCCCGGCACCAGGATGCCGTCGAAGCCCTCCAGTTGCGCCTCGTAGCTCTTGTCGTCAGGTGTTTTTGATTCCAGCCCCTCGGCCTCAATCCAGGTCACCTTCAGCTGCAGGTTCTGCGAAACGGCTCCATGCGTCAGCGCCTCTTTGAGAGATTTGTAGCTGTCCTCGTACTCCACATATTTGCCCACGATAGCAATGGAGACTTCGTCCTTGGGGTGGTAGCAGCGGTCCACCAGATCCTTCCACTTGCTCAGGTCCCCGCTCGGAGCGTCGATGTGAAGGTACTTCAGAATGAGCCCATCGAGGTTTTCATCGGCAAACCGCAGCGGAACCTCGTAGATCGACGGCACCGTCGTGGCGCCGATGACCGCACGCTCTTCGACGTTGCAGAACAGGGCGATCTTCTGTTTCATGTCGCGGGGCAGGCTGCGGTCGGAACGGCACAGCAGAACGTCGGCCTGAATCCCGATGGAGAGCAGTTCCTTCACCGAGTGCTGCGTGGGTTTGGTCTTCAATTCCTGCGCGGCGGCGATCCATGGCACCAGCGTCAGGTGCACAAACACTGTATTTTCGCGGCCCAGTTCCTGCCGCATCTGGCGAATCGCCTCAAGAAACGGCAGCGACTCAATATCGCCAACCGTCCCGCCGATCTCCACAATCGTCACGTCGGCGCCATTGGCTGAAACCTTGCGCATGGCGTTCTTGATTTCGTTCGTCACATGCGGAATCACCTGCACCGTCTTGCCAAGGTAATCGCCCCGCCGCTCCTTTTGAATAATCTGTTCGTAAATGCGCCCGGTCGTCAGGTTGTTGTCGCGCGAGAGCGGCGCGTGCGTAAAGCGCTCGTAGTGGCCCAGATCCAGATCCGTTTCCGCGCCGTCGTCGGTCACAAACACCTCGCCGTGCTGGAAGGGCGACATGGTTCCCGGATCGACGTTGAGATACGGGTCGAACTTCATCATGTTCACGCGCAAGCCGCGGCTCTCGAGCAGGCAACCGATCGACGCTGCCGCCAATCCCTTGCCTAAACTGGACACAACTCCGCCCGTCACAAAGACATACTTTGCCGACATCGATGCACCTTCAAAATTGGATTGTTGTGATTGGACGTACCTGGTGGGCACAATCAAGTATGGCAGAGTTCCACCCGCCAGGGAACACAAATCCCAAAAACGATGTTGAAAAGCCGGGCACCTACCCTACAACATTTTTACATTCAATAACTTGCGGGCATCCCATCCGGACGCCACCGTGGGGCAGCGTGCATGAATCCGGGTCCAGAACCCGCGAGTACGGCGTTCCTCGAATTCGTTGAATAATTCGACGAGTTTCAGTGGTTCGAAAAGCGTTCCCCAGGGGCTAAACACGAAAGCACGACCTTCTCCGCAGTCTGCAAACGACCCGCTGCCCCTAATCCATACGTGCACAATGAACTTTAGAGACACCACGCTCGAAGCTGTTTCTTCTACAATTCACTCATGAGTTTCCCTCAAATGCGCATGCGCCGGCTCCGTCGGAATGATCAGATGCGCGCCTTGGTGCGCGAAACCGTTCTCGAGCCCGGCGACCTCATCTACCCGCTCTTTATCTGTCCCGGCGAAGGCGTTCGCAAGGCAGTCGGCTCCATGCCCGGCGTCTTCAACCTCTCCGTCGATGAAGCTGTCAAAGAAGCTGAAGAAGCCGCGCGCCTCGGCATCGGCGGCCTGCTGCTCTTCGGCCTGCCTGAATCCAAGGACGAGCAAGGCACCGGCGCCTGGAGTGACGGCGGCATCGTCCAGCAGGGCCTGCGCGCTCTTCGTCAATCCGTTGCCTCCAAAAAGCTTGTCCTTATCGCCGACGTGTGCCTCTGCGAGTACACCAGCCACGGTCACTGCGGCGTCGTCATCGAAGGCCGCGATGGATTCGAAGTCGACAACGATCCCTCGCTCGAATTGCTCGCCCGCACCGCCGTCAGCCTGGCCAAGGCGGGAGCCGACGTCATCGCCCCCAGTGACATGATGGACGGCCGCGTCGCCGCCATCCGCCATGCGCTTGACAGCGAAGGCCACTCCCAGGCGCCCATCCTCAGCTACGCATCCAAGTTTGCCTCCGCGTTTTACGGACCCTTCCGCGAGGCGGCCGACTCCGCTCCCCAGTTCGGCGATCGCAAAACCTACCAGATGGACGGCGCCAACCTCCGCGAAGCCATGCGCGAAATCGATCTCGACATCGGGGAAGGCGCGGACATGATCCTGATGAAGCCAGCCATGCCCTACCTCGACGTGATTCGCGCCGCACGCGAGCGCGTTGACGTGCCCATCGGCGCTTACCAGGTCTCCGGCGAATACTCCATGCTGCAGGCCGCTATCCAGAAAGGCTGGCTCGATCGCGACCGCGCCATACTCGAGGCCCTGGTCGGCATCCGCCGCGCCGGAGCAGACTTCGCCGTCACCTACTTCGCAAAAGACGCGGCGAAACTGCTCGCCTAGCGCGATCAGGTCCAATTCCGCAGTCACCCCGTCTTGCGGAGAATAGTCACCCTATTCTCCGCACATTCTGCGGAGAATCCACGTTGGTCGGGACAGAAGGAACCTCTCATCGAGCCCTTCTATTCCCTATTCCCTATTCCCTGTTCCCTGTTCCCTGTTCCCTGTTCTTTCAGAGCCGCTTGCGCAGATACTCGAACATCACGTACCCGATCAGCGCCGAAACGATCGCAATCGCAAAGTTCGTCACCGTGAAAATGTCGTAGAGCGC
>CAVXVM010000021.1:0-17474 GCA_963765025.1 uncultured Acidobacteriaceae bacterium | reverse complement strand
GTCGCATGGCAATGTGGCAAAGAAGAGGTACAAGATCATCGAGAGATCCTGCTGAGGTGCGCCGGCTGCGGGTTGAACGACCGGCCGCCAGATTTAAGGCCCGCCGCAAGAAAGGAGATCTGCTCGAACTGATGCCATGCGACCGAGCGCATTCCGAGGGCAAAGAATGTCGGAATATGCCATCCGACCAGGGTCGCGCAGGCCGCGAGCCAGCTAACTTAGGACTTCCCAGGGTCTTCGCAAAGCTCTTCGCGGCCCCTGATTGCCACATTGGAACACCTAAACTTTTTACACGCTGCGACAAACCGTGTGATACGTACCCAATGGGCGCCGCTAGCCAGATCAGCGGAGGAGCGAGGGTCATGAGGAGCAAATGCTGCAGCATGTGAACGGTAAGCAACTCGTGGTCAAGCGCAGCCATTGGCGAGGCGACGGCGACCCAGATGAAAAATAGCCCTGCGAGAAAACTGAAGGCGCGCCACGCCGAAGTGACTTTCAAGGCCCGACAGACAGCCATCCCCTCAGGTAAACCAGCGCCGTGAAAACGAGAATCAGAGTGAGTAACGCTGATCGGGACGATTCAAAGGCGGCGTGATGGAGATGTGGGAGGTGGCCGTTCTCCTACGGTTTCGCACCCGGTTCATTCTCATTGCTGAGCGCTATGGCGCGTGAAGCATCGCGGGCGGGCGCTTGCCCCTTGGGATGCAGAGTGCCAAGAAACGCGACAAGCGCCGTTGTCTCCGCTGGGCTCAAGTTCTTTCCATACGCGGGCATGTTGCCGCCCCCTTGAATTACCTGGCGAATAAGTTGGTCTTGTGTGAGGCGCACCGCAACGCTGTCAAGTGCCGGACCTCCGCTCCCGCCTCTTTCACCGGGGAGTCCGGCGGGCTCGAAACAGCCTTTCCCGCTTGTGAGGCTAACGGGACCTGGTCAGTTCACTGGGAGCGACTGCACAATGACCAGGATGGTCGATTGGCTGTCCCACTTCGACGAGGTCGGCAATCGCATGGTGATCGACGAGACTGGGCTTAATGGCCGCTACAATTTCGTCTTGAGTGGAGTCACCATGGGCCCCAATGCCGTGAATGCATCCGCGCCGGAAGACAGCACAACGTCAATCTTCACGGCCCTTCGGGAACAGCTTGGGCTCAAGCTCGAACCGCGCAAGGCTCCAGTCGAGATCCTCGTGATTGACCATGCAGAACGCCCCTCGCCGAACTAGCAGTTGCTGAGCGGCCGCATGTTCGGTCGAGAGAAATCTGCAGGGTCTTGCGCCCTGTCTGCGTTCGTCACTCAATTTAGATGAGGCTCAGACTCTCATCGCCGTTCAGCACAAGCTGATCGAGATGACCGCGGCTAACCTGCTGGACAAAATTAGGTAGAACGCTCGGGAGTTTTCCACTGATGATCAGGGTGTGAATCGTATCCCGACTCACACCCTTTAGTCTGGCCGCCTGTTCGACGGTGACATAGTCATGGAGTTCAAGTTCTCTTGTCATGGTGGAAGGTCCAGCCTCGAAGGTAGGTCATCCTCCATTTTGTGTATGGTCAATTGAAGACATTCCAGGCGGGGATGAAGTCAGAGGCTTAACACGGCCTGTCAATCGTTCACATTGCTGGAACCCCGGCCAAGCCCCTTTTGGCCTCAAGCCCGGCTTCTTCAATCCTGGATTCACGCAGCGGTTCTGTTTCCGGCCGTTCTGGCATCTGCAGAAAGTGATCGAAGATGTCGCGATACTTGATCATCGCCGCGGCCAACTCTTCCCTCGTCGGCTCTACAGGACCATACCGGGCAGCGATGGAGTGCGCGAGTGCGTAGTTTTCCATCACGCTCTCAACGTCGACAGAAACGCCGGCTTCGCGCTGTTCAGGGCCGGCCTCGTAATAACCGCTGGTCTCAAGAAGCGCACTGATCAGATCGTCGGCTTCAATCAGTGCCGTCCTGGGATGATTGGAAGAATTCGCTTGAATCGCTTGCCATTCGGTGACAATCCACTCTCGTTCGGAGACGCGGAGTCCTCCGCCCTTGGAGGCTTCGCCTGGGCTTACACGATTGGCCGAATTTCCTCCGATCAGGTGCGCGGAGCCGAACCCGCTCGAGGTCCGTTCGTAATCTGACACGTAACGATCGCGCCGAGCCGCGTTGCGTTGCCAGCGGCGCAACTTGAAAGCGCCAAGACCCACAAGAAACAGAACCACGAGCGCAAGAGCGGCAACGATGAAATGGGCAGTCGTGAAGTTGTGACCGACTGAGATAAGAAAATCCATAATGTACTGTTCTCCTGTGCCAGGTTGACTGCGACGCAAAGATGTCGATGATGGAAGTCTCCAAGGCAATAGAGGCTACGCTCACGATTGTCAGTGACGGAAGCTGATCAGCGATGTGCTAAACAGCACACTCAAAACCAGAAAGTCAGGTCAAATGTGAAAAACTCGTCCTAATTACCCTGGTGCCTGGCGTGGACAACGTGAAGGCCGGCGTGTCCCGGTGCGAGTCCTTGAATCGCACTCCCGAATCTGGACGCGATCTCCCGGTAACCGATGTCTTCGATCTCAGAGAAACCCTGCGAGCGAAGAATCGCTGCAATGCCGGCCGGTTCGAAGCGGGTGGCAGAACGTTCACCCATCTTCTCAAGCTGTTCGGCGCGCGCCTTTTCCAGTTTTCTTAGCTCTTCTGAGAATGCCTCGGCGGGTTCCATGTAGTCGAATGCCAGCTCAGAGTCCCGGATGGACGCGATGTAAGCCAGAGTGCGGTGGATAGCGTCCTCCGTGAGATAAGGCACAACCCCGAGCCAGGTGAAAAAGGCGGGCGAGTTCTGCTGAAAGCCTGCGGCGACCAGCTCCTCTCCCAGATCCTCGCGCTCGAAATCCACTGGCGCCAGAACCAGAGAGGTCGGATGTGCGATCTGAGCTTCGGCCAAACGCTGGCGTTTCAAGGCCTGCGTCGCGGGGTGGTCCACCTCATAGATACGGATCTCAAGTGCGCTATGGGGATTGCGGAGAGCGAAGGTGTCGAGTCCGGCGCCGAGGATGACGATCTGCCGAACCCCTCTTTCCACGGCTCGCGAAAAAGCATCTTCCGCAATCCGGCTTCGCGCGGCGGTGAACAGACGTCCGATACTGGCCATGGGGTGCTGGTTCGCAAATTGGAGCACGTCCTTTTCGTCTTCATGCAGAATCTTCAGAGCAAAAGGGTCATCGAGGATTGAGCCATGATCGAGCACCTGGTGGGCAGCTCGTTGCCGGGCAATCATCTGGGCTGTGCGGCTGGGTTCATCCGCCTTCATCTTCGAAGTCTCCATCCTCGTCAATCGCAGTGCGCTTACGGCCGCACGCTCAAGGTCGAACTATCGTCCCATCCAGCGACCGGCCGTTGCCGCGTTCCTCATAGGGCTCATTGTTGGGTTACTGCGGCTGTCGCGGCTGAAAGTGTCTTGAGCAAACTGCGACGTTCCATCCCAATCCTCCCCGATTGCCGAAGTGGAATTCACGCGCAAATCTCGGTCATCAGCCTCGGCTGGCCCAAATTACACTGCCATCTCGCGCCAAGGCAAGCGGCGCGCCCGGCACTTCTTGCCGAAAGGGAATCCTGGCTCAGGAGGCCGCTTCTTCCCGCATTGCGGCTTCGGCTTCCATGGTGGGGAGAATTGCCTTCATCTCTTCGAACTCCGGTTGTCCATCCAGCGCCTTCAGGCAAGGATCGGCCAGCATCTCGAAAAACCATGGGCAACGGGTTGCATTCGCGGCTTGCAATGCGGCCAAAGCCTCGTGCGGCAAGCCCACGGCCAGGTACGCCTCCGGCATAAACGCTCTCATCATGAATCGTTCCCGGCCCAGCCATTGCAGCCGTTCCAGAATCGTCCGCGCTTCGTCTTTTTGTCCGGCACAGGCCAGCGCATAGGCGCGCACCGCCGTCGCCAGGTCGAAGTAAGGCAGCCGCTCCGCCAAACTCTGCGCCAATTCGGTCGCGCGCCGTGCCTCTCCGTTATAGGCCAGAATCACTGTCCCATAGAGCTGCGCGCCTTCATGATCAGGGAACCGTTCCAGCGCCCGCACGCATTCTTCCAGGCTCTTCGTCCGTTCACCCGCCAGGTGCAGCGCACTTCCTAGTCGCGCCTGCAGCCACGGTGAATAGGGGTCCAGCGCGATCGCATCGCGCAGAATCTCAATGGCCTCGCCAAACCGTTGCCGGCTCAAGGCAAACAGGCTCCGCACCCGCGTGATCGACGAGCTATGAGGCAGATGAGCCGAGCGCGCCATGGACCAAAGCGCCGCCGAAAGATCCCGGTCCACATGGAACTGCATCCAACCCAGCGCCGGCAAAATCGCTGCCGCTTGCTCCGTCATGTCCGGAGTCGTCTCCGCAATCCGGTGCACGATATCCGCAGCCACGGTTGGAGCCATGAATCCATAGAACCCCTGCATCACGCAGAGATTCACCAGGTCAACCCGCGCTCCGGTCAGCGTTGGATCCAATTCCGTGGCGCGCAGCAGATGCTGCAATCCATCCTGCATCTGGTGCCGCTTGGAGTTCTGCCACTCATAATGCGCCCGCTGGAAGATCTCGTATGCCTGCCGTCGCTCCCCGTCGCTCGCAACTCCGTCCAACCCTTCACCCTGCGACACAGCGCGGATCGTCAAGCCTTCCCCGCTCGTACTTCCTTGCGCTTTCGCGGCTTCGCCCGACCCTGTCGAACCAAGGCGGAAGGCCAACCGCTCCGCTAGCTCGTCCTCGAGTCCCGCCATGCAGTCCTGGTCCACCAACAGATCTTCCACCCAGATCTGGATTCCGTCTGCCACCCGGATCATCTCCGCCCGCAGCCTGTAGTGCTTTGGCAGTGCGCTCAGCGTCCCCGCCAGCACCAGGTCAGCCTTCAGTGCCTCGCCCGTCTCCAGCGCCGTCAGCCCCCGCCGGGCCAGCGTGAAAACCGAGTCCTGCGCCAGCACCAGCACTGCTGCCGGACGCGCGCCGCTCAGCCGAGCCATCGTCTCTTCGGCAACCATCGTACCCAGGTGCTCAGGCACGCCGTAGCCCATATGGAAAGGCAGAATCGCCAGGCGCGGCGGTGTCCCCTCACCGTTGTGGCCGTTGCTCCGCACCTCGGCCACAAACCGGTAGCCGCGCTTGTAGATTGTCTGGATGCACTCTTCCGGCTCCAGCAGCGCCCGCAGCGACGACATACACCTCGGAATGCTGTCGGCTGTCACGTTGATGTCGCCCCACAGAGCCTGCCGCAGCTCCTGCGGCGTCACCACTCGCGCCGGATGCGTCACCAGAAACCGCAACGCCGCCAGTTCCTTCGGCGGCAGGTGTATCGCGCGATCGCCGCGCAACAACGTGCCGTCGGCTTCCAGCCGGAAGCCCGCGAACGCAATTCCCGACGTTTCAGGGGGCCCTGGCGCTGCCGTGATCTGCTGCATTCGAACCAACACAGTTCTTCGGACCCCTGGCGAACCAGGACACCGACGTTTTCGACCTCCGCCCAAGGCAAAAGCCTTCCGCCTGCGAAAGCTGTCAGCCCCCGCAGGAGTAATATCCGGGGAAAGAATTTGCTGCGTGCTCTTTGAACGTCTATGGCTCAAATGAGCTCTGTATTTTGTTAATTGATTATCCGCTTCAAACCAGCTTTAGGGGAGCCGTTTTGTGCAGTTTCTTGCGCCTTTAGTCATGTAAAGTGGTTACTTAGTACCATTATGGTAAACAAATGCCGTCGCCGCAACTCAAACAATCCTCTCGGCTTCGCTGCAAATCGGGTGCAAAACAGGTTTCGCGGCTTCTCGGCGGCCAACAACAAGGCCCCAGCTTCAGCGCCGGGGCCCTTGTTTGCCTTTTCCTGCACATGTTCAACCAGAATCAGTACGTCGATTTGAAGGCGTACGTCAGACCCATCGTGAACTGGAACGAGTTCCGCCGGGTCGGCGGCTGCGTCAGAGGCTGCGCCTGCACCGGAGGGTCGTTCAGGTAGCTGTCCATCGTTCCAACCGAGAAGCTCAACCGCTTGTAGGCCGGGAACGCAAAGGTGTTGGTCTCATTGGCCGAATATGCGCGGAAATCGTTGTACGCAGGAATGAACGAGATCCCCTGCGTGTAGGTGAAGAGCTTCAGATGCAGGAGGTAGCTCGCCGCGAAGGTCGATCCGATCAGGTTCTTGTTGGCTGAGGCTCCGCCAATACTGAACTGCTGCCTTTCGTACTGCGCCGTGCCCTTCAGGTCCGCTTCCTGCTTCGCTGTCTTCAAGGCCGTCCAGCCAAATCCGCCGCCATAAATCTGCTGCAGCGTAAGGCTCTGGCTGTAGTTGTGGTCAAAGGCCGCTTGCCCCAGCGCAAAGAACCTCGGCGAAAGATACTCGTCCCGTTCCGCGTCCCCGTGGTAAATCTCTGACTTCGTCACCACTGCCGCCACCGGCGTTGTGCCGGAGATGTAGCCCGGCTGTGTGATCTGGCCGAACGAGCCGTTAAAGTCAAACGAAGTACGATCGCGTGGCGTAAGCCAGCTCACCGTTGGCACCGTGCGCACCAGTCCAATGCCCCCTGAAACCGTGTACTGGTTTTGTGTGGCTGCCACCAGCGTTGCGCCGGCCGTGGCTGCTCCATTCCAGCCCGCAAAGAAGCCCGGCGAATGGTGGATCTGCTTATCGAGGGTCGCTGCGTCCGTCACAATCTCCACGCTCTTCGTAGGGAACGTCTCCACGGGCGCCTTGTCCACGTGCACGGTCAGCGTCTGGTTTTCAACCTCAAGCGAGCCCACCGGCAGCTCCTTCGAAGCCTTCCTCCCCATTGCCTTCGCCTTGTCGTCGAGCACCGCGAACTTCTGGCTCGAGTGCAGTTCCTTGATCTTGTCCCAGCCCACTGTCACGTCGCCCAGCGGATCGCTATGAAATGTGACCTTGCCTCCCATCGAGCTCACAAACTTGCCGTGCAGCGTATCGCCGTTGCTCAACACAAGCACGTCGGGAGCGGCGTTGGCCGCTGGTTTGTCCTGCGCGGCCAGTTGAATGCCGCCGCACATCGCCGCCGTCACGATCAAGCCGATGGCGCTCTTGCCAACAATTGAGGTCAAAACAGAAAAACGAATCATGGGGGAATTGCCTTTCTTAAAAAAATTCGGCTGGAGTGGCCTCCAGCCCTTGCACAGGTGCCCGACAGGGTCCCAAGGAAAAAACTTCAGAAATCCTTCCAATGTCCAATCCGGATTGCCGGTGAGAATCGTTCACAGTTCGGATTCATCTCTCGAAATTTTACCGGATTTCAAACGGAGTCTGCATGTCAAAGACCGTCGCCTACGCCCAATGGTTGCTCGAGCCCTATTCCATCGGTCTCAAGTTGCGTGCTCTGCGCAACCAGAAGCGCCTCACCCTTGCCCAGTTGGCCGCTGAAACCGGCCTCTCCACGGCCCTT
The DNA here is from genome assembly GCA_963765025.1 of uncultured Acidobacteriaceae bacterium. GTDB lineage: Bacteria > Acidobacteriota > Terriglobia > Terriglobales > Acidobacteriaceae > Telmatobacter. The sequence goes on along the minus strand of CAVXVM010000021.1, from coordinate 10,076 downwards.
CTATCGAAGCTTGAAACCGACCGCATGATTCCCACTCTGCCCACACTCGCCACCATCGGCCGCGTCTACGGCGTCGGCATGAGCCACTTTTTTGCGGAGTCCGGCCGCCACACCCTCTCCATCACCCGAAGGGCGCACCTTGAAGCCGCATCCCGCGGGCCGGAGTCCGTCAGAATCACCCCCCTCAACGCCGCCGCCAATCCCAGCCTCCTCACCCAGATGATCGAGTTCGCTCCCGGCGGAGCCTCCTCGGCCGCCGAGTGCCTGCGTGGCGTCAGCGGAGTGATTTACGTCCTTGAAGGCAACCTTCTCCTTGACTCCGGCGGTTTGCAGGAAGTGCTCGCAACCGGCGACTGCGCCTGCGTTGAAAGCGAGATTGCTCTCAACTGGAGCGCCGCCGGTAAGCGCCGCTGTCGCATCCTCGCCATAGCCTCCCGACCCTGAACCGCATCCAATCCCAAATCCCTATTCCCTAATCCCTGCACTTAAATCAATTCCGTTCCCAAACATCATTCAAGTGCCCCATCCATCACGCCTTTTGTGATGGGTGGGACAACAAGCACCCAACCTGAAAGCTCTTCTAATCCCTATTCCCTAATCCCTAATCCCTGCCCTTAAATCAATTCCGTTCCCAAACATCATTCAAGTGCCCCATCCATCACGCCTTTTGTGATGGGTGGGACAACAAGCACCCAACCTGAAAGCTCTTCTAATCCCTATTCCCTATTCCCTAATCCCTGCACTTAAATCAATTCCGTTCCCAAACATCATTCAAGTGCCCCATCCATCACGCCTTTTGTGATGGGTGGGACAACAAGCACCCAACCTGAAAGCTCTTCTAATCCCTAATCCCTAATCCCTAATCCCTGCACTTTGCCCCTTTGCCCGCCCAGTCTGTAGGATGGGTTGGGATTCCCAACAGATCGGAGCCTATGCGCCCAAATACCAACCTGATGAAAGCCACTCTTACCGGCGCCCTCGGCGGACTGCTCTTCGGTTTTGACACCGTAGTCATCGCCGGCGCCATTGATGCCCTGGTCCGCCTCTATGGCCTGAGCCCCCAGGAAAAGGGCCTCACCGTGGCCATCGGTCTCGTCGGCACCGTCATCGGCGCGCTCGGCGCAGGAAGCATCGGCCAGAGGCTCGGCAGCCGCGAAACCCTCCGCATCACCGCCATCCTTTATGTGGTCTCCGCCGTCGGTTGCGGCCTGGCCTGGGGCTGGTCCTCCTTCATGGTCTTCCGCTTCATCGGCGGACTCGGCATCGGCGCCTCCTCGGTCCTCGGCCCGGTCTACATTGCCGAACTGGCCCCGGCCAAGTGGCGCGGTCGTCTCGTCGCCGCCTTCCAACTCAATGTCGTCTTCGGCATCATGGTTGCCTACACCTCCAACTACGTCATTCGCACCATGCATCTCGGCGCAACCGAGTGGCGCTGGCAGGTCGGCATCGCAGGAATCCCCGCCGTCGTCTTCCTCGCTCTCCTGTTCGGCATTCCCCGCAGCCCGCGCTGGTCCGCCTCCCGCAACAGGATTGACGAAGCACTCGCCGTCCTCAAGCTCATGGGAGAAGAAAACCCCGAGGCCGAGCTTGAAGACATTCGTTCCGCGCTCCAGCAGGAGCACGCCGTCGCCCACGAGCCCGTCTTCCGCTGGAAGTACCGCTACCCGCTCTTTCTTGCCATCTCCATCGGCGCATTCAACCAGCTCGCCGGAATCAACGCCATCCTCTACTACCTCAACAACATCTTTGCCGCCGCAGGATTCAGCCAGATTTCAAGCGACCAGCAGGCCATCGCCATCGGAGCCACAAACTTCACCTTCTGCATCATCGGCATGTCGCTCATTGACAAGCTCGGCCGCAAAACGCTCCTGCTCATCGGAGCGGCCGGATGCTCAACCTGTCTTGCCGGTGTGGCCTGGGTCTTCTACAGCAACTCGCATCAGAGTTCGCTGCTCGCCATCCTCGTCACCTACATCGCGTTCTTTTCCATCTCTCAGGGTGCGGTCATCTGGGTCTACATTGGCGAAGTCTTTCCCACCTCCGTTCGCTCCAAAGGTCAGGGCGTCGGCTCAGCCAGCCACTGGTTCATGAACGCATTGATTGCGCTCGAATTTCCCGTCGTCGTCCACTCCTTCCACACGCAAACGCCATTTGAGTTTTTCGCCGTCATGACCGTGGTGCAATTCTTCGTCGTGCTCTTCGTCTACCCGGAGACAAAAGGCCAGACGCTCGAAGCCCTGCAGCGGAGATTAGTCCCAGGAGACTAGCGTCCTGAGTCCGAAGTTCATAAGAAATCGCTTGTCATCCTGAGCGGAGATTGGCGCGATTCTGCGCCAATCGTAGTCGAAGGACCTGCGGTTCGGGTGCACGACTTATGCGACGAACTTCTGACTCACCACACCAGCATCCCGAGTCCGAAGTTCGTTAAGGAAAAATTCGCGGGCCCGTGTCTGGGCACGACTACAAAGGAAGAGAGCAAACTCCTGCGAAGCCGGATTAAGTGTCAGGGCACGGCTTTACAGGCTGCGGAAAAAGTCGGTGGTGCTACGTCGCTTTGAAAGGGCACGGATTTATCCGTGCCATAAACGCAATGAAATTATGATGGCCTTTAGGCCCCGAGGGACGGTTTTCCCCTTTTTCGCTATCTATTCCGAGTTTTTCAGCAACCTGTTCAGTCGTGCCGAAAAGGACGCAAAACGAATGGGCTTCAGCCCCTGCGGGCTATTTTCCGAATGACGTTGAATCATTGATTCATTCATCGAACGCTAGAAGCCGACCCTGTTCCCTGTTCCCTATTCCCTGTTCTTTTCACCTCAATCGGCCTCTGCCCCGCAGCCTTCGGCACAAAAATGTCCTGCCACTTCAGCCCGCACTCCCGCACCATCCTGATCGGGTATTCCAGCCGCCCCAGCTCCGCCGCTTCATTATTGGTTCCAAACGAGAACTTGGCCCCCGCCGCTTTGCCCGCCTTGATGAACGCCGGGCTCGGTATCTGACGCCGATGGTTGATCTCGATCGCTACATCGTTTTCAATCGCCGCGTCGATCACCCGCTTCATCCGCGCCGGGCGTCCACAACTCGTCGTAGCGCGGCGCGATCTGGTCCGGCAGGTAGGTCGGGTTTGCGTAAATATCAATCGGCTCCCGCATCACCCCCTCGATCCGCTTCACCAGCATCTCCATAAAAGCCTCTGCATCGTTGATCGACGGCGTCTCCTCGGGAATCCAAAGCCGCACCCGCCGTCCCATGTCGTCGCGGAAAGTCATCGCGTCAGTAAAGCAGTAGTCGAACCGCGCCACTGACTCAGGTGACGTCAGCGTCATCCACTCCCGTCCTTCGCCCTGCAGAGCCACGTAGCAGGGCTGGTCCTTCATCGTCTCCAGGTAAGCCCGTACACTCGCGTCGTCGTGCACCGGAAACCCCAGCCCGCAGTTGATCGCGATTCCGTAATCGATTCCCAGCCGCCGCGAGTTGGCCAGCGCCTGCTCCAGCGTCAACCCGCCCTTCAAGTGAACGTGGTAGTCCACCACCGGGTAGTTTTCTTCGCCCAGCCGCATCGTCTCGCGGTAGAGCTCGTCCACTACCGGCTCTTCTTCCTTAGGAGTCGTCAACCCATCATCGAGAGGCCGCACCCGTATGTTTCTGTAGTACGTCGTGCTTCCCGGATCGTGACCCTGCAGCGCAAACGTCCCGTGGTTCAGCACCCGTTCAAATTTCGGGTCTGCGCGGAATGGCGTCTCCGGCTCCACGTAATCCACCACCAGCATCTGGTTCACCCAGATCTGCACATTCTTCGCGCGCACCGTAATCCGCATCGTGAACCACTTGTCGTCCGGCACAAGCTGCTTCGCCACGTTGCGCACCGCGTACAGCGATCCCGTCTTCTTGTTGTCTCCCTTGTAGGTGTTCGCCACCTGCACCTCAAAGCCCGCCGCCGGAAACCCCGCCGGCTGAAACGCCGTGTGGAAGTAAATGCCCGAGTTCGCTCCCGGCCGCGTCATCACCTCCGCCGAAAATTCAAAGTTCTTGAACTCCGCGCCCTTCACCGGCCCGGTATAAAACAGGTGCGAGCGCTCCCCATGCACTTGAATCACACCGCCCGTAACGCCAAACCCCGCGCCGTCCACAACTGAAAACGTCCCCTCATGCTCGCTGGCCTTCCATCCCACCAGCGATCGGCCGTCAAACAGGTCCATCCATCCGCCGCCACTTTCAGCGGCAAAAGCACGCGCCCCCGCCGGCGCAGCCAGCAACATCGCAAGAACATCCCGCCGCGAAAATGCAGAACCAAAAACCGCCATCCACCCTCCCAACTCCAATGCAAACGCAAAGCCGTGCCCCTGATGCAAAGTTGTGCCCCATTCATCGCAGTTTTACCGCGATGAGTGGGCGTCGGAGCCTCCCCCAGCGCACACCATTCTTCCCAGCCGCCCGAGTATACGGTCCCCGCTCCCCATCTGTCTGTATCGGGTTGTTCTCGTCGCAGCCGGCCATACCAGCCGAGTCATGCCCTCTGCCATCGCGGTGGCATATCTAAGGAAGCGAAATCCGGTACAGATTCCTGTGCACCGTTCGGTTCACCCACGCATACTGTCGCGGGTCTTTGCCCGGGATCAGTTCCGCGCCATTCACGGCCTTCGCTCCCCGAACAGCGCTCGCTTCAGCAAGCAGCGCAATCCCTCCAGCAGGCAAGTCCCCCAGGCTCTCCTCCGGCCCCGAAGGGATGATCAGCGTCCGCCCAGGGCTCGTTCTCGATGCCAACTCCACCGGAACAAACAGGAATTTCCCATCTGTCGTCCAGCGCGGAACACAGTAGTTCGCACAGATCCGCAGCGGCGGCCCGCCATCCAGAGGAATCGCTACGGTCGGCGGAAGATCTCCCTGCTGCCACTTCGATGCGGCTGCCGTTGCCCAACGCCCCCCCGGCGAAACTCCCACCAACTGCTCAATCGGATAGGGGACAACCTTCGCTCGCCGAGACCCGTCCTCGTCCATCCGCTCCAGGTAATTTACGTTCCCTTCCGTCTGCTGAAACACAATCTCCCCATGCGCGCCAAAGTGCGGTGACTGCGCTCCGGAAACCTGTGCAACTTCCTTCGCTGCGGAACTGCGGTCCACCGCTGCCACCCACAGCGCAGGGCCTCCATGCCCTGCAGCCGACGCATACACAACGCGCTTCCCATCCGGCGAAAGATCGAATGTGCTCATCAGGACGCCCGGCAAAACCGCCTCGCTCTTTCCCGAGTCGATCACTGTCCGCCAAAGTTCCGCGCCCGAGCCCTCTCCGCGCCGCACCAGGTAATACAACATGCTGCCATCCGGACTGAACACAGGTGGACTCAGGTCTCCCACCACTTCCCCTTCTGAGGACAGTCGCCGGTCGCTTGTTCCATCTCGCCGTTCACTCGTCTCGTCGTGAACCCACAATTCACTCTCATGCACGCCGACCGACGTTATCAAACCGTCTCCATCCGGCTCCATCGCCACGCCGTCTTCTTCCGTCGGACCTGCCGTTACCTGTTCCGAACCTCCATCCTTTTCCGATCCTCCATCCTTGAAGCGTTCCCGCCAAATGTGGCTCCGTCCCTCCACTGTCGCCGTAAAGTACATCCAGCGCCCGTCCGGGGTCCACCCCGCTGAAGTGCACCCACCTGCGGGCCCCACGATTCTTGCTGGCGCTTGGCCCTCCAGAGCAACCAGCCGGCACGGGCCCCAGCTGCTGTCCCCCTCCATCTGCACCACCAATGCCCAGCGACGGTCAGGCGAGGGAAACGAGTAATGCGCCATCCCCCGCTCGTGCTCTGGAAAATAAATCTCGCGCACACCCGAGCCGGTCACCGGTCCAGTCACCACCCCCATATGAATCCCCGATGTGATCTCCGAGTACAGCAGCCGGGTTGCATCCAGCCACACCAGCCCTGCCGCATTTTTCAGCATCAGGTGGCTCTCGCCCCCTAGTGCCGACACCTCGTCGGTTGAGAAGCCACTGCTGTCCAGCGCTGTGTACGCAATCTCCGACCCGTCCGGCGAAAAGGCCAGTCCATACTTCGGCCGGTCGTCGCTGGTCACCTGCTTTGGCTCCCCATTTGGCAGCATCTTCACGTAGATCTGGTCGGGCGTCAGAAACGGGTTGTCGCCGCGGATAAACGCCACCATGCGCCCATCGGGTGACAACGCCGGGGCCGCCGCCGAATCCGTAAACTGCGTCAGCTCCGTGTACTTCACCTCGTGCGTCCCATGCAGCATCCGGTAAAGCGCCGCCGCCCCCAGCGCCAGCGTCACGCAGACTGCGGCGCCTGCATACCAGCCGAGTGCCTTCCACCGCGCCAGGGCAGTCTTTTCCGGCCTCGCGGTCTTCGGTCCGGCCGGTTTCTGTACAACAGTTTCCCGTCCTGCAGCCTCTGCCACGCCCTCCGGTAGTGCATCCGGTGCTTCGCCCGCAGCCACGCCAACCCGCGTCACCGGCGCCACAAACCGGTATCCCATGCCCGTCACCGTCTGGATAAACAGGGGTGTGTCCGCATCGTCGCGCAGCACGTAGCGCAGCTTGCGGATCGCCGTGTTGATGCCGTGCTCCGTGTCCACAAACACTTCGCTCGACCAAAGCCGTTCGGCAATCTCCGTGCGTGTCACCAGTTGCCCTTCGCGCCCAGCCAGCAGCATCAGCAACTCCATTGGCTTTCGTTCCACGCGCAGCGCGTGCCCCTTGCGGCGCAGCTCAAAGCGCCCGCTGTCGAGCTCAAAATCACCGAATTGCAGCATCGATCCGGACGGCGTTCCAGCCAAGGGGCCTCCAGAGGGGAACGGAACATCGCAAGTATGCCATGGAAAATTAAGAGTAACAAAGGGGTTGGCGCTTTACCACAACTTCACCCCTTCCTTTACCCGCGCTTCATTGCCTTCCCCCCGCCGCTCAGGCTTAGCTTCCATTCAGTCGGCAGGCCCTTCCCCTAACCAGGGTCCCGGCTATGGAGGGAAGCATGAGAGTCAAGTTTTTGAAGTGGTTACCCTGCCTCGGCGTCGCGGCGCTCGTCTGTGCCGCTCTGCCCCTTGCCGTGGCGCAGTGCGGTTTGCCAAACCAGCCCATCAAGCCTGCGAACGTCATGCCTATGCTGTGGAACCCCCAGTCTGGGGCAGCGCGTCCCGCGCTCCTCCGTGTCGCTTTCGATGGAGGCGACCACGACGGCGAGATGGCCATCGTCGGCATGTGGCACGTGGTCTTCACCGCCCAAACCCAGAACGGCGCAGCCATTCCCGTTCCTGGCGGAGTGGTCATCGACAACTCGATCGTTGTCTGGCACCCCGATGGTACTGAGATCATGAATTCCGCGCGCTCGGCGCAGGATGGAAACTTCTGCCTCGGCGTCTGGAGGCGAACCGGGTATCACACCTATCTTCTCAACCACATTCCCTGGCAGGGCAATGTCTTCGATCCCACCGTGCCCCCGGCAACCGTCGGCGCGCCCCAGGACGGAGCGCAGCTCATCGAACAAATCACCCTGAGCCCAGACGGTGAATCCTACACCGGTTCCTTCACGCTCAACGCCTACGACACCTCCGGCAACGTCTATACCTCGTTCACCGGTACGCTGACCGCCAGCCGCATCACCCCCGACACCCCATTCAGCGCCTTGCTCTGACCTGGGCTCATCCCCGCCTTGGGGACCAGGGAATGAAGGCAGTGGGTGCCCCCGGTCCCTCGCACTTGGGGACCGGGGAATAAAGGCAGCCCACGAGAAATCCGCACCATCTTCGGTGGGACAACAAGCACCCAACCTGAAAGCCTTTCTAATCCCTAATCCCTACCTTATCGTTTCCTGTTTTCTATCCCTATCCCTAATCCCTGCCTTTCTGTTCCCTATTCCCTGTTCCCTATTCCCTGTCCCCGCCGGGTGCCCCCGGTCCCTCGCACTTGGGGACCGGGGAATAAAGGCAGCCCACGAGAAATCCGCACCATCTTCGGTGAGACAACAAGCACCCAACCTGAAAGCCTTTCTAATCCCTAATCCCAAATGCCTAATCCCTGCCTTATCGTTCCCTGTCCCCGCCGGGTGCCCCCGGTCCCTCGCACTTGGGGACCGGGGAATGACTACAGCCCACGAGAAATCCGCACCATCTTCGGTGAGACAACAAGCACCCAACCTGAAAGCCTTTCTAATCCCTAATCCCTAATGCCTAATCCCTGCCTTATCGTTCCCTGTTCTTCTAATCCCTAATCCCTAATCCCTAATGCCTAATCCCTGCCTTTCTGTTCCCTATTCCCTGTCCCCGCCGGGTGCCCCCGGTCCCTCGCACTTGGGGACCGGGGAATAAAGGACGAAATCCGCACCATTTCCGACGCTTCAAAGCACCCAAAACACGCCAAAAACACGTCAAAAAGCCGCTAAAAGTGCGCTAAAAGCGCCTTTTAATGCGCAAAAAACGCGCTTTTAGCGTGTTTTTGGGTAATTCTATGGTTCCACTGGCTCTGAAACGGAACTTTCCTGGGTTTTGAAACGCTTAATTCGCAACTTTTCTGGGGTAAGTATCTCGAAAATCGTAACCACTTGGACGACCATTTCGACGCGTTTCGTAACCATTTAAGCGACCATTTCACCCTGTTTGGGTTGTATATTTGCGAACATTCAGCAGGTTTTGTAACCCTGAATGGTTCCATTTCACGCTGATTCGTAACCATCTAGACGACCATTTCGCACTGTTTCGCAACCATTCGAACGAACGTTTAACGTTGTCGAAGTACCACAAAAGGTTCCACTTACCGCCCATTTCGTGAGCCCCATCACCCCCCAAAAACCCCCAAAAAACAAATCGCGTCCCCCGCAAATTCAAAAACTGACCACTGACCACTGAAAACTGATCACTGTCCCTCAGTGCTTCACCGTCCCATGCATCCCCGCCTCAAAACTCCTCCGGTCCATCCGCGGCAGCGACCGCGCCACCTTGTCGGGAACAATCGGGTAATGCCGCGCCGCAATCAGCAACTCCGGCACGCTCCACACCTCTTCCTCGTCCGTCATCCAGTGCTTCTCGTCCAGCCGCGACAAATCCACGGCCCCAGAATAGGCCCGCAGTGTCCGCTCGCCGCGCAGATTGTAGTAGTGCTCAAAGTAGCTCAGCGCCAACTCCCGCAGCGTGCGATACACAGGCGCGCGAAAGCGCAGCCCCGCATAGTTTGACTTCGCAATTCCGCCCCATAGCCCGCGCTCACGGTAAAGCGCTACCACGTGATCGTCATCGCGCACGCTCTCCAGATCCATCACCAGCGGCCGATGCCCATTCACGCGCAACGCCGCGGCAGCCAGCAGTGCTCCCTCCAGGCAATGCCCACGCCGCTCCCGCAGCACGCGTCGCGGAGACCCGGCCGTATCGGCATACTGATACGTGAGCCCGTCAATAAACTTCTGAATCTTGACCGGAGTTTTGAGAGACCGCAGCGTCCGCAACTCCGCCGGCAGCAAGCCCCAGCTCTCACGAGCGCCGCGCCGGACTTCCTTCCCCGACCCCTGTCCAGCCTTCAACGGCAACGCCTCATCTCTTAACCAAAGTTTTCGGAATTATACCGCCCGTGTCCCAAGCCAGTATGGACGACTGTGCCCCTCGCAGCGTCTTATCGCGATGAGTGGGCGGGTGCAGCCAGCCCCGGCACCAACTCCTCAACTGGCCGCCATCCACCCTCACCAGCCTCCCCAACGGCGAAAGCCGCCAAGTGAGCAAGATTGACCAGCCAATGTTGACAGGCAGAAGGACAATGTCCGCAGTGGTGTGCATCTGCTTCCGGGCCTCCGGGCATCTCTCAGCCCTGAGCATCCTCGTGCACATTCTGGTTCGCGTTTCGCTCGGTTTCAAAGGCGGTTTACAGGAAATTGACCCAATCTGGCTACGCTTCCCCCATGAACCTTCGGCGCGGCAAGAGCCTCCTGGCAGCCGTGGCATTTGTCTCTCTTGCGGCAGGGGCGCGGTCAGAAGACGGGAATGTCGGACTGCCCGGCGAACTCTCGGCCGTCCAGATTGTCGAACAGATGCAGAGCCACGACCAGATCCGCAATGAGGAATTGAAGCACTACAGAACGCTTCGC
>CAVXVM010000020.1:0-56691 GCA_963765025.1 uncultured Acidobacteriaceae bacterium | reverse complement strand
GAACGAAGTGAAGAACAATAACCATTCTGGTCAGATCATTTTGGCCGAGAGAGGACCGAGTTTCATGGCGACAACAATGGTAAGTGAAGACCGGAAGGTGCACGGCGCCGGCAACGGTCATGGCGGAAACACACGCGGGAATCAAGATAGTTCGAGCGCGTCCAAGCGGATCGTTGAAGACGACTCGATGGAGGTGTTGCAGGAGATCATGCGCCTGGTGGACGCCTCCAAGGAAGGGCGTCTCTCGGAGCGCGGCAAGGCAACGCTGTTCAACGGCGTTCATCGCGAGATGATTCAAGGCGTCAATGAAATGCTCGATGCCATCCTTCTGCCCATCGCTGAAGGCAACCGCATCCTCGCGCAGATCTCCTCCGGCAAGATCGACGAACTGATTGCCCAAACCTACAAAGGCGACCACGAAAAGATGAAACTGGCCGTGAACAACGTGGCCGTGGTTGTGCAGGCGCTCGAGAAGGAAATGGCGCGCCTGACCGAGGCGTCGAAGGACGGACTGCTTTCAGAACGTGGCAAGCCGGAACAGTTTCACGGCGCGTATTCCGAGATTGTACGTGGCGTCAACGTGATGCTCGATGCAATCCTGTTGCCCATCGGCGAAGGCAACCGCATACTCACGCAGGTGTCCAACGGCAAGATCGATGAGCTGATTGCCCAGACCTACAAGGGTGATCACGAAAAGATGAAACAGGCGATCAATAATGTCGCTCTGGTACTTCAAGGCCTCCAGAAGGAGCTGACGCGGCTCACCGATGCTTCGAAGGAAGGACAACTAAGTGATCGCGGTAAGCCCGAACAATTCCAGGGCGCCTACGCGGAGATCGTTCGCGGCGTCAACACCATGCTCGATGCCATTCTGTTGCCCATCGGCGAAGGCAACCGCATCCTCGCGCAGGTGTCCAACGGCAAGATCGATGAGCTGATTGCCCAGACCTACAAGGGTGATCACGAAATGATGAAGCAAGCAATCAACAATGTCGCTCTGGTACTTCAAGGCCTTCAGAAGGAACTGGCCCGGCTCACCGATGCTTCGAACGAAGGCAAGCTCTCCGAGCGCGGAAAACACGACCAGTTCAAAGGCGCGTATGGAGATATCGTGCGCGGCGTCAACGCCATTCTCGACGCCGTCATCGGCCCCCTGAATTTTTCCGCAAAATACGTGGAGCAAATCAGCAAGGGCGACATTCCACCGCAGATTACCGATACCTATCACGGTGATTTCAACCTCATCAAGAACAATCTGAACACGCTGATCGCGGCCATGAACGACATCACCGCCGCCGCCGAGGAAATCGCCAATGGCAACCTGACCGTAACGCTTCGCGAGCGCTCGTCCCAGGACAAGCTGATGCAGGCCCTCTCCTCCATGGTCGCCGGGCTCACCCAAACCGTCTCCGACATCCGCGCCATCGCCGGCGAAGTATCGGCAGCCAGCCAGTCTATTTCGACTGCCTCCATCCAGGTGTCCAAGGGCGCCAGCGCCCAGGCCGCCGCGGCCGAAGAAGCCTCCTCTTCGATGGAGGAGATGGTCTCCAACATCAAGCAGAATGCCGACAACGCGCAGCAGACTGACAAGATTGCCAACAAGTCCGCCAAGGATGCGCAGGAAAGCGGCAAGAGCGTTCTTGAGGCGGTGGCCGCGATGAAGGAGATCGCCAACAAGATCTCGATCATCGAGGAAATTGCCCGTCAGACCAACCTGCTCGCTCTCAACGCGGCCATCGAGGCAGCGCGTGCCGGTGAGCACGGCAAGGGTTTTGCCGTGGTCGCAGCCGAGGTGCGCAAGCTGGCCGAGCGCAGCCAGAAAGCGGCGGGCGAAATCAACCAGCTCTCCGCCAACACCTTGAAAGTGTCGGAGAAGTCCGGCGAAATGCTTGACAAACTGGTGCCTGACATTCAGCGCACGGCTGAGCTGGTGCAGGAGATCACGGCAGCCAGCAAGGAACAGGATACCGGCGCCGAACAGATCAACAAGGCACTCCAGCAGTTGGAGCAGGTCATTCAGCAGAATGCCTCTGCTTCTGAAGAGATGGCCTCCACCACCGAGGAGCTGACCGGCCAGTCAGATCAACTCGTAAGCGCGCTCTCGTTCTTCCATACCGGGGACGAGGACGGCGGACGGGCGCGCAAGCCTGCCGGTTCCAAGCATGGCAGACCATCCCCGGCAGCGCCGGCAAAGGCCGCAAGGGCCGGGGCCCACTTAAGCTCCGACGGCGCCAAATCCGCGGGTGGGGTCAATCTCCGCCTCAAGGATAAACACGATGATCTCGACGGGGAGTTCGAGCGTTACTGACCGGCGGGGCGCAGCTCTTCCAGCGAGGAGCCGCACCTGTCTTCCGAATGAGAGAGGAGTTGAAGTATGAGCGTTAGCAAAATCACGGAGACACGGCAGTACCTGACCTTCAAGCTCGGCAACGAGATCTTCGCGACCGATGTTGCCAAGGTCCGCGAGGTGCTTGATCTGACCACCATCACCGCTATTCCCAGGACGCCCGAGTTCATGAGCGGCGTCATCAACCTGCGGGGCAGCGTTGTTCCGGTTGTCGACCTCAGGCTCTGCTTTGAGATGTCGAAGACCGAAAGCACGCGCAACACTTGCATCGTGGTCGTCGAGGTGTTGCTCGACGGCGAATCAACCGTCATCGGCGCTCTTGCCGATTCGGTCGAAGAAGTCATCGACCTGGAGCCGGATCAGATTGAGCCGGCCCCCAAAATCGGAACCCAGATCCGCACCGACTTCATTAAGGGCATGGGCAAGCGCGACACCCAGTTCATCATGATTCTGGATATCGATCGCGTTTTCTCGGCCGAGGAGCTTGCACAGGTCCGAGGCCAGGAAGCTGGAAAACCACTGGTGGAAGTGGCCGCGTAAGGGAGGGCTGCGGGGCGGGATTTCGTTTCCGCCCCGTTCACACGATGAGCGCACACGAGGAATACCTCTCAACCCGCGACTTCGGCCGGCTCCGCGATCTTATTTATGACAAGGCCGGCATCCGCCTCGGATCTGAAAAGAAGACCATGCTCGAGGTGCGTATCAAGCGCCGGCTCAAGGCCCTCGCCCTCCGCTCCTATACCGAGTATTGCGATTTCCTTTTTGGACATCAAGGTCTGAAGGAAGAACTCGTTCCGCTCATCGATGTCGTCACAACCAACAAAACTGACTTCTTTCGCGAGCCTGCGCACTTCAATTTTCTGGTCGAGAGAGCACTCCCGGATCTGACTTCCTGCAACGCAAGCGGCAGACCTGTGCTCATCTGGAGCGCCGGCTGCTCCTCCGGCGAGGAGCCCTACACGCTGGCCATGGTGCTCAGCGAATACGGGCTCACGCATCCCGGGTTTCGCTTCAGAATCCTGGCCACCGACATCTCCACGCACGTTCTCGAAAAGGCAGAACTGGCCGTCTATTCGACCGACGTTGTCTCACCCGTACCAGCGGCCCTCCGGCGAAAATATCTCATGACCAGCCGCGCGCCCGGCTCCACCCGGGTTCGGGTCGTGCCTGAGCTGCGCCGACTCGTTGAGTTTCGCCGCCTCAACTTCATGGACGCCGATTATGCAGTCTCTGAAAAGGCTGATGCCATCTTCTGCCGCAACGTAATCATCTACTTCGACCGGCAGACGCAGGAGCAGGTGCTGGGCAAGCTGGCTCGCCGCCTCGTGCCCCGTGGCTACCTCTTCGTTGGCCACGCCGAGACCCTCCACGACATGAATCTTCCGCTCACGCCGGTCGCTCCAGCTCTCTACAGGAGGGCCGATGCAGGGGCATGAATCTCCAATTCCTGAATTGCTCCCTGAAGTATTTGTTCAGCCAGGAGAATCCCATCTTGTCCGCGAGCCCACCATCCTGCGCACCTTGCTCGGCTCCTGTGTCGGCATTGCCTTCTGGGCTCCGCGCCTTGGCCTTGGCGCGCTCTGCCATCCCATGTTGCCGCGCACCCCGCCTAAAGCCGCCGCATCGCTCAGCCGTTCCGCCGGCCGGCGCTACGTCGACTTCGCCATTCGCGACCTCGCCCACCAATTTGACGCGCTCGGCGCACGCCGCAATGAGGTCGAAGTCAAATTATTCGGCGGCGGCGACGTGTTGGTCATGGCGCCCAATTCAAATCGGCCCACCGTCGGCCGGCTCAACGGCGAAGTCGCCCTGAAGGTGTTAGAGGAAGAAGGATTCGCCGTCGTAGCCTCTTCCCTGGGAGGCAAACGCGGCGTCAACATCCACTTCAATACAGAATCCGGAGAAGTGCTGCTGCAGCGCCACACCTGATTCGGCCTTGTATCGCCGCCAAGGAGGCGCATGCGCGCATGTCAAACCGGCTTTACCGCTGCAAAGAGAAGGGAGACCATCGATGAACACTCGGAAGATTCGCGTCCTCGTCGTCGACGACTCGGCCGTGGTCCGGCAGACGCTCAGCGACGTGCTCCAGTCCGATCCTGCGATCGAAGTCATCGCGACGGCCGGCGATCCTTTTGTCGCGGCTGATCGCATCGCGGAGCAGGTGCCCGATGTCATCACTCTGGATATCGAAATGCCACGCATGGACGGGCTCACCTTCCTCAAGAAGCTCATGAGCCAGCATCCCATCCCCGTCGTCATCTGTTCGAGTCTTGCCGAGGAGGGCGCGCAAAGCACCATCAGGGCTCTCGAATATGGCGCGGTCGACATCGTCACCAAGCCGCGCCTCGGCACCAGGCAATTCCTTGAGGACTCTCGTGTCGCGCTTTGTGAAGCAGTCAAAGCCGCAGCCGCAGCCAGGGTGCGTACGCTCACGCCCAGCCACACGGTTGAGCCGAAGCTCACCGCCGATGCCATCCTTTCTCCTGCCACGCACGCCATGGCAGAGACCACTGAGAAAGTCGTGGTCATCGGCGCTTCCACCGGCGGAACTGAAGCCTTGAAGACGGTGCTTGAATCGCTCCCCGCCGATACTCCCGGAATCGTCATCGTGCAGCATATGCCCGAGTTGTTCACCCGCGCCTTTGCCAACCGGCTTGACGGACTGTGCAACATCACCGTCAAGGAGGCCGAGACCAACGACACCGTCATTCGCGGACGCGCCCTCATTGCGCCCGGCAACCATCACCTCCTGCTCAAGCGAAGTGGCGCCCGCTACTTTGTTGAGGTCAAGGATGGTCCACTGGTTTGCCGTCACCGGCCCTCAGTCGATGTGCTCTTCCGTTCCGCGGCCCGCTATGCCGGACAGAATGCCGTCGGCATCATCCTCACCGGCATGGGCGACGATGGCGCCCGCGGCATGCTTGAGATGAAGCAGGCTGGTGCAAAGACCATCGCCCAGGACGAGGCAACCTGTGTCGTCTTCGGCATGCCCAAAGAAGCCATCAAGCTCAATGGCGTTGACAAGGTTCTGCCCCTCTCATCGGTCGCCGGCGCTCTTCTTACCCTTGCACGCTAACCAAGCGCCTGTCCCTGCGCCATCCGCTTCAGCCGCTCCTGAGTTGCGCCTCCGCACTGTCCAAATTTCTTCTTGCCCGCTGTGCAGGCGTTGCGTATACTTGCGCGATTCCCCTGGCAGAGCAATTCGGCTCTCAATAAACGGGCACATTTTTTTTGAAAGTGCGCCCGAAGAATCGACAAGGAGGAAGTATGGGTAAAATCAACATTGGTCGTGTCGTGATCGCGGGCCTCGTTGCTGGAATTGTTGCTGATTTGCTCGGTTATCTCGTAGATGGTGTCTTGCTCGCGCCCAGATGGGCCGACGGCATGCAGAATCTCGGTCACGCCGCTTTCCCGCTTAGTGAATGGATCGCATTTAACATGCTGGGCCTCATTGGCGGCATTGTTACCATTTGGATCTATGCGGGCATCCGGCCTCGCTTTGGCGCTGGCGTGGGAACTGCCGTCCGCGCCGGCGTCGTCGCTTGGCTGCTCACATCCATGATCCCCAATCTCAGCTTCATGTGGGTTGCCCAACTCTTCTCGCGCCACCTTACCGTTTACACAACGGCTGGCGCTCTCGTCGAAATCGTAGTGGGCACAATAGCCGGAGCCGCTCTCTACAAGGAGTAGCCTTCCCTTACCCGCTGAACGTCACCAGCCCGCGCCGGCCCCCTCAACACCCGGGACCTGCGCGGGCTCTTGATTGAGTCGTCCCCCGCGGCCGCGAGTCCTCGGCCATCTCTAACTGCGTCTTTTTGCGCACCGATTTTCCTCGGTCGCCCGCGAGGCCGATCGGGATATCATGAAAATCCGGAAGCAACCATCTGATTTTCTTGAAGCGAGAAGGCGGGAACGTGTCTGGCAAGCTGGAACTGATGTTGGGGCCCATGAGGAGCAACAAGACAGCGGAGTTGTTGCGGCGGGCAGAGATGCGCCGTCAATATGCGAGCCAGTACGTGCTCGTTCTCAAGCCCAGTGACGACACCCAGGGCGGTCCGGGAATGGTGGAGAGCCGCAACCCCAACGGTCACGGCAAAATGGATGCGCTCGAGTTCAATTCCCAGAACCCCTGGGAGGTTCTCAAGGCAATCGCTCAAAGAGAAAAGCAGATCGGCAAGAAGGTGGAGTGCATCGCTATCGACGAAGGCCAGTTTGTCAGCGAGCTTTTCCTCTTCACGCGCCACCTCCTCGACGCCGGTCACGACGTCCTCATCGCCGGTCTCGATCTTGATTTCCGCGCACTTCCCTTTGGCGAAATGCTCAACCTCACCTGGCTCGTCAATGCCTATGGCGGCAGCATCACGGAATGTATGGCCTACTGCAGTTGCGGAAGCCGTGCCCTCTACTCCCAGCGGCTCATTGACGGCAAACCGGCCGCCTACAACAGCCCCATCAAGGTGCCCGGCGACTCCTACGAACCCCGCTGCGCCGAGCACTTTGTCCTTCCTGGCAAACCACACTGAACGCTCGGTATTACTCCTCGCTGATCACTCGATGCGCCCTACCCTTGGCTGATAAACTAAGACCTCATGATCCTCCCGTTTGTCCGCGAAATCTTTGCGGAGCTGGAGCACTCCTCGGGATTTGAGCACGTAATCAGGCATCTGAGCCTGGGTGCGGGGCGGAGACGTGTATCCGGACTGACGGCGACCGCTCGCGCACTTTATATTCCCCTCATGGCGCGGGCCGCCAGGCAGCCCGTTGTCGTCATCGTTGCTGACAACAAGGCTGCGGAAACGCTTGAGCCCATGCTCAAGGCCGGCTGCGAGCTTACTGGCGCCATCGATCCGGCACGCGTCGTTCGTTTGCCCGCCCACGACGTGCTCCCTTTCGAAAATCTCTCGCCCCATCCTGACCTGCAGGAGCAGCGCGCCGAGGCTTTGTGGAAACTCGCAACCGGGGCCGTGGACATTTTGATAGCCCCCGTCGAGGCGGCTGCGCTCCGGCTCTTTGATCGCGATTACTATGCAGGCCTGGCCGTCACCCTTCGTCGCGGTGAGGAGGTCGACGTCGAGGTCCTCACCACCCATCTCGCCTCCGTCGGCTACACCCAGATGGACCTCGTCGAAATGCCCGGCCAGTTTACCCGCCGTGGCGGAATCCTCGACGTCTACTCACCTGAGCACGACCGTCCCGTGCGTGTCGAATTCTTCGGCGACGAAATTGAAACGATCCGCAAATTCGATCCTGAGACGCAGCGCTCGCAGTCCGGCCTCGATGAAGTCCAACTGCTCCCCCTCACTGAAACCCCGCTCACTGAGCGCCTTTTAGCCGCCGTGCATGGACGCTTGAGCAAGCAGCGTGTGGCGTTCGACACCAGCAGCGAATCTTCCGCCGATGATCCGGACATGGCCGCCGAAGCAGCCCGCGCCGGAGGCGTCAGTGTCTTTCCCGGTTGGGAATTCTTCACCTCCGTTGCAGGCGCGCAAAGGTCTCTCCTGTCGTTGGTTCCCCGCTGCGCGCTGTTCGTTGATGAGCCGGCCATGGTGTGCAACCAGATCGATCGCTGGTGGAACAAAGTCGAGCAGCGCCACGAGCGGTCCGGCATCGGCTCGCTCATCACCCCTGAAGACATCTATCTGCGGCCTGAAATTCTTCAGGCTCAACTCGCTTCACATATGGGCCTCGATCTCGATCAGCTCGGCGCCGTCGACGTACTTGACGAAGATACAACCCTCGGCGAAATCGAGCTCAATACCCGCCCGACTCTCCGATTTCACGGGTCCATCCCCGCGCTCATCGCACAACTGCAATCCCTCATGGCAACCGAGACACGCATCGTTCTCGCCGCCCCCAATCAGGGCGACGTCGAACGGTTGGCCACTCTCTTGCGCGAGTACCAGATCCCTTATCGCCTCGGCAGCCGCATCATGCGCCCCGGCGGCGAAACCGTGATCGACGAAGCCAGTTACATGGCCGGCGATCTGCGCGTTCCCGTCATCGTGCGTACGCCATTGTCAGCCGGAGTCAGTTTCGCCGATGCCAACTTGATCCTCTTCGGCGCCAACGACTTCTCCGACGAAGCCGACGTGGCGGCCCGGCCCGAGCCCAAACGATCCAAGACTGCAGCCTTCGTCTCCGACTTTCGCGACCTCGCCGTCGGTGACTACGTCGTTCACACCGAGCACGGCATCGCCCAGTACCAGGGCCTCAAGGAAATCGTCCAGGATGGCCTCTCCATCGAGTTCATGATCCTTGAGTTCGCCGAGCAGACCAAGTTGTATGTCCCCCTCACACGCCTCGACCTCATCCAGAAATATCGCTCCACCGATGCCGGCCCCGCGCCAGAGCTCAGCAGGCTCGGATCCCAGCAGTGGACCAAAACCAAAGCGAAGGTCCGCAAGGCCATGCAGGACATGGCTGGCGAATTGCTCAAGCTCTATGCTGAGCGAACCGCCGCGCAGGGGACCGCCTTCTCCAAAGACAACGACTTCCAGCACGAGTTCGAAGGCTCCTTCGATTACACCGAAACCGAAGACCAGTTATCCGCTATCCGCGCCATCAAGTTCGACATGGAGTCCACGCGCCCCATGGACCGTCTCCTCTGCGGCGATGTGGGCTACGGAAAAACTGAAGTCGCCATGCGCGCTGCATTCAAGGCCGTGCAGGATGGCAAGCAGGTCGCTGTGCTAACGCCCACAACCGTCCTCAGCTTTCAGCATTTTGAAACCTTCAAGAAAAGATTCGCTCAGTTCCCCATCAACATCGACATGATCTCCCGCTTCCGCACGGCCAAGGAGCAGAAGTCGATTGTCGAGCGCGTTGAAACTGGCAAGGTCGACATTCTCATCGGCACCCATCGCATTCTTTCCAAGGACATCAAATTCCAGGACCTCGGCCTTCTCGTCGTCGATGAAGAGCAGCGCTTCGGTGTCCGCCACAAGGAGCGGCTCAAGCAGATGCGCAAGGAGATTGACGTGCTCGCCATGAGCGCCACGCCCATTCCGCGCACCCTCCACATGTCGCTCGTCGGCCTCCGCGACATGAGCGTCATTGAAACACCGCCCAAGGATCGAATGGCCATTCAAACCGTCGTGGCTAAGTTCGATGAAAAACTCGTCCGCTCCGCGGTCGAGATGGAGCTGGAGCGCGGCGGTCAGGTCTACTTCGTCCACAATCGCGTTGAATCCATCTACGAAATCGCCTCCCGCATTCAGGAACTCGTCCCCTCCGCGCGCGTCGGCGTCGGCCATGGCCAGCTCAACGAAACTGAGCTCGAACGCGTCATGCTGGCTTTTATGCGCCATGAGTTTGATGTGCTCGTCGCCACCACCATCATTGAAAACGGCCTCGACATTCCCCTCGCAAATACCATCCTCATCAATCGCGCTGACCGTCACGGCCTCAGCGAGCTCTATCAGTTGCGTGGCCGCGTTGGCCGGTCCAACCGCCGCGCCTACGCCTATCTCCTCATTCCGCCTGAAAATGAACTCACTGAAATCGCGCGCAGACGCCTCGCCGCACTCAAGGAGTTCAGCGACCTTGGCGCCGGTTTCAAAATTGCAGCCCTCGACCTCGAACTCCGCGGCGCAGGAAACATGCTCGGCGGCGAGCAAAGCGGACACATTGAAGCGGTCGGCTTCGAGCTCTATACCTCCATGCTCGAGGCCGCCGTCAAGGAGATGAAAGGCGAAAGCAGTGAGGAGCGACCTGCCACGCAACTCAACCTCGGCATCGCCCTCCGCATCGACGAGAGCTATGTGCCGGAAGAAAATCAGCGCCTCCGCCTCTACAAGAAAATCGCCGGCACAACCAGCGAGTCCGCCATCGACGAAGTGCGTGCTGAACTCGAAGACCGCTATGGCGCCCCGCCCGATGCCACCGTCTATCTGCTTGAGGCCGCGCGTCTGCGCCTCGAGTGCGAACGCATGGGCATTGCCCAGGTCGATCGCAAACGCTCCGAACTCCAGATCCGCTTCATGGAGAACGCCACCGTCGATCCGCAGCATCTCATGCGTCTCGTTGCGCGCAACGCCAAGCGCGGCGCTCAGTTCACGCCCCAGGGAATGTTGAAGTTCCCCCTGGCGGCCACCCGGCCCGACGAAATTCTTCTCGAGATTCACGAATTGCTTGAAAAACTGGCACCCATACCCGTAGGCGCATAGCAAGAGCGCCCTGCGACAAAGAGGAACTATGAGAATAACAATATCCATCCTTGCCATCGCGGTTGCCATCACGGCCGCAGTCCCTGCTCCTGCCGCGGCTCAAGACTGGAAGCAGCAGTTTGCCAAAGCGACAGACGAATATTTTGAGCAGGTCGTCTTTCACTACGGCCCCACCGGTGGCACCTTGACCGGTTTCCACCAATATGACGCGCAACTCGAGGACTACTCACGCGCCAGCATCGACGCTGAGATTGCGGCACTCAAGCAAATCGAGTCCCGCATTCAAGCAATCCAACCCGGCAGCGACACCGCAGATTTTGTCCCTCGAAGCGATCGCGAAATTGTGCTCGCCAACATCCGCTCCCAGCTTTTGGAGCTCGAGACCATTCGACCCTGGGAAAAGAATGCTGACACCTACTCCAGCACCTGCGCCAGCGCGGCGTTCGCCTTGATGGAGCGCAAATTCGCCTCTCCCGACGACCGGCTGCGTTCCCTCATTGCCCGCGAAGAACAAATGCCAGCCCTGCTCGGCGAGGCGCGCGTCAATCTCAAGAACCCCCCGCGTATCTTCACTGAAATCGCCATCGAGCAGTTGCCCGGCATCGTCGACTTCTTTCAACACGATGTCCCCTCCGCATTTATTGACGCCCACGATCCCGCGCTGCGGGCCCGGTTCGCGCAATCGAACGCCGCAGTGATCGCCGCCCTCGGCAGTTATCTCGACTGGTTGAAATCAGATGTACTGCCCCGCTCCAAAGGCGACTTCCGCATTGGCGCGCGAACCTTCCGCGACAAGCTGAAGTACGACGAGATGGTCGACATCCCCCTCGACAAGCTCCTCGAAATCGGATGGGCCGACATGCGCAAAAACCAGGACCACTTCAAGCAGGTGGCTCATGAGCTCGAGCCGAACAAAACTCCCGCCGAAGTGCTGCAGGAACTCGGCGAAAACCACCCCGCTCCCGATCACCTTCTCGACGCGTTCCGCTCAACGTTTGCCGGCCTCACCAGTTTCATTCGCACCCATCACATCGTCACCATTCCCTCTGAGGTACTTCCGACTCTCGAGGAGACTCCACCCTTCATGCGTGCCACCACCACGGCAAGCATGGATACCCCCGGCCCATACGAGACTCATGCGACTGAAGCCTATTTCAACGTCACCCTGCCCGACGCCAAAATGACGCCTGCCGAGGTCGAGGGCTACATGCACGGATTCAATAACGGCACCGTTGTCTCCACCGCCGTGCACGAAGCTTTTCCAGGTCACTACATTCAGTTCCTCTGGCTCCCGCAGGCTCCAAGCAAGGTGCGCAAGCTCCTCGGCGCAAATACCGATGTCGAAGGATGGGCGCATTATTGCGAACAGATGATGCTCGACGAAGGCTACGGCCAGCCCGGCGTTGGCGCAAAGGACGAGCGCGATGCAAAGTTCCTGCGCCTCGGCCAGTTGCAGGACGCACTCCTGCGCAATGCCCGCTTCATCGTCGGCATTCAAATGCATACCGGAAACATGACCATCGAGCAAGCCGAGGAATTCTTCCAGAAGGAAGGCTTTCAATCAAAAGAAAACGCCATCGTCGAAACCAAGCGCGGCGCGGGCGATCCCACCTATCTCTACTACACGCTTGGCAAGCTTGAAATCATGAAGCTCCGCGAAGACGTGAAGAAAAAAGAAGGCGCCGCCTTCTCGCTTGAAAAGTTCCACGACGACTTCCTGCGCCAGGGATTCCCTCCGATTAAAATCGTGCGCGAAGCCATGCTCGGAGACGATTCGCCGACGCTCTAAGCGCAACCCCTACGTGGCGCCAGCCTCCTGGCCGGGGCCCCCGCGGACAGGTCTTCGTCCGTGGGGTGGTTGGCCGGCTGTCGTGCGGGTCTCAAGACCCCCATAGCTCACGCCTTCCACTTGATATTGCACCCAATCGACGGGCTCTGTTCCTCTGCAACCTTCCCGCCCGCAAGCACCGAGTCAATCGCTGCGCGCAGATCTTTCCCCGTCACGGGAACCCCGTTTCCCGGCCGGCTCGCATCGAATTGCCCGCGATACGCCAGCTTGAAATCCGCATCGAACAAATAAAAATCCGGTGTGCACGCTGCATCGTAGGCATGGGCCGCAGCCTGGGTTTCATCGCAGAGATAATTAAAAACAAATCCAAACGTCTCGGCCTGTTGCTTCAGCCCCGCAGGGCTGTCAGCCGGATGCGTACTCACATCGTTCGAACTGATGGCCACGATCCCTAACGGCTGCGCGGCGTAATCCCGGCCAAGCTTCGCCAGTTCTTCATTGATGTGCTTCACGAAGGGGCAGTGCGCGCAGATGAACATCACCAGCAGTCCCTCCTTACCGCGGAAATCATCGAGGCTCACTGTCTTCCCGCTCACCACGTCGGGCAGTGCAAAGTTCGGAGCAGCGGTTCCCAGTGCAAGCATGGTCGATGCAGTTTGAGCCATGGAAGTACTCCTCTAGAAAAGCGGTGTCTGGCGGCTTGGCAGGGCCAGGCCGAAGTGTTCGTAGGCAAGACGCGTGGCTACGCGTCCTCGCGGTGTGCGGTCCAGAAAGCCAATCTGGATGAGAAACGGCTCGTACACTTCTTCCAGAGCGTCTTCCTCTTCGGCAAGCGTTGCGGCCAGCGTGCCCAGGCCCACAGGCCCGCCATCGTACTTTTGAATAATCGTCAGCATCAAGCGCCGGTCGATCTCATCGAACCCATGCGCATCCACTTCAAGCATAGCCAGGGCGGCGTTGGCCGTCGGGCGGTCAATCGTCCCCGATCCGCGCACCTGCGCAAAATCGCGAACCCGCCGCAGCAACCGGTTCGCAATGCGTGGCGTCCCGCGCGAGCGAAGTGCAATCTCCGCGGCGCCGTCCTCGTCAATCGGAATCTGCATCACCTCGGCCGAGCGCTTCACAATCACCCGAAGCTCCTCTTCCGTGTAGAACTCCAGCCTCAGCAGGATCCCAAACCGCGAACGCAGTGGCGACGACAGCAGGCCCGGCCGCGTAGTCGCCCCCACAAACGTGAACGGCCGAAGCTCCATCACGTGCGTGCGCGCCGCCGGCCCCTGCCCGATAATAATGTCCAGCTTGTAGTCTTCGAGCGCCGTGTACAGTTTTTCTTCCAGCACCGGTTGCATCCGGTGAATCTCATCCAGGAAAAGCACCTGCCGCTCGCGCAGATTCGTAAGAATCGCTGTCAGGTCCCCCTGGATCTGCAGTGCAGGCCCTGAAGTCTGCTGAAATCCCACATCCAGCTCATTGGCAATAATCGTAGCCAGCGTTGTCTTGCCAAGCCCCGGCGGCCCGAACAACAGCACGTGGTCCAGAGCCTCGCCGCGCGATTTGGCCGCCTCCAGCGCAATCGCAAGCTGTTCCTTGGCCTTCGATTGGCCGATGAATTCGCCCAGCCACCGCGGACGCAGTTTCAGCTCGAATCCCTGTTCCTCTTCGGCGCGGGCCGCGCTTACAAGACGTTCCGGATTATTCTCACCAGCGATGGCCATGCTGAGGGAAGTGTAGTCGTTACCGGTCGCCGCGGCAAAGGGTGCGCCTCGGTTCAGGACTGTAGGCCCCGAAGTCGTAGAACCGGTTGCATCGGTCGGGTTTTGAAAGGGCACGGTTTTAGCCGTGCCGAAGAAGACGCCTAAGACTTGGGGCTTTAGACCCTGAGGGATATTCTGCACCGGTTGGGTACCATGCATGCAACCAGTTCCGAGGCGCACTTTGAGCACTGCCGAAATGCCTGCCCGTCACATCCGTGAATCTCCAGTGGGCGTGTACCGCTTGTCGATCGCGTGACCGAAGGCAAGCAGGTTGCCATCGGGCGCCAGGATCAGCAACTCGCGTTGGCCGTACGGTTTGTCCGCGGGGCCATGCACATCGCCAGGAGGTAACAGGTCGAGCTTCGGCTTCAGCTCTGCGTAGAGACGATCCACATCCTGAACATCAATGTAATAGGCAAACCGCCGTGTGCCGGCAGGAGCCGCGTCCTTTCCGGTCTGCTGCCAGATGCGGAAGCCCGCGGTCTCTCGCTGGACGTAGGCATAATCGTGCACGCGGTATTGCACTTCAAAGTCGAGAAGATCGACGAAAAATGCGAGGGCTCGTTCCAGGTCATCGACGATCATGAAAGGCGTCACCTGTATGAAGTTGGGGGAAAACCTGGGAGTCGCATTGGTCACAATCCGCTCCTTGGAGCCACTCATGCGGGGCAGCTCCTTGGGCGGTAGGTTAGCACAATTTCGCTATGCCGGCGCCTTCACTTCCGGCCAATAGTGAAACGACCGAAATGTCGCACTGCCCGAGCCGATTGCGGAGACGGCAGGACGCACATCGAGGAAGCCTCCAAGAACATTGTGATCCATGCCCGAAATCTCCGCCGACTCCTCGGTCCGGCGCCACTCCATCCCCGGCAGCCGGTAGTAGAAGTCGATTTCCTGACGGTCGTTCACAATGCGGAGGGTGGCGCGGGTGGCGCCTTTTTCCCGACTGGAGTGGGCGCTGTTATTGGCATTGCGGGCGGAGATGCCATCAGGAGAAATCGTGATGCCCGTCGAGTGCTGGGGGTCATAGAACAGATGGAGACCGGCCGTGCAGCCCGGTTCCACTTGCACATCGATCTCGATGGTGTAAGAGTGCCCCCCGACAGGCGTCGTCAGAACAGAGGTATCCAGCAGAGACTGGCCGCGGGCCTTGAGTTTCAGAGCACCGGTTCCGGTCGTAAAACGGGCGGGGTCAAACTCCTGCCAAAAGCCCCATTGCAGACCTAGACTCGGTTCGGTGAAGTCGTCGGATGGATCGAGAAAAGCCCGCTGCGTTGTGCCCGGAATCGGCATCCGAATCGCTGAATCCGCAGTAATGCCATCCGCGATGCGGAACCAGTGATCCGGCGTCCACTCGATGGGCAGCAGCAGCAGTTGCCGGCCCAGGGTGCGATATCCGTTCTCATAAGCATGGACGGTGATGTACCAATTTCCGTCGGGAGTGTCGACGAGACGGCCGTGTCCGAGCGAGAGCCAGCGGTCGTCGCGAGAGCCGGTGTGGACGACGGGATTATACGGAGAAAACTCCCACGGGCCGTCGGCATGTCGGCTGCGAGCGGACACAACCGCATGGCTTGTGCCGGGACCCGCAGTACCACCCTCGGCCACATTCAGGTAAAAATACCCGTCGTGCTCCATCACCTTCGGGCCTTCCAGGCAGGTACACTCCATCCGTGTCGAAGCGGGTATCGGCCACGGTTCGAGAACGGTGCGGGGTGCAACCTTGACGGCCAGACCGTCAGCCGTAAGCTCAGCCATTCTTCCGCCGGCCATGTAGAGAAAACGTCTACCGTTCTCCGCAATATGGGCGGGATCGATGGCATCGATGCCTAGATCGATGGGCTCGCTCCACGGACCGGTGGGGTGGTCGGCGTGAATGACCTGAAGCTTGCCCGCTGCCGGAAAATAAAGATAAAAGCGGCCCTGGTATTCACAAAGGTAGGGCGCCCAGACTGTGCCGTAATAGCGCTTGAGCGCGGCGGCGACGGGACGCCAGTTAATGAGATCGGTCGAGTGCCAGATGAGAAGTCCGGGGGCGTAGTTGAAGCTGGAGTGGGTAAGGTAGAAATCGTTCCCCACCCGAATCGGGCTGCCATCGGGATGGTCGCCGCCAAGGATGGGGTTGCGATAGGTGGCCTCGCCTTCTGGAAACGCGAAGCGTGCCTGCGATGCAAAGGCAAGCGCAGCGGTATTCAAGACGAAACGGCGTCGTGTGAGCATGGCCCGGACAGTGTAGCGTCAGCGCATTCGGCAGGTAAAGGAGCGCAGGCCTCCCGCCCTGGCGATTTAGACTGGAATCTGTCCCTCTGACGTGATGACCCACCGGTTCGGAATCCTTCGCCGCTTCCGCTTCAACCTGCCGCAGCGTATCGCGGCCGGATTGCTTGCGCTCTTCCTTCTACAGGGGCTTTGGCTTATCGGCCGCCAAACACTCACGGATCGTGACTATCAGTACGCGCGCTGTGGCCGCGAAACCTGGGAGCGGCCCTCGGCTGTCGCCGGCTATTACACCACCTGCGGCAACATTCACGACGGCATCCTGGCCTACCGCCTCGCAGGTCTCCCGCTCACCTTGAATCTTTTCGTCGAGCGCGCTCTCGACACCTTCCGCAAACCGGAAGACCGCGTCGTGCAGGCCCCCGTCGGCGAAATCAGCACCTGGGAACTGCGCCACCAGATGACCCACATCCTCTTGCTGCTGCGTTTGCCCTTTCTCTTCGCGGGAGTTCTTCTCGGCGGCTGCATCTGGTGGGTCACGCGGCGGCTCTACGGCAACCTCGGCGGATACACGGCGCTCGCGCTCTACTGTTTTTCTCCCCCTGTGCTCAAAGCATGTGTCGCTCCCAATCCCGAGGTGCTTGCCGCGCTCGGAGTCTACGGCGGTGTCTACACCTGCATCGGCGTAGCCCACGCCATGCAGGGGCCCCGTCGCAAGGGCCGCGCCCGCATCGCGCTTCTCACGCTGCTCTTTGGTGTCGCTGCTGCCTCGCACATCGCCGCATTGCCGTTGGCCGCTCTTCTCGGCTTCGTACTCATGCTCTGGGTTGCTGAAGGACATAGGAGCCAGGCGCTGCCCGTCGTGCTCATCGCGACTGCGGGGGCGCTCGTGTTGCTCTTTGTCGCGTACGGCTTCTCGCCAGACGCCTTCAGCTACGTCTTCCGCTCCGCTGCTGGATTCGTTTGGTTCTCGCTTGATCCGTCCTGGCGGTTCTTCTCTTCCCTCAGCAACTCAGGCATCACCATCGCAACCGTTGCCTCGCTCCTGCTCTATCTCGGCCTCAGGCGCTCGCGCTATTTCGGCAACACCACTCCGCTCTTCTGTGCATGCGGCCTGTTCCTCCTCATCACCACCGGAACTCAGGCGTCTCCCTGGCTGTGGGCTTTGCCCTTCCTCGTCACATTTGTCGGCGGAGTGTTCGCGGATGCCTATGAAAGTCCGCGCGGCCGGCTCGCGCTGGCCGCCGCCGGTTCCATGGTCCTGCTTCAATGCATCTTCTGTCTGCTCAGTCTTCCCGGCCTTCTTTAGCCCCGCCCAAGCCCAAAAACTGCCTCAAAATCGTATCCCCGCCACGCCGCCAAAGGGGTCTGGAATTCGTCCATTCTGCCCAGTTTTCCTGCGCTCCCCATGGCTCGCCAAAGCCCTGTCATAACATATTGATAAATAAGGCCTTATTTCCTTAGTCAAGCCTTGCTAATCAGCCCCTTCAACGCGTAAAATGAAACCACAGCTCTCGGACCCGGCCCTGCTCGTTCCGGACCACTTTTGCCGCCCTCCCGTGAGCTCCGAAAACCCCTATGGCAGACGATCAGAACCCTCAGCTCCCTCTCGAAGGCGGAACGCCCCCAAACGGCGGAACGAACATGATTCCCATCAACATCGAGGAGGAGATGCGTCGCTCCTATCTCGACTACTCGATGAGCGTCATCATCGGGCGCGCACTGCCCGATGCCCGCGACGGTCTCAAACCCGTTCATCGCCGCGTCCTCTACACCCTCAGCGAGATGGGCCTGCAGCACAACAAGAAATACACTAAGTGCGCAAAGGTCGTCGGCCAGGCTATGGGTGTCTATCATCCCCACGGCGACTCCGCCATCTACGACACCCTCGTTCGCATGGCCCAGCCTTTTTCTTTGCGCTACCCGCTCGTCGACGGCCAGGGCAACTTTGGTTCTGTTGACGGTGATCCTCCTGCCGCTATGCGTTATACCGAGTGCCGCATGGCGCGCATCGCCGGCGAGCTGCTCGCCGACATCGACATGGAGACCGTCGACTTCGTTCCCAATTACGACGAGTCCACCTTCGAGCCCACTGTACTGCCCACCCGCATTCCCAACCTCATCGTCAACGGCTCCAGCGGCATCGCCGTCGGTATGGCCACCAACATTCCGCCCCACAATCTCACTGAGATCGTTAACGCCGCCATCGCCCTCGTCAACGATCCCCACGCCGGCCTTGCTGAAGTCCTAAAGCACGTCCACGGTCCTGACTTCCCCACGGGCGGCTTCCTCTACGGCAAGAGCGGCATTCCCCAGGCCTATAAAACCGGGCGCGGGCGCTTCCTCATGCGCGCCAAGACCGCCCTTGAAAACCTGACCAAAGAAAAGCAGGCGATCATCGTCACCGAGATCCCCTACCAGGTCAACAAGTCAAAGCTCATTGAGCGTATCGCCGAGCTCACCAACGAAAAAATCATTGACGACATCAGCGACGTGCGCGACGAAAGCGATCGCGACGGCATGCGCATCGTCATCGAGCTCAAGCGCGGCTCTCAGCCTGAGATCGTGCTCAACCAGCTCTACAAGCACACTCAGATGCAGGAAAGCTTCTCCATGATCTTCCTGGCTGTGCTCAACGGTCAGCCTCGCGAGCTCGGTCTCGATCAGGCCATCCGTGCCTTCATCGACCATCGCGTTGACGTCGTCCAGCGCCGCACCGTCTTCCTGCTGCGCAAGGCGCGCGAGCGCGAGCACATCTTGGAAGGCCTCCAGATTGCCCTCGACAACCTCGACACCGTCATCAAGATCATCCGTGCATCGGGCTCAAGAGCTGAAGCCCGCGAAAATCTTTACGCCTGGGGCAAGGGCAACGAAATTGTCATCACGCTCGACCGCAAGCGCCTGCCCAACGAGGAGAAGGGCCTTACCCTCCGCCAAATCGACGCCATCCTCGAGTTGCAGCTCTATCGCCTCACCCAACTCTCCATAGACGAATTGCTTACAGAGCTCAAGCAGGTCCGCGAGCGCATAGCCGAGTACGAGTCCATCCTTGCCAGCGAAACCAAGCTCCGCGCCGTCATCGTCGCCGAGCTTGAAGAAGTGCGCGACAAGTACGGGGACGCGCGCCGCACCCAGATTGTCGATGAAAGCGCCGAGCTCCAACTTGAAGACCTCATCGCCGACGAGCAGGTCGCTGTCACCGTCAGCCACCAGGGTTACCTCAAGCGGACGCCCATCTCTATCTATCGCTCCCAGCGTCGCGGGGGCACCGGCCGCACCGGCATGAAGACCCGCGAAGAGGACTTCGTCTCCCAGCTCATCGTCAACTCCACCCATGCCTATCTGCTCTGCTTCACCAACGCCGGCCGCGTCTACTGGCTCAAGGTCTACGAAATTCCCGATGTAAGTGCGGCAGGCAAGGGTAAGTCCATGCAGAGCCTGCTCGACCTGCAGCCAGGCGAAAATGTCCGCGCCATCCTCCCCGTCCGCGATCTCGAGGAGGAAGGCAAATTCATCTTCTTCGCCACGCAAAAGGGAACGGTCAAGAAAACCCCGCTCAGGGACTTCTCCAACGTCATGGCCCGCGGCATCATCGCCATCGGCATTGACAAGGACGATGAGCTCGTCATCGCCCGCATCACTGACGGCTCGCAACTGGTCTTCCTCGCCACCCACCTCGGCATGGCTATCCGCTTTGACGAGGCGGACGTGCGCTCCATGGGCCGTCCCGCCTATGGCGTCCGCGGAATCGCTCTCGCCAAGAACGACTTTGTCGTCGGCGCGGCCATCACACCCAAAGAGCACGAAGAGGGCGCATTCCGCATCCTCTCCGTCACCGAGAACGGCTTCGGCAAGCGCACGGATGTCGATCAGTACCGGCTCCAGACCCGTGGCGGCAAGGGCGTCAAGAACATGGCCGTCACGCCGCGCATTGGTCGCGTCAACACCATTCAACTCGTCGACGACACATCGGAACTCATGGTCATCAGCCAGTTCGGCAAGATCATCCGTTGCGACACCAAGACCATCCGCGCCGCCGGCCGCGCCACCCAGGGCGTTCGCATTCTCACCCTCGAACCCGATGACAAGGTAGCCGCAGCAGTCATCATTCCGCCTGAAGAGCTGAAAGACGACGAGCCCACACTCCTTCAATAGCAGCAATTGATCCTCCGGCAAGGTCCGGAATTCACGGGGTGCACGGAACCATGCCGGTCACAGGCGCAAAACCGCAAGGCGCAAAGGACGAAACAGACGCCGCGCAGGCCGTGCGCCAGATGTTCGACTCCATCGCACCCCGCTACGACCTGCTCAATCACGTACTGTCGGCCAATGTTGACCGCCTCTGGTGGCGGCGCACCGCGCGCCGCTTCCAACCCGTCCTCGCCGACCCGCAAGCATCCATCCTCGATATCTGCTGCGGCACCGGCGACATGACTATAGCGCTCCTCAAGCTTCGCCCACACAATTCCCAACCCATTATCGCTGCCGACTTCTCGCGCGCTATGCTCACCCGCGGCGCACAAAAGTTCGCCCCATCGGCCTCCGATCCTGCGCGCCCCTATGCCGTCCCGCTTGAAGCGGATGCCCTCCATCTCCCGCTCAAAGACGCCTCGCTCGATCTCGTTGTCACCGCCTTTGGCTTTCGCAATCTCGCCAACTACGAGTCGGGCCTGCGCGAATTCCACCGCGTGCTCAAACCCGGCGGCCAGCTCGGCATCCTCGAATTCAGTGAGCCCGGCGGCCTTCTCGGCAAGGCCTACGCCGTCTATTTCCGTCGCGTACTCCCCGCCATCGGTCGCCTCGTCTACGGCAAACAAGGCCCCTACAACTACCTGCCTACATCAGTCAGCAACTTCCCGCTTCCGCCCCAGATGCTTCAATTAATGCAGTCCACCGGCTTTCGGCATTCCACATGGCAGCCTTACACCTTCGGCATCGCCGGGTTGTACACCGCCACGCGCCCGCCTGTAGTCTAGAGACTCCATGTCCCAGGCCCCTTCCAGTTCGCCCGCATTGGAATTGCCCGTAATGACGCTGGCGGAATCTTCTGCTGCCAAGCGGCGCGTAGCTCGCAATTCCATGGTCGCCGCTGCGGCCATGACCATCCTCAAGCTTGCGGCTGGACTGCTCTCAGGCTCGCTCGGCGTGCTCTCCGACGCTGCCCACTCCGCCCTCGACCTCGTTGGCGTTGCGCTCACGTTCTTTTCGGTTCAGGTCAGTGACAAACCCGCCGACGAAGACCATACCTACGGCCACGGCAAGGTCGAAAACCTCACAGCGTTTTGCGAAGCCATCCTCATGGCCCTCTCCTGCGCATGGATCATCTATGAAGCGCTCGACCGCATCGTCCACCACACCACCCTGCTGCACCACTCCATCTGGCCGGTCCTCGTCCTCCTCGCCTCCATCGCCGTCGACTACTGGCGGTCCCATCAATTGCGCGCCGTTGCCATCCTCACAGGCTCTCCCGCGCTCGCTACCGATGCATTCCACTTCGCCAGTGACATCTGGGCCACTCTCGCTGTCCTCTGCGGTCTCGGCGCAAGTTGGTTGGGGGCGCAGTACTCCATCGCCTGGCTCCAATACGCTGACCCCTTCGCCGCCGTCATTGTTTCCATCATGATCCTGCGTCTTACCCTCCGCCTCGGCCGCGAGACCATTGCCGTGCTCATGGACGAAGTCCCAGCCGAGACCCGTCGTCGCCTTGTCCGCGAAGTGCAGCAGGTCGAGGGAGTGATGGCCATCGAGCAGGCCCGTGTGCGTCGCGCCGGCGCAGGATATTTCGCTGACCTCACCCTCGCGCTGCCCCGCCGTTTCACCTTTGAGCACACCGGCGAGCTTGTGCAGGCCGCCACCGATGCAGTCCACCGTGCGCTGCCCCGCGCTGATGTGGTCATCCACACCGTTCCTCGCGAAGCCCGCGCCGAGAGCGTGTTCGATCGCGTCCGCGCCGTCGCTGCCCGCAACAACGTCTCCGTCCACGACCTCAGCGTGCAGTCCCACCACGGCCGCTTGCGCGTCGAGCAGCACGTTGAGCTCGACGAGAAAATGACGCTGCGGGTGGCCCACGGCTTTGTCTCTGCGCTTGAAGCCGAGATCCTTCGCGAGGCGCCGGAAATCGACGCCGTGTTAACCCACATTGAGAGCGAGCCGGCCACTATCGAGCTCCCCCAGGTAATGGTCGAAGAAGACCGCAAGATCGAGCTTGCCATGCGCTCGGCCGCTCGCCTGTTTTCCGAGATCATCGATGTGCACGAAATCATCGTCGGCCGAACGGCGGAGCACCTCAACCTCAGCTGCCATTGCACACTCCCCGATGATCTGCCCATGAGCCAGGTGCACCTCGTCATCACCGCTCTCGAAGACCGTTTCAAGCTCGAGTGCCCTGAAGTGCAGCGCGTAACCATCCACCCCGAACCGGTCACCGACAATTTGCGCTGAAGTCCCGTTTCTCAAATCTTGGTGCGACAATAACAGCGAGGATCAAGCTCCAGAAATGGATAGCCGCCCCATCGTCAACTTCTTCCGGATAGCGTCTCTGCTTCTTTTGCTGGTCGCCGTCACCATGCTTGCAGCCATCACCACCATGCACTTTGCCATTCATGGCGCTGAGGTGCAGGTCCCCTCGCTCAAAGGCATGACCGTCCCTGACGCCCGCAGCCAGACCGCCGGCCTTGGCCTCAACCTCAACGTTGACAATCGCTACTACTCGGCAGAAGTTGCTGCCGGACACATCCTCTCGCAATCCCCCACCCCCGGCTCCATAGTCCGCCGTGAGTGGACCGTGCGCGTATCTGAAAGCCTCGGACCACAAAAAGTCGATGTGCCTGATACCGTCGGCCTCGATCAGCGCGTTGCGGAGTTGGACCTGCGCCGCGCCGGACTTGAAGTCGGCACAACCGCAAAACTTCCCCGTCCCGGCGTCGCTGAGGGCACAGTCCTCGCTCAGGATCCGCCCGCCCATGCCCAGGACATCGCCCAGCCCACCGTCAATCTGCTCGTCGCCGCTCCTGACGGCGATCTTCCAGACGGATACGTCATGCCGGACCTCGTCGGCCTGCCCATCATCACCGCGCAAAGTGAACTCATCAAGGTCGGCATCAAGGCAGCGCCCATTTATGTCAGCGTCTCCGTCGGCCCCATGGGCAGTGGAAACGCGCCTCCCGTGCTACCCATCAGGCCGGGCGCCGTCACCGGTCAGTCGCCACCCGCCGGAGCAAGAGTGGACCAGTCCACCCTGGTGCGCCTCACCGTAGCCAAGTAGCTCAACCGCGTCGCACTTGGGCGAACCGCCTGCAACTCGATTTCAACCTCTATCGGAGACGAGGACCTTATGGGAGTAACTGAAGATCTTGAATGGGTTTCCTTGCAAGAGCGCGAGCTGCAGTTAACGCGAATGGACGAACAGATGGCCTGGGAAATCGGCACACGCCTACGGACGCTGGCCGAGGAGCGCAGCCTGCCCATCGTGGTCGACGTGCGCCGCTTCGGGCAGCCGCTCTTCTACACCGCGCTCAAGGGAACCACGCCCGACAATGTTTCCTGGGTGCAGCGCAAAAGCAACGTCGTCGCGCGCTTCCATCGCAGTTCCTATGGCGTCGGCCTCACCATGAAGTCAAAAAACGATTCGCTTGAAGCCCGCGGCCTGGCCATCAACGAATACGCTTCGCATGGCGGATCCTTTCCACTCGCCGTCAAGGGCGCAGGCATCGTCGGCAGCGTCACCGTCTCCGGCCTCCCGCAACGTGCCGATCATGAACTCGTAGTCGAGGCCCTCTGTGGTCTGCTCGGCAAGGATTACGCCTCACTCAAGCTGGGTCCCGAGTAGCCCGCATCCATCTGCACCAGGCCCCTCGCTCACCCATCTCGCTCACCCGGTTCGCTCCATCAGCGCAATAAAGAACCCGTCCGTATTCAAGACCTCAGGCAGCAACTGAAACGCGCCACTCGGCAAAAGACAAGCCCGCAAACACTCCGCGCCGTCCAGTGTCAAAACACCACCTGCGTCGAGCACCTCAATCCGCCCCGCGAGCGAAACCTGCCGCGCCTTCACGCCCGATGCCAACACGGTCTCAACCACTCGCTCATTCTCTTCCGGCTCCAGCGAGCAAGTGGAGTACACCACAAATCCCCCCACCCGCACAGCGCGCAAGACCCCGCCAAGAATCTCCCTCTGCCGTTCAGCCTGTCTCGCCAGATCCTCAACCCTCAGCCGATGCCGAATCTCCGGATTCCGCCCCAGCGTACCCGTCCCGCTGCAAGACACATCCGCCAGCACGAGGTCGAACGCCTTGTCCTCCACCAGCGCAGATGCATCCGCCAGCCGGCATTCAATTCGGTCACCGTAAACAGCAACGCGTTCGCGCAATTGGGCAAACCGCTGCTTGCTTGCCTCGCAGGCAACAATGCGCGCTCCTTCATTCCGTTCGGCTAAGATCAGGGTCTTGCCACCCGGTGCCGCGCACGCATCGAGGATGGCGTTGACCGCGATCCCGCTTCCCTGCCCCGCAAGTTCCGCCACCAGTTGCGAGCCCTCATCTTGAATGCGTACCCGCCCCTCGCGAAACGCCGCAGTCGCAGCCACATCGCCGGAGACAACAGTCCGCGCGGCAGTAAGCACTTCGCCCGGTTCAAGTTGAACTCCAGCCCCCTTCAGCTCCTCCTCGACTTCAGGCCCAACTATGCGAACCGTCAACCCTGGCGGAATTTGCCCATGTCTGCAAATCGCACGCGCGGCCTCAAGGCCGTAGAAATCAACCCATCGCTCCACCATCCAGCCAGGATGGCCTTCTGCCAACGCCAGCTCCGTCGGGTTCTGCTCCGAAAGTTCAAAGCGCGGAGTGCTGGCACTGAGTTTGCGCAGCACCGCATTCACCATCCCCGACGCGAATTTATGCCCTGCCTGCTTGGCCAGCTCCACGCTCTCATCAATCGCCGCCCGTGCCGGAATTCGATCCATATGCAGCAGTTGAAACGCACCCATCCGCAACGCGATCAGAATCTCCCGATCGAGTTTGGCGTTGGGCCGTTTCAGCAGCGCCTGCAGTTTGTGGTCCAGTTGAATCTGCCAGCGAAGCACGCCGAGAACCAAGGCTGTTGCCAGGTGTCTATCCGGCGCGGAGAGTGCGTTGATCGCATTACCGCGCAACAGATCGTCGGAGTGCGATTGGCCCCGTTCCACCGCCATCAGCACCTGGAATGCCGCTTTTCGTGCTGCAGAGATTTGAGACATCGCGCTCAACCCAGTCGCGCGTTGTCGGTGAGGGATGTTCCGCGCAGAAACTCAGCCGCGGTCATCCTCTTCTTGCCCTCGAGCTGAACCTCGATCAGTTCCAGCCATGTCTCGCCGGCGCATGCTGCAAAGAGCCGATGATTCTCAACGTGAATCTGTCCCGGTTGCGATGAGATTAACCCGGAAAAGCCGGAACCATCGGCAACAACCATGCGATGAACGATGAGCTTTTTCCCGTCGTGCATCGTAAAGGCTCCGGGCCACGGCTGAAATCCGCGCCAGCGATTGTAGAGCTCATGCGCGCTGCGCACTTCAAAGTTCATGCGCCCATCCTCGCGATCGAGCAATGGCGCAAAGCTTGCGAACTCATGATTCTGCGCCTGCGGCTTGATCGTTCCGTTCGCAAGCCCGGCCAGCGTCTCCACAACCAGCGGCGCTCCCGCATGCGCAAGCTCGTCGAACAACTCCACCGCTGTCGCATTCGGCCCAATCTCCAAAGTCTGCTGCAGGAGAATCGGCCCCGTATCCATACCTTCTTCCAGCAGCATTGTCGTGTTGCCCGTGTACGCATCGCCCATCGCCATCGCCCATTGGATAGGCGCGGCGCCTCGATACTTCGGCAGCAGAGAGCCATGTAGATTGATGCAGCCCAGTCGCGGCAGTGTCAACATCCACGGCGGAATCATCCGCCCGTAAGCCACCACCACAATCGCCTCGGGAGCAATCGCCTCAAGCTGGCCACGAAATGCCGCGTTCGTTTTGATTCTTTCCGGCTGCTCAACAGGAATCCCCGCCGCCAGCGACGCCTGCTTCACCGGGGGTGCGGTCATCGTTTGCGCGCGCCCCACGGGCCGGTCCGGCTGCGATACCGCCAGCGCAATCTCGTGCCCCGCGGCAGCCAACGCCTCAAGCGTAGGTACCGCGAAGCTCGGCGTGCCGCAAAAAATCAGTTTCACAGCTCTACCACTCGCCGTTGGCTTGCATCTTGCGAATCTTGCGCAAATTCAGGTTGCGCTTCAATGCGCTCATCCTGACCAGAAACAGGATCCCGTCCAGATGGTCGATCTCGTGCTGAAGGCACCGCGCCATCAACTCCTCGCCGTCCATCTCAAACCATTTTCCGTGCACATCTTGCGCGCGTATCCGCACCTTCGCCGCACGCACGACTTTTTCCCGGATATCAGGAAAACTCAGGCAACCTTCCTCTTCGTAGAGCCGCCCTTCGCTTGAAATAATCTCCGGGTTAATCAGCACCAGCTTGTCTTCCGGTTTCTTGCCCATGCTCAGGTCAATCACCGTCACGCGTTTTGAAGCGCCCACCTGCGGCGCCGCCAGCCCAATGCCCTGCGAGGCATACGTGGTCTCGAACATGTCCGCGACCAGCTTGCGTAGCTCCGCGTTGAATTCAGTCACAGGCTCGCCAGGCTGCGACAGGATCGGTTCGGGGTATTTCACTATCTTCAGAATCATTGTTGCTTACTAAAAGCTCCGTATCTGTTCGATGTATCCGTCGTAATTTCGTTTCATCTCCAGCATTGAGTCGCCGCCGAACTTCTGCTGCGCCACGCTCGCAATTGTAAGAGCCACCATGGCTTCCGCGGCCACGCCCGCTGCCGGCACCACGCAGATGTCGCTCCGCTCATACGCGGCGCTGGTCGCCTCGCGAGTATCAAACCGCACTGATTCCAGCGGCCGCCGCAGCGTCGATATCGGCTTCAGATAGCCGCGCACCACAATGTCTTCGCCGTTCGACACCCCGCCTTCAAGACCTCCGGCGTTGTTGTGCGGACGCGTAAACCGTGTCGGGTTCCCATTCTCCTGCGCGGCGTAATGGATTGGATCGTGCACCTGCGACCCGAACGATTCCGCTGCCGTCACGCCCCGTCCAATCTCCACTGCCTTCACCGCCTGCAGGCTCATCACGCTCCAGGCCAGCAGCCCATCCAGCCGCTCGTCCCAATTCGCATACGTCCCCAGGCCCGCCGGAGCGCCGTGAACCACAACTTCAAACACGCCGCCCACCGTATCGCCTGTCCTCGAAACCGCTTCCACTTCTTCCTTCATGCGCGCTTCCGTTGCCTCATCCACGCAACTCAGCATGATCTCGTCTTTGGCCACCACCGCCTGGATCTCGTCCCAAGTCGCCGTGCGTTCCAGTTCCGCGTGCCCCACGCGAATCACGTGGCTCGCCACTTCAATCCCCAGCCCGCGCAGCATGAGTTTCGCAAACGCTCCGGCCGCCACCCGTCCCGTCGACTCCCGCGCCGATGCCCGCTCCAGCACATAACGCGCGTCAGGAAAGTTGTACTTCAATGCGCCTGCCAGGTCCGCATGTCCCGGCCGCGGAGAAGCCACCGCCTGGTACTTTGCCGGGTCGCCCGCCGCCACTGGAAGCTTCTCTTCCCAGTTCTTCCAGTCGCGATTCACAACCTCCATCGCCACTGGTGAGCCAATGGTCTTGCCGTGCCGCACGCCGCTCAGCACGTGGGCCTTGTCGGTCTCAATCTTCATCCGCCCGCCGCGTCCATAGCCCTGCTGCCGCCGCCACAGCTCGCGGTTCACAAAATCGAGGTCGACGGGCACGCCTGCGGGCAGCCCCGAAATCAGGGCGACAAGCGCCTCGCCGTGCGACTCGCCGGCTGTGGAGAAACGGATCATCTTGATTCCATTGTACCGGAGCCAAATGTTCTTTAGCGCCCCATCAAAAACGCGATGTGCGACTGCCTCTCGGCGACCCCGGCCTCCACGCCGGCCTGCTCATAAAGCGCCTGCGCTTCATACCAAAGGTACTTCGCCTCCTCCTGGTCGCCGCAGTCGCCCATCAGCAAGGCGTAGCCCCCGAATCGCATTCGCCAGTTCAAGAGCCGGTGTCTGTTCGTTCCCGCGATAAAGCGCAAGAGCCTCTTCCTAGCACGGTGCTGCCTTTGCCGGCTGGCTCTGTTCCCGGTGGATGTCCGCAACGTGGCGAATCGTATGCGCCAGCCGCCTTCCATCGCCTTCCTTGCGAAGCAGCTCAACCGCCTCGCCATAATGCTTCAGCGCGCTCTGCGCCTTACCCTCGTCCCGTACAATCTGTCCCAGTCCGGCCAGTGACTCCGCCAGCAGCAGCTTGTCGTTCGCCTTCCGGCAGTGTTCCACTGCCGCGGAAAACAAGTGCCGCGCATCTGCCAGCCGTTTCTCGCGTCGTGCCTCAAGACCGCGCGAGATCAACTCGGCCGACGGGGATGACATCATTGCGAAAGAGTAGCACGCGCAAAAAGAATTCGCAGGCGTTGTCCGTACTAAGTGATTCAGGGTCTATGGACAAAAGGACCAGCGGCCAGGGAACCGGAGGCTTGCGTCTCGCTGTGCGAACCAATGCCGCTCAGAAGATATGGATATGGCGATGGCCCGGGCCTTCGCCGATGTATTCCTTGCCTTTTTCAACCTTGGTGACGTCGCTGTACAGGTGAGTCTCGTTGGCGTTGGAGTCGGAGTTGGTGAAGGCGAAGCTGCTTTCAGACATGATGCCCAGCTTGCCGGTGGCTTGCGTGCCGTCGCGGAGGGTGAGGTGCAGCAGGCTCCCGGCCTGGTATTTGGCTAATGCGCTTTGCGTTTTGTGCGCCTGTTTTTGAAGCGCCTTCGCCGTCTTGGCCGGGCTTGATGTTGCGTGCCCAACGGGCAGGGTGACAAACAAGGCCAATGCAACAGCCAAAGAAACCGCCAGCTTGACAACGAGGGATGGTTTCATAGTGCCTCCGGAAAAATGAATTGTACCCCGGCTTGGGCTGCGCGGTCTTTTTGCTGTCGGCCTGCTCTTTGATTAGCGTTCGTAAAGCCGCTCGCCGGCTTCGACCGCAACCGGCAGCTTGTTCATGTCCGGCGGCAGCGGGCAGGTGGCGTAGACGGTGTAGGCGCACGGTGGATTCTCAAGCCGGTTGAAGTCGAGGATGAGGCTGCCGGGCTTGTCGAGGCCATGATCGGGCAGGCCGGTATGCAGGAAGCGGCCTCCGGGATAGGTGGTGGATTCGCTTGTTGAATCGCGGAGGATGAAGAACAGGGTGTTCCGGGCAGGATCCTCAATGACCGGTTCCAGGTGAACAATAACGCCATTGAGCAGGAACATGGCGATGCCGGGCGCGGGCAGCTTGAGGGTGGTGCCGATGACGGTGGGAATCTCCAGGACTTGCGGGGGCTTGAAGGGAACCCATCGGGCGGTGACGCGGTACTGCGGATTGGGCGCGTACCATTTGAGCCCGCGAAAGCCGGTGCGCGCGGAGGAGCCCGCGTCCTTGATACGCAGGACAAAACGGTCGGCGCGTTTGAGCACGACCAGCGTGAGTCCGTGCCAGGCAATGACGGTCGGCCTTCGATCGTCGACGACGAGCGAGCCTTCGCGCGCGGGCTTCCCGTCTGTGGTGAGCTCCGCAGGAAATCCGGCCGAGGGCGACAGCAATTGGACCACTTCGTCAGGAGCCTTGCCGCTGACAGTCAGCAGGCCAAGGTGATCGGGAGAACCGGCGGGGAGGTGAATCTGGTTGTCGGCTGCAGCGCCGACGGAGTTGACACCGGACTTGAGCCACTCCAGACCAGCCAGCGTGAGCCAGCCATCCGGGGCCGAGATCTCCATCTCGCGCTGAGTTCGCCATTCAGCGAGGCCCGCGAGGCCTTGTGCGGTGCTGGCGGAATCCGCTGCCGCGCCTAGTCCTGAGGCGGTTTGCGCCTGTGTGTGCTGCACGTTCTGGCCGGCGAGGAGCAAAGCAAACGAAATGGCACCCAGGAGTTGGATTCGACGGGCGCACAACGGGACAGAACGCAAAATCAGGCCGCGCATCATGGGTATTTCTCCTTTTCTTTAAACTGTTTGGGTGCATGCGCCTGCGGGAGCCCGTCGCGCACAACCATCTTCCATCATTCGCCTTCGAAGGGCAACGAATGGGCAGTGACTCTTGAGTGACTGGGGAGTTACCTGCGCACCTTGACACCGAGTTTTAACGATCCCTACAATCAACACAGGAATCCGGTTCTTCGCCTTTTATAAGTGTTGGAAGTAGAAGCACTTAGCGGGCACATTTCAGGACTTGCCGGGGAAGGCTGCCCCCTTCGGCCGAACGGCGCCTGATTGAGAGCAGGGAAGATGACCGAACTACGCTCCGAATTGCGCCTGAGTCCGCGCGAGCGGATGGTGCTTACGGCAATCATCGAAATGTATATCGCTACAGGCGAGCCCGTGGCTTCGCAGGCGCTTGCCCGGACTTTTCGCGGACCGCGAGGGATTGAGCTCGGCCACGCTGCGCAACGTGATGGCGGTTCTGGGCGACAACGGACTGCTGGAGCAGGCACATACCTCGGCGGGGCGCATTCCGACGGCGGCGGCGTTCCGCTACTACGTGGAGCAGATTACGCAATCGGGCCAGCTTGCATCGGGGCAAAAGATCGCGAGCAGCGTTCCGCAGGGGCCGCAGACGTTGAGCGATGCGCGCGCGGGGACAGATTGAAGAAACGCTTGACGGGCGTGACCAGTTCGCACGAGTACCTGGAGCGCACGTCGCACCTGCTGGCGCTGATTTCAAGCGGGCTGGGCGTGGCGCTGGCGAGCGCGACCGAGGGCCAGGTGCTGGAACACATCCATTTTTCGCGACTGTCGACGGGGCGGGTGCTGGCGGTGCTGGTGACGCAGTCGGGCGCCGTGCAGGATCGCGTGCTGGTGCTGGACCACGAGTTGACGCACCTGGAACTGGAGACCGCTGCGCGCTATTTGAACGAGAACTTCCGCGGATGGCCGGTGGAGCGGATTCAGGGCGGAGGTGGCGCGGCGCGTGGATGTGGAACGCGAGGCGTATCGGCAGATGCTGTCGTCTGTGGAAGAGCTATGCCGCAAAGGTGCGCTGGCAGGTGGAGAACAAGGCCCGGCCATTTTTGTGGACGGCATCGCCAACCTGATCGGCACCGAACTTGACCGCGAGCGGCTGCGCCAGATGCTGGCCGCGCTTGAAGCCAAGCAACGGCTTGTAGATTTGCTGAACGCCTACGTGGACGGACGGCAACAGGAGGTCCGCGTCGTGGTGGGCCTGGACGAAGCTTCGCCGGCGATGCAGGACCTGGTGCTGATCGGCGCGCAGGCGCGGCTGGGCGCAGGCAACCTGGGCACGGTCGCCGTAATTGCCCCCACGCGCATCCAATATCAGGAGATGATCCAGGCCGTCCGCTATATTGCGCGGCTTTCTGAGCGGCTCCTTGAGATTCCCCCTGACTAAAGAACCTGCCGAAGGCCCACGAGAATCTGACTAAGTGCCGGGCCAGCCCTGGTTCGCTTGTGAATTCCCCGCGAATTCGCGCGGCGAGCGCATTTTCAGGCAAGAAAATACAATGGAATCAGGCGATGCCGATTTCTTGAGACAATGAAGAGAGATATGCGGAGACACGATAAAGAAATGACCGAGCTGGAACAAGTTGAAGACCCTGCGATGAGCGCGCCAAACGAACCGGCAGAGGCGTTGCTGCCGGAAACCAGCGCGGCGGCGTCTGAACCTGCTGGGGGGCCAGCTGAGGCGACCGGTTCGGTGGAATCGGTGCCGAAGGCGGAATTCGACCAGGTGAAGGCCGAGCGCGACCAGTTGACTGACCGAGTGGCGCGGCTGCAGGCGGAGTTTGAAAATGCGCGCAAGCGGGCCGAGCGGGAAAAGGTGGAATTTCGCGAGTACGCCACCGGCAGCGTGGTAGAGCAGTTTCTACCGGTGCTGGACAACTTCGAGCTGGCGCTGAAGTCAACGGGCAATGCGCACCAGTTGCGTTCGGGCGTGGCGTTGATCGTGAAGCAGATGGAGGAAGTCCTTAGCAAATTGCAGGTGACTCCGGTGCCGGCGGTCGGCGAGGAATTCGATCCGCGTGTCCACGAGGCGCTGGGTTCGGTGGAGCGCGACGACGTGCCCGACCAGCACGTGGCTGAAGAGATCAGGCGCGGCTACAAGCTGCGCGAACGGCTGCTGCGCCCCGCCATGGTGCGCGTCGCCCATAATCCGAAACAGACAAGCGAGTGAGTACAAAGACAAGCGTGAGCAAAGAAGATTATTACGAAGTTCTGGGCGTAACCCGTGACGTAAACGAACAGGAATTGAAGAGTGCCTACCGTAAGCAGGCGCTCCGGTACCATCCTGACCGCAATCCGGGCGACCATGCGGCTGAAGAACGTTTTAAGCAGGCCAGCGAGGCCTACCAGGTGTTGAGCGACGCCGACAAGCGCGCCGCTTACGATCGCTACGGCCATGCGGGGCTCGGCGGGCCGGGCATGGGCAACCCGTTCTCAGGCAGCGTGGACATCGGCGACATCTTCGGCGATCTTTTCGGCGAGATGTTTTCAATGGGCGGCAGCGGTCAGCGCGGAGGAGCGCGGCAGCATCGAGGCGACGACCTGCGCTTCGATCTGGCAATCGATTTCGAAGACGCTTTTTTCGGCACCGAAACTGAAGTGAAGATCCGCAGGCTCGAGGTCTGCGGGACGTGCAAGGGGCGCGGCAGCGCATCAGGACGCGGGCCTACAGTTTGCGCCCAGTGCCAGGGACGCGGGCAACTGCGCTATCAGCAGGGATTCTTCTCGGTTGCGCGGACGTGCGGAGCTTGCGGAGGGACGGGCCAGGTGATCGGCGATCCATGCACGTCATGCCGCGGGGAGACGCGCGCCACCAAGGAGATCAGTCTTCACGTCAAGGTGCCGCCAGGCGTTGAAGACGGAACCCGCATCCGCTATGCAGGGGAAGGCGACGCCGGCCGCGCGGGCGGCCCCAAGGGCGACCTGTACATTGT
Organism: uncultured Acidobacteriaceae bacterium; assembly: GCA_963765025.1. Classification (GTDB taxonomy): domain Bacteria; phylum Acidobacteriota; class Terriglobia; order Terriglobales; family Acidobacteriaceae; genus Telmatobacter. The sequence continues at coordinate 23,405 of CAVXVM010000020.1, read as the reverse complement.
GCTGACGGTGCGTCCACACGACTTTTTCGAGCGCCATGGCTACGATCTGCAGTGTGTGATTCCGATTAGTTTTCCGCAGGCGGCTCTGGGCGCGGAGTTCGAGATTCCGGGCATCGACGGGCCCGTCAACATCAAGATACCCGAGGGCACGCAGAACGGCCGCGATGTGCGCGTGCGCGGACGCGGCATGCCTTACCTGAACGAGAAGGGACATGGCGACCTGATTGTGAAGGTCGTGGTGCAGATTCCCCGCAAGCTGAGCCGTGCGCAGCGCGAGTTGGTGAGCAAGCTGAGCGAGACGCTGACGGTGGACAACAAGCCGACCTCGCCGGGACTGATTGAGAAGATGAAGGACCTGTTCAGCTAAAAAGGGCCGTTGCGCGGTCCGATCAAGGTAGGTAAGAAAACACGCGGCGAGGATCCCATCAGGATTCTCGCCGCGTTTTGTTTGTGTGCGTTGATTATGGGGGAAGCATTGAAGCCGCTGAGCGCTAGAACTGCAGCTTTGCGCCGAACTGGATCTGGCGCGAGGTGGTGGAAGTGGCCGTCACCACGCCGGCCGTTGGCGATATGGCGGAGGGCGTCAGCGTTTGCACTCCGCCCGAGGAGGTGATACTAGGAGCCGACGAGTACACGACTTCGTTTGGCGTAAGCAGGTTTGTGTGGTTCAGCACATTGAAGAACTCGGCGCGGAACTGCAGTGCAAACCGCTCCGTGATGTGGGCGTTCTTTGTCGCCGAAAAATCCAACTCGGTTAGCCCCGGGCCAACCAGAGAATCCCGTTTCGCGTTGCCGTAGGTGCCGTAGATGGTGTTGCCGCCAGTCCCGTTGGGAATGCTCACCGTTGGCTGGATAAAGGCGTTCGGGTCGAAGTATTCACCCACCTTGCGCGGATACAGTGCGCCGTTGAAGGCTGGATTCCAACTCGGCCGTATGGGGTTGCGCGAGTCGCCGTTGCCGGGCGCGTTATAGCCAAGCTGCGGTGAGAAAGGAAAGCCGCCTTGTACCGCGAAAATACTGCTCACCGTCCAGTCCGCAGCCAGAAGCTGGACCGTAGCGGGTGAGTGGCGGAGAAAATGCCGGTTGGTGCCGAAGGGCAGGTCGTAGCTGCCATTGAGCGAGGCTGCCTGACGAACGTCGGTGGCCGCCGGACCCCAATCCAACTTTGGCTGCAGCGGGAAGGAGACAAACGCCGGAGTGTTGCCGCTGACGCTGGTGTTCCATGCCGACCCGTTGTCGAGGTTCTTTGACCACGTGTAGTTCCCGCGCAGTTGCACGCCGTTGGCGTAGCTGCGACGTACGTCAGTTTCGAGTGCGTTGTACAAACCCGTTCCTCCCGAGACCCACGAAGTGGTGTTGGCGAGGTTCGGATTTGCGAGTGCCGTGGAGGGATAATAGGCCTGTCCCGTAGCTGTAAAGGCCGGCACTGGCTCGTTCATGTCCTCCGATTGAATTTGGTGGTAGCCGTGCCATCCGACGTACCCAACCGTGAGCGAGGTCTGCGGGGCAATCTGCTGCTCAACGCGCAAGCTCCACGAAATCACCGCGGGCGTAGCGATATCGGGCTGCACGTTGCTTGGCGACACCTTGGCAGTAGAGGGTGGCGGAACGCCGGCTGTGAAGTGCAGGCTCGAGACCGCGACGGTCTTGAGGGATTCAGCAGTGTTGTAGGGCGCGGTCTGGTCCAGCCGATAGTCGAGCGTATCGAGCAGACCGTGATAGAGGCCGACGCCTCCGCGGATCGCCGTTTTGCCGTTGCCCCACACATCCCATGCAAAACCGAGGCGCGGCGCAGGCAGGAACTTGGCGCGGTTGTCGCTGAGCGCGGAGTTGCCGACCACGGGTTGCGTTTGCAGCACTCCGTTTGAAAGCACGTAATTCGACGCGCGCCCCTGCGCCTCATTCCAGCCGTCGGTGGATTCAGCGCGGAAGCCTGCGCGCAGTTCCAGGCGCGGCGTGAGCTTGATGGTATCTTCAACAAACTCCGCAACCTCGAGAGAACGCCAACCTAATTCCGTTGGCGCGGGGACGAGCGTGAACGTCGCCACCGTCCCCTGGAGGAAGCTTGTGAGGGTGCTGAAGGAAGCCTGCCCATACTGGTCCTGTGCGAGCAGATCGTTGGCTTGCAGGCGTTGGAGCCACACACCGGCTTCAATCTGTTGGCGGCCGCGCGACCAGTAGATGTGGTCGTCCTCAGTGAACAGGTTACGCGACGTGGCGTTATTGCTGCCCACGTTGGCGCCTGCCCCTGTAATCGCGGAAGCGCCGTTGGAGGCTGTGCTGCCGCTGATCACGATTGCGCCCACCGGATCGCCCGACACCCAACCCGGCAAGCTGACCGGTACAAATCCGTAAAAGGCATAGCTTGCGCGCGAGTAGCCAAAGCGCGCGGTGTTGAGCAGCGACGGCGAGAAGACGTGCTGCTCCTGGATGCTTGAAACCTGCTCGCGGAGGCTCTCGTTCACCAGGCTGAGGGGATTGGCCGAAGGCGTGTTGGCAGAACTTGCATCCACGGTGTAGACGGCGAACAGCAGGTCTTTGCCGCCCAGGTTCCAGTCAAAGCGCGTGGTGCCGAAGTCCTCATAGATGTGTTGCGGCGGATGACTGAAGGCCTCCGCGATGCCGCTGGGATTGCCGTTCGACAAGAGTTCCGGCCCGTTGGCCACAGGCCAAAGACTAAAGAGCGGCGCCACCGAGGCGTTGACGCCGACATGTTGCTCCACCCCGGAGGAGTTGGGTACATATCCCAGGCGCGCCTCCGCATCGGGAACCAGCGTCACGTCGCTGAGCCCCCAGTTCTGGCGAAAACCTTCGTAGTTGCCAAAGAGGAAAAGCTTGTCGCTGCGAATTGGACCACCCAGCGTGCCGCCAAATTGGTTGCGCTGGAATTCGGGGATCGACGCTTGGTCAAAATAGTTGCGCGCGTCCACTGCGCTGTTGCGCAGGAAATCGAAGGCGGAGCCGTGGAGTTTGTTGGTGCCCGAGGTGGTCACGATGCTGATCTGTGCTCCATCGCGCTTGCCGAAGCTTGCGCCATACGTATCTGAGGCCACGTTGAACTCGCGCACAGCGTCCACACCAAGAAGCTCGCCGCTTGTTCCCCCTGGGGTCACGTTGATGAGCGAGGCGCCGGTGTACTCGATGCCGTTCAGCAGAAAGAGATTGTCCTGCGGTCGCCGTCCACCCACGCTGAACATGTTGCCCACCGATGAGTTGGAGGTGCCGATGCCGCCGGAGCGCTCGCCCGAGTAATTCACAGTTGCGGGGTTGAGCGTGAGCAGTTCGTCGTAACTGCGGCCGTTCAGCGGGAGTTCCTTCACCTGGCGTTCGTCAATCAGGCCCGCGGTCTGCTGCGTGGTGGTGTTGACGCTCACTTGTTCAGCATCCACCACCACTTCCTGTTCAACCTTTGCGACGCCGAGAACAAAGGCGAGATCGATGCTTTGGCCGATGGCAAGCGATATGCCGCTGCGCTGGTCTGTCTGGAAGTCGTCCTGGGCGACCGAAACGACGTAATTGCCGACGGGGACCGAAGGCGCGTAGAAGCGGCCGTCTGCGTTGGTGGCCAGGATGCGAGTGGCGCCGGTCTCAATCTGGTGAACGGTAACGGTGGCGCCGGTAACGGCGGCGCCGGAAGTGTCGCGCACGGTGCCGCTGATGCTGCCGCCGACAATCTGGGCATGGACCGGCGAGAGCGCGACAAGAATGAGAGCAAGAAAAGAAAAGAACAAAGAGTTGAAGAACTTCACAGGGGCCTCCTGAAGGCTATGTTGTGACGGGCTCCGTACGCCGGCAGTGCGGACGCTGATGCCTGATGGGTCGTGATGAAAACTGGTTGTGCCGAATGTGAGTAGACGAAGGGGAATCAGCAACAACAGCAGCGGCAACAGAGGGTGCCGTGACAACAACAGCACCGTCGCGGGGCTGCGGGCGCGTTATGCCGGGTTGGGGAAAGAAGAGTCATTCTGATTCTCAGTTGGGGAATTGGAATCGCCGGCGGAGGGCCTGAGGGCTGGAAACACAAAGGCCGCGCCAGCGGAGGGCTGATGCGCGGCCTTGAAAAGCTATCGAGTCAGCGGGGACTCACAGGCAAGACCGGCACAGCATGCAGCAAGACGCGCAACAACAAGCGCGACAACATGCGCGACACGCGTCCGGGATGCGGTGAACAGCCATGACTCGATTCTAACAAAGGGTAAACGGGGCGTCAACGAATTTGATCGGAGTTACGGCCGGAAGTACAGGAATCGATTGGGGTTGATGTGACGGGTTTTCTCTCGTGCGGGCCTGAACGGCTCGCGGAGAAGGCGATACGGCACTCAGGCGCTGAACTGGCGAAGGTGGTGGTCAAGGTGCTTGTACATGAGGATGGCCCACTCATTGGGGGTGAGGTTGCCGAAAAAGCTGTGGGGGCGAGTGGTGAAGGCAGCGGGGCCGGCGGTGGTGAAACGGTCAATGAGGGCACTGAGGCGCTGCTTCTCGAAGGCGAGATCGCGCTCGTCCTGGACGATCAGCGTAGGCGAGGTGGGAGAGTTGGGGCGCATGGGCTTGTCGTCGCGGAGGATGAGGGGCTTGATGATGGCGCCGACGATGCGTCCGACGAACATGCGAGGCGGAACGACGTCTCCAACCGCCCACTCCAGGCCCAGCGAGCAGTGCGCCACCGCCTGCGCGCCGTTCATTTTGCCCCACCGGCGCGGGCTGATGGGAGCGAGGCTGGCGATACGCTGCTTGACCTCGGACGCGGTGTCCGGCTGGAAGAGATTCTTCATGCAGAAAGTCTGCATCAGCGGGGCGATAACAATCAAGGGGAACAATCAAGGCGGATAATCATCGGGGACAATCAAGGGCCGCCTCGAAATCTTGCTTGTGGAGGGCGTTCAGCTCGGGCGCCTGACGCACATTTCCGCGGTTTATCGCGTACGTAGCAGGGCGAGGTCAATCCATATCGGCCTGTGATATCGTCAGGGCTTGCGGGAACGGCTTTTCCTCAGATCATCGGAACCACCACGCCGTTCCTGGCGGGCGTGATGGCGTTCAGCAAGGCGCGAGGAACGAACTGAGAGGTCCAAATGAAGAGCATGTCAACAACGCTTCGAGCAACGGCGATTCTTGCTGTTGTGGTCATCGTTGGCTGTCACAGCCAATCAAACGCAGCCTCAAGTGAAGGAACTCCGAATTCTGGGGGAGGATCGTCGAGTGCGGGCGGCGGAGGTTCGAGCGCGGCTGTTAATTGGTCGACGACGACAGCGGAAACCGTGATGGACGGCGCCGTCAATATGCCGGCGTATACGTTGCAGATACCGAGCGGCTGGCGTTTCGCCGGGATGATGTTGCGGCCGGGCGGCTGCCATCCACCGGCGGTGCCTGCTTATGGACTTTCCTATACTGCGCTGGCTCCAGACGGCGTGACGGCGTACGAGGGGCTACCGGGCGTTTCGTGGGCCTGGGCGAGTGATGGCTCGAATCCCACATCGGCCAAGTGCGCGGCCGTGAACATCACCTCGGCCTCGGCATTTCTGCTGAACATTGTTGTGCCCAACATGCGGCCGGACGCAAAAAATATTTCGGTGGTGGCGCTGCCTCAGACGATGCAATCGGGCCTGCAGGCGCAGCAGCAGTCGCTGGCAGCCAAGGCAACGGCAAGCGGGAGACAGACTGTGGATGCGGCGCGCATTCGCCTGAGCTACACGCTGAACGGCAAGCCGGTGGAAGAGATGCTGGGGGCAGTGGTGACGTGCATGGAGTCGCAGATGCCGGCCTATCCGCTGCTGCACCGGCCGGCGATGACGCGCCGGAATTGCCAGTCAACGGGGACCAACATCCGGCGCACACCGCAGGGCGCGCTGGATGCGATGATCGCGAAAGATTTACCTGCGCCAAAGATCAACCCAGCGTGGGACAGCATGATTCAGCAACAAATGCGTGCAGGCTTTGCGAAGTGGCAGGCGGCCAACAACGCGCAGTTCCAGGCGATCCAACAGCACTACCAGCAAGTGACCGCCAGCATGGTGGACAGGGCGCAGGCGCAGATGGCGCAGACGCAGGCCTCAACCAACGCAGCCATGGCGCAGGATCGCGCAACGCAGGGAGCGATCGACAGCGCTGCCCAGGCGCAGGTGCGCGACTCGCTTAATCAGCAGATCTTTATTGATCCCAATACCGGACAGAAGATTCAAACATCGAATCAGTTCAGCTCGGCTTGGATTTCTTCCGACGGATCGAGCGTGGCGCTGACCACCGATACGACCGCGAATCCTAATGGGGTGGTGGACCCGGTGCGGCAGAGCTGGACCGAGCTGATTCCTACGGGGAATTAGCGGGAGCGCGGGCGGCGAGTGAAGCCGGGGGTGAAGCATGTTTTGGATTTTGTTTGTCCTCATTCAGGCCACCGTGATCATCTCGGGCATTCGCCGGGAGCAGCGCGAAGGGCTGTGGAGCTGGTCGAAGTTTGTCTTTGCTCTCGGGTTCGCGGCGCTGGAAGTGGTCATCCTGATCGGGCCGTTGTATTTTCTCGGCTTGCAGAGCCCGATCTTCTGGCCGGTATGGAGCGTGGCGGCTGTGGTTGCCGCGCTGAACTTTATCTGGATGATTATTGTGGCACGGCGATGGAAGCTGCCGGACGGCCGCACGAGTCTGCAGGCCTACCGCGACGAGCAGGAAGGCAAGTAGGTATCCTGGCTTTCGCGCAACCGGTTGTTGCGACAATTCCTTCCTATACGATGGGTAAACGCAGATGCGATCTGCGCTGGGCGATCTTTGCGGGATCGCATTTCGCAACGAACCCGGAGGAATTATGCGTCGCAGAACGTTTGTTGCTTCATTGCCACTGGCCGCTGCTGGAGTCCTCGCCGATGCCAGCGCAAAGGCCCAGGGTTCGACTGGTTCACTGGCGCCGCAGACGGACGCGGAACAAGCGCTGCCGAAATTTCAGGCGGCGGGCGAGGAGCGATTCATTCGGCCCGATGTGCATGCGGGCGACCGGCCCTGCGGCGCTAGCTTTTCGTCTCGGTCGGCAGCCATGGGACGTTCGGGCGCGGCGGGGACGGCGCATCCAATTGCGACTTTGACCGCGATTGAGACATTGAAGCGCGGCGGCTCCGCCGTCGATGCGGCGATTGCCGCGAATGCCTGCCTGGGATTTCTGGAGCCGACAAGTTGCGGGCTGGGCGGGGACTGCTACGCGATGGTGTGGGATCCGAAGTTGAACAAGGTGGTGGGCCTGGCGGGATCGGGCCGCTCGCCAAAGGCACTGAGCCTGGAGACGGTGCGGCAGCGCGCGGTCAACGGCGTGATTCCATCAAGGGGCGCGGTCTCCGTTTCAACGCCCGGTGCGCTGGATGCATGGTGGACACTGCATCAGCGCTACGGGCGGCTGAAGTGGGCGGAGATTCTAGAGCCTGCGATTCACCTGGCGGAGACGGGCGTGCCGGTACCGCAGATTATCGGTTACTACATCAAGCTCGGACTGGCCTCGTTTGTGCGGGCTGGTTCGGGCGTGGAAGAGACTGCGAACGCGGTGCACACCTTTGCGCCTGGAGGCGCGGCGCCGAACGAGGGCGATGTGTTCCGCAATCCTGACCTGGCGCGGACGTACCGCATGATCGCCGAAGGCGGGAGGGATGCTTTTTATGATGGGCCAATCGCACAGACCATCGAAGCGTACTTCAAACGCATTGGCGGATGGCTGGCGGTGAGCGATCTGCGCGAGCAGCACGCGGAGTGGAACGATCCGCTGGTGACGAAGTACCGCGGTGTAGACGTGTATGGGATGGCGGCGAATACGCAGGGGCTGGCGACGCTGCAGATGCTGAACATCCTGGAGAATTTCGATCTGCGTGGGATGGGCTTCCAGTCGTCGGCATCGATCCATGCGCAGGTTGAGGCCAAGCGGCTGGCGTACGAGGATCGCGCGCGGTACTATGCGGACCCGAACTTCGCGAAGATTCCGGTGGAGTGGCTGAACTCGAAAGAGTATGCAGCGGAGCGCGCGAAGCTGATCAGGCCGGACAGGATTTTGACGCCCATCTATCCGGGGCAGGCGCCGAGCCACGGAGACACGACGTACTTTACGGTGTCTGACACGGACGGCATGATGATCTCGATGATTCAGTCGAACTTTCGCGGGTTGGGGTCGGGCCTGGTGGCAGACGGGCTGGGCTTCATGTTCCAGGACCGCGGCGAACTATTTTCGCTCAAGGACGGGCACCCGAATATCTATGCGCCGGGCAAGCGGCCGTTTCAGACGATCATTCCGGGATTTGCCACGCGGGACGGGAAGCCGTGGATGAGTTTTGGCGTGATGGGCGGCGACATGCAGCCGCAGGGGCAGTCGCAGATCATCATCGACCGCGTGGATTATGGATTGGATATTCAGGCGGCGGGCGACAGCCCGCGGTGGCACCATGAAGGGTCGTCGCAGAGCATGGGCGAGGATGTGGCGGGGTTGGGACCGACCGGAGTTCTGCGGCTTGAGTCAGGCGTGCCGGTGGCGAGCCGGAAGGCCCTGATGGAGCTGGGGTGGCCGATGGGCGAGTCCGATGGCGGATTCGGAAGATACGAGTGTATCGAGCTTCGAGCAAGTGGGGGAATGAACAAGGGGGAACGGTTCTATTCCGCGGCGAGCGAGATGCGCGCGGACGGTTGCGCGCTGGCCTACTAGTTTTGAAGAAGTCACAGGCGCATGAAAGCCCGATTCGCGCTAGGATGAGTGCGACCCACTTTCGCCTATTCCTGTGAATACTCTTGAAGGAAGTCTCGATCACCCCCCCAATACGGCGATGAGCCGCTTGCGTCTGCGGATTGGGCTTGGCATGTTGACGGCGCTGGTCATTCTGGTGGCGCTGCCGTGGATGAGCGGGTTGGCCGGCCGGCGGATGATGCATCGGGTGCAGGTGTCGGCGACGGTTACGAGCTCCGGCGGGGCAAATTCCTGGACGGACCGATTTGGTGACGGAACGCCAGACTTTCTGCGGCTGAGCGACCCGGCGGACCAGGCGGCCTTCCGGCGCTGGTTTACGCTGATCGCCGAATACCAGGCGGTGCGGCCAAAAGCGGAAATTCCTACGGAGATTACGGATTGCGCAAGCCTGCTTCGCTACTCCTACCGGGAGGCGCTCAAACGTCACGACGAAAACTGGTTTCTGACGAGTGGGATGGAAGTAAATGCACCGCCCGGCGAGATTCGCGCGTGGAGCTATCCGCACACTGCGCTGGGTGCGGCGCTGTTCCGGGTGAAGCCGGGGGCGTTCGCAGAAGACGACGTAAGGAACGGCGCGTTCGCACAGTTTGCCGATGCGCGAACGCTGGTGGAGCGCAATGCAACCTTGGTGAGCCGCGACGTGCACCGGGCGTTGCCGGGCGATCTACTTTTCTATCGGCAGTTTGGGCAGTCGTCGCCGTGGCATTCCATGATCGTGACGCGGGTCGGGACCGAGGCCGCGGTGGTTTACGACACGGGGGAAGACCAGGGAAAGCCGGGTGAATTACGCAGAGTTGCCCTGGCTGAACTTGTCGACCATCCCGAACCGCAGTGGCGGCCGGTCGAAGGGAATCCGAACTTTCTGGGTGTTTACCGCTGGAATATTTTGCGAGGAACTCCATGAGCAAGTGTGCGTTGATTGGAAAGTTATTTGGTGTGCGGGAATCCGAAGGCGCAGGCGTGCTGCGCGAAGAAGTTTTGCAGGGGCTAGAGTGTGTGCGTGAGAGCTCGCCGAAGCCAGGTTCCGTTCACATCGCACAACTCAATTGCTGGAATTCGGTCGCTCCTACGGGGCTTCAGGTTTGGTTTCGGGCTTTCCCAGGATTCCGTCCTCACCCGCCAAGGCGGGCTCAGACTACCTCCTGGGCTATTATCGTTCGCTCCCTCCGGGAGCTCTTGCCGCGGCGGGGCGTCAAAGTTGCCGGTTCTCACGCAGACACTGAAAGGCCCCTGCTCCCTCCGCGAATACAAAACCGCATCGGCCTGTTTCATTCCCTCGCGGATCAGCATCGAGGGTGGACGACTGACACAAAGCTCGCAGTGCATGTATGGCCGCGTTATTTATTCGCACTCATCTTCATGTTGTTCACCATTCCAGCAGGAGCGACGGATGCGCCGCGCTCGTTTTCGCTGTCGACTTCGCGCACTTTTGCGCCGGGAGAGAGCGTGAAGATCCAGTTGCTGGCGCGCAACGTGCCGGAACTGGAGTTTCGGGTTTACAAGATTCGCGATGCGCAGAAGTTTTTTGCGGGGCTCAAGGATCTGCACAGCTTTGGCGTGCAGAGCCAGTCGCCCGGAGAGCAGATTGACCAGCGGACGCTGCTCGAGAGGCTGCACGACTTCAAGGCGCACCTGTGGTGGCTGATGCGGCACTTCTTCCGCGGCCAGTTTACTGATGAGGCGCGGGACAACTTCCGAGAGCGGCAGGGCAAGCTGGGCAAGAAGAGCCGGGTGGTGGGCGCGGCGCAGTTTGCGCAGGTTCCGATTTTGAACGCGAGCCAGTTGGTGGCGCGATGGAAACTGGAGACACCGCCGGCGCTGGTAAGCGATACGCAGCAGCTACCGATTGACGGGCTTGGAGCGGGTGTTTACCTGATTGAAGCGACCGACGGCACGTACAAGGCCTACACGGTTGCGATGGTGACGAAGATTGCCATGGTGGAGCGGATCGAGAACGGACAGGTTGCGCTTTACGTGGCCGACCGGGTGACCGGCGCTCCGGTGGAGAAGGCCGACGTTGTGCTATGGACCGGCGGACAACAGCAGTCGTCGGGTTCGACGGATGGCGACGGCATGGCTGCGCTCGCGATGGGCGCGCCTGCAGCGCATACGGGCGTTGTGCCGGAGAATGTGTGGATTCTTGCGCGCCACGGAGACGACAACGCGCTGGTGACGCCGTGGAGTTACAACTTCGGCCAGCAGAATCGTCAACAGGAGCGGGCTTTTGTCTACACCGACCGGCCTGTCTACCGGCCGGGGCACACGGTGCACATCAAGGGCATTCTTCGCAAGGAAGTGAAGGATGCGCTCGATCTGCCCGACGAGCGGACGCGCACGCTGCGCGTAATGGGGCCGGATTCAAAGGAAGTGTTCAAGGCCGAGGTGACTGTTTCGGCGCACGGCACGGTGACTGCGGATGTGAATCTTGGATCGGATGCCGCGCTGGGCTACTACGCTATCGATTTCAACGGCGATACGGTGGACGGCAGCGGCAGCTTTTACGTGGAGGATTACAAGAAGCCGGAATACCAGGTGAAGGTAAACGTGCCGGTGGCGCGGGTTCTCCAGGGCAAACAGATCCAGGCGACGATTGAGGCGAAGTACTTTTTTGGCGAGCCTGTTTCCGGTGCAAAGGTGACGTATGTGGTGCACACGTCCGCGCACTACTGGTGGGATGAGGACGAAGGGGACGATAACGGCGCAGCGGATGCAGGGAGCGACGGCGAAGACACCAGCGACGACGCGAGCAGTACCGATGAGGCCGACAGCGGATTCGGCGAAACAGAACAGCAGGAGCACCAGGGCGTGCTGGATGCGGACGGCAAGCTCACGATCAATTTGCCGACCGCAGTGGATGACAAGCGGGAGGACCAGGATTATCGCATAGAAGCGCGGGTGACGGATGCGGCCAATCGCGAGGTGGCCGGGCATACGACAGTGCTTGCAACGTATGGATCGTTCCGCGTGAGCGTGGAACCGACGAGCTACGTGTTCCAGGCTGGACAACCGGCGCGCGTAAAGGTGACGGCGCAGGACTACGACGGCAAACCGGTGCAGACGCAGGTGGAAGTGCGGGCAATGCTCGAGAAGTGGGACTCGGTGGCGCACGAAAGAACGGAGACGCTGAAAGCCAACCAGGATGCGACGACGGGGGCAGACGGAACGGTGCTGCTGGATCTGCCGTTGAACGGGCAGACTGGCGACTTTGAGGTAACGGCGATTGCGCGCACGCCGGAGAACCGCTCAGTGCAGGGGCGGACGTGGTTGTGGATCTGGAATGGCGCGGGCGAGTGGTACACGGCCGATGCGCAGGCCCAGATTGTGGCTGACAAGAAGAGCTACAAGGTTGGCGACACGGCTCACCTGCTGCTGGTGAGCGGGCTGAAGGAGTCGTGGGCCGTGGTGACGACCGAGGGCGACACAGTGCAGACGCGCCGGCTGATGCATGCGACCGGCCAAAGCTTTGCGTTCGATGTTCCCATCAATCAGCAGTCGCAGCCGAATTTGCTGGTGAATGCGGTGATTGTGCACGATAACCAGGTTTCGGTGGCGCAGAAAAGCCTGAAGGTTCCGCTGGTGGAGCGCACGTTGACGGTGACGGCGACGGCCAGCAAGAGCCAATATCTGCCGGGAGAGAAAGGCAGCTTTGATGTATTTGCCGCGGACGCGCAGGGCAAGCCGGTGGAGGCGGACCTGAGCTTTGGCGAGGTGGATGAGGCGCTCTACTCGGTGCGGCCCGACACGAGCGGCGACATTGTGAGTGCGTTTTATCCGAAACGATTCTCCTATCTTGAGCCGCAGACGTCCTTCGACTTTTTCTTCACGGGGCAGGCGGGAACCAAGAGCCCTCTGCTTGCCGAATTGAATGCCGGGCTGTTCCATCCGCGGATGGCGCAGGTGAAGCCGGGGTCGGACCTGGTGGTGCCCAAGGTGCGCAAGGCGTTTCCGGACACGGCCTATTGGAATCCGAATGTGCACACGGGGCCGGACGGGCATGCGCGCGTGGAATTCAATTTTCCCGATGCATTGACGACGTGGCGGACGACGATCCGCGCCATGACGGACGACGGCAAGGCGGGCGGCGTGGTGACGCGCGTGCTGCTGCGGAAGAATTTGATTGTGCGGCTGGCTGCACCGCGCTTCTTCCGTCAGGGTGATGAAACGGTGCTGCGCGTGATAGCGCACAACTATCTGGCAACGGCCAAGGACGTGACGTTTGCGCTGGACGTGAGCGGCGTGGACGTGATGAGCGGCGAGACGCAGAAAGTGAACGTACCGGCGAAGGGAGAAGCCTATGTGGACTGGCGCGTGAAGGCGCATGCAACGGGCAATGCGGTGCTGACCGCCAAGGCACTGACGAATGAAGAGTCGGACGCGCTGGAGATGACGCTGCCGGTGCTTGCGTACGGCGTGAAGCAGAAGGGGGCTGGCTCGGGAGTTGCGTTTTCGGGCGCGGGACAGAATGAGTGGACGTACAACTATCCGCCTGGTTCGGATGCTGGCACGCGCGGGTTGACGATCACGGTTGCGCCGTCAGTGGCAGGAACTGTTTTTGATGCGCTCGATTACCTGACGAGCTATCCGTGGGGCTGCACGGAGCAGACGATGTCGAGTTTTCTGCCTGACTTGATTGTGGCGCAGGCGGTGGACAAGCTGCATTTGAAGTCGCCGATCGATCCGGCGACGTTGAAGGACATGGTGAACGCGGGGATCGAGCGGCTGTACAGCTATCAGCATGAAGATGGCGGCTGGGGTTGGTGGCCCGATGATCCGAGCCGGGTGTTCATGACTGCGTATGTTGTGAGCGGACTGGGACAGGCGCAGGCTGCGGGCTGGAGCATCGAAAAAGATTCAGGACAGCCGGTCCATTTGCAAAATGGCCGCGCATGGCTGGTGAAGACGCTGGCTGCGCATCCTGATATGGTTCCTGATCTGCGCGCCTATGTGGTGTATGCGCTGGCAACGACCGGAGGTGCTCCGAAGAATGCGATGGATAGTGCGTGGGCGAGCCGCAGCAAGCTGAGTGACGAAGGGTTGGCGTTGCTGGGGCTGGCGCTCGATGCGAGTGGCGATGGGCGGGCGCATGAGGCTGCCGGCCTGCTGGAAAAGAAAGCCAAGGTTACGGACGTTGACGCTCACTGGGAAGGAAATTACGACGGCCTGATGGAGTATTGGGACGATACTTCAAGCGAGACCACTGCCTTTGCGATCAAGCTGCTCATCAAGCAGGATCGTGCGAGTGGCTTGTTGCCGAAGGCAGCTGTTTGGCTTGCGAGCCATCGCGATGGCGATTACTGGTGGTCGACCAAGCAGACGGCGATGGTGATCCAGGGGCTCACGGACTATGTGGCGCTGAGCGGTGAGCTCGCCAACTCGTCTGATGTTGAAGTGCTGGTGAATGGCGCGAGTGTGGGCAAGCGGCACTTTGGCCCTGGCGACGGATTTGCGGCGCCGTGGCGTATCGAGGTCCCGGCTGCGCAACAAGGCAGCGGCGGGCAAGTAGTGATTCGCAAGAGCGGCAACGGGCTGACGTACTGGTCGGCCGAGAGCGCGTGGTACTCGACAGACAAGCGGCTCTTCCAGCAAGGCAAGCTGGCGCTGAATCTCACGCGCGACTACTACCTGCTGCAGAAGCGCCAGGACAAGCCGACCGATCCCATCACGTACGATCTGGCTCCGATCAAAGGTCCGGTGCACGTGGGAGATATCGTGGCCGTAAGGCTTGCGGTCAGCGGAACTGACTGGAGCTACCTGCTGGCCGAGGATCCGATTCCCGCAGGCACGGAGTTTCTGGCGGAGACCGGCCTCTACAAGCTCAACAACAAGCCGGATTGGTGGGCCGACTGGTTTACGCGCAAGGAGTTCCACGACGACCGCGCGGCTTTCTTCAACACTGACTTTAGCGGACGCCGCGAGTACGTGTATCTGCTCAAGGTGGTCAACGCTGGCAAGTTCGCCATTAGCCCTGCGCAGGCTGGCCCCATGTATCAATCGAATGTTCAAGCCACAACAGATCCCGCAACGCTGGAGGTGCAACCGTGAGTTACATTCAGGATTTTCTTCTTCGCCTTCGTCGCAGCCGGTGGTGGATTGCGATTCAGTTTGTGGGGACGCTGGTGCTGCTGTTGGCAGGGCTGGCATGGACCAAGATTCCTGACAGGCACTGGTGGCAGGTTGTCTTCACGCTCTTGATTCCGCTTCTCCTCGTGATCTCAATACTCGAAACGGAGGCCGGGACGATGCGTGCGTTGGCCGACGATGATGGCAAACGCGTGAAGTTGGTGTGGGGAGCGGTCACCGTGCTGGTGTGGGCAGGACTGTTCTGGGCCTGCTGGTTGGCGCTGGATTGGTGCGACGATCAGATTCCCGCATGGTCAGGCTATCTGAACTCGAAGGCGTCGGCCGGTGAACGGGCCACAATCTTCACATATGCGCACATCGCGCACTGGCTCACGGTGACCGAGTGGATCTTGCGGTGGATTATTGTTCCCGGGAAGATCATTCCGTACTCGGTGGTCTCAGCGCAGTGGGGCTGGCGGATTCCATTTCGCAGAGTGTTTCGCCTGCTGCTCGGCTGGCGCTGGTGGCCTGCTGTTATCGTCGCTGCGCTGGCGGGCGTGTTGCTCCCTGCGCATTTCTTCTCCGATATTCCGCACGGAGGCGTCTCAGCACAGATCTGGGCCGTTGCGTGGAAGCTGGTTGCGACGTATGTACTGGTTATCGGCAGCTGGGTTCTGCTGCTCGCCTGGGCGGCGGTGCTACTTGATCGGCGCGCACCGGGTTCGGATGATGACGGCGATGAACTCGGCGAGCCCGTTGAGGTCGGCTCCGGCCCACTGGGCGAAGACGCGGTTCGCCTACCGCTGCCCGAGAACGGCGACGACGCCTGAAGGCAGACCAGCATGAAGCCATGCAAGTACCTGGGCGCGGCCGTAGCGCTTGAGCAGTTGTGCGGCGTAAACCCCGGCAGCTCGATGAGCGGCTTCAGAGGCGGCTTCTGTTTTTGCATGGGAGAGCGCCGTGTCCAGTGCTTCGAGCGTGAACGTGGGGGTCGCGGTGGTTTTGGCGCCTGGCTCGGACGATTTTTCGGTCGATGCTTCGCTCCAGGTTTCGACGAGGCCTTCGCGCAGCCACAAAGGCGTGTTGGAGTTGGCCTGGGTTTCGACGAGGGTGTGGAGAAACTCGTGGAGCAGCGTGTCGCTGAGCAACTTTCGCGCGGCCAGGGTATGCAGTGGCTGGGTCGCAATCCAGTTCCCTTCCGTGAACGCGGCAACCCATCCAGGCGCCAACGTCGCATCGCGAAAAGCTCCAGTGGAAGCAACGGCCCGAACTGTGATGGAGGTAGAGTCATTCAAGCCGGAGCGTTCCGAGGCTTCGTGCCGCGCGCGGTTCAAGTCGGCGAGGTAGGCAGCATCGGCGTCATCGAGCGACTCCAGCGTGAATCCTTCGCCTGCGAAGCTCTTCCATACGCGCCCCGTGGTTTCATCCGCGGGTTGGGCGCCGGGGAAATACTGGGCAAGAATTTGCTCCCTCGTGTGGCCTGCGGCTGCCATGGCCGCGGAGCCTTTCTGGCACAAGCCCACACCATGTCCATAGCCACGGCCGTGAAAAAGGAAACGGTCGCCCTGCCGGCTCACCTCAAACCACGTGCTGGGAATCCTGTTCCAACCCAGTGCCTGGCCCACCGCGAGACGGAAGGCCTCGCCGGAGACTTCATCGGCGTCGAGTCGCAAGGTGACAGCGCGGCCCGACTCGCCGCGCTTGGCGACGCTCAGTTGCTGCCAGCCGGGCCTGGCCACTCCGGCTTGCGCCAGCGCTGCTGAGATTTCACTTCGACTAAGCTCGGACGCCCACTCTTTGCTTCCGCCCGCACTACAGAATCGGTCTGGCTCCGACGGCAGGTAGGAAACTGCGTGTGCCTTCGGCCAGATTTCTACGGGCGATGCTGTCCGGCCGCCGCAGTCTTTATTGAAGTAAGCAAGAGAGCGCGCGCCATGGAACCACAGCGTCTCGCCGGAAGTAGCAAGCGCGGCAACGTGAGCGGAGGGCAGCCTCTTGCCGCTGTCGCCCCAGTGCAGAAGCTGGCAGTGGGTGGAGTCGCAGACGTCGTAGTCCGGGTGGCCGTGCGCCTCGTGCAGCGCGAAGGTGCGGACCACGATGGCCAGAGCTTTGAGCGATTCGGGACTGTCGTCCGGTCCGCTTTCGCTTGCGACCACACGCTCCACATAGGATTCAACGGGCATGGTCACCGCGATGACGAGCTTGCCTGCGCGCGCGGAGATGCTGATGGGATAGGAAAGGGTGACGGACTCGCCGTGGGCGGCGAGCGTTGTTGTGCCGCTCACCCAGAGCTCTTCAATATGCACTGTTCGACCACCCGACGTAAGCGCGATGGCATTGTTGTCGGCTTTCACACTGGCTGCTTGAAGCAGCCGTCCGGGAGTGCATCCTTTGCAAGTACTCAACGCTGTAAACGCAGGCCTCACGGGGGTCGTCAACGTCAGGCCGCGGTCATGCCATAAAGTCCACATGCCGATGCGGAGGGTTGGGTGAGGCTTTAGGTGAGGATTGCTCGGTGTGTCTGCGGCGCTGGCCGCAATAGGCAAAGCTAAGCGCACAGCAGACGCAAGCAGGATGCCGGCGACGAGCACGCTGAACAACTGGCGCAGTCTCAGAGCCCTGCTCATGGCATCACCGGCGAATGTGCCAGCAGTTCGGCGGCTACGCGCGACGCATCGGCTCCATGACCTGCGGGCAGATAAACGACCACGACGACCTGAGCCTTGTCTGCCGGCGCGAGTCCCGCAAACCAGCCGTGCGATTGCGTGGATGCCGTGCCCTCAGCGGTGCCGGTCTTGCCCGCGACGGATGCGCCGGAATGGCTCGCCTCCCGCGCCATGCCAAAGCTGGCCGAGTCGGCGAGACCCGCACTGACGACCTGCGCTGCCGCGGATTCAGGATGCGCGGCCAGTTCCAAAGCCAACCAGCGATAGGCGAAAGCCAACTCGAGCGGCGTGATACGGATTCCATCCACGCCGAGCAGAGCCAATTGCGCGGCCTCGGTGTTCATCGGTTCCCGAAAGTCGGCGAATGTTTCACGTTCAGGCGGTCCCGCAAGGCCCGTGATGCCGAGCACTCCAGTAGGGCGGAGTAGCTGGCCGAGATCGCCGGGCCTTAACGTGCGCGCAACCTCTGCGAAGTAACTATTGCATGACCAGGCGAGCGCTTCGCGCGCATCAAATGGCGGTGCGGACGGATGCGTGCAGGCCAGCCGATGGCCGGCAACCACCAGCTTTCGATCGCAGACGACACGCTGCTCGGGGTTCCAACGGCTAGAGGCGATGAGGCTATAGAGAACAATTGGTTTCAGCGTAGATCCAGGCGCGGCCAGCGTTCGTCGCGCTTCGCCGAGTCCATGTTCGGCCAACAACCGACCGGTTCGAACATCGAGCACAAGGATGCGCGCCTTGGGCGCAGTTTGCGCTGCGCGGTTTGTCGACATCTGCCAGGAAAGGACTGGATTGGGGCCGGCGGATGCGCTCAGAGCTGCACAGGCGAGCAGAATTGCCAGGGATGGAGTGAATCCGCGCACAGGAGAAGTATGAGGCACGCAGGCGAGGAAGGAAAAGCGGCGAACGAGATACAAACTGGACCCATTCGCCGTTTTAGATCAGCGGAATTGCGGCGCGCTCAGGCCTCACCCAGGACGACCGTGTGGGGGCTCATGGGAATGGGATGGCCAGTGACGTTCTTGAATCCCGCATCGGCATACATGGCAGTCAGTTCGCGCATGGTATAGGCATCGCCTGCCGCCGTAGTCGTGAGCATGGTCATGCTGAATGCAGCAGGCTCGCGTGGCGAGACGCGGTCCTCATTGGGCACGAACTCAAGCGTTGCGGCTCGGCCACCTGGCTTGAGCGAAGCGCGAACTTTCTTGAGAAGGCCCACATTGGTGGGCACATCGAAGTGGTGCAAAAAATTGGTAAGCAGCACAGCGTCGTACGGCCCGCCGTACTCCACTTCAAAGGCGCTGCCTGGGAGCATGTTGTAGCGCTCATGCACGCCGGCCTTCTTTGCGTTTTCGAGCGCCACGCGAAGAACCGGCGCCCAATCAAGCCCGGTCACATGCGCTTGCGGATTCTGTTTGGCGATTTCGATTCCGAAAAGTCCATGGCCGGCGGCGATGTCGAGCACGCGCATCGGGCTGGTTTTCCCTTCAAGCACAATCGCACCAAGTGGACCAGCAAGCGGTCCCATCATAGGCCCCATGGTCTGGGCGAACTGGACCCAGACCGGATTTTCAGGCTCGACCGTGCCATCGCCGGGAAGGTTGGTGCGGCCATTGCGCACGATTTCACTAAGATGGTTGAGCGGCTCAAGCACCGCTGGATTTGAGAGGAATTGAGCCACGGTGGCCATGCATGCGGGAGAGCGAGGATCAAGGAAGGTCCCGCTTACTGCCGTGTGTTTGTAGTGCCCGTTCTCCTTGGCAAGCACGCCGCAGATCACCAGGTAATCGCACAGGATACGGGTGCCGCGCTCCGACGCGGAACAATGGCGGGCAATGGAGGCTACGTCTCCCGGCCCGTTGCCCACGGCTGTGAAGATGTCGAGTTCAATTGCTGCTCTAAGAGCCGCGGTCTGCTGGTGGGCCTGCATCATTCCAAAGATCAGGCCGGGGTTCAACGGAGCATTCGCGTGGTTTTCAGCACTCATAGCCAACCTCCTGGTTGTTTGCATTCGCAAAATTACAAGTTTTTCGGGGACCTGATACGGGGAAGTGAGGTTCGGGAAGTCAACCTGGCAAATCAGCCAAGTGACAGCAGCCTATCATAGTGCTGCTCATGCGTGGCAAGATGCGAATGGGTGGGTACCCGGTTCAGGATTACGAACCAAGACGCAGAAGACCCTTGCCTGCCTTCGTTGCTGGGCGGGCGGATAGCGTCATGCTGCATCGGCTTGTTCTTTGGCTACTTGGCGTACGCCTCGAATAATCTGCCCCATTGCGTCGTTTCCAGCCAATTCTCGTAGATCTTCTTGTCCTTCACCGGCCACCGATACCAGTCGTGATAGGACTCCGAGCCAAAGACAAAGAGGTGGACGAGCGGGGTATGGAAAAAGAGCCGCTGAATTCCTTTAAACGGCCCGAACCACATCATATCTCCGACGTGGCTGGCCATGTTGTCGCCGACGGTGAAGTTCCAGCTTTCCTGCGATATGTCGTCACCGACGAGTTTGATCTCCTCGGGCTTGCCGGTACCGAGGCCGGCGCGATGGGCTAGGTGAATGTACTTGATATCCATTGGATTGAATCCCATGAGCTTGGCGGCAACCGCGTCAATGGCCACCTGGTCCGAGCTGGCCAGCATAATGTTCTTCACGTGCGGACGCATGGTGCGCGGCCCCGGACCGTCCCCTGCCGTTGTCCCGTCCATGATCGCAAACAGGCCGGAGTGGATCTCCTTCTGGATCGCCAGCAGGTCCACCAGCGTTTCGTGGATCCACGAATGGGTATAGTGCCGGTGAGTGGCAAGCAGGCCGCCGAACGCATTTTTCATTGCGCCGGTCGTGGTGGTGTAGATGTGGCACTTCACCGTGGGCAAGTGAACGATGTTCTTGCCGAAGAAAAAGTCGGGGATGTGGATGCCCTGCGGAAAGACCTTGTCGAGCGCCAGCATCTTCGCCTTGGGCTTGAAGGGAATCCACTTCATGTCGCCATCGCGGAAGTTGTAAAGGACCGGGATGTTGTATTTGGAAAAGATGGGCAGGTAATGATTTAGATCTTCGCCTTTGAAGGCGTTGGTGACGACCGTCTTGTTCTGCACGCAGACCAGGTCTTCATACCCGTTGCCGCGCAAGGCCTGGATGGATCCCTCCAATTGCCATGGCGTCGTGTTGGCGCCCGGAAACGGATAATGCCAGGAGATATTGTCCTTGAGAATCGTTTGGGCCTTTGGATCGAGTGCGGTAGACATGCCCGCCAGTTCACTGAGCCGTGCAATATCCCCCAGCACGGTTTCTGGGCGCGTTCTTACTGCAGCAACGACGGATTGATTCGACACGATTTGGTCTCCTGGGGTAGAACGTACTTTCCGAAAGCTTTGGTGTTTCTGTTCTCACGTAGTCAGAGTGCGAGCAAAACGACACAGGCGATGGCCCCGCCGATCACCAGGCTCATGACGTCTGTCAAGGCGAAGACCACGGGATCTTCGTGGAGTTTTCCGCGGGAGGCCAACAGCCAAACGCGGCACAGCCATAAGAGCATGAAGGGCAGGATCGTCCAGAGCAGCGTAGGATGACGATAGAGCTTCGACACGTCATTACCGCTGATGTAAATGGAGAAGATCACGACGGCGGAGAAGGCGCTGGCGGTGCCGAAACTGCGCAGCTGTTCGAGATCGTCTATCAGGTAGCCGCGCCCGTTTTTCGGCAATGCGCCTTTGAAACGCAGGTCTTCCAGCTCCGCAAAGCGCTTGACGATGGCTAGAGAAAAGAACAGGAAGATTGAGAAGCCTCCAAGCCAGTGGGAGATGTGGACCCCAGATGCTGCGCTGCCGGCCAGAAGCCGGAGCGTATACAACCCTGAAAGAGTCAGTACGTCCAGCAAGGGAATCTTCTTCAGATACAGGGAGTAGACCAGCGTCACAACGAGGTAGAACGCCAGCCAGCCGTAGAAGACCAGGGGCAGGCGGCACGCACCCACAAACCCAATGAGCAGAAACACCGCCGAAAGCAGCGCACCCAACAACGGGGACAGATCGCCAGACGCAAAGGGCCGGGTTCTTTTACTGTGATGGTGCCGATCCGTCTCTAGGTCGAGCAGGTCGTTGACGATGTAGGTTGCCGAGGCGGTGAGCGAGAAGCAGACAAATGCCAGCAGGGCCGTCAGCAGGGCGGGGATGGTGAAATCGTGCGCCAACAGCATGGGAAGAAGCATCAGCAGATTCTTGGCCCACTGATGGGGACGCATGGCGCGAACCAGAGAAACAAGCGGATTCCTGTGCTCGTTAAACTCGCGCACCGGTTTGATGCCGCGTGTACGAAGCTTGCCGCGAAGCCCCAGGCTGGGGTTAGCTACCATGGCTTCGGTTGCATGAACCAGCAAGGGCAGATCGGGCGTCGCGTTACCGACATAATCGAACGCGGCGAAGCCGAGATGGGTACGCAGACCGTCGAGCTTCTTGTTGCCGGTAAGATTGGTGGCGCCATCGGAGCCCAGCACGCCGCTGAATATGCCCAGGTGAGCGGCAATGCGGCGGGCGAGCACAACATCGGCTCCAGTGGCGAGATAAAGCGGACGGCCCAGAGAGTGCTGTTCCCTAAGGAAGTGCAGGAGCTTTCGGTTGTACGGCAGGCTTTCGACATCGAGCGTGATGGACTCCGTTACGAATGCCTTGAAAGCCGCCCTTCCTCGAAGAAGCTTTCCAGGCAGCGCCAGCGCAAGCATAGGGCGCTTGCGCAGCAGCATCAGCAATGAATCGACGAGCGTGTCTGACTTGACCAGCGTGCCGTCAAGATCAACACAAAGAGGCCGAAGCGTTGCCTGCGCGGGTTCCGGCTGGGACACGATCTGGGACAACCCTTTACCTCTTTGAAGAGTGTCGGCGTCAAGAAACGATACTCTGCTTAATACAATTCTGTCCTATTTTGCTGGATTCGCGCTGCAACTTATGGGCAATCGAGGACAACTCAAGTATACCTTTGCCGCAACTTCACTGAAGAACGCCGGCACCGCGCAAAGGGCCAGGCGCCGCGGAGGGATCCCTTGGCCGGGCGGCTTGCCCACTGGCAACGCCGATCGGTGCGGGGCATAAACGGGTGTTTTGAGAGAGGCCGTGCCGATGCTTCTGTGCGGAGAGAATTGGTGGAGCTGAGCGGGATCGAACCGCTGGCCTCCTCGTTGCGAACGAGGCGCTCTCCCAGCTGAGCTACAGCCCCACGACTTGATAAGTTTACCAGCTAGCGGCGAATCCGCAAAGGCAGCGGTTTCGCGGTCTTCGCGGATGTCCAGGCGTCTTCGAATACGGGATTCGATTCCGGGTACTGTAATTGAACCATCGGACATGGGTTCCCGGGGGATCACCTAATCCGGGGGCGCGGCCGTCAGAGCCAACGTCTTTTTGATCGCCTGGGCGAGCGTTTCTGGAGAGCGAATTGCAAAAACAGTTCCGTGCAGGTCCCTGGTCAATTGCTCCACTCCGTCCGGGGCGCTGCCTATATAGGGAAATAACTCGAAATAAAAGAAATGAGCTTTAGAAATCTCGATGACCCTGGTCACATCTCGTGGCAACTTCTCCCATGCATGACTGCCCCCGGCGCCGAGGAAGATGATATCGTCTGGAGGCTCCTTCGATGAAGACTCCCTCTGCGCAAGGCCTACCAAAAAACTGGTCCAGGAACCTTTTCTGAGCGCCTGATACGGGATGGTGGCAAAATCTACCGTCTCCAATGCCCTCTCGAGCTTTGTGAAGCCGTCGGCATCGAATTTGTCCAGGCTGAGAACCTGCTGCTGCTCGTCAAGGTTGAAAGCGACAAGTTTCACCGACTTGCAGGGAAGTTGGTTGAGCAAGGTGACAAGCGATTGCAGGAGGATAGCCCGATCCCATGCTTGGAGTCGCGCAGTCCCAAATCGGCCATGCGCGTTCAACAACACCGTCAAGCGTTGACCTTTGGCCGCGAGGGAGCCATTCCACCGCGCATCAAC
>CAVXVM010000019.1:0-17064 GCA_963765025.1 uncultured Acidobacteriaceae bacterium | reverse complement strand
ATTGTACCAGTGAAGACACATAACCATCGCTGTCCTCAAGCCGCTGGATCTAGACCATCAATGCATTCTTATTGTGTGCCTACTCGATCCGTTCGCACGCGGCTTGCTCCACCCGGGCGACGGTGAGTTTTTCGTTTTGATCTCTTCATCTTGAACTCATCACATTTCTTTTCCGGCACGATCCGCTGAAATATTTGAACTGGCCCGGAAGAAGCGCATGCTGAGTTGTTACTCTACATCTTGGCTCCCAGCGGCACAAGTCCAAAGCAGCGGTTGGATGTCATCGCCAACAACATTGCCAACGTTGATACCGAGGATTCAGCGACTCGCCGTCATGGCATCGCGCTGATGCCGAGGCCGTGGAGCGGGGCATCGCCGGCGGGCGGCGGCACGATCAACGATGTCGGGGTGAAGTGAATTTCGCCAGACCGCTATGGTCTCTCCCCGGACCGCTGAAAAAGACCGGAAATCCGAGCGACGCGGCCTTCCAGGGCGACGGTTTTTTCGTCGTCCGGAAGGGTCAAGAACGGATGCTCACCCCGGCCTGCAATTTTCGCCTCACGGCTACCGGCAACTTGGTTACGAGCAGGGCATACCCGGTTTTGGCGAGGGCAACTCGCCGATCACGTCAGCCCCACGGCGGGGCCGTGGCAACCCCATTCGCTCAATGTAAGCCAAGGCACCCACGCGGCAGGAATTCGCAGATCGTCAAGCCTGGCATCGTTAGGCTACATGTTCAGCAACTGGCTGAGAACCTCTTCCGCCGTGCAGCGATGCCGCCCGGCGGGGCCTGTTGCGGAGACGGTCTGTCGTCCCGGCAGTTGGAGATGTCGGACGCGCAGCCGACGACCGAGATGGCCACACTGATTGAAATCTCCCGAATTCTCGAAGCCACGTGTACGTTATGAAAACCCACAACGAGATACTCCAAGGCTTGATTAAGCATTTTAAAGGCCTTATCCCCATATATATTGTCTCTAACCAAGCGACGAAACCATGAGCCTTCAAGCACTTTATACGGCCTGCACCGGCACTACTCCATGCATCGCAACTCGACGTGATCGCCAATAACCTGGTAAACATGCAAACGACGAACTTTTAAGTGGTGCGTGCGCATTCGAGGGAACTGCTCATCAAACAGGAGAAATATCCCTGGCTCCCAGGACAGCAGCGGGGCGTATACGCCACGATCGCGGCCGGCACCGGCAGCCGCGTGCAAAGCACGGAGAGCAACATGTGCGGCAAGGTACGCTTGCAGAGACGGGCAATCATGCTGGACGTGGCTATCAGAGGACAGCGGCTTTTTCCAGGTCAAGGACCCGTCCGGCACGATCTATTACACCCGGGCGTGTAATTTCTCCAAGAATGCCAGCGGCCAGCTCGTCGTGACTTCGGCCACGTTGGCCGATCGCGGACCGACGATGCGCGATCCCGCCAGACGCCACGAACTTCTCCATCATCGGCGCCGCAGGCCGGTTGTCCTGTGAAACCAGTTCCAGGGAAGTCGCAAACGTCTCCAGCAAGAGCCGACCATCCAATTGGCCAATTTCATCAATCCCCAGGGCCTCTGGATCTCGGCGAGAACCTCTACCAGGAATCCGACGTCTTTGGCGCCGCGATAACGGGCAACCCCGGTCCAGCGGCAGCGGGTTGGGGACCCTACAGCAAGGCTCGTTGGAACAGTCCAACGTTGATCCCGTCGGTTCGCTGATCGATCTGATCACGACCCAGCGATCCTTCGAAATGAATTCGCAGACCATCAAGGCCAGCGATGAAATCGATGCAGACTATCAACGGGCTTGTTCAGAGTAATTAAGAATGTATGCATGGACCTCCGAGTCCGTTTACTGAGAATCCGTTCGGACTCGGAGGTCCATCCTACATAACGATCCCCTTGGAACTATGTCCTTCTTTGCATTGTAATATCGCAGTTGTCGCCCCGCTGATCGCCACCGGCGCGATGGCCGTCCTCGCTTCCCGCGCCGCTAGCGGCCGAATTGTGGTTACGAACGCAATGCACGCCGGCCGGTGCGGTTGTCGCCTCCTCGGCTACATGGCCGGAAACGGTTCCACCGCGGCCAGCAACTCTCGGCGCCGGCCGCGATCGAGCCTTCCTCCGCTACGGCATGGGCGAAGGGTCGACCGTCGAGCGTCCGCGAGATTCTATAACTTCCTGTCCCTCCGCGGCGTGAACCTGAGCGGAGCCTCGTTCTCCGGCTCCAGCGAAGTCTGCTCGTGGGCCGCCGTTCAGCCGGCGCCGGGCCCGGTGCAGCCAGTCTCCACGGCGGAGACACAGCCAATCAAACGCCTGTGATCCAGCGATGCGCTAGACGAAGTATCTTGAACGGGAAACATTTCCTACAATGCCCACAAGACTGGTCGATCGGAGTTCTTAACTTTCACCCACGCCAATGCCGCCGGCTCTTGCCGACCCGGTGCGGCCGATCGACCGTCGCCTGGGGTTGCACGCCTGGACCGGCCTGCAACGATTCCGAGCTCACGTCTCGGGTCAACAAGACCGGCGGGGCACGACGCTGGTGGTCGCGACGAGACGCCAAGGTCCGCGCATCGCACCCGTGCGGTCGATCTGCCGTACATACACGGTGCCCCAGCACGGTCATCCGCGAAGGCGACGTGGCGCTCAGCACTTGGCGGCGAGCGGACAAATCTGCCCGCCGCCCGTCACGCGTCGAAGAAGCGTTCGGCCACGAGTTGGTCCGCCCCGTTCGGCCGGTTGCCTGCCGGTCCCGCCGATTCCTTCGCCCACCGTTGCCGTCCATCGCGGCGAAGTGGTTACGGTTTGTGCCGCGGGCCGGCGGCGATCCGCATCCGCACGATGCCCGTGCCCACGATGAGGGCAGCGTAGGCGAATTGGTTGCCGTCGAGTCACTCGCCGAATCGCAGTACGTATTACGCCCGGCGTAAGCGGCAGTCCGCGAAGTCGAGGTTTATGCCCGGCCAACGAGCGTTGAAGGCCGTAGTTGTTGAGCGAAAACGAAAGTCGGGCGAAACGTTCCATGCCTGCAAAGGGCTCGTTTCACGGTCCGCCATCGCAATTTAAGACGTGCTTCCGATCAACCCGAACATAGACAGGTCACCTTGATGTTACTTCGACGTCGGCCCACCGTTTTTTTCACGACCTTAGAAGATGCAGCCCAGAACAATCGCGAGTTGCTTCAGCCTCTACTGTTGCTCTCGCGCTGAACACCGGCCGCGCGGCGGCCCGAAGCAACAGCCTTTTTGCCGCCGGCGGGCAGGCCGCCACACTGCCGGCCGAATTTTGCCGGGCTTCCTCGCCCGCTTATAGCTCACGACCCGCCTGAC
The DNA here is from genome assembly GCA_963765025.1 of uncultured Acidobacteriaceae bacterium. Taxonomy (GTDB): domain Bacteria; phylum Acidobacteriota; class Terriglobia; order Terriglobales; family Acidobacteriaceae; genus Telmatobacter. Next base: position 13,740 of record CAVXVM010000019.1, on the reverse strand, counting down.
CCTGGCCGATACCTTCGTGGACCTACCAGACGCCGGGACGACAAGAAAAGATGCCCGATCAACGACATCGTCAAGGTCACGGTCTCGGTGAGTCGCAAATGACGAGCCAGGGCACGATCGATCGCAAGAAGACTGGGCCACAGGCGATCTGAAGTTGACGAGTGGATCAAGTTCTATGGCGGGAACCTGGGTGAAAACGGCAATAGCCTACGGCACGCCGGAAATCCGCGGCGACATCGATAACCAACTCCAGGCGGATGGCAACCTGCAAACTGCTGACAAGTTGAGCTTCGTGATGATTGCCGCATCGTCGATAGCGTCCCAACGGCAATTGCGTCCTGGAAGGGACCTGGAACGTCTCCAACAACGAAGAGAACTGGGAATACTCGCCTGGCCGGCGAGGTCCGTCCGGAAGACATCAAGCCGGACAACTCGATCATCAGCGACACATCGCCGATCTGAAGATCATCAAGCGAGGAAGCGGGCCACGTCCGCGACAGCTACCGCCGCGGCTGGGCCTTGGAATGGCTCGACAAGTGGCAGCCGTTCTAGGACGCTAGGCAGCTCGGAGCAGGGAGTTGGGTGCGAGCATTGCAGGTTGACGCGAGTCCCACCAGGATAAAGATGCGGGATAAAGGGAGCGAACGTTCACCTTCGTGCCGACCGCTGCGGATCGGTATGATACCGCTACAGACGTATCACTTTAAACTCAATTATGATCCCAACGACGATTGGATTAACCACCGTTCCGGCCTTGGCCATTGTTCCTTTGGCTCCTCGCGGTCGATCGTCGCCCTCGCCGCGCCGCCAGGCCGGTCGCGACTGAACGCTAAAAGCATCTGCCGCATCAAAGGGCAGGAAGAGAACACGATCCAGGGCTTGGGTGTGGTCGTCGGCCTCAAAGGCACCGGCGACATTCCAGCTACCTGCCGACGATCCGCAGCGTGGCCAAGATCATGTCGGTCATGGGCAACTCGCCCGCGGCCAACAGCCTGGCCGAACTGAAAGATACGAAGAACGTGGCCCTGGTGATCGTCTCGGCCACCATCTCCGGCGGCCGGCGCCCGCCAGGGCGACAAGATCGATTGCGTCGTCAGCTCGATCGGCGTCGGCCAAAAGCCTGGCCGGCGGCCGGCTGTTCCTCACGCCGCTGATCGGCCCCGACCCCAAGCATCCCCGGGTCTACGCCTTTGCCGAAGGGCCGATCACGCTGGAAAACGCCGACATGCCCAACACCGGCCGCATCCACGAAGGCTGCCGGCTGGAAGAGGAGTTCTTTCACGCCTTCACCAAGGACAACCGCATCACGCTCGTGCTGGACAAGTACCATGCCGACTTCCAGGTCGCCCAGGACATTGCCGACTCGATCAACAGCCAGATGGGCAAGCAGGTGAGCAACTACGCCCCCTGGCCCACGCCTTCAACCAGGGCAACATCGTGGTCGATATTCCCGTGCAGTATCGCGACGATCCGGTCTCGTTCATCTCCCAGGTCCTGTCGCTGCCGATCAGGAGCCCGCACGGTTCCGCGAGTGGTGATCAACGAGCGGACGGGCACGATCGTGATCAGCGGCGACGTGGAAATCGGCTCCGTCGCCGTCACGCACAAGAAGCTGCACGATCGAGGCCGGCGGCCAGCCCGCCGCGCGGCGCTTCATCGGCGTCGATCCGGCCGATCCGACCTCGCCCAGACTCAACGCCCTGGTCGACGCCCTTAACGCCGTGCACGCCCAGCCGGAAGACATCATCGAAATCATCAAGGGCCTGGACCACGGCGGGAAGTTGCACGCCCCCTTGATCATCGAGTAAACCAAATGAACAACATCAATCTCCCCTCTGTCGCCGCCAAGCTTCTTACAAGCGCGACATGGCGCCTGTGGCCGAGCCCGCGCCCGCCAACCCGGCCCTGCGCAAGGCGTTTGACCAGTTCGTGGGCGAGACGTTCTATGGGCAAATGATCCAGCCATGTCAGAGCGAGACAAATCCGCCTATTCAACGGAGGCCGGGCCAAGAGGTTTTTACCAGCAACTCAATCAAGCTGTGAATCAAAACTCGCCGAGACCAGCGCCATGAGTGGCCCGACTACAATCTCTCACCAACAGCGAGAAAAGCATATGAGGCAGACCGGGAGAGTATAAGAGATCGAGGGGGAAATCCTTCACCTTGATCCTTCATCCTCATCCTTCATCCCTATCCTTCATCCCTCACCCTCACTCCTCATCCTTCATCCTCATCCTTCCACCGCCAGATCCTTACCTTTCTGCTCATCATGCCGACCACGCCCTAGTGCCTATCTCGGACGCACTTGACTCGCCGACATCGATTCCAGTCATCATAGCCTGGCTGTAGTTCAGCTGATGTAGTTCCTGTTGAATGATCTTCTGGGCGCCAGGGCGAACTGATGGCCGTCTTGAATCTCTTGAAACTGAAACCTCTGGAAGCCCAACAACCGCGAGGTCGGCCGCCATCGCCGTCGATGAGCAACGGATGTTGGGCGTGCTGCAAGATTGCTCACGCCGGCAGGCCCTCTTGGCCCGTGCTGCCGGCCAGGGGCTTCCTTCGGGCAGCATCAAGGCATTGACGCGTGCGCTTGCACCGGGTACCGCTCTGCCCGGCAGTTGCTACTGCGCACTTTTGCCGTACTGCTGCAAACCCAAAACCTTACTAATTGGATAATCATTCAGCGCATGCTATTTTTCTCTCCATCTCTCACAACTGTTAGAAATTTATCCGACTTGTGTTGGATTCAGCCGACATTAAAGGGAGGACCTCGTTTCAGCGGATGCTGCTCAATCAGGAAAGCATAATAGCAAATATGAAGGTGAGGTCATGAAGATGAAAAAACCTTCATCCTTCATCCTTCCGCCTTCATCCTTGATGATGTCCCTTTCCATCTTCATTGAATACCGCCCACCAGCTTGCAGGTGACCATGTCGCTTTGCAAGTGGTGGGTAATATTGCCAACGCCAACACGCCGGGCGCCATCGCGAAACCGTCAACTTTGTCCCCGGCCCCACCCAAACCGACGGCGCGATCCAGCACGGTGTCCAGGTCCGAGTCCATCACTCAGAGTCAATACCTTCCTGCAGGGCGACTTCCAAAACGCCAACTCCAGTTCAGGTCAGCGCCGTATAACCTCCTCAAATAGCACCTATACCCAACTGGAAAATATTGTCGGTGCTGAATAGCGGCTTGAATCCAGCACTCGCAACTAACAGTTTCTTCAGTTCCATCTCAGACTCGGCGCCCACCAGTGAGAATGAGCCTCGGTGCTTCAATCTGCTGTCCTGCAAGGCCAGTCGCTCACGCAAACGATCAATAGCATGGCTAACCAGACCGTGCAGCTTCGCGAGTCGATCCACAGCCAGATCAGCAGCCTGGTTCTGGCTCCATCAGCAAGGAAGCGCACGAGACGCTGGCCATCGCGATGAATCGCATCGGTGGCATGTCAAACACCGGCGAGGGCGGCGAGGACGAAGCACGGTTCAAGCGCGATCCCAATGGCGATTCTCGCCGCAGCGCCGTGAAACAGGTGGCCAGCGGCCGATTCGGCGTGACCACAAATTACCTGGTCAACGCTGACGAACTCCAGATCAAGATGGCGCAGGGTGCAAAGCCAGGTGAAGGCGGTCAGTTGCCCGGCCACAAGGTGGACGAGGTGATTGCCAAGACTCGTCACTCCATCGCCGGCGTCGGCTTGATCTCGCCTCCGCCTCATCACGACATTTACTCCATTGAGGATCTCGCTCAGCTGATCTATGACCTGAAGAACGTGAATCCCCAGGCCCGCATCGCGGTCAAGCTGGTTTCGGAGGTTGGCGTGGGCACGGTCGCCGCGGGTGTTTCAAAGGCACATGCCGATGTGGTGCTCATTTCGGGCGACAACGGCGGAACCGGCGCATCGCCTCTCAGTTCCATCAAGCATGCTGGTTTGCCCTGGGAACTGGGCCTGGCTGAAACGCAGCAAGTTCTTTTGCTGAACGATCTGCGCAGCCGTATTCGCGTCCAGACCGACGGCAAACTCCAGACGGGCCGCGACGTTGTGATTGCCGCACTGCTGGGCGCCGAAGAGTATGGATTCGCCACCATGCCGCTGATCACCATGGGCTGCATCATGATGCGCAAATGCCACCTGAACACCTGCGCGGTGGGCATTGCCACACAGGATCCGGTGCTGCGCGCGCGCTTTACCGGCCAGCCCGAGCACGTGGTCAACTTCTTCTTCTTTATCGCGGAGCAGATGCGCCAGCACATGGCCAAGCTCGGTTTCCGCACGGTGAACGAGATGGTTGGCCGCGTGGACAAGATCGATGCCGCGGTCGCTGACTTGCACTGGAAGGCAAAGGGCATCAACCTGTCTTCGATTCTCTACACGCCTACGCTGCCCTCCCGCGTGGCCCGCCGCCGCATGCAGGCGCAGGATCACGGGCTCGGCGCAGCACTCGACCACGCCTTGATCGCCAAGGCCGCGCCGGCACTCGACTCGCAGACCAAGGTCACGGGCAGCTTTACCATCCGCAACGTTCATCGCACGGTGGGCGCCATGCTCGGCGGACAGATCGCGCGCAAGTACGGTTCCGCGGGCCTGCCTGACGAAACCATCCACTACAAGTTCCAGGGCTCGGCTGGCCAGAGCTTCGGCGCGTTCGTTCCGTCCGGCGTAACACTCGAGTTGGAAGGTGATGCGAACGACTACCTCGGCAAGGGCCTTTCCGGTGGACGCATCATTACCTATCCGCCCAAGACTTCAAGCTTCCTGCCTGAAGAAAGCATCGTGGTGGGCAACGTGGTCCTTTACGGCGCCACCTCCGGTGAAGTGTTCCTCAACGGGATCGCTGGTGAGCGCTTTGCCGTGCGCAACTCCGGCGCTACCGCGGTTGTGGAAGGGTGCGGCGATCACGGATGCGAGTACATGACCAACGGGACTGTCATCGTCCTGGGCAAAGCTGGACGGAACTTTGCTGCCGGCATGAGCGGCGGCTTCGCGTACGTCTATGACGGCCGCGGCGACTTCTCAGTCAGGCGCTGCAACAGGACCAGCGTCGATCTGGAACCACTGGTTCTTGAGTCCGACGTGGAACGCGTGCGTAACCTGCTCGAGCGCCATCGCGATTACACGGGCAGCCCCCGCGCCGCATGGATGCTGGAGCATTGGGCCGCTGCCCAGCCCGGTTTCATCAAGGTGTTCCCGCATGAATACAAGCGTGTCCTCGGTGTTCCTCGTGTCGAGACCGTCTATTCTTCTCCCTCATCTTCGTCGAAGTTGATTCCGTCAACGGCAGAGGTTCTCCATGGGTAAGGTTACTGGTTTTCTCGAAATTCAACGTGAACAGCCCACACGCCGCGATCCGAAGAAGCGCGTTCATGACTGGTTCGAGATCTACGAGCCCTTCCCTGAAGAGAAGCAGCGCGAACAAGGCGCTCGCTGCATGGACTGCGGAGTTCCCTTTTGTCACACGGGCTGCCCGGTCAATAACCTGATTCCCGACTGGAATGACCTTGTGTATAACGGCCGTTGGGAGTCGGCCATTCGCCGCCTTCACTCCACCAATAACTTCCCTGAATTTACGGGGCGCATCTGCCCTGCACCGTGCGAAGCTGCCTGCGTCCTCGGCATCAATCAGCCGGCAGTTTCAATCAAGCTCATTGAGCGTTCCATTGTCGAGCGCGGCTGGGATGAGGGATGGATCCGTCCGGAACCGCCCGAACAGGCTACTGGCAAGCGCGTCGCTGTAGTTGGCAGCGGTCCCGCAGGCCTCGCGGCCGCACAGCAATTGCGTCGCGCCGGCCACTCGGTCACCGTGTATGAGAAGAACGACCGCATTGGCGGACTGCTTCGTTACGGCATTCCCAACTTCAAACTTGAGAAGCACGTCATTGACCGCCGCATCGACCAGATGCGCTCAGAGGGTGTGCAGTTTGTCACCGACGCGCATGTGGGCGTCAACATTCCCATCGAGACGCTCACCGGCCAGTACGAAGCAATTTTGCTTTGTGGCGGATCTGAGCAGCCACGCGACCTGAAGATTCCAGGGCGCGAACTCAAGGGGATTCACTACGCCATGGAGTTTCTGCCCCAGCAAAATCGGCGCAACGAGGGCGATACTGTCGATCCCTCCATCGAAATTCTCGCCACCGGCAAGCGCGTGCTGATCATCGGCGGCGGCGACACCGGCGCGGACTGCCTGGGAACCAGCCATCGCCAGGGCGCAAAAAGCGTCCACCAGATCGAGATCATGCCCAAGCCACCTGAGCAGCGGGCCGCCTCTACCCCGTGGCCGCTGTGGCCCCTGCAATTACGCACCGAAAGCGCGCACGAAGAAGGTGGCGATCGCGGCTGGAGCATCAACAGCATCAAGTTCACCGGCGACGAGAACGGCCATGTGAAGCAGGTGCATGCCGTCAAAGTCGGACCGCCCCCGAAGTTCGAGCCCATTGCCGGCTCCGAATTCACGCTTGATGTGGACCTCGTCCTACTCGCGATGGGCTTCCTTGGGCCTGTCCGCTCCGGCATGATCGAGCAGCTGGGCCTGGAACTCGACAACCGCGGCAACATTGCCACAAAGGACTACATGAGCTCCATGGACGGCATCTTTGCCGCAGGCGATATGCGCCGCGGACAGTCCCTGGTTGTCTGGGCTATCGCTGAGGGCCGCAAAGCCGCAGCAGCCGTAGACGCTTATCTCAGCAAGCAGGAAGAGGCCGTGCCAGTGGCTCATCGCGTGATGGCATAGCGGTGGCTAAATTCTTTTAAACGAAAGAAAAAGGGCAATTCATTCAAGCTGTACTTGAGTGAATTGCCCTGGGTTTTTGGTCCGAAATCGACTCATTCAGAACCCGTAGGCAGGCACCGCCGCGAGTCCCGGCTTGGGCACGGGCTTGCTCAACACATCGAGTTCATCGATCCCGGCTTCGAGCGAAAAGCACTGACGAACCGCCGCGAGGGTAATAATGACCCTGCACTGCTTTCGCAGTTCTGTGACCACCCCTTCAACGCCCGCAAAGACGCCGTTGCGCACCCGCACCTTCGTCCCCACAGACAGGCCGCGATAGGGCCGCAATGGGAGCCCCGTGGCCAGTCCGGTACGAATCTGCGCAAGCTCCTCATCGCGAACCATGTCCCACGACTGATCGCCCAGGAGACGAAGAACGCCTGGCGTTGATATCACTGCAATTCTGTCGTTGGCAGTAAAGCGGGCGAACACATATCCCGAGAAAAGCGGCCGCTCGGCCACTACAGTTCTGTCAGTCCACCTTACGCGTTCAGAATAGACCGGAAGATAATGTTCAACCGATCGGACGACCAGGTGCTGCGCTACGCGTTTCTCATGATTTGAAAGCACATGTAAAACGTGCCAAGAACTGCTGTGCATTGATCGCTCCTTGGGGGATGTGCCAGGGCACAAAAAAGCGGTTCAATTAACTCTTGCAGGTGCCAATCTTCTCTTCGGCGTCTTTCATTCCGGGGTGCAACATGCGCTTCAGAGACATACAAGTTGATGTCGTTGCGGAGGGATTGGTTGTTCCCTTCTTGCTTATTCTACATCGTTTGCATCCGCCTATCCGGCGGAAGTCGAAAGCGGAGATTACCAAAGGTGCATGTGGAAAACCGGGTGTTTTCTTTTGGCACACATTGCGCGATCATGCGGCAAACCAGTACGAAACGTGTCCAGGTCTCCTTCTTGAAAAAGCACAGTCTGTCTGGGATCACAGAGAATTCAGCGGATCTTCCGAAAAATGACATCAGGGTATTTGCTGTCGGGCAGAAGGACATTGTTGCTGTTGTAGAGAGGAACCCGCTCTTCAAGATTCACTTTGAGCACTGTCTCGAAGTCCCTTGCTAAGCGAGTGTCGCAAAACCGAAACATCGCGTTTTCGATCACCAGCAGGCCTCCGGGCTTGAGCACGCGCGCCAAGTCAGCCACGGATTGCTCGAAGTCCGCGAAGCGGATGAGATGATCACTGGTAGGCGGTGGCGTTGGGAGGTTCAAATCTCCATGGCGAAAGACCGCCATCGCGAAGATTGCATCGAAGCTGGCGTCTGCCTCGCGCGCGGTCGACCCGGCAGTGGCGAAGTTGATTCCTTTATCTCCGTGCCTGAGATGCCTGAATCGGCACACCGCAATATTGAAAGGATTGATGTCGAGGCCGAAGATAATTGCCTCAGGAAAATAGCGGCGCAGGCAAAAAACTTCCTCCCCCGTCGAACATCCGAACGAAAGGATGCGCGTGGTTGCACTGTCTCCGACCGACTGACGCACAAGCTGAAATATTTCAGGGTATCGATCGATGGACGTGGTTCCGTAGGGCTGGTAAAGGCCTTTCGGCGGGCGCAGTAATATGAGTGCCGAGTTTCGTGCCTCAACACCTTTGAGCAGCCTGAAAAAAAAGCGCGCAATTCGAAACCCCGGCGCCTTGCGCAGGAGAGGCTTTAATTGAATTTTGAATGATGTCATCGAAGCCGCTCCCGACGGCCAAGACTTCGTCCCAACCGGAATCGGGAAGTCTCCCCGTTTTGAGAATAGCTCCAGGACTTATGTTGTGATGGAAAAGATCGAGTATTGACCTCAAGCAGCCCGTTTGCTGTATCGTCGTATCAATCCTGCTTTTCGCCTGCTTGCAGCGACCGGATGGTGCCGGTGTTGAGGATATTCTGTTTTCCCCCGTGTGAGCCTCAAGAATGAACATCACAGCGCACCAAGCTTACGGTCTCTGCATTCATACGGAGATTGCCTGTCCAGAGCTTGCTCTTCATCCACAACCTGGCGCAATTCCGGATGTGACGATTCGTTTGTTGCCGGCAGTGCCAAGCGTTACAGAAACGCTTGAGGAGGGTTATTTTGAGGTTCATTCAAGGATTTTCCGTATGGCAGTGGCTGGGGTTGGGAGCTATGTTGTCGAGGAAGGCAGTCGAATCTCCATTGAGCCTGTGGAAGGGGCTCCATTAGAGGAAGTTCGCTTATTTCTCATGGGCTCGGCGATGGGGGCACTGCTTTACCAGCGTGGGTTGTTTCCCCTTCACGGCAGTGCCGTAGAGACACGGTGGGGCGCAATGATCTTCGTCGGCGACCAGGGAGTGGGCAAGTCCACCCTTGCTGCCGAATTCCATCAGCGCGGATATCGCTTGCTGTCAGACGATGTGTGCGCGGTGACGACCGGAGCCGAGAAGTTACAGGTACTTCCCGCGCTAGCCCAGGTTCGTCTTTGCCAAGATGCATATGAGCGTCTCGGGCAGCCGCAGGGCGGTCGCTTCCATGTGGACAAGTTCGTGGTCCCGTTGAATGACGGATACTGCGCTGAACAGGTGCCGCTCACGGGGATTCATATTCTCAAGAATCGCGACGAGGGTGAGCCGCAGTTCAGCTTACTTCGCGGTTTCGATCGCATCCAGCGTCTTCTTGAGAATCTGTATCGCCCGGAATACCTTAAGGGACAGAGCACGCAAAGCCATCTTATGCGGCTCGCGGGACTGATTGCGGAAAAGACATCGATTGCCGAGGTCTCCCGCCGCCGCGATACTGAGAAGATCGGGAGCCTGGTCGACTATCTGGAATCGACATGGGCAGAACATTTTGACAGCAATCAGGAGCTGGAGCGAGGCTAATGCGCCATTTTGAGCCGGGAGACAAACTACGTCGTACGCAGGTGGCACTTTCAACAGAATTGGACCAGGAAACGGTTCTGATGAGCATCGACGCGGGAGCGTATTACGGATTAGCGGGGACGGCGCGCGTAATTTGGGCAAAGATAGAGACACCACTGACGTTCTCGGCTCTTGTGGATGAGCTTGTGAAGGAGTATGACATCGCGCCCGAGGTTTGTTCCGCGGAACTCGAAAAGTTCCTTGGACAAATGGAACAAGAAGGTCTTCTGCATGTGGAGTGATCTTCGGCGTTATCGAAGGACTTCCTCCACCCGCAGGAAGTTGCTTTGGGAGGCCCTTCGAGCATTGGCAGCCGCACGGCTTTTGATGGCTTGTGTGCCTTTCCGGCGCATCGCAGCGTGGCTTGGAACGCCCGGTACCGAAAGTCCGATGACTGCCACGGCCGACGAAGTCCTTGTGGCACAAGAGATAGGTTGGGCAGTGGGAGTATTGGCTCGCCGGGTTCCGTGGGACGGGCGTTGCCTGGCCCAGGCTCTGGCCGCCACCCGCATGTTGCGACGCCGTGGCCTGGAGGGAACGGTCAGTTTTGGAGTGAGCCAGGGAGAACCGGTTAAATTTGATGCGCACGCCTGGGTGCGAGTCGGTTCCTATATCGTTACCGGGGCGCCTGGGCATGAGCGCTTCAAAACCTTGATGACCATTTCCCGGGGACAATCATGAGCGGGATCTATGGCATTTTTAGATTTGATGGTGCGCCAGTAGACCCGAAGTGGCTGGAGCGAATGAAAGCCGCAATGGAGTACTACGGGCCAGACGGCGCGGGCTCCGTCATTGAGGGGCCTGTCGGATTAGGCCACCTGTTGCTGAAGGTCAATCCGGAAGATGCTTTTGAGCAACAACCTTTGCGCAGGCTGGGAAATCTGCTGGTATGCGCTGCGCGGCTGGACAACCGAGACGCCCTTCTGGACCACTTCAGCATCTCTGCCTCTGATGCTACCGCAGGTGAGCGACGGACATCTGGTGGGGAAAGCCTTCGATTGCTGGGGTGAGGAACTCTGTTCACACCTTGAGGGCGATTGGTCGTTGGCTGCGTGGAATGCAGCGGAACACCGGCTTCTTCTTGCTCTGAACCCTTGCGGAAACGAGACGCTTTATTACCACGCCGGCAACGGGTTTGTTGCCTTCGCATCCAGTCTGAAGGCACTTCTTGCGCTGCCCGGCGTCAGCAAAGAACCCGATCTTCTGCGCCTTGCAGAGGTGCTGATCTGTTGGGACCCCGATGCGGAGCTAACTGCTTACAAGCAGTTTCGGCGCCTGATATGGGCGCGCGCGATGACCGTTGCCGCCGATGGCCGTATACAAATCAGGCGCTATTGGTCTCCTGAGGGACGCGAACCCCTGAGATACCGCCGTGATGAGGAATACATCGAAGGCTTTTTGGATCACTATGAACGCGCGGTCCGAAGCTGTCTGCGGTCGACTAGAACGATCACCGCGCAACTCTCGGGCGGTCGCGATTCGGGTTCGGTAGTGACCTTGGCGGCGCCAATTCTGGCAGGCCAAGGGCGCGAGCTTACCGCGTTTACATCGGTGCCTTACTTCAGTCCAGACGGAGCTGGAAAATCGCGGCTCGGCAATGAGTGGGATCTGGCCCAGGCAACGGCAACGATGGCGGGAGCCAACGTGAGGCATGTGGCAATTGACGCCAGGAACTACGGCGTCATTCAAGGCATCGAACACCTGCTGAATATTCATGACGGCCCCGGTCATGGGGCAATCAACCACTATTGGTGCCAGGCGGTATTTGACGCTGCCACTCAAGCTGGATCTAGCGTCCTCCTCAGCGGTGGAATGGGCAACGCCACGGTTTCCTGGTCGGGAAACGGATCAGCGCTTCTGGCACTGGTTCAGGGATATCCCTCGACAGCTCGCCGGTTGCTCTTGCACGGAGAATCGAATCCATGGAATACCTTGAAACGTCAGATCTTGAAGCCGGTACTGATGCCGGCGAGACGCCTGCTCAGACGCCTTAGAATGCCCTTGAAGAATCATTGGCGTTCGTATTCCGGGCTCAATATGCATCTGGCGCAGGCGCTGGATATCAATGGCAGGATGCGCGACCAGGGTTTTGATCCGACTTTCACCGGATCCGCACTTGTAGATTACCGCCCGTATTTCTTTGATCCCGCGGGCTCTGTCGGCATGAGCATCGGGTCGGAGATTGGCGCCTGGCATTCGTTTTCCTACCTGGATCCAACAGCCAACCTATCCATGCTGGAGTTTCTTCTACGAGTGCCCGACGATCAATTCTGGCGTGGAGGGGACCTCGGATCTTTGTTGAAGCGCGCGTTTGAGAACAAGATGCCCAGGCAAGTGTTGCACTCTCGCCAAAAGGGGTTACAAGCCGCGGATGTGGGACACCGGATTGTCAATGAAATAGATACGTTTCGACAGTGCCTTCGCTCGCTCGAATCGGTGCCGGCAGCAAGAGAAGTGCTCGACCTGCCGATGTTCCACCGCTGCCTGGAAGAGCTCACGATAAGGGTCGATCCGGAATCAACGGATCGAGCTGAAGCGATCCTTCTTCGCGGATTGGGTGTGGGTTTATTCCTTCAGCGTCTGGACCATTCAGGCGGTTGAGGCTCGAGATATTCATGCTGAAAAGACAAATCACGGAATTCATCCGACAGTTACCGGCAGGACGCCGCGCCATCGTACTGGTGTGGAAGGCCACACGATGGTGGAGCGTGGCATGGGGGGTGCTGCTGATTGTCCAGGGTCTGCTGCCTGCAGGCCAGGTTTTACTGCTCAGAACACTGGTCAACCAATTTGTTGCTTCGGAGCGATGGACAACGATCGCGCCATCGGCAATCGGAATCGCCGCTCTGTGGATTGTGGGCCTGCTGTTATCGAGCGCGTTGACATGGGTGAGGGCCGTACAGGCAGAGCAAGTACAGGACGAAGTTCATCGGCTGATTCATGAGCACGCTATCCGCCTTGACCTGGCATTCTACGACCGTCCTGAATCCTACGATCTGTTATGGAGAGCGCAGGTCGACGCTCCCTCGCAGCCTTTGGCGCTTCTGGAGAGTCTCGGCACACTGGTGCAGAACGGACTGGGATTCCTGGTATTAGCCGGTATCTTGTGGACCTACGCCGCCTGGTTGCCTCTGCTGATGCTCTTGACCGCAGTTCCGGGCCTGATTTGGATAGCAAGCCACACTTTGGGGGAGCACCATTGGCACCTTGAGCACACGTTCGATGAACGGCGCGAGCGCTACCTCGACTGGATGATTACCGAGCAGCGCGCCGCGACTGAATTTCGCCTCTTCGACCTCGGGACGTATCACCGAAAGGCCTTTGAAAAGCTTCGCGAGAGCCTGAGGGGCGGGAAACTGCGTCTGGCGCGGAAGGGGGCAGTTACTGAACTTGAGGCCGGTTTGCTTGCCTGGGCGGGCAGTCTGATTGGCCTGGGCTGGATGGTGCACCAGACCCTTGCGGGAAGGGCCAAGCTGGGCGATCTGCTTCTTTGTTTCCAGGCCTTCCAGCAGTGCCAGTCTCAGCTTCGCGCTTTGTTGGAGGGCGCAGGCAAGATCTACAGAAGCTTGCTCTTTATCGACAATCTTGACGAATTCCTGAGGACGATGCCGGCAATCTTCGCAGGTCATGCGAGCGAAGCCGGCCTTCCCATCAAGGAGTCCATTCGATTTGATGGAGTCAGCTTCACTTACCCCGGTGGAACCCATTACGCCCTGGACAAGTTCGACCTGGAGATCCCGAAGGAAAAGGTGGTTGCGATCGTCGGTTACAATGGAGCGGGTCTGATTGGGATCAAGAATGCCGGATGTAAATGCGGTCTTCTGCAATCCGATCAAACCACGCTCGCTTGCCAGATTGAGACTTTGCCTTCTGAATGGATTCATGATGTTCGCACAATTCTGTGGCACACTGTTCAGGCGACATCTTCTCTGCAAACCGATTGAATCGCGCCAAAAAGAGATTTTGCAGTGATAGGTTGGGCCCGGTGACGTTACCCAATTCTTGATATGTAGATGCGAACTGCTTGTCCAGATTCGAGATTGTGTTCTTAAAATCTGCGTCTTCGCTGATGGCGGCTATAGGGTAGCCGATCAGGTC
>CAVXVM010000018.1:0-18359 GCA_963765025.1 uncultured Acidobacteriaceae bacterium | reverse complement strand
AGGCGCGCAGCCTTCCCTTTCGCGGTGTAGACGGTGAAATAGCGGGCTGGTATTTTCTACTGACCGATATTGAAGACCGGAAGCGCGCCGAGGAAGCGCTGCGCGAAAGCGAGTATGAGGCTCGCTTGATTGTGGACAGCATCCCCGGCATCATTGGGGTGGCGTCGCCATCTGGGAACATCGACATGGTCAGCCGCCAAGCATTGGAGTTCTTCGGTCGGACTATCGAGGAACTTAGGGATTGGGGAACGAATGACACGATCCCTCCTGAGGATCTGCCTGGCGTTATCGATGCCTATTCGCGAGCAATTTCCGCTGGCCGTCCATATGAGTTCCAAATGCGATTGAGGCGAGCGGACGGTGTCTATCGCTGGTTCCAGGAACGAGGTTTTCCGCTTCGCGACAGGAACGGGGATATCGCTCGCTGGTACTTGCTCATAACTGACATCGACGACCAGAAGCGCGCCGAGGAGGCGTTACGCGAAAGCGAGCACGAATCTCGCTTGATCGTGGACAGCATCCCCGGGCTGATTGCAGTTTTAGGCACGGACGGCGAGATTGAGCGAGTCAGCCAACCGCTTTTGGACTACCTTGGAAAGTCGCTGGAAGAATGTCGTCAATGGGCCGTAGACGACACCATTCATCCGGATGATCGCCCTGGCTACCTTCACGCTTTTGAGCGAGCTTACGCCGCAGGAGACCCAGTTGAATATGAAGCAGCGCGAATTCGTCGTTTCGATGGCGTCTATCGCTGGTTAAACATGCGCGGGCTTCCTCTTCGTGACCTGCAGGGGCAAATTGTCCGATGGTACTTCCTCTTGACAGAAGTTGACGATCGTAAGCGCGCCGAGGACGAACTCAGGCGGAGCGAAGCGAGACACCGGGTTGTGGTCGAGACGGCCAGCGACGCGGTGGTCAGTATTGACGAACACGGCACAATCATTCTCGCGAACCCGGCAACTGGCCGAATATTTGGACACGATCCGGAAGAGCTTATCGGCAAACCGCTCACGGTTCTGATGCCGGGAGCAGGCCGTAGACTCCACGAGGCGGGATTCAAGCGATATCTGGAAACCGGCGAGAGACATCTCAACTGGCAGGGAACTGAGATGACCGCCCAGAGGGCTAACGGTGAGGCGTTTCCGGCAGAGGTCTCGTTCGGTGAGATGGTCGTGGATGGCCGAAAGGTATTCACCGGATTTATTCGAGACATCTCCGAGAAGAAACGTTCTGAACAAGCGCTGCGCGACACTCAGGCGGAACTTGCGAGAATGATGCGCGTGATGACGATAGGACAGCTGACCGCATCGATCGCACACGAGGTGAACCAGCCGCTATCGGGCATCATAACGAATGCCAGCACTTGTCTACGCATGTTGAAGAGCGATCCCCCGAATATCGACGGTGCACAGGAGACCGCGCAAAGGACGATTCGCGACGGCAATCGCGCTTCAGACGTGATTCAACGGCTGCGAACGCTTTTCACCAAGAAGCAGGTTGAGGTTGAGCCGCTCGATCTCAATGAAGCAGCCAGCGAGGTCATCGCTCTGCTGTCTGGCGAGCTGCAAAGAGACAACGTAATACTGAAACAGGAGTTCAAGGATCGCCTGCCAACTGTTGCCGCCGATCGTGTGCAACTTCAGCAGGTCATTCTGAATCTGCTCCACAATGCGTGCGAGGCAATGAGTTCCATCGACGATCGGCCACGTCAAATCGTGCTTCGAACGCAGCTGGAAGGCGAGCATGTGTGCCTATCAGTCCAGGATTCCGGCGTTGGCTTTACCCGTGAAGTTGCCGACCAGATGTTCGAATCATTCTTCACGACAAAATCGGAAGGCATGGGAGTCGGACTCTCGGTCAGTCGCTCGATTATCGAAGCCAATCATGGACGGCTATGGGCAACGGCCAACGACGGTCCAGGAGCAACATTTGCATTTTCGATTCCTCGCGATCACGGGCCTCGAGCTCAGGAGACACTATGACTGGCTACCCGGGGCGTTTAAACCCGCCTGGCTACGAGAATCATCAGAAGTGCGTGCCTGAAAGCTGTGAAGCAATCACCTGGGTTGCGAGCTTCATTGATGCAGACACACTGACCGATCGCCAGTTGAAGCTTTCCGTTTCAGGAATGCACTCCATACATGCGAGCTCATCCAGCCACAGCTCGGTCAGAGAGCCGGATGCACCCGGGCCAATCAAACTCGTCATGGAATCGATGAAGCAGTTCAACTCGCGCTCCGGCTCAGACAGATGTCCGCGGCCGCTTTCCGGCGCTTTTTCGATCGATTTGTGATTCGAGATCAGTCGCAGCTCGGACATGGGGTTCCTCGATTCTGTGAGCCGGGGATCAAGTGCTGGCGGTTCGATCCGGTAACTGGGCCGGCATTCGGAACGGGCTCGTTGAGCCCCGTAGAGCAGGAAAGCTGTTTGCGCGCCCTATGGAGTCTGGTCTTGACTGTTGCCAGGGTGAGGTCGAGAGTTCGAGCCACCTCCTTCATCGAGCACTCCTGTTGAATCCAGGTTGTTAGTGGGGTGCGAAGGGCGATATCGAGCTTGTCGATTGCATGCAAGACGTACTCAGACCTCTGGCGCAAATCATAAAGCTGCTCCGGGTTCAATGCCGTTTCAGGAACATCAATCGTTAGAGCAGGTTCACCAGATTCCGACGGTGGCTCGAACGAGACTTCCAATCGGCTGCGTCGCCTCCGCAAAACCATCAGCGCGGAATTGATAGCGATCCTCATGAGCCATGAAGAGAATTGAGATCTTCCCTCAAAGGAATCAAGCGCCAGATACGCGCGAAGAAAAGTCTCTTGCAGGGCATCCTCGGTGTCTTCGCGATTTCTGGTTATTGATTGAATTCGCCTGTAGAGACGACGCGAGTAACGACTCTGGAGTTCCTCAAATGCTGCGTTCGATCCGGCTCTCGCCGCAGCAACCAGTTCCAGGTCTCGGCTGGCGGCATTGTCATGATCTTTCATCCCAGAATAACTGGTTCTTCGGCATGGCTGCATCACGGACCTCCCTCAATACAAATTCCAAGGAACGCCTTGGCCCATGAAGGCACGGCGGCGCAGTCATGACGGAGTAGTCTGGATCAGACCCGCGTCGACTGCTTGTGATTTAGCCTGAAGCGCGGAGACGGAGCCATTGGACGAAGGTATTGATCAATACGTTTGCAGGAACTGGGTCCATGTCATGCGCGTATTCCTTCCACAGTTATCTTTCATTCGAAGTGAAAGTGAACATGTCAGTGCGATATTCGGCATGCGGCTTGGGTGCCGTCGTCGCAAATGGCGTTGACCGACCGACCAACATTGACTTGCAGGAAAGTGTCCCCGTTGGTAACCAATACCTAAGTACAATAGACGCCGCCACGCCGACAGCAGATGATGAAAATGTGCAGCACGAAAATGGAGACTTCATAGAGACAAAGGCAGCCGCGTTGTTGATTTGCGGTCCTGAGTGGAGCAAGCAGCACTTTCGGATGATGCACATCGACTTCCCAAAGCAGCGTTGGTGTAACCCGCGCTTCTCGAAGTTGGGTAATGCTGTTTCAGGAGTAGGTTGAGATCTCTATGACGAACCCGCAAATGCTCGTATCAATCGTCGATGATGATGAGTCGGTTCGCGAATCGCTGCCAGATCTGCTGAAAGAGTTCGGCTTTGCATCTCAAACATTCTCATCTGCTGAGGCGTTCCTTGCGAGAGACGGTGGCTCCCAGGGAAAGTGCTTGATTCTCGACGTTGCCATGCCGGGAATGTCTGGCCCCGAACTCCAAAAGGAACTGAATCGTCGAAAAATCAAGATACCCATTATCTTCGTCACCGCACGTCGGGACGAAGCATTACGGTCGCACCTCATCGATGAAGGTGCGATTGCATGTTTGTTCAAGCCGTTTAGTGACGCCGCAATGCTCGAGGCGCTCAATTACGCTTTTCACGTCAACTGATCGCTGTGTTTGTAGCTCCGTCGCAGATTTACAATAACTCTTGAGCGCATACCCGGTTTTGAACTGAGGGCCCTATCAATGTCAGAGAGCCAGCCAGTCGTTCTCGTCGTCGATGACGACATCTCCGTTCGCGAATCGCTCGAACTCCTCCTTCGCAACGAGGGCCTGGACGTGGAGACGTTTGTTTCCGCGCAGCAATTTCTCGACTGCCCTCCAAAGGCTGTGCCAAGTTGTCTGCTATTGGACATTTCTCTTCCCGGCCTCAATGGCCTCGACTTGCAGAAACGTCTCGCAGTGGAGCGATATGAGATGCCGATCATCTTCATCACTGGCCACGGCGATATTCCCAAAAGCGTGCAGGCCATGAAGGCTGGCGCTGTAGAGTTCCTGACCAAGCCGTTCAGTGACGAAATTCTGCTCAGCGCCGTTCGCAATGCCTTGGTGCGCAGCAAGGCATTACTTGAGCGATCCGCGGAAATCCGGGCGTTGAAAGCCCGTTATTCAAGTCTCACCACGCGCGAACGCGAAGTCATGACGTTGGTGGTTATTGGCTTGCCGAATAAATTGGTGGGCGGCGAACTGGGAATCAGCGAGATTACAGTCAAGGCGCACCGCGGAAGCCTCATGCGGAAAATGAAAGCTGAATCCCTTGCAGAATTGGTGAGCATTGCCGCACGCCTTCGCCTGCCACGCCCCGCTGGATCGGCGATGCCCTCGGCTCGATAAGCCTCGAGCGGACACATCGTGGGTTACGCGATTTTCGCCGCCTATGGGGCCATCAAGCCTGCACAAAGGTATCGGCCGACACTTTTGTCTGATATTCCGCAGGTATACATCACTGCCCTCATTACATCTCTAGTAGCGTGCCGGGCACATCGGCGACTGAAGCGGCTTCATCGCTGCGGACTGTTTCCCGCGGGCATGAATCGCGGTTCGTTAGCTCAGAGCTGGGCGCTCAGTCCGGATCGCTGCGACGGTTGGAAATCTGGAGATGTACATGGGTTCATCCTCGAAAGGCGTCAACTTCATTACCGGCACCTCCTGCAGCATTGGTGCAGTACACGCCGATCGCTTTGCACGCCATATGGTTGTTTCTCGTCTCCCGCAGTCGGCAGGGTCCAGCGAGAGAACCACGCTGGATCTACCCAATCGGTCCCTTATCGTCTCTGCCAAGAAGCCACCACGCATTCTTCTGGTTGATGCGGCGCGGGCGCTGCATCAATTGCACCTCGCGCTGCTGCGATCCATTCCAGCCTGCGTGGAAACTTTGACCTCCTTTTCTGGCTTGTACTTCCACGAGAAGCAGGCCTATGCACTAGTGATCCTCGTCCCTTACCCCCAATCGAACGAGACGGCCGAGGCTGCGCAATTTGTCCGCCACCGGTGGAGCGCGGCGAAAATCCTGTTGCTCGAGAGCAAGCCCCCGCTGATTGACGACTGGCTCTACGATGACCGGGCCGAGCTTAATTTGCATCCGGCGACTATCCGCGCGGCGGCGATCAGGCTCATGTCTCAAGAAGAATATTGGATTCCGGCCTGAACATCGAAAGTCTGTTCGCCGAGACTGGAATCATCGCGGACAGCCTGTCCTGAAAAGTCGGTTCGCATGTATGGCATTCATACCTACGTATGACCCAATACCTTCGTCTGATGGATTTGATGTCTCGCCTCTGGCCTAATCGGGTCAGTCGGGTTCAATGAGGACCGGTGACGCTGTTTATTGAAAGTCCACGCGTGGATTGCAGGAAACGCGGGAGCCCTTCGATGGGCAAAGGAGGAAGAAATGCACGGATCGGCAATTGCGCTTCTAGAGGAACCGAAGAATTCGCGTCGACGCGATCATACAAACCAGTTGATTGAACAGATGCACGATCTGCGCGATTGTATTGCGCGCCGGGCATTTGAGATTTTCGCGAGCAGGGGAGAGCGCATCGGCCTTGAGTTGACCGATTGGCTCCAGGCAGAGATGGAGTTTCTTCATCCTGCTTACATCGCGATTTCAGAAACTCCCGCGTCGCTGACAGTACGTGCCGACGTGCCCGGCTTCAAGGAAAAGGATCTGGAGATAGAAGTGGAGCCGCGCCGTGTCGCAATCGCCGGCAAGCGGGTAACACAGAATGGGTCGCATAACCACAAAAGAATCTATACCGAGACTCATTCGGACGTAATTCTTCGCGTTATCGACCTTCCGACGGCAGTGGACCCAGCCGAGGTCAAGACTGCGGTGAAGGATGGCGTGCTCGAACTGGAATTACAGAAAGCCGAGCCGAAGCTTGGCTAGTAGCTATTGACGTCGCTACTGCGGCAATTCACTCGGTACCGGTATGGAACGACGATTTGAACAACGTCACAATGGCACAAAGGAGGATTGATATGCCAACGGTCAAAACCAAAGACGGCACGGAGATCTTCTACAAGGACTGGGGCCCGAAGGACGCGCAGCCGATCGCATTTCACCACGGCTGGCCTCTTTCATCGGACGACTGGGACAATCAGATGCTGTTTTTCCTGGCCCATGGCTATCGCGTTGTCGCGCATGATAGGCGCGGTCACGGCCGCTCTTCGCAAGGGTACACTGGCCATGACATGGACCACTACGCATCGGACGCCTCTGCGGTGGTCGAGCACCTCAAACTGAAGAATGCGATCCATATCGGCCATTCGACCGGTGGCGGAGAAGTGGCGCGCTATGTGGCAAAATTCGGCGGGCCTCAAGGCCGCGTTGCCAAGGCAGTGCTGCTCGCCTCTGTCCCGCCGCTGATGCTCAAGACCGACAAGAACCCCAGTGGTACTCCGATCGAAGTGTTCGACGGATTTCGCAAAGTGCTGGCCGATAACCGGGCGCAGTTCTTTTTCGATTTCGCTTCGGGCCCGTTTTACGGCTTCAACAGACCCGGTGCAAAGCCCTTGCAGGGAGTCATCCAAAACTGGTGGCGGCAAGGAATGATGGGCAGCGCGCAGGCTCACTATGGCGGTATCAAGGCCTTCTCTGAGGTCGACCAAACCGGCGATCTCAAAGCCATTACCGTGCCGACGCTCGTAATGCAGGGTGACGACGACCAGGTTGTCCCTTACAAAGACGCTTCATTGCTGCAGGCGAAGTTGCTCAAGCACGGAACGCTGAAGATCTACCCTGGGTACCCGCATGGCCTGATGACCACACATGCCGACGTAATCAATGCGGACCTCCTGGCGTTCATCCGAAGCTGAGCCCCTGCGGAACCTTATTATGCGGTCCCGTTCCTGTTGCAAATCGCTCGAACCGCACAAGGAGAATGAACTATGTCGCACCATTACTCTGGTCCCGACTATGGGTTTCCCCATGGCGACGCGCGCCTCGACCTTACGGATCTATACGCCTTTCCCAAGCCTGGGAACATCGCCAAATCGATCTTCATCATGAACGTCCATCCGTCGGCTGCTTTTAGTCCTTCGGGGCCAACCACAGACGTGCCCTTCGCTCCCAGCGCACTCTACGAACTTAAGATAGACACCAACGGCGATGCCATTGCTGACGTGGCGTACCGGGTGCGCTTCACATCTTCCGAGAACGGCGCACAGACCGCAACAGTGCGACGCGTCGAAGGCGTGGAAGCAGCAGGAACAAGCGACAGCGGGCAAGCGATCGTCGACCGGGTGCCTGTCTCGACTGGTCCGGAGGCGCGGATAACGCAAATTGGCGACTACCGCTTCTTCGCCGGTTGGCGCAGCGATCCCTTCTTTTTCGATACGCTGGGCGCAGTCAACAATCTGCAATTTACAGGTGATGACTTTTTCAACGGGAAGGATGTGTGCTGCATCGCGCTTGAAGTTCCCAACTCCGCTCTCGGTTCTGGCAAGGTTGGTCTCTGGCATCGATCTCTGGACGGCACAACCGGAAAGTGGGTCCAGGCGGATCGCGGCGCCTTGCCTTCGCAGTCAGTCTTCCTTACCGGTGACCACAAGGGCGAATATCTCGCTGCGGACCCGGCCGACGATGCCCATTTCGTCGCCGTGTTCGCGCACTCGCTGGAGCACATAGGCGGGTATACGCCAGACCAGGCGACCCGGGTGGCGCGAACGCTGTTGCCAGACATCTTCTCGTACGATCCCACGCGCCCCGCGGCCTACCCCGCCAATGGCCGTGCGCTCACCGACGACGTTATGGACATCTTCCTTTCGACTATCACAAATGGAAAAGTGATGACAGATCATGTGGGCCCCCACACTGATCTGCCCGCTGCATTTCCGTATCTTGGCCAGCCGCACAAGGCACGGTCGGCTGAACAGGTGGCCGCATAGGCGTCCACTTCCGTAGGTATCCAAACGGACCCAGAAAATCGGGAGTACAGCAAAACACGGCGCTGGCTGGGTTGAGCGAGGTTCTGGCCGAGTGACCAAAAGGAGACGAAATCATGAGCACTACTAAAACTTCAATGGGCAAACAACAAGAACATCGGTGCAGCCATCCACCCTGCACGTGCACAGTGCCGCATGGAACCAAGTATTGCGGTGCCGAATGCGAGGCTAAAGGCGAGATGCCCGAGATCGATTGCAAATGCGGTCACCCGCAATGCAAAGGCACCTACGAATAGTCGCGCGAGTTTCTGGTCTGCGTCGCGAGAAAACTAATCAGGGACAAAGGGGAAGCGCTGCGAGTCGTCGGGGGAAGGCTCAATGAATGATCAGCTCATCTGAATTAAGGCGTGTCGCGGCATTTTCTGATTTGCTGGACGACCAGGTGGAATGGTTCCTGAATCATGCCCAGGAGGCCGCTCTCCTTGCCGGTGAGACGTTCGTAAAGCAGGGCGATCCAGCGGATTGGATGTTCATTTTCCTTGAAGGACTCTTCCAGTGGAGAGGAGAGTTCGGCGGCGACACGGTTTCACTTCCGGCGCAAGCAGGAGATGTAAGCGGGGTCTTTCCTTTCTCCAGAATGAAACGGTTCACTGTAACAGGACGGGCGCTGACGAATGGGCGCCTCATCAAATTCCCTGCCTGCCGCTTTTCTGAACTTGTCCAAAGAATGCCTGAATTGACAACCAGGTTGGTCGGCATGATGTCGGACAGAATCCGTGAAGGAACCCGCATCGAGCAGCAGCGGGACCGTTTGGTCTCGCTCGGCAAACTATCTGCCGGCCTGGCCCACGAGTTGAATAATCCAGCGTCCGCGGCCAAGCGTGCGGCCGATCAGATGCGACATACGTTGACGAGAATGCGAAGCGCAAGTTTCGAGCTCTGGCGGCAGCCCTTGGATGACTCGTGCAAAACCAGAATTGAAGAAATGGAAGCCTCGCTTTTGCAATCGGAAGCGACGCAGTTGGACGGATTGGCTCTCAGTGATTTGGAAGAAAGGCTTGAGTCGATATTGATGAGTCACGGCCACACCGATTCGTGGCAGATGTCGGCGGCGCTCGCAGAGTGCAACATGACCCCGGACATGCTCACCTCGTTGCTCGCACAGCTCGATTCAAGCGCCGCTCGCGCTGCGCTCATGCGCATCTCGGCGTGCGCGGAATTGTCATGCCTTCTGAACTCAATAGAAGGCAGCACAGCCCGGATTTCAGATCTGGTTCTTACGATCAAGCAGTACACATATATGGATCAGGCGGAGCTCCAGAACGTGGATGTCGTACGAAGCCTGGAAACTACGCTGGACACGTTGGCCCACAGTCTGCAGTCAGGAATAAACGTACTTCGTTCCTATGAACCGGTTCCGCTTCTGGTGAACACGGCGGGCAACGAGTTGAACCAGGTCTGGACCAATATCATCGAGAACGCAATCGACGCCATGCAGGGCTGGGGCGAACTGCGCGTGCGAACTTTTCACGAGGACCACTATGTTGTGGTTGAAATCGCTGATACCGGCCCCGGAATTCCAGCAGAGGTGAGGCCCTTTATCTTCGATCCATTCTTCACAACGAAGGGCGTTGGTGAGGGAACGGGCCTGGGGCTTAACACCGTTCAAACGATCGTCAGAAAGCTCGGTGGCAATATCCAGGTCAGCTCCAGGCCGGGAGACACTCGGTTTCAGATATGGCTTCCTGTTACCGATCCGATCGAATTCGGCGGACAGCTCAAAATGGAGCCACGCGCACAGCCTGAAGCGTAATAGGGGCATAAATGTCAGAATAAATCAGCGAATGATGCTCCCCGTCAAATCTCCGTGTGAGGAATCGGCAGCCAGCACCGCTACGGGGGCAGCCCAGTCATGCAGAGGACCTTGGTTGTTGATTGCGACGATTCTTGCATCCAGCATGGCATTTATCGACGGGACCGTCGTTAACGTGGCGTTGCCTGCATTGCAGACTTCTCTTCATGCATCGGCGACGGACATTCAATGGGTTGTCGAGTCGTACGCCCTTCTGCTTGCATCGCTGTTGCTGCTGGGCGGTTCTCTTGGCGATCTCTTTGGCCGTCGCAAAATATTCCTCTCCGGCGTGCTCCTGTTTGCAGCGGGATCGTTATGGTGCGGCTTGGCCTCCTCAATCACCTCGCTCGTCCTGGCACGCGGAGTTGAAGGGATAGGTGCGGCGCTTCTGGTCCCCGGAAGCTTGGCCATCATCAGCGCCTCTTATACCGAGGACGAGCGCGGGCGGGCCATCGGCACCTGGTCGGGCTTCACCGCGATCACCGCGGCTATCGGACCGGTTCTCGGCGGGTGGCTCGTAGAGAATGCGTCATGGCGCTGGGTCTTCTTCATCAATCTCCCCATCGCGGTCATCGTGATTCTGCTTTCACTTTGGCGCGTTCCTGAAAGTCGAGACGAAGAGGCAAACATGCATCTCGATTGGCAGGGTGCCACGCTCGTTACGTTTGGCCTCGGAGCCATCACCTTCGCGCTCATCAATTTCTCGTCAGATAAATCAGGCCCCGAGGCAGTCATGTGGATCTTGTGCCTTGCCGGCGGCGCCGCGCTGATTTGCTTCCTTATCGTGGAATCACGCTCGCAAGCTCCGATGGTCTCTTTGCATCTTTTTCGGTCCAGAGACTTTTCCGGAGCCAACTTGCTCACGTTCCTTCTCTACGCGCCGCTCAGCGGTGTCCTGTTTTTCTTTCCTCTTGATCTCATTCAAGTCCAGCATTACTCCGCCACACAGGCCGGAGCCGCTCTCCTTCCGTTCATCCTTCTCATCTTCGTGCTCTCCCGCTGGTCTGGAGGCCTCGTAGCTCGATATGGCGCAAGGTTGCCGCTCACGGTTGGATCACTTGTCGCGGCCTTTGGCTTCGCACTCTTTCTAAGGCCGGGGATCGGTGGTGCATACTGGAACACTTTCTTTCCGGCAGTGGCTATCTTGGGCATAGGCTTGGCCATCCGCGTCGCCCCGCTTACGACTGCGGTGATGGAATCGGTACCTTCCAGCGAGGCCGGCGTCGCCTCGGGAGTCAACAATGCTGTCTCGCGAATCGCGGGACTGCTAGCCGTCGCAGTCTTTGGCCTCGTCCTCTCAGCCAGATTCAACAGCACGCTCAACCAAGGTCTCTCGCGCATGCATCTGTCTCCCGCTGTGCGCCAAAGCGTCGAATTGCAGCGATCAAAACTGGCCGGTGCTCAAATCGAGGACCCGCATCTAATGCAAGCCTTCGATGAAGCGTTCGTTTCCGGATTCCGCGAAGTCATCTGGATCTCTGTTGGAATGGCTCTCCTCAGCGCATTGAGCGCTCAAATAATCCAGTCGAAGAAACACATTGCACCAGGTCGATAGACAGGAAAACACCGATCGATACCATCGTCCAATAGATTCGTCTCAGCGCTTCTGGCTTAATGATCAACAGGTGTTGGGCTTGAATCACTCCACCCCGACCGCAGTGCAACTTGGCTGCGGGGATGGCGATCGAAGAATGATCGTCGTGTGCAACTCTCATCGTGTGATTCAAAAGGTTAGGGGAAAATAGTCAGATGGCGAATATTCAGATCAAGCGGGCTTACGAACAGCCGGATGCGGGCGACGGTGAGCGGATACTCGTGGATCGGCTTTGGCCACGAGGTCTCACTAAGGAGAAGGCGAAGATAGATCTTTGGTTAAAGGACGTAGCGCCAAGCACAGAGCTTCGGAAATGGTTTGCTCACGATCCAGCCCGGTGGACGGAGTTTCAGTCGCGCTACAAAGCGGAGCTCAGGAGCAATAAAGAACAGCTCTCGCTCCTGAGGCAAGAGGTGGCCAAAGGAACTGTCACGTTGATCTACGGTGCCAAAGATCAGGAGCACAACGAAGCCGTGATACTGCAGCGCCTCCTTACAGCGAAATGAGCGCCGTCTTGACATGATGACCGCTCTCGCCAACGGCCTCAAACAGTTCTCGATAGGCGTCCCTCAATTTCCTGATCGGGAATGCGCGGTTCAAGCCGCTTGGATTGGGCAAAACCCACACCGCCGATCCGCCAAATTGTGTTAGTTGTAATCCCCACGAAATGTTGCGCTGGTTTAGAAGCACCAGTGAAGCCGGCTTTCCCAGAAACGCCAGGTACTTTGGTCTGTATCTCACGATCTTGCTCTCGAATGCGGGACGGGCCGCGATAAAGTCGGCTCGAGTCAGTTCCGTTGCGCTCACTGTCGGTCGATCAACCGCAGAGGTGATTCCATAACCATAATCAAGCATGAGGCGCGCCTCCTCCGGCACTAGTTGTCGATCGGTAAAGCCTGCGAGGTGAAGCACGCGCCAAAAGCGATTGCTCCGGTTCGCGAAGTGGAGTCCGACGGCTGCCGATCGCATACCCGGATTGATTCCACAAAAGATGACTTTCAGCGAGGGCGCAATGACGTCAGGAAGGCCCAATGAATCCGTTCGTAGGCCAGTTGACATAGCTGCAGAAAATCTCGGGTTTGTTTTATCGCGCTTATGAATCACCCGCTAGTACACTCCAAACATGTGCCGCTTTACCAGAGCCTCAATTTCCGGCTCGGTCACTGCCGACAGATCGGCGCTTTCGATTTCGACAACTCGCTGAGAGATTTCGGGATGATGAGCCTTCAGATACTCATTCAGGAAGTCGGCGGCGTTGCTTGTTCCAGTGGCGTGACCGATGAGCACGATCTCCTTCGCCGGAATGATATCTTTGGCGATCTCCTCATAAAATGAATGCTCTTCGGGTACGCGCTCGCCAACGTAGTGCGCTTCCTTTCGATGAATCAGATGATGATGGAAATTAAAGGGATCGTAAGGTTCCACATTGCGTCCGCCTGCCGGACGGCTTCCACCGAGATCCTTGTAGACGTGGGCGGCATGGTGGTCGATCACGACAATCATCCGTCCGGGCTTGGCCGGCTCTTCTTCCTGCACACCAGGTCCGGCTTCCTTCAAGAACTTGCGCAGTCGAGAAACTTCCTCCACGCCAAGGTCATGGGTTTTCGGCCGCTTGAAAACAACGCGTGCGCTGCCGATGCGGAACGTGAATTCATCGTTTCCATGCGGTTGAACCTCACCCAGGTGCTCAATCAGTTCCACAGCCTCGCTCCAACTCAGGTTATGGGGCAACTTGCCGTTGACAAGATTCTGGTACAGCGATTCGAGATGTTTGCTCATGGTGCACTCTCCTTCACGAACAAAGTCTTCTCAGGTCCTGCCAATGCGCTGCTGGGACTGACGGTATTAGGCCAGAGGGGAGGATAGGAACACAATTAGACGAAGGTATCGACGATATCTTCAATTCGATGCTATCGGAGACTTTCCTGAGCGTAAACCATCTTTCAGGAATTGCTTGACGGAAAAAGACCGCGTGCCACAGGCGCTAAAACGCGGACGGCAAAGTTCTAAGTGGATGAGGTCGTCGTCGGGTGTTCATTCGCTTAGGGTTTCCGAATTTCTTTCGTTGAAAGTGTCCGCTGTTCGTCGCACGGCCTGAGATCGCCTTACGGTATTCGCTCCAAAAGCGAAATGAGCGGTCTATATGCCGACGGGGAGACGCCGAATGATCAGAGTGCTAGACAAGCTCAATGAGGATATCCGACAAAGAATGCGTGCCAAACCCTTGCTAGGACTTGAGGGTTATCGTTCCGACTTCGAATTTGAGTTCTTCAACGTCCTCGTGCTCGGGGCATCCGGTTGCTGACGTTCTTACGGATTAGTCCAATCCATACGGTGGTATTGGTCGATACCTTCGTCCAATAGACTCCTCGTCGCGCTTCTGCGAGTCTCGCGTTGAACGATCAGTCGTGCTGGCACAGAACGAGTACTGAATGGAGGGCAAAAAAGTGGGACGTGATGCCAGCAGGGGCAATGACGTCGAAGGCCAAGCGCGACTCTCTCGCAGATTCTGGCATTGCACGATCCAAAATCGCGGCAAACAAATTCGATTTCAGAGGAGAACGAAATGACAACCAAAGGAAAAATTCTAGTGCTAGTCTCGAGCGGTCACGGTTTGCCATTGAAAGACGGCAAGGTTTATACCGGCGCCGGTTACTACCTCAATGAGTTGACGGTTCCGGTTCGCGAGTTGATGAAGGAAGGTTACGAAATTACATTCTCTAACCCCAAAGGCAACACGCCGCAATTGGATGTCCATTCAGCCGTCCCCGATTTCTTCGGAGGGGACGCAGCCAAGCTCGAGGACTATTTGAAATTCCGCGACACCCTGACCGGGCTCAAGAATCCAACGCGCATCTCGGATGTCGTAGCCTCGGGCCTGGATCAATATGACGCTGTGTTCGTCCCTGGCGGACATGGCCCGATGATCGATCTTCTCGATGATCCCGACGCGGGAACTGTGATGAGACACTTCCACAAAACATCCAAGCCTACGGCGGTCCTTTGCCATGGCCCCATTTCACTTCTTTCCGCACTTCCGAATTCGAAGGAGTTCGTCGCCGCGCTGGTGGCGGGTGATACAGATGGTGCAAGGGCAAAGGCTGAAGGGTGGATCTACGCCGGATACAAGATGACTATCTTTTCAACAGCGGAAGAGCAGCAGCGGGAACCGCTTGAGATTGGCGGCAAGGTTCTCTTCTATCCGGACTTCGCCTTGCAAACCGCAGGCGGCGACGTAAGTGTGGTCGCCCCGTGGAAGAGCTATGTCCTTCAAGATCGCGAGTTGATCTCTGGTCAGAACCCTTTCTCTGACCAAGCGCTTCTCAAACTTCTTCTACCGGCACTGGAAGCGAAGAAGAAACGTGAAGAGGTAGTGACCCGGTAAGAGAACTGGCTAATCCCGCATTAGATCGAGTCCTCGCCACTAACGAGTGAGCATGCCCCCACTCATCGCGCCTTGCGATGGGTGGATGGACGGAGTAGAAGTTCGCCTCGCAAGCGGTTGACGATGCTTCGACGTGCGCTGACCAGATGATTGATGACGAGATGACGGTCGTCGACGCGAACAATTCATGCTTCCATCGGTCATCCTCTTCGCGCGCGACCACTCAATTCATCTTTCCCAATTCGCCTCGGTCGGCCGCAGTCTCGACGCCCCTAAAAATCACCTTCGCGGCACTTCCGGTGGGGAGCTTCAAAACTCCCTTTGGCGTCTCTCTGGAAATAGGGGGGACTTCGGCCACAGGGGGGGCGTTTGGGTCGAGGCTTATCGGACATCTCAGGATTCTTGCGTGGAGACGGAACCCACTGCCCCGGTTGCATTTCCTTGTTACTGGCGCACCGTGCCCTGCGTCATATTGCGCCGTCGCTGATCGCCCAAAAGAGTATCCTGATATTTCCGATGATTGGATCTTGTCGACTGGAACTGATGCCTGAAGTGTAACCATCTGCCGTCAATGACCCGATAAGAACGAGGATTGAGTAATGAATTTGACGTCGAAAACCTTCAGTGCTTTGATTTCGACATTTTTTTCTCGTCCCCAACCGAGCCAACCGAATGAAAAAGGCGGGCGCGTGGCCGCTTGCGGAGCCCTGATTGCGCTGGCATCGCTGGCATTTGCTACTTCTGCGATAGCCGGCGAAGCACCGCATCGGCCGGTTTCATTGCCGCTTACATTCGAGGAGAACCGAGGCCAGGCCGAGGCATCATGCAAATACGTCCTCCATCGTGACGGCGTGGAAGCGGTGTTTTATCGCAATGGATTCGGCTTCATACTTCCCGGATCAAAGCGAAATGCAGAAAACGTCCGCGTGCGACTGGTCGGTGGGGACGCTGCTCCCGACGGCAAGAATTTGCTTCAAGGGCACAGCAACTACCTGATCGGTGCAGATACCTCCCGCTGGATTCATGGCATTGCCAACTACCACGACGTTGAATACGAACATCTCTACCCTGGAATCTCCCTGGATTTTTACGGAAACGGGCGCGAACTGGAACATGACTTTCAGGTGGAGGCGGGTGCAGACCCCTCCAGGATTGCATTCCGGATCGAGGGCACAGAGCGTGTGAATCTGAACGCAGGAGGCGACCTGGAGATTCACCTGGGTGGCAACACCTTGACCATGCGCAAGCCGGTGGCTTATCAGAACCTGGCGGGCGGGCGCAAAGAAGTGAATGTCGGATTCCGGCTGGGCGAAGATGGCACGGTGCGCTTCAACGTGGGCGATTATGCGTCCGACGTGCCGCTCGTCATCGATCCGGTCTTCGTCTTTTCAACCTATCTGGACGGAAGCGGGCCAGGGCAAATCACTGGCGTGACAACCGACAGTTCGGGAAATATTTATGTAACAGGCGAGACCACTTCGGCAGGTTTCCCCACGCTGGGTGCGGAACAATCGCAGTTGGGCTCAACGCAGAATGCGTTCGTAACCAAGCTCGATCCGACGGGCGCAAAGTTGATCTATTCGACCTATCTTGGGGGAGCGAGTATATCCTTTGGCTCCGCAATTGCCGTCGATGCCGGGGGGAATGCAATTGTGGCCGGCGTTGCCAACAACTCCTATTTTCTGGCCTCGCTCTCGCCAGATGGAACTCAACTCAACTATTTCCTCAACATCGACGGCGGTGCGGCCATGTATGGCAGTAACGGGGAACTCGCGCTAGACAGCTCGGGCAATGCCTACCTGGCTGGAGACGCGGGTAGCCCGGGCTTTCAGGTCACAGCCGGGACGCTCCCCCCATCAGTTCCAGTGTCCAATTACTCTACGATGTTTGCGCTCAAGGTGGACCGCACCGGCAAACTGGTTTACGCGACCGTCATAACCGGCAACGCGACCGACACCTCGGCCTTTATGATCCCCTATGGCATTGCCGTGGATGCCCAGGGGCAGTTGACCATTGCCGGAGTTGCAGGGCCGATACTGCCCACGACTTCGGGCGTTGTTCAGGCCGCTTTTCCGAATACGGTTGGTTTTACCAGCACGGCCGGCTTTGTTTTGCAGTTGAATTCAACCGCTTCAGCGATCAACTTCGCCAGTTACCTGCCGGGGACTGACACAGTGGCTGGCATGGCCGTCAGTGCCCAAGGGAATCTGTATTTCGTTGGGACGACAACCGAATCCAATCTGCCTGCCACGGCGAACGCATACCAGCGGACTGCGGATTCCGGTTATGTGATGGAGTTGAGCCCGGGCGCGACCTCAGTGCAGGCGGCCACTTATTTCAAGGGCTTTACGATGAGGGGTTCCACCTCTATCTTTGATCCGATGCGGATTGCACTCGATAGCAGAGGCAACGTTGCTGTAGCCGGAATGACTTTGTCGCCGGCATTCCCGATGCTGAATCCATTCACACCGGTCTATGAGCCGATTGCGTCCACCAGCATGGATATGGCGGTAGCTGAATTCAGCCCGAATTTGGGGTCGCTCCTGTTTGGTAGCTTCGTGAGTTCAACCGACGCGTACTATCCGGGTTCCACGTTTGGAAGCATGACGGTTGACAAGAAGGATCACCTGATCGTGGCCGGAACGACCGAAGCCTACGATTTTCCGACCACGGCAGGCGCTTATCAGCCGATTCTATCGGCGACGGTAGATCCGGCAACTTTTCTGACCGATTTCACGTACGCATCGTTTATCGCGAGCCTCGACTTGGCGACGCCATCCGGGTCAGCGTGCCTCGATGCCTATAACGCGAGCAACGAATTGCAGGCCGATACGGTGCTTGTGACCAATTGCGGCAATGCGCCGATGCACGTGAGTTCCGTCAGCTCGAGCGATCCATCGTTTGTTCCAAGCGAAAGCTGCGGCGCCATTACTGTTGGCTCCTCGTGCCAAATCCCAGTGAGCGTCAACCCGCTCCAAAGCGGCGAAATTACCGGAGTCGTCACAATTAACACGGATGCATCCGTTGCCCAGCAAAAGGTCGTATTCACCGGCAAAGGATATGCCCCGAACCTGGTGCCTGTCGCCAGTCCGTTTTCGTTTGGACATCAGGTAGTGGGCGCGTCAGTGACGGCGACAATGACTATTCAGAATTCCGGCACCATCGCCGTAGCCATCTCGAGCATTACGGTGAATGGAAGTAGTTTCTCGGTATCCAGCTACCAATGCAATGGGATGGCCTTTGGGGGCAATTGCACATTTCAGGTGGTCTTTACGCCGCAGGCGACCGGTACTCTTA
>CAVXVM010000017.1:0-92005 GCA_963765025.1 uncultured Acidobacteriaceae bacterium | reverse complement strand
CCGGATCGCTGGTGATCGCGTCGAATGACCCGGTCAATCCACATTTTGTGGTGAATCTAACAGGAGTGGGCGACAGCGCGTATCTGACGCCTACAATTGATACTCTTTCCCCTGGTGTTGCGCTCATCAAGACTGGACCGGTTGCAATCAAGGTCGCGGGCAGAAACTTCTATCCTACGTCCGTGGTGCAGGTAAATGGCTCCGGACAGGCGACAACCTATGTGAGCAACACTGAGCTCGATTTCACCTTGGCGGCTCCGACCGGCACAGGGCAGATTCCGGTCACCGTCGCCAGCCCGTCGCCAGGCGGGACCAGTGCGCCGGTTTCCTTCACGCCCTATCAGATTGTGCCGCTGACGGCGACCTCGCTGGTTTCAGTAGCCGCATCGGGCGTGCTCTATGCGTCAATTCCAAGCTCTTCGAGCCTCAATCCGAATATCCTCAACCCGAATACTGTGATACCCGTCTCGCCGTCCACGGGAGGGCTTGGTACACCGATTCCGGTGGGCAACAATCCTGTGATGCTGGCGGCATCAAGCGACGGCCAATATCTGTTTGTAGCGCTTGCAGCGGACAAAACGGTGCAGCGGATCAACCTGAGTACGCAAGCCGTCGATCGCACGTTTCCCTACGCCGCCAACGTTGCCGCCACCGACCTGGAGGCAGTGCCTGGATCGCCGCAAGAGGTCGTACTGGCCCAGGGAGGCACCCTGTCACTCTATAACGACAGCGGACTGGTTAACTCCGTTGCAGCCTCAACATTCAATGACGTAGCCTTTGCCGGAAACCCGCTCACCATTTATGAAATGGACCAATTTGCGGAGATCAGCATGTTTACCGCCGTTTCCTTGACCAGCTCGGGGCTACAACTGCCAGGGGTGACATTTGGTAAAAACTACACCGGCGCCACAGGATCCACGGTTGTGTCGGATGGAGCGCTGCTCTATTCAAATATCGGCCAGGTGTGGAGCCCGGAAAGTGGAACGCAAGTGGGCGCATTCCCACTGAATTCGGGCTGGGATTTGTCCTCGTACTCGAATCTGCACAACATGACGATGGACACATCGGTGGGCAAGATATTCGGCGTCAACAATTACAACGACGCTCACAGCCTCTATTCCGCGGCGCTCGCGGGTTACAACACGCAATCGCTGCAATCCACCGGAGAGTTGAAATTCCCGACGCTCGGCTACGGACAGATTGAGAATCTTGTCCGCTGGGGATCGGATGGGTTCGCATTCGTCAGCAATTTTCAGGGGCTGGAGGTGGCGGGCATCTATCTGGCACGTAGCAGCCTGGTCGGCTCCCCGGCAACGAATCCGGTTCCAGGGCTGAGTTCGCTTTATCCAACTTCCGCCCCTGTAGGCACGATTAACATAGGTGTGCCCTTGACGGTGAATGGCTGGAATTTTACGCCCAGTTCCGTGATTTACTGGAACGGCTCAGCGCTTGCGACCAACTTCGTCTCTGCGACCCAAGTGACGGCCCAGTTTAGCGCTTCAATGTTTGCATCGCTTGGGACGGCGCAGGTGACCGTCGTAAACCAGGGGCCTGGCGGAGGAACCTCAAATGCTCTGTCTTTCGCGATCGTCACTAACGACCCAGTCACGTCTCTATCATCGACTGCACTCGATTTCGGGAACGTAAAGGTCGGCAATTCGAGCTCCGCACAATATGTCTCGTTCGCCAACTATGGGCCTGAATATCTTAATATCTCCTCTATCTCCGCCACCGGAGACTTTTCGACGCAAAGTACCTGCACTTCGAATTTGACCTACTTGACCTACAATGCCGCGTGCCAGTTGGCGATCGTCTTCAAACCAACATCAACCGGCTTGCGCACGGGTTCCATCAGCATCAGCGATAACGCGATCGACTCTCCGCAGGTCATCAAACTGAGCGGCACGGGACTCGCGGCGCCACTGTCAACGGCTTCAGTTACCGTGACGACGTCGGCGGCAACCATCACTGACCAGCAGTCTGTGAATGTGTCGGTGTCTGTCGCGGGCGGAACCGGACAAGCCACACCCTCGGGAACCATCGATCTTTCTGGTGGCGCATATAGCGCGCAGCAATCGCTGGCAAGTGGATTGGCCACATTTAGCATCCCTGCAGGGTCGCTGAGTAGCGGCGCCAATACGCTGACCGCTTCCTATTCCGGGGACGCAACCTACGCAACCGCGAATGGGACCGCTTCCGTTACTGTTTCGCAAATCGCGGTTGCTGTTGGAGCGGCGCCGCCGGTTTCTGCTGGAAACAGTGCAACGGCGACGGTCACCGTTGCGGCCGGCAGCAGCTACACCGGAACGGCAAATTTGATTTGTACCCTGGTCAGTTCTCCAGCAAACGCGCAGAGTCTACCTACGTGCAGTCTCAAGTCGACAAGCGTTGCACTCCAACCCAAAGGACTCGGAACCGCGGTATTGACTGTGAGTACGACCGCGGCTTCAACCGCCGCGCTTGTGCGGCCGCCGTTCTGGAACCTGTTGGGGTTGGGTGGTGGGGGCACGGCCCTTGCAGTTCTGCTGATGGTCGGTGTGCCGGTACGCCGCAGGCGCTGGCTGGCGATGCTGATCCTTCCGTTGGTCGTGGTTGCATTTGGGGTGGTTGGCTGTGGAGGGAATGGAAGCCAAAGCACCGGATCATCCGGTGGCTCTGGTGTCGCTGCAACGACTGCGGGCGTCTACACATTCAAGGTGACTGCAACGGATGCATCCAATACGCAGATCACTGCCACTGCAAACGTCGCCATTACAGTGCAGTAGCACAGAATTGGATAGAGATCTAAAGCAGGAGCACCACGCCTCGAAGTCAAGACGTGACGCATATAACGTGCTGGATTTTCTATATCGAGCGGGCCTGAGCATCGTACCCGATGTGCTTTTGGATGATTGCTCCTGGGTCGTCGCCAATTCGTCAGGAACTCATTGAATAACAGCGAGCCAATCAGTGTCGAATGGACAGCACTGGGCCGTTAAACTTTTCGACTCCAGCGCCGTTGAATTCGGAGGAACCGGATTAGTCCCGGCAATCGCTGCAGTGTCCAGCAAGGCGGTCCTTTGGACTAAAGCTATGGCGGCTTGCATCCAGAGATCGATTCAAGATCAGATTTGTTCCTGGCAACCTTGGCCCCGAGCTGGCCTTCTCGACTGTGATTCAACGCGGCCCGCCAGCGATGAACCCTGCAGCCTGTTCCTGTCTGCGGAGGGCATCGGAAATCCACGAAAGGGCCAGCTGTCGGTACGGGGAAGTCGGCATTGCGCAATCATTCGATAGCGAACCAACCTCAACTTGCATGGATTTTGCCCCGTTGCGCGGTATATTGATCGGGTCCAACACCACGATTAAAGCCAGACCGATCTTCGACAAATTCCCTGCCGGTTTAGACTAAAGGTTGACCTGACACGAGCCTTATGCCAGCCAAAATTATCCTTCAACCCCGTCCCAACGCCGCAGGTCTTGCCGAAAAGCGCGGCCGACTTGCTGCCGTCCGCACGGCGCTTGCCGAGCGCGAATCCGACATCGCACAGATTCGCTCTCAGTTGAAGGCATTTGAAGGCCACTATCTGCGACGGGTCGGCGCTCTTTATGCGGAGCTGGACGAGATTGCGGCACGTATTACGGAGCGTGAAGTCGATCTGTACGACTCCGACTCGGCCCGTCGGCGTGCGCGGGAAGCGCGTCAGCGCGCGCAGGAAACCCACGAAGCCGCATTTGGCACCGACCAGGAGCCCGAAGAGTTTGACCCCTCCCCGAGTCTCAAGACGCTGTTTCGCGAGGTGGCAAAGCGCATCCACCCTGACTTTGCCAGTGACGAGGCAGAACAAAAGCATTTCACCTTGCTCATGACACGCGCCAATCAGGCCTACAGCCGCGGAGACGCCGAGACTCTGCAGCGACTGCTCGACGACCATCTCGAGGTAAATGCCTCAGCGGCCGATGAAGTAGACAGCCTGGTATTGCTTCGTCTCGTGCGGCAGATTCAACATGCTGAGCGAGACATTGCCGCGCTCGATCGCGAACATCATGCGCTGCTTGAAAGCGAGATTGGCCAACTGTATACCAACGCCGAAGCCGCTTCACACGAAGAGCGCGATCTACTGGCCGAACTCGCAGCCGCGCTGCACGAGCGCATCGCCGATGCGCAGTACCGGTTGGAGTTTGTGGAACGCCAGGTGAGTGCGCTTGGAAAATAAAGCTCAATCTGGATTGCAGCATATTCCTTCCGGCGGCGCCTTGGCGCTCCACTCTGTTCGCTCCAGCATCTTCGCCCGTGGCCGGCGCGACGCCGCAAATTCGTCTTCAAACACTCACTACAAGAGGGCCGTGGCTGAATACAATGCCGGCCGATTCCCTGAAGCAGCTGCAAACTTCAGCCAGGCCGCCGAACAAGGGCACGCTGAATCGCAGTACGTCCTGAGCACCATGTATGACGCCGGCAAGGGCGTGCCACAAGACGACACGCTGGCTGCACGCTTGGAGCTTGCGGCGGCAGAGCAGGGCCACGTGTATGCCCAAGCCAATTTGAGCTTCAGGTGTTCCAGTGCGGGCGATTTCGCCGGCGCGTTTGAATGGTGTCAACGCGCCGCGGACGGGGAACTGGCTTGGGCACAGTACAACCTCGGCCTCATGTATCAAAAGGGAGAAGGAGTCGCGCGAAGCGAAGCCGAAGCCGTGCACTGGTATCGGCTGGCGGCATCGCAAGGCTTTGCGGACGCTCAGCTACGGCTCGCAGACCTTTACTATCTTGGCCAGGGCTTACAGCAAAGCTATACCCAGGCCGCCCTATGGTATCGCCGCGCTGCGGAGCAAGGCTGCGCCAGGGCTCAATTCCAGCTCGGTCACCTCTATGACGTAGGCCTCGGCATCGAACACGATTACACGAAGTATCGATATTGGACCCGCATGGCCGCAGAGCAAGGACACGAAGATGCTCTCCGTGAAGTCAAGCGCCGCGATTACCGTGACCCATAAGTCAACCGCCTCACGCTTGATTGCGTCCGACAGCCGCTTTACTCTCGCGAAGTCGGCTTGTGTCCGGCGATGCAATTTGGCGGATCTAGTTTCGGACATCTGAGAACGGAAAGTTCTCAGATGTCAGGAATTTCACTAACGGAAATTGCAAACCTGCGACCGGTTTTGGATTCGATTCCCAATGATGCTGGTTTCTCGTCCAAGTGAAGAAAGCCCGTCGATCCACACTTGTCGACGTGGGTGGCAAGGGCCGTTAGCTTTGAGTATTATTCTTCCTTCTGCCTCAGCAGCATGCAGCGACGGCCTTTCGAGATTGACTGGTCCAGCATGAGCCGACTTTCCCGATCCTTGCTCCCGCAACTTGTTCAACCAGTTCGACCGACTTCGCTGGTGATGTAAAGTGCAGCACGGTAATCATCTTGCAGGGCATGGAGAGGTGTCGGCGGAGAATAGACGAACTGACGCTTATTGCCTATCCTAGCGATCAACCGACGGCCCAGACTCTCGGGATTGCAGACTCGGACGGGATGAATGTACGGCCGCATACGCTGCAGAGAAAGGTTTCGTGCGATTGCTGGTCTGCCGACTTCGTGACGCTGCGATTGTAGCGGTGGGTGTTAGCCATGACCCATACGAGGGATCCACCGTAGAAAATCCATCTGGAGAGCGCGGCGGCAGGATGACTATGAAGGATGCCAAGGACGAGAAATTGCCCGACGATCGCGATCGGAAAGCAAAGAATAACCCGCCAGAGATACCGGCGCGGTTGGGGCGGGGCATAGCGGCGAGCCAGGCCAGAATGACTGGATCGTACAACGCCCGTGGCGTCGCGCCGGCACCTCGAGCTGGATTCGTTCATAAGCGATAGCTTTTGGGTATTCTCGTTGTTGCAGTGCGGGCACGGAAACGACATATGCAACCTCTGATGCGAGGTATCGGCGAAGATAGGAAAGAGTTTAACCGGTGCTGAAATACCTCCGCCTGAGCGCCGACTCCGCCTTGAGGCTTGTCGCTAGACAGATGACAGGCGGGACCGGAAATCGAGCAGGGGAGCGACAACATACTCTTTGCTCCAGCCGGACAAAAATGTGCTACAAAATGTTCATTTTGTCGAGAGTTGAACTGGACCGAGAGTCAGGCTCGGCGGTTTTCCGGGGAGGGAAGGGAAGCGAACAGGTCTTGCTGGCGATCAGGGCTGGGATCTGATGGTCCTGTACGCTGAGTCGGAATCGGCGCAAAGGCACTCATCAGTCGCAAGGTGTGTAGGTGACTCTCAAAGATGGCCTGCAGCTCGATACAGCGGGGACAACCACCCTTGATGGCGCCGATTCCGTCGGCTTCAGGGTCAAACATGGGATGGCGCGAACACTTACCACGCCATCGCGATCTTTCAATTTTCAGCATCTCTAGCCAATCATATCCCCGTCTGAATGCAGCTCGTGCTGAATGGGGCCGATTGTTCCGTTGTCAGATGTGCGCCCGTCCCGGACGCCTGTCTGGTAATTCTGTCTGGCAATGGCAGGATGGGCACGGCGAGCTTCCCGACCGCTTTCCGCCAAAGCGGTCCTCCACTTTTTCGGCACACCTTTCGCACAACGGTCGAGCTATGAGAACGCAAAACTCGAAATCAACCGGCCCGGGTTGCCGAAGCTCGTTGCTGGAAATCGATCCTTACAATTTGGCAAAGCGATTCAGTTAGAGATTTGGGCTGTTAGCGTCAATTGACGATGTTGTCCAGGAAGATCGGTAAACACAACTATTTTTTCGGAATGGATCCTGCATCGGATTCATGACATAGCGTGGCGATATATTGCGGCTGAAAACCTCAAAACTGGGCCGCCTACACCTTCAGCACATCGCCCTCCCGCGCCACAACCTGGTAGAGCACCGGGTTTACGAAAAAGCCCAGAAATAGCCGCGACACCAACCCTGCCACGATCACGATAGCAAATGGCTTCTGCGTGTCGGAACCGATGCCCGTCGAGAGTGCAGCGGGCAACAGTCCAAGGCATGCGACCAGCGCCGTCATCATAATGGGCCGCAGCCGCAGCAGTGAGGCCTCGCGCGTCGCTGTCCGGATGTCCATATTCTGCTCGATCCGCAGCTTGTTGATGTAAGAGACTAGAATCACCGCCGTCTCCACCGACACACCAATCAGCGCCAGCAAGCCCAGGGCCGACGACGCGCTGAACGGAGTATGCGTCAACTTCAGCGCCAGCAGCGCGCCAACCGGAACCGTGAGGACCACGCCCACCAATATGACTACCGGGTATTTGAAATTGTCATAGAGCGCGAACAGGATCATGAAGATGATGAACACCGCCAGCGGGCCGATGATCGCCAACTGGCGTTCGGCGGCCAGGAACTCGTCGTACTCGCCGCCCCAGGACAGCCGGTATCCCGGCGGCAGTGATTTTTGAACGTCGGCAATCGCCTGCTTGCCGGCATCCACCGCGCTCTCCAGGTCGCGGCCCTCCACGCTGTACTGAACGCCGATGTATCGCGAATTACTTTCCCGGTAGATGAGCGACGCTCCGCCCGATTCGCGAATATCAGCCAGAGCGCTCAGTGGAATCTGCTGTCCGGCGGGCGTGCCCACCAGCAGGTTTCCAATCTGTTGAGCGCTCTGGCGAAACTCCGGTTTCATGCGCACTACCAGGTCGAAGAGCTTTTCACCCTGCACCACCTGCGTGCCGGCCTGCCCGCCGACCGCCGCCTGCACAATAGCCTCCACGTCTGCCACGTTGATGCCGTAGCGCGCAATCTTGCCGCGATCCACGTTGATGGTCAGGGTAGGCTGCCCCAGTTGGCGCACAACGGTCAGTTCCGTGAATCCCGGCACCTGGCTCAGCCGCCGCTTGATCTCGAGCCCCGTATTCTGCAGCACATTCAGGTCAGGTCCGTAAATCTTGACCGCCAGCGCGCTCTTGAGGCCCGTCAGCGCCTCGTCCACCGCGTCTTCCGCAGGCTGCGTGAAGTTGAAGATGACGCCCGGAAACGTATCCAATTGCCGCTCGATATCCGCTTGCAGCGCCGCTTTGCTGTGAATCGATCCCGTCTTCCACGCCGTGTCGCTATACGGCTTCAGCCCAACGTAGAACTCGTCGTTGTAAAACCCTGTCGGATCGGTGCCGTCGTCGGGCCTCCCCAGTTCCGAGCCCACGTCCGTCACCATCGGGTACCTCATCAGAATGTCCCGCACCTGCGGCGAGAATTTGCTCGACGTCTCGAACGAAACCGTGTACGGCAATGTGGCGCGAATCCACATTGCGCCCTCGTCCAGGTGCGGCATGAACTCGCCTCCGATAAACGGAATCAACAGCAGAGTCGCCAGGAAAACGACCCCTGCCAGAACCAGCGTGGTTCGCGGCCGGTCCATACACCAGTCCAGCCACACCGCATATTTTCCGAGGATCCACTGGAATGGCTTGTTCTCTCTTTCGTGCACGCCCTTCTTGAACCACAGGGCGCAGAGCACGGGCACAAGCGTCAGGGTTAGAATCAGGGCCCCAACCAGCGCAATGGCCACCGTGTCCGCCATCGGCTTGAACAGCTTGCCCGAGGGGCCGGTGAGCGCATAAATTGGCAGATATCCGGCGATGATTACGGCCACCGAATAAAAGATGGGCCGGTCCACATCCTTCGCGGCGTTCTTGATCACTTCTTCCAGATCGTACGGCTGCCCTTCGCGCGCGCCCAGCTCGCGGAAGATGTTCTCCACCATCACCAGGGTGCCGTCGATCAGAATCCCGAAGTCAATCGCGCCTATGGAAAGCAGGTTGGCGGGGATCCCCTCCGCATGCACGAAGATGAAAGCGAACAGCAGCGAGAGCGGAATGGTTAGCGCCACAATTACGGCCGCGCGGAAGCTAACCAGGAACGCCATCAGTACGATGAACACCAGCACCATGCCGATCACCAGGTTGTGCTCGACGGTGTCGATGGTCAGTTGCACCAAGTCGCTGCGGTCGTAGTACGGGCGCACCTTCACGTCCGGCGGCAGAATGTGTTCGTTGAGTTCCTGCGTCTTGGCTTCCACGCCCTTGAGCACATTTTGTGTCTGCTCGCCGCGGCGCATCATGATAACGCCTTCCACTGCGTCATCTGTCTTGTTGAAACCAAACTCGCCCAGCCGCGGCGCGTTCCCGATCTCCACCTGTCCGATGTCCCCGATGCGCGTGGGCACGCCGTTCTGCGAGCCCACCAGGATGTTGGCAATGTCCGACGTGTCGCGCACCAGGCCCACGCCGGTCACGTAATCGAACTGCTGGCCCTGCTCGTAGAATCCGCCGCCGGCATTCGAGTTGTTCACAGATAGCTGCTGAACGACCGTCGGCACGGTCACGTGATACGCATATAGCTTGGCCGGATCGAGCAGCACTTGGTACTGCATCACGGTGCCGCCAAAGCCGGAGTCGTCCGCCACGCCGGGCACCTGCTTATACTGCCGCTCCAGCACCCAGTCTTCAATTGTCTTCAGTTCCTGCGGGCTGCGATCCGGGCTTTCAATCACGTACCGGTACACGAGTCCCGAAGGGCTCGCCAGCGGAGCAAGCGTCGGCGTTACCCCCTGCGGATAGGTCACTTCGCTAAGCCGCTGAAACACCACATCGCGCGCAAAATAATCGTCCGTGCTTTCGTCGAACGTCATGATCACATCCGATAGCCCATAGAGAGAAATCGAACGCATCACCGTCAATTTGGGAACGCCGTTCATTTCCACTTCGGTGGGGACGGTCACAAGGCGCTCCACCTCTAAAGCATCGTGGCCCGGCCATTGCGTAATCACCTCCACCATGGGCGGCGAAAGATCCGGGTACGCGTCTACAGGCATGTTGTGGAAAGCCATCGCTCCGCCCACGGCCATGAATGCCGCCAGGAACAGGACGATGGGCTTTTGCCGAAGAGCGAATTGAACGATGCGATGAATCATCTGGGCCTGTCCTCTCAGTGCTGCATCGAGTTGACGACTTGCAGGAACAGGCTGCCATTGCCCGCAATCCTGTCGCCCGGCGATATGCCCTTTACGATCTGCGTCTCGTTGCCCTGCGCCTGGCCCAGCACAACGTCACGGCGCCCAAACTGGCTGTCACCCGTTAGCGCGTAGACAAACGGCTGGTTGTCGTCATCGCGTAACACCGCCGCATTCGGCACCGCCAGTGCGTTCTTCAGCACGCCGGCCGTCACCGTCACCGTGCAGTACATATCGCGTTTCAGCTTTTCGCCGGGATTGTCCACAACGATGCGCGCCTGCAGCGTGCGAGTGTTCGGATCCAGCGCCGGCGACACATACGAAATCCTGCCGTGGAAACTATCGGGAAATGCATCCGTCTGCACCACCACTTCTTCGCCGCTCTTCACGTATTCCAGATCCGCCTGGTATACGTTCGCCAGCACCCACACAGTGCTCAGGTCCGAGATGGTGAATGCCTGCGTTTGCCCTGCCTGCACCACCTGTCCGGGCGAAACCAGCCGCTCCACGACCTCGCCTGCAAGCGGCGCCAGCACAGGGATCTGCGCGGACGAAGGAGCCTTGGCGAGGTCCTCGGGATTCTTGATCCCCAGGATTCGCATGCCCTGCTCGGCCGCGTTCAAATCGGCTTGTGCCTGTGTGCGATTGCTCTCCGCCTGTTCCAGGTCCTGTTGCGCAATGGCTTTGTGCGCATACAAATCCTGCGCACGAACGTAAAACTTGTCCGCCAGCCGGAAGGAGTCCGCAGCCTTCAGATAGCCGTCGAGCAACTGGGCGTAGTCCGGGCTGCTCACCTCCAGCATCGGTTGATTCATCTTCACATGATCGCCTGGGACTACCATGATCCGGCCCACCGGCCCTCCCACCTGCGTAATGACCGGCGTGGTTTTGAATGCGTTATAGGCCACCGCGCCCGTCAATCGCAGCGTATTCGTCATCGTCTCCGGCGTCATGGTCACCAGTTGCACTTTGCTCATTTGGTCTGCGGGAATCGTGAACAACTGCGGCGTTGCCGATTGCGAAGCCTTCGATGAAAACGAAGTCATTCCATTTGCATTGCCGCTTGAATGGCAACCGGCCAAGACCGGCAGTGCAAAGAGTAGAGGCAGCACCTTCCAAATGCGGAGGGCCCCGGTCATCTTCTGTGGATGTCTCATGGTAAGCTCCTGGTCCCTACCGCTTCGCGAAGCTGCTCCAGCGCCTGCAGGTACGATGCCAGCGCCTGCCGGTAGCCGAGTTGCGTTGCGCGAAAACTCCGTTCTGCATCCAGAAAGTCCAGCAAACTGGCCGCTCCGTGCTTGTATGCGTAATCCGTAATGTCGAGCGATTGCTGCGCCGCGTCGAGATAGCCGGAGCGGTAGAGTCCTACAATCTCGTCGTTCGCCTGCCAGCCCTCGTACGCATCCCTCACATCCGTTAGCACCTGTCCGTTCGCGTACAGTTGCTGCTCCTGCGCCTGCGTAATCGCAATCCCAGCCCGCTTGATCTCGCCCTGGTTGCGATCGAAGATCGGCAACTGCATCGATCCAAAAAGCGAAACGTCGTTGAGATAGCCCAGGTGCGTGTAGTCGATCTGCCCTGTCACGTCTCGCTTTCCAATCGCCTTTTGCAGATTGAATGCGCTGTTCGCCGCCGCTATTCCTTGGACCGCCGCCTGCAGGTCCGGCCGCGTCTTCAGCGCCGCGGCCTGCATGTCCTCAAGCCCGCCCTTCATCGGCTGGTAGTCGAAGCTCCCGGCCACATCGTAGTCCGCGCTTACTTGTTCGTATCCCAGCATCTGACGCAGATCCGACAGTCCCTGCACCCGCGCCAGCTTGGCCTGTGCCACATCGGTCTGGAACTGCAGCAGTTGCAGCTTCATCTTCAGAAGATCGTCCAGGCCAATATCGCCCGCCTTGTAGCGCGCCGCGGTAATGTCCACCGTGTCCTGAAAACTCTTCAGGTCTCGATTGGCAAGCTCCAGCGTTGACTCGGCTAGTTCCACGTTGATGAAGTCAGTGGCCACGTTGAACCTGAGCGCGCGTTCGTTGTCGGCCACCTGCCATCGCGTCACGGCAGTCTGGTCCTTCGCCGCCTGCAGCCG
This sequence comes from uncultured Acidobacteriaceae bacterium, assembly GCA_963765025.1. GTDB lineage: Bacteria > Acidobacteriota > Terriglobia > Terriglobales > Acidobacteriaceae > Telmatobacter. The sequence continues at coordinate 79,976 of CAVXVM010000017.1, read as the reverse complement.
GTGCTGCCGCTTCTTTCCACGTTCGAACAGATAGCTCACGCCGACGTCGAACTGTGCAGTATTGTCCAGGTAGTCGGCGCTGAAATTATGGGGCTGGAAGATAGGAAGAAACTGGGAGTCGCCGAGAAGCACCGGGTCGGGCCGCAGGTTGGCGGTGATCTCTTCAGCCTCGCTTTGCTGGATCGTGGTTCGCGCCGCCAGCAGATTGTGATTATGCTCAAGCGCCATCTGGATCGCCTGATCCAGCGTGATCAACTGCGCACCGGGCTTCTGCGCCAACTGGTTGGTCGCCTGCGCCTGGCTACCCTGCGGCGGAGACTGAGCGAGCGGCGTCTGCGCAATCGCCGACTCCGCGATCGAAGACAAAAGCACAAGGATGAAAAATCGTAAGATTGCCGAACGCATAGGCGCTCCAACTCCTGAAAGGAAGAAATAGCCGATGAAGGTGCCGCGGAGGCACGAGGTGGCGGGATGGGCTATACAGGAGGGGCGCGGGGCGGCTTTTCGTTTACCCTGAATTGCGAGACGAAGCCATTTTCCCGGACCGCGCATTCCGCAGTGGCCGGGACCTGGCCGATCGTCCCGACTGCTGTTGCGGGAGGAGCGATGATCATGTGGCAAAGCGTGCAGCTGCCCGCCGAACACTGGTCATGATGGTGACACACCATTCCCATCGTGGTCGCCAATACCAGCACGATCAACAGGACAGAAACAATGACACGCCAGATTCGCGTTGGCTCAGGCAATACGGGTGACCCCATCAAAATAGCTTCTGCTTCGTCAATAGTCTATCCATTCACAATTGCGTCCTCAACTGCGTCGATGCTCTATCGAAGATCCACCCCATATGCGAGCCGCCCCTTCTCGAAGGAACGGGCCAGGTGAAATAAAGACAAAATGAGAACGTCTCCACTATAAACCTTGGAAAAGCAACTGATACCCGCAGATTTTGTCAGCAGCAATCAAAAGGGTAGGATTGCAGAAATTAGCTCTTGGATTCGGCCGGTTAAACTCGCATGTCGCCCTGAGTGTCTCTGGATTGATGACGAATCGCCTGCTCCGAGCGCGCGACCAACCATTTTGCGGGTGCGTTCCCCTGGCACTTGGGGGCAATGCCGGTTACGGCGGTAATTCAACGATATGGCTTCACGAAGTGCATTCAGCAGTTCAGGCTTCTGTTCACAGAAAATGTATCGGTCGAAAGGATATTCCACGTTCAGCGCTATAAGCGGCGACCCCATGAACGTGCTGTCAGTTCCTTTGACCCGTCCGAAGCCAGCCCCCGAATAGAGATCGATGTAAACTCGCTTTCCCCACTCATCCTTCATGCCCTTGGAGAACAGTTCGTCATACAGCGCGATAAGCCGGTACTTGTCTTCCGCCCAAGGGCCGATCTCAGGAATAACCAACGCGTCGTCACTGACAACAGGAATACTCCTCGCATGGACCATTTAGGACATTCCAGGCGGACGCGGAGCCAGCGATTACTAGAGGCACCACGGTGATTACCGCAAATCCGTGTTACCGCTTCTCTCCTAAGGTGAAAAATGCGGCATTCGTGTCGCAAACGTGGCCTCTGCTAAGAATTGGTTTATCTGGTGGATAAGGGAACTGGAGACTGACGGGGGGTTCAGTCCCTGACGTTTCCCCGAAGATCCGAGTGCCTGCCTGCAGTGAGGCATATACATGTTCGCGCACAGCCCTCTGCCGGCTGGCAAAACACCGATCTAAAGGGTAGACTGCCTGGCGAGAGGAGGAGCCCCGAATTCTCTCTGTGGCATCTCTCCAGAAAAGGGGACTTCCAGTCATCAAGCCAGAGAAAAGGCCTCAGTTTCACGCCAGGTGGTGATGACCTAGGAGATTCTCTGGATGCATCTAGTGACAGAAATGGCCCGAACAGCGGGCACTTTCGCGATCCTAAGTTAAATAAATTGAATAATTTAGACTATATGGCGGAGAGGGAGGGATTCGAACCCCCGATAGAGTTACCCCTATGCCTGATTTCGAGTCAGGTGCATTCAACCGGGCTCTGCCACCTCTCCGCGCCTTAAACTACTTCAGATCGAGACCTTGAGTTCTTTTGCCCCAACGGGCTTTCGTCCGCCCTATTCCCTCCTCGACGCGTTGCCCGGGTCCGCTCTCCCGGCGAGCCTCTCACCTCAGCTTCGATCGGCATCGGTTCCCAACGGACTCGAACCTCTCCAGTCTAATGGCCAAGGTCAGGGCCGTGCAATGCCGCCGCTCTTCCATCCCGTCTGCCGCTCTTAAAATCTTAGGGAGATCCTCCGGACTTTGTCGGAGCATACTTACAATCGCTCGCCGGAAGCGTAGCACTCGACGACAATCTGGCTAGAGCAGATGGCGGGCACTTCCCAAGGGCTTTGTTCGTGCCAAGTCAGCTCAGGCGCTGTTCGCTATCCGCTGCCGGATGGGCTCGTTGTCGCAGTACACCCGCCACTCCGCTACTTTCCCCTCTTGAATGAAGGCGCGAAAGGCAGTTGGAGTGGACCAGTGATTCTCCGGCTTGAGTTGTCCATCCCGGGTGTAGGTACCCTGCGCCAGGCCCAGCATCGCGACCACGGGGCCGTCGCAGAAGGTTTCTTCGATGGCGACCGTGTAGTCCGGAACCATGCGGAAGTAGGCGCTCCACCCGGCCCGCATCTTTTCGCGCCCCTCGGCCACATTTCCCAGCCCGTCGATGAAGCGGTGTTCCGCAGGCATCAGATCGGCCAGGGCGTCGGCATCCTGCCGGTTGATGGCGCGCACAAAAGCGTGAGCTACAGATTCCACAAGATCGTTCATCGTATCAGTCTCCTTACATGGCATTGAGCAGGGTGACGGCCATGCGATTCAAGGGAGTGGGAATGCCGTGCTTCTCGCCTTTGCGCACAATGGCTCCGTTACGCGCGTCGATCTCCATTTTTCTGCCGGCGAGCCGGTCGGCCAGCAGGGAATTGACGGCATCGGCTGGATGGGCCCGGTAGAGCATCATGACTTGCTCGGCTATGTTGGCATCGAGTTGCGCGCCTTCAGCGCGGCCCACGGCGGCGCATTCCGTGACCATCTCGCGGGCCAGGCTGCTCATTGCATCTCCCCATAAAACGCCGGTCGGCTTGAGCGTGAGCGCATTGAGGGCGCCGACCGAGTTGATGCAAAGTTTCCACCATGCGGCGGTGGCGAAGTTGTCGACGAGTTGCACCTTCGCTGTCGTTCCAGTAAACAAGCCCGCGAACTCGCGGCCGAGGGGCGCCTCTTCGACCTTCATGAGCGTGCCGCCGCGGACGTAGACCATGCCGTCGGGCTTGCGTTCAACGGGGCAGTCAATGACGACGGGCAACAGGTGCCGCTGGTTGACGTAGGGCGCGAAACGCTCGCGATGCTCGACACCGTTCTGCACAATCGCGACGGGCGCGTGGTTGGCGCAGAGCGCGGGAAGCCACGCTGCAGCGCTTTCCGCGTCATAGGTCTTGGTTGCGACGATGACCCAGTCCACTGCCTCTGCGGACTTTGGATCGGTGACGTTGCGCGCCTTGACTTGCACTTCGCCTTCGGGGGTGTGGACTGTGAGCGCCTTGAGCGGTTTTCGCGTGCAAAGCGTGATTTGATGATGGCCGGCCGTCTCAAGCAGGCCGGCGAGCGCCCCGCCGATGGCTCCCACTCCCACAATCGCTATACGCGCCATGAATGCTCCTGTTTGCCTCAAGAGTAAATCCGATTTGCTGCGACGCGATGACTTTCGTCTTCGGCGGGCGGAGAGGGCAAGCGCGGTTAGCTCGGCGGCAGCGCGTCCACTACTGGAACGCCGGGTGGAGGCGTGAACTTGAAGCTGTCAGCGCTGACGGCTGCGTTCGGCTGCTCTCCACTGAAAGTGAACCGGGTATCCGCGCCGTCGGGCTCGACAATTTCGATTCCGGTAATCGTTCCTTCGGCGGTAACCGCGAGTGTGAGTCGCGATACGCGGTTCTCCTGTCCTTTAGGCTGGCCGGTGAGTGCGTACTCTCCGTTCGGTAATTTTGCCAGCGACAGGCCGGTCATTTCCTTTCCCAGCTCCGTGTGACCCAGCAGAAACCTGAGCGGCGAGCGAAGGTCATCCAGCTCCTTTGCGGGAATGCGCTGCACCCGAACATCGCCTTGCGTATAGAACCAGGCGAACTTGCCGTCGAGGAGGAAGATCTTTCCAGCAGGCGAGCTATAGTCCCATTTCATGCGTCCAGGTTTCTTCAACAGCAGCGTACCGCTCTCGGTTCTGCGAACACCCATGCCCTCATAGTTCTCGGTAAACCCGGCCTTGAGCGAGGTGAGCTGGTTGTAGTGACGGTCTACGCGCGCGGCCATTTCACTCGCGGTGGGCGAAGGCGCCTGGGCGGAAAGCACAGGTCCGACAGACAACCCGCACAAGAGGGCCAATGCGGCAGCCGGACCCGCGCCGCCGCGCTTGCTGAGTGGACTGCCCCTCATTGCAGGTTCTGTGTGCAGTTGGTGCCACCCGCCGGGTCGTACTTGATGACGCCGAACTGGTCGCTGCAGAAGCCGCGATCGCCGCTCTTGCCTATGGTTTGCGGAACGGCGGTGATGGTGTAGCCATTGGAGCGGTCGGTGCCGTTGATGGTGACTTTGTCGTTGCAGGTGAGCGTAAATGTGTATCCGGACTTGAAGCCGGACGGAAGGTCGCCCTGCAGGATCTGGGCGGATGTGGGCGACGGCGGCCCTGCGGCGGGATCGCCTGCCAGGGCAGGAAGGGTGCAGGCAAATCCATTGGCCGGATAGGTGGACTGGTATTGAATCTGGGCCTTGGTGATGGTCTGCACGGAGTTGATGGCCGAGGTTTCATTGCCCTTTTTGGTCAAACTGCCGATGGTGGGAATGGCCATGAGCATGAGGATGAGAATGATGGCGATGACGATGAGAAGTTCCATCAGCGTGAAGCCGTTGCGGCGGTCAGCGGAGCGGGGCTGGGAGATGCGATGGAGACCGCGGCGGGCAAAACGAACAAGCATCTTGCAATTCATGGGATTCCAGTGCCTCGTGGAGCAGACCGGAGACTCCCGGCCCATTCGAGAAAATGCTACAACGTTAGAGACGCGGAAGGGAAATGGAACGCTCGGAAAAACAGTGGTCAGTGATCAGTGGTCAGTGATCAGTAAAAGCCCGGGCCGACCACTGATCAGTGATCACTGACCACTGTTCTTCAGCAGACGAGGCGCTTGCGGTCGAGTTTTACTCCGTTCAGGCGACCTAGCAGGGTTACAGCGATGTGCGATGGGTCGAAGAGCCGCCTGGCCATCGCCTGGACCATGAGCGCATCCACGGCGTCGATGCGCTCGATGAGCTCGTCCACGGTGAAGAACTTGTGGAAGTACATCTCCTGACGCGCCAAATTCGCCATGCGCGCGGTTGAACTCTCCATTCCCAAGAGCAGGTTGCCTTTCAACTGGTCTTTGGCGCGGGTGAGTTCTTCCTGCGCGAGGGGTGTCTCTTTCAGGTTGCGAAGCTCTGCGAGGATCAGGTCCACAACTTCAAGGGCCTTGCCGGCCGAGGTGCCCGCATACACGCACAGCGTCCCCGTGTCGCGGTAGGGGCTGAGGTCGCTGTAGATGGAGTAGGCCATGCCGCGTTCCTCGCGAATGGTCTGAAAGAGGCGCGAGCTCATGCCGCCGCCAAGCACGGTATTCAGGATGAGGGCGGCATAGCGATCCTCATCGGTAATGGGCGGGGCCGGCACGCCCAGGCAGATCTGCACCTGCTCAAGAGACTTTTTGTTGCGCATGACGACACGCGCGCTCGGTTCGGGAGCCGATAGCTCGTGGAGCGTTGCGCCGGCGGCGAGGGTTGAGAACTTCTGGGTCACGGCCTCGACGAATTGATCGTGGTCGAGCTTTCCAGCGGCGGAGAAAACCATGTTGCCGCCATGAAATCGGTCGCCGTGGTAGTTGACCAACTGCTCTTTATCGAGCTTGCCCACGGTCTCAGTGGTGCCCAGGATCGGCCAGCCCAGCGGATGGCCCTTCCAGAAGCTCTGCGTGAACAACTCCTGCACGAGGATGTCGGGGTTGTCCTCGTCGATCTTGATTTCTTCAAGGATGACGCCGCGCTCGCGTTCAATATCAGTTGGCGCAAAGACGGGATTCAGCACTAGGTCCGCCAGCACATCGAGGGCGATTGGCACATGATCGGCAAGCGACTTGACGTTGAAGCAGATGGTCTCCTTGCCCGTGAATGCGTCGAGGTTGCCGCCAATCGAATCCATTTCACGGGCAATGTGCTGTGCGGAGCGGGAACGGGTTCCCTTGAAGAGCATGTGCTCCACAAAGTGGGAGATGCCGTTGGTCTCTGCCGGTTCACAGCGGGAGCCGGACTTGATCCAGACGCCCATGGCAACCGAGTGCAGGTATTCCATGCGCTCGGTCAGCACGATCAGGCCGTTCGGCAGTACGGTTCGGCGAAGGTTTCTCTCAGTCGTCATCGTTTCCAATCTTCTTCGATTGTAGGGCAAACGGTGTCGATGGCCACCATTCATGGCGGTGGCGCTGCTGGTGGCCGGATGAAGCTCACCATCCGGTGAACGGGCCCTCAGGCGGCTGGAGGGCGTGAAATACTCAAGGCTGAGCCGAGCTGTGAAACCAAAAATCAACCCGGAAACGCCAGATAAACGAGTTCCAGATAAACGAGTTCGGGATAATCCAGTTAGGGAAGCGCCCGATGCACTCGTTCGATTAGACACGAGCGGAGCCGCACGCGGCAGCGCGAAGCCTCTGTTTGGCTTGGATGCAAACGGGCTGGCTGCGGTGATGACTGAGGCTGGCGAGCCAGCATGGCGTGGCCGGCAGTTGGCTGAAGCGATTTATCGTCAACGAGTTGCTGAAATCAGTCAGATCACGACGCTGCCGAAGCCGCTTCGCGTGCAACTGGAATCCAAAGGCTGGCAGGTCGGCCGGCCGGAGATTGCGCAGGTGTTTCGCTCAGTGGATGGGACGGAGCGCTACCTCGTCCGAGGGTTAGGCGAGGGCCAGGAAACGGTGGAGACGGTCTGGATGCCCGAGGGCGATGAGGGCGAAGCAGGGGACGGGAGCGAGATGGACGTCGAGGCCTCGACAGCCCCCTCGACGGACAAGGATGCCGGCTGGAAGCGGGCCACCATCTGCGTCTCCAGCCAGGTGGGTTGCGCGGTGAATTGCCAGTTTTGCCTGACCGCCAAACTTGGGCTCCAGCGCAATCTGACGGCAGGTGAAATCGCCGGCCAGGTAGTTGCCGTGTTTGAACGCCATGCGGTGGAGGTGGGCAGCGCGCGCGTGAACCTGGTCTTCATGGGGATGGGCGAGCCATTCTTGAACTATGAACCCTTCATGGCGGCGGTGCGACTGCTGGTGGAGGAGGTGGGCCTGAGTCCGCAGCGGATGACGGTGTCGACTTCAGGCATTGTGCCGGGCATCGAGCAGTTTGCGCTTGAGCCACCAGAGGTCCGGCCCAAACTTGCCATCAGCCTCAACGCCCCAAACGACAAGATCCGAAGCCAGGTGATGCCGGTCAACCGCAAGTGGCCCATCGAAGCCGTGATGGATGCGGTCCGCAAGGTCAAACTGCGTCCTCGGGAGCGGGTGACCTTCGAATACGTTCTGCTGGGCGGGGTGACTGACCGTCTGGAGCACGCGCGGGAGGTTGCGAGGCTGGTTCGCCGAACCGGACTGCCTGCCAAGGTGAATCTGATTGCCTGGAATCCGGGGCCGGGCATAGAGTATGTGATGCCGCAGGCGGATGCTGTGGATTCCTTCCGCGTCGTGCTTGGGTCGGAAGGAATTGCAGCCTTCGTGCGCAGGCCGCGCGGGCGCGACATCTACGCAGCCTGCGGGCAACTGAAGCGGACGGTTGAAGAACGGGTACCAGGCAACAGGGATTAGAAATGCGTGCGGTGGAGTTGGTTCATTCCCCTGTCTCATCTGCCGCGCCGGACGAGACAGGGGGTACCTACCGGAAATGATGCCCGAGAGATGGCTTACTGCTGATTCGGCATGGTAAAGGGCTTCACACTACCGCAGTCGGCTCCCTTGTAGACCGACGTCGAATTCACCGTCATGTCGATGGGGTGCGAGTTTTGTCCCATCTGCATGGTTCCGCTCATGTGCATCTTGCTCTGGGTGGTGTTCGCGTCGGTATAGGTGGCTTCAACGGTGCCGGTTCCGGTGATTTGTCCGGTGCAGTTGATTTTTGCGGTCATCCCGTTGGGCTTGATGGAAACGTCAGTTACCTGGCAGTTGCCGCGCTGCGGAGCCGGCGACGGACCGCCATACTTGTCGATCATGGCCTGGGTAACGCAAACCTGCATCGTGCGCGGCGCGGCCATTGAACCTCCCGGCATCGTCATTCCCGGGGGAAGCTGCACGCCCGGAGGCAACTGCGGCATCTGGGGGGCACTGGCGCCACCCATATTCATGGTGGTGGTTACCTCGTACAAGCCGGGCTTTCTTTGTGACTGGGCATCAACGACAAGCGTAGAGGCAAGAAGGCAAAGGCCCGTTCCAATCGAAAGGTATGTCATGCGCATGAAAGAACTCTCCTTGATTGCGCAGGCAGTGAGCCGCGCGAGCTTTCACTGTAACTCAGCAAGGAATCGGCGGGAAAGGGAAAATGCTCAAGCGAGGGTGGAGACGGCGGTGCGGCCCAGCGCCAGGAGCGCGCCTGTGACCAGGCCGGCCTCGTGACGGACGACGCTGCCTTCGCTGGCGAAGTTGCCGGCGATGCAGCGAACGCCGAGCGCCTGGACCCGCTCAATGTCGGCGGCGATCGGCGAAGCGCCTTCGGCCTGATAGCGCGCCAGCGTCTCGGGGGAAAACGGAGCCGTATTGATGAGAGCGCAGTCGAAGATGGGCGCGCGCGTGTGCTCATAGATGCGCTCAATGTGTTCCGAGGCCGTGAGGTCGAGGCTTTCATTGGCCTGCGTCATCAGGTTGCAGATGAAGACGCGGAGTCCGCGGGCGTTGGCCAGCGCCGCGGGAATGCCTTCGACGAGGAGGTTGGTAATCAGCGAGGTGTAAAGAGAACCCGGTCCCACGGTGATCAGGTTGGCTCGCTCAATCGCCTCCATGGTCTCCGGCAAGGGCGCCGGATTGGGCGGATCGAGCGTGAGCTCAACAATGCGGCGGTGGCTGGCGGTGATGTTGGTTTCTCCACGAACAAAGGAGCCGTCGTCCATCTCCGCCACCAGCGTGGTGTTCACCGTGGTGGCAGGATAGATGCGGCCGCGCGTGGCCAGAATTTTTGACGACAACTGAACGGCCTGGGCAAAGTCGCCCGTGATCTCGGTAAGAGCCGCCACAAAGAGGTTGCCGAAGTTGTGGCCCTTCAGGGCATCGCCTTCCTTGAAGCGGTGGTTGAACAGGCGGGCCAGCAGTGCTTCCTCTTCGCTGAGGGCGACCATGCAGTTGCGCAGGTCGCCGGGGGGAAGCATGTTGAAGTCCTTGCGGAGCCGGCCTGAGGAGCCGCCGTCGTCGGTCACAGTGACCACGGCGGCCAAGTCGGTGATGGTTCCCGGGCCGATGGAGGTTTGCCCGGGAGACAGGACGTGGCGCCGCAGACCGCGCAGGAGCGTGGAAAGGCCCGTGCCGCCTCCGATGGCGACCACGCGCAGGGGCTGGATGAGCGGGGCTGCGTCAGGGCCGGAGGAGGTCAGCGAAGGGGAGCTGCCGTTCTGGGGGTTTGCGGAATTCAATGCAAGCCTTACGGAACTTCAGGATACAGCAATTCCGTAAAGCGCGGGTCATCGACCATGCTCTGGAAATCATTGTCCACGCGTGCCTGCAGGCGATTGCGCGGATTGAGCTCAATGGCGCGGGAAAGGCTGACCAGGCACTCCTGAGCCTGCCCCATGATAGCTTCAAGCACCGCGAGCCCGTAAAATGCGTAATCTGCATCGGGATAGCCGGCCAGAATGCTGTTGAATTGCTCCCGTGCTTCCTCGTAGTAGCCTGTATTCAATTGCGACACGGCGTAGTCGAAGTGCTCCTCCGGCGTAGCGAAGGTCAGGCTGGGGCGATCAAGTTGCCGCTGGCAGGTGGTCATATACATCTTGCAGCGTTCCTTGATTTCCATGGGCGCGGTTGGCAGCAGCTTTTCAAAGGCCGCCATGGCGCGCTCGAATTTGCCCTGCTGCAGCAACTGCACTGCGGCCTGGTATTGCTGGAATGCGGGTCCCGTGGTCGTGCTGGAGTGGCCGTCTGACCTTGCGGCAACGGGGGGAGTTTTTTTGCGGCTGGGAGCCGCAGATCGGGCCTCTTGCGTCATGATTTTGCCTGGAGCGCGTCGTCCTTTACGCCCGAATCAGCCGATGCTGCCGGCCCAAAAGCCCGCGTGCGGGAAATACGCTGCTCAGGCACCTTTTATACGCATTACCCCGTAAGACGTCAATGGGGGAGTGTGAACAGGAGTTCTTCAACTCTCCGGTTCCTTCAGCATTTTGCTGTAAATCGACGGATTCAGCGTTGGGTCGTTGTACATCTTTAACTGGCGATAGGCCTTGAATTGCCGGGAACAGTTCAGGGTTTCGTGCCAAAGATCGTCGAGGCACCCGGCCAGATCGGCACGCTGACTTTCAAGGATGGTGAGACGGTTGCGGTTGCGGGCAGCATGACCCTCAGGAGCGTATTCCCGATCCGCCTCCTCGCGCGTGTGGTAGATCTTGAGCGAAAGAATGGAAAGGCGATCGACGATCAGGCCGGGCGACTCTGAGTTCATGGGAGCCTGCGCGTTGGGCAGGCCGCGGGATTCAAGCCAGTCCAGCAGGGCGCGGTCCAGTTCTTCGGCCAGATCGTTGCGCCGCTGGTTTGTCCAGTCGATGCGCCGTTTCACTGCCGCCAGTTCTGCGTCCGTGACGCCGGGCGCCCTGGCCTCATCTTCGATGTGCCAGAGCTCAAAATTGGCACGGTGCTGACGAACAACCGCAGGAAGCCAACTCTCCGCCAGGTCAAACGTCACACCGGTTGCTGGCTCGTTGTGCAGTTGCTCCTCGGGCGTGGGCGTCTGATGGTGCCATATACGTGTCTTTTCGTCTTGGACTTCGACGATTGCATCTGCCGACAGCATTGGGAAAACTTCCTTGGTGTAATGGGTGTAAATGGGCCGGTTGGGGGACAGGCTCAAATGGGCCTGCACTTCTATGGTAGAACTATCCTCGCACGGTAGTCCAAGCCAAAGAGCATTTTGCGCTGGATGAACCGGGGTCTGGACCGGAGGATGAACCGGGGGCAACCGATGGCTGCCGTTGAGAGCGAGGGGCCAATGCCGGAATCAATCGAGCGAATTCTCTGTATAGCCAGCGAAGAGAAAGGCCAGGAATTTCTGCGCCAGTGCGCCGAGATGGGGGTTAGGCCCAACCTTCTGACCCTGGAGCGGCTCCGCGACGCCGACTGGCCGCGGGACGTGCTCGAGGCCCTGACCACGATGCCGTCCGGCTTGAATCGCGAGCAGATTCTCAACACAGTTTCGTGGATGGCTCGAAGCAAGAGCTACGACCGGATTGTGGCGCTGGACGAATATGACCTGGAGACGGCGGCGCAGCTCAGGGAGCACATGAGAATACCCGGCATGGGCACCACCACCGCCGGCTGCTATCGCGACAAGCTGGCCATGCGGGTCATCGCGCGGGCCTTCGGCTATCCGGTTCCGGAATTCTGTCGCGTGTTGAACTACGACGAACTGCGCGATTATATGCGCCGCGTGCGGCCACCCTGGCTGCTGAGGCCCCGCGCTGAAGCCTCGGCCGTGGGAATTCGCAGAATCGACGATCAGGAGCAACTCTGGCGGGTTCTTGACGATCTGGGCGACCTGCAGAGCCATCACATCCTCGACGAATTTGTGGCTGGCGACCTGTTCCACGTGGACTCGATCGTGAGCGAGCGTGAAGTCAAATTCTCGGCTGTTCATCAATACGGACGCCCGCCCATGAATCTGATGCAGATCGGCGGCATCTTCGCCATCCAGACAGTTGACCGCGCCAGCCTCGACTGGAAGGAATTGACCGCAATGAATCGCGGCGTTGCGCCCATGCTGGGCATGGTGCGGGGCCTTACCCATGCTGAATTTGTGCGTTCGCACGCCGATGGCCGTTACTACTTCCTAGAGGTTTCGGCAAACATCGGCAATTCGTTGATCCCTGATGTGGTGAAAGCGGCCAGCGGCATCAGCCTGATGCGGGAGTGGGCGCGGCTTGAAGTGGCCGACCTGCGTGGCCAGCCGTATACCCTTCCTGAAGCCTTTGAGAGCTATGCGGGACTTGTGCAGTGCCTCTCCCTTGCGGGCGAACCGCACACCGATGGATTCGACGATGCGGAAATAATTGCGCGCATCAAGAAGCCGCACCAGGCCGGGGTGATCGTACACTCCGAAAGGCCGCTGCGTGTGAAGCATTTGCTGGACGCCTACAGTCAGAGGTTCACAGATCAATTGATGGAGCACGGGCCCGGGCTACCCGCTCTCGAAGATCCCGGCCAAAGCTGGAGCGAAGGCTAGCGCGCTTCACCGCTGGTCCGATTTCGATACAACATTTTTGCAGGCACAGAAAGAGATGGCATGAATCTTACAGAGAAACCCGAGTTCATTGAATGGCCCGAGACGCACTATGTTTTTGTAGAGGCGACCGGGCCCTTCCAGCAAAATGCACAGAAAGCCTGGCAGACCGCTCACTCGCTGGTGCGGGCGCTGGGCGAAAGAAACAAGATCAAGGGATATATGAGCCTCTACAAAGTGGGGCCGCAGTTGTACCGTGCAGGATTCGCCCTCGCCGACGTTCCGGTTGACCTGCCGGAGGGGTTTCATTATGAGAAGTTCTCCGGGGGCAAATATGCGCGCTATGTTCTGACGGGCTCCTATGCGCAACTTCCCCAAGCCTGCGGCAGGGCATTTGCGATGGTGGCCGAGCAGAAGCTTCAAGTGCGCGACGGCTTCAACATCGAGAATTATGTAAATGATCCGAGGACGACGCCGGAGGCTGAGCTCATCACGGAACTTCTGTTTCCGGTGGATTGAGCAGGTGCGTGATCCGATGCAAGCGTAGGAGTGAGTTCTTCGTATCCCATCCATGTGTCGAGAAGATGGCGAATGGACAGGGTACCCGGCATCAGGAGCTGGGCTGAAATCAAGAATTCACGGGACACTGAACCGTAATGTGTCGGGAAATTGCCATGGCAAACCGGCGAAATCCTGTTACAAGGGTTGCTTGCAGGCGTGTTTATTCGCCCCCTTCGTCCTCGCAGGCCAAAAGAGCAATTCACACAATCCTTTTTTGATCAATCACTTAGAAAATCTGTGACGTTACAGTGGCGTGTTGTGACTACCGCACGCTCGGCCGTCGGAGCGAATCTCGCTTCACACGGCGGTCAGGTTTGGCCGAGAGCATCCCCCAGAATCCAGTTTGTCCACATTGGGCTGCCGTCAAATTCATTTTCCCGGAGGAAACAATGAACCAACGGTACACAACGCGCAAGAAGCTTCACGGCCTCGGCCGTGGCGCCCTGATTGGCATGCTCACTGGATTAATGGCCACGCAGGGATTTGCCATGACGGGCCTGAACGGATCATCCGAACCTTTTAACCAGTCGAATGCAGGTGCGGTTTCCGCCACTGACCTGTCGGCGAAGACCAGCATCAAACCCGCCTTCACGGCGCCGGTCAATCTGCTGGAACTCAACAAGCAGCCTGACGCGCAGCTTCCTGACGCACCCGAGGCAAACGAGTCGGCCAGCCTGAACGCCGCGCCCAAATTCGACCCAATGATCAGCGAGGCGGCCCAGGACGGTCAGTCTCTTCAATCCACGCAGTCGGCCAGCAACAAGAAGATCCCTCACCCTGGATGGCTCGTCCTCTCCGGCGTAGGCGCAGCCGCTGTGGTCTTGGGCGCCCTTGTTTACTCCATCAAAACCACGAACACTTCTGGCAGGGATACCCTCGGCACCATGTTTATGGCCCCGGGAGCTGCTGCGGTCGGTCTCGGCTTCTACTTCGCCTTCCACCAGAACAAGAAGTAATGCATGGGGACACGCCAAAGCGATTCGAGAATGGGGGCTTTCGCCGCCCACGAGGGCCCTCTCTATTTCGACTCGCGTCGCGTCCCCGCCACCTTCAAGCGAACCTCGATTCATGCCGCCGCAAGCTCACTCAATCCGGCATTTCAAGCACACTTCCGCGCATGTTACGATCAATCCACATCCGCGGAAGAGGCTCAAGATGCCGGGCATCATCGAAAGCCAGGACTCCCAACACGTCCCCGATTCGCGTTCACGGGAGGTCCGCGCGTACCTTGCAAAGCTGCTGCTCACCCAACATTTTTCCGCAGCGAGCCGGCGCGGCCAACTGCTGGATTACCTGGTGCAGCACACCCTTGCCGGGGACGCCGACAAGATCAACGAGTACGCCATTGGACTCGATGTTTTCCGCAAGCCCTCGTCGTTCGATCCGCGCATCGAGTCATTGGTACGCACCGAATTCAGCCGCCTACGGCAGCGGCTCAAGGATTACTACGCGGATGAAGGCCGACGCGACACGATCGCCATTGACTTTCCGCCGCGCAGCTATGTCGCGAACTTTGATTTTCGCGACCCAACCTCAGTTGCAGAATCCGTGGCCACGCCGCGGCTGGTTGAGATCAAAGCGAAGCCGGCGCGCCGGGTCTCGCGTTATGGAGCCGTTCTCGTCGTGACTGCCCTCGTCGCAATGGCGCTTACCGGATATATGCTGTGGCGGGAGCACGCGGCCCACCTTCTGCCCAGGCAGGCCATCAGCGCGATTGTTGTGCTGCCGTTTGAGGACTACTCGCCCAACCACCAGGACGACTACATTGCCGACGGCATGACGGAGGAGCTGACCAACGATCTTGCGCAATGGCACGATCTGCGCGTGGTTGCCCGCACCTCGGCATTCGCCTTCAAGGGCAAAGGCGAGGACGTGCGGCAGATCGGCCAGCAACTGAGCGTGGATACCGTGCTGGAAGGCAGCTTCACGCGGCAGGGCGACCACGTTCGCATTACGGCCCAACTGAATCGCACCGCGGACGGCTATCACCTTTGGTCGAAGTCCTACGAATCGCAGGACAAGGATCTGCTTGCGGTGCAGGAGGAAGTGGCCACATCGATCACCGATGCCATTCGCCAGTTGCGTGGCGGCACACCGCCCGTGATTCATGCGGAGACCAGCAGCCCGCAGGCTCACGACCTCTACATGCAGGGCGAGTACCAGTACAACCTGCGCACGCCGCAGTCGCTTGAAAAGGCCGTTCAGTTGTTCAACCAGGCCATCGCTGTCGATCCCTCGTTTGCGCGCGCTTATCTTGCCATGGGTTACGCGGAACTGGCGTCGTCGTCGCTGACCGTGGAGACCAACGACGAGATCAGGCCGAGGGTGCGACAAGCCGCACAAAAAGCAATCGAGCTGGACCCGAACCTGGGTGAGGCACACGGGCTGCTTGCGCATATCGAATGCATGTGGGACTGGAACTGGCCCAAGTCAGAAGCAGAGTTCCGGCGCGCCCTCGACTTGGGAGCCAGCGCTGAAACACGCGGGCGCTATGGCTGGGCCTTGGCCGCGCATGGGCGCTTCCATGAGGCTCATGAGCAAATCCGCCTGGCCGCCGAGCAGGATCCACTCTCGGAGACTCCGCCCTTCGACGATTTTTTTGCCTTCAATTTTGAGCGCGATGTGACCGGCGAAAAGAAAGCTCTGCACCAGATGCTGCAGATTTCACCCAGCTTCCTTGGAGCACATGCGCTCAGCGTCGTCGCGGCCGTCCAGCAGCACAACTGCGCGACCGCACGCGCTGAAGCTGACTGGCTCGAAAAAACCTACCCAACCATACCGGCCACCCAGGCCACCCGCGCTTTTGCAGCAGCCTGCTCGAATGACAAGGCACAGGCGCTGAGCCTGCTGAGAAAAATGGCCGCGATGCACGCGCCGTTTTATCAAGCAGCCATCACATACGCGCTTCTCCACGACAAGGAAAACGCCATCGACCAGCTTCGCCGGTCGGCCGATGCGCACGAGGGTCAGATCATCTACCTGAAATACGATCCATTCTTCGACGAGATCCGGGCCGATCCTCGCTACGTGGATCTGGAAAAACTCGTCGGCGTATTTTAGTCGGGCTGGAGTTGGGTTGGGCGGTTGCAGTGCCGCGGTCCATTGATGGATTTGTGGAAAATGGTTGTGCTAGCGGTCACAGCGTGCCTCTTAGAAATTGTTAATGATTCAGGCAAGCAGAAATAGCCAAACGTAGATTGCGTCAAAATGGCCTGGCAACGGCGATGGAGATGCGGCATCTTTTTATTTAATTGAGTTCCATTGCGCCTTGGCCCCAGAAAGTTCTTCAACCAAATCCAATTCCATCGTGAGCGACTGGTTTCAAGAGGCCAGAGTGCCCCTTTCGTTTGCAGGATGCGTTCTCGATGGAACAGGAGCGAAGCGAAGATCCACGGGGCCTCCAGGTGAAAAAGTTAGCAGTCAAGATCATGAGTCTCGCTCTCGGGGCGGGGTTTGCACCGGCAATGCAGCAGATGCAGAGGCCGATTTACGAGCAGGCATCGGCGAATGTGGTGTCCCCCGGTCTGGCTGTGTCCTCCAATCTTCAGGGGGCCGCCCTGCATCCGATGAGCGAGGAGACGGCCTTTTACTAC
This sequence comes from uncultured Acidobacteriaceae bacterium, assembly GCA_963765025.1. Taxonomy (GTDB): domain Bacteria; phylum Acidobacteriota; class Terriglobia; order Terriglobales; family Acidobacteriaceae; genus Telmatobacter. The sequence continues at coordinate 63,327 of CAVXVM010000017.1, read as the reverse complement.
AGAGTCGCGATCTCGGGCCATCCTGAATCATTTGTCGAAGATTACGCCAGGGACTTTGAAGGCGGCAATTCATTGCCGGCGATCAATGACGAGTTTGAGCATGCGCGCTATCGCGCCACGGTCCGAACAAAGCTGTTGGCTGAGGTGGAGAAAATAGACTTCAAGCAACGATTCACCTTTGTCTGTCCAGTGAGGCTTGGAGCGTACTCCTTCTCGGAACGCGCATTCCCGCTTGAACTAGACCGAGGGCAAGGCGGCCTTGCTTATTTCGGCGATTTCTCGGGCAGCTTTGGTGTCGGGGTGAATCCTTTTGTTGCCGGAAAGCCGGTGAATCTGTCAAGCATTTACTGGTCGCTCCCCATGTCGGAGGGCGAGGGCAGCGACCTCGTCCGGACCCGGCCTGACCGGGGCGTCACGATGAAAGTGGTCTACTTGGTTACCAGAAAGCAGGAGATGCTGGGCAACCGATCTTACCTGGCGCCACTGATCGAATCCGTGGAGATTTTCAGTGACGAGAATCTGACAAAAAGGCTTGGAGTGCTGAACATCGCTCATCGCGATGACGGGCGTGAAGGACTCTAGGCACTCGAAGAGGGGATTGGGGAGGAACTGGGCGCAAGGTCAAAGCACCTGTGTGCCCGCTCCGCCTGCTTTGCCAATCCATTTGTTGAGAGCTGTCGCGAGCACAACAAGAAAAAAGATGTAAAGCATACTTAGGTCGCGCAGCTCGCCCGGCGAGCAAAAGAGCAGATAGAGCGGAATGTTGATGGCAGCCGCAATTTGCGAGTGACGCTGGATCACACCGGGCAGACTCTGCCAATTGCGCCGCACCGTCCACGCGAGAAGGGCCAAAGGAGCAAGGGTAAATGCCTTCAGCATCGGCACCCCGTACGTCATCTCCGTTCCCAGAAAGAAATCGCGAACATGCATAAAATAATTCAGTTGATCGCGCCAGTGCACCTCCAACGCCTCTCCGGGATTGTGCGCGAAGCGGAGATGGATGGGATAGTAGACCGCGAGGCACACGAGACCAAGGACTGAAATGGCCAGCCAGGCGCCAAGGCGGGAACTCCGCTGCCTGAAGAAGGGATAGAGCGCGGGCAGGAAAAAGAGGAACGACTCTTTGTTCCAGGCGCCGAGTGCGGCGATCGGAATCGCCCACCACCATCGGAACCTGAGCGCGACCCAGACGGTCAGGGCAAGGAATGCGAGCTCCGGAAAGTCGTAGAAGAAGCCGCCACCGCTTTCGATATAAGGAACGAGCAGGATGACAAGCACCGGGGCAAAAACCGTCGCAGGGGGCGGAAGGTCCAGCGTCTGGCAGACGAGATACATAGCGTAGATCGCGAGCAGCGCGAAAAGAAAGGTGGCGCTATAGACGATCACATAACGGAAGAAATAGACGGGGTTCTCGGCCGTCGGGGATTCGAACAGCGCTTCGATGTGCGCCTGCGGACCGCCGCCCTGGTAGTTATACAACCAGGTCTTGAATGATTGCGGCACGGCCCGGTCGATGGCGTTTGCGGCAGTGGGGATCATTTGCCGGTAAACGAAGGGCCGGTATGCTGTTCCGTCGACCATCATTTCAAACTGGAATCGATCGTTTTCGCCAGCGACGCCGTCCTCGCTGAAATGCCATTTGTCGTAATAGCCGTTGAAGGAGACGGATGCGGCCACGAAGAAAAGCGCAAACAAACACGCCCGGTAATACAGCGCGGCTGCAAAGGGCTTCTTAACCACGGCGCGATCTGGCCTTTCTATGCGGGGATCAAACCAATATACCCTGATTCCTGAGCCTTCGCGTTCGCAATCGATGCACGCACAGAGCCTGCTGCGCGGGCCAACACTCTCAATGTCCCAGAGCTTGGTTTTCCCGCGGGTGTGCTCTAGTCGAAACGGTCACTTGGCAGTGGCCGGGCGATTCGCTGCCACCGCAGCGTACCGATACAGGATGAAGACCAGCAAAGCTGCCGCTGCGAGCAGATAACTCTGAATGAAATTCCAAATCGAGCCTGCGGCCAGGTTTGTGAACATGAAGATATTGCTCGCCAGCATATAGGAAATGGCCACAAGGATCAGACCTCGCCTGCGAGGCCAGGAGCCCATGAGAAGCGCAAGAACGCAGGCATAGATTGAAACCATAATCCCGTAATGGTGCTCCCAGGCAATCGGCGACGCCATGGTGATGAGCAGGGCAGCGGAAAGGTAGCTGATGAGGAGCGACTTCTCATCGGTCTTCGTCCGGCCCGCAAAAAGGGCGAAACCAATCATCAGTGCAGAGGTGAGGATTGTTCCCCAGTAGACCAGTGGATTGAAGGGTGGGAAGTCGTGTTCCAGCCATTCAGTATTGTTGCCGATGTGAAGCATGCGGGCCAGCAACCCGTTCATGGATTGATTCGCATAAAACGACTCGCCGTGAGCGGACAGAAAAGACAATACCGAAAGATAATCGAGCTGGTTCTTGAGGCCGTATTGGTAGACCGAGATGGCTTCAACCGCCGCGATGGTCGCGGCGCACCCAATCAGGAATCGACGCCTGCCGCGAAGCAGCGCCCAGACCAGCAAGAGCACCAATTGTGGTTTGAAGGCCACAATCAGCCCAATCAAGATGCCGGCTACAGTCTCATACCCGCATACCCAGGCGAGGACTGACGCCGCGAAAAGAAACGTAAGCCAGGTTTGAATGTTGCCGAGAACAAATCCCTGCGTCACTGGATAAAAAGTGAAAGTCATCATGCTGAGCAGGCCAGCCTGCAGCGCCAGATCAAGGGTTCCGGGCTGGCTCGGCATCGCCGCATCGAACTTTCGCAACGCCAGCAGATACGTAGCCGGCACGATGGCAGCGAGAAGAAAGATCGAGATCCAGGAGACCCTGTTGAGTGTGTCGATGGATATTGAGTCGCCGGACAGATGGTCCATCAGGTCGAGTGCAAGCAGGCTTGAAGGAGGGTACTGGAATTTGATCTTTTGCGCAAAAAAAATGGCCTGATAGAGAGGCTTGCCTCGATCGCTGCTCATTTGGTCCAAGGCAGACTGCATAGGTGTCCATGAATCGTCCTCAGCCTGTCCAAGCAGGAATTCCCTGGCGTACAACGAGGTGGTCGCCGATCGAAAATCCTTGGGAGCGAGTAGATGGATCGCCGCAGAGATGCCGAAGAAATTTACAGCCGCAAAAATGGCGAGCGCTGCGGTGGTTCGGTGAGGCCAACGGAAGCGAGCCATTTCCTGGTACCTCGGCATGAATTGTAGCCGTTTGTGTCTTAATTTCTCGGTGAGTCGCCAAATGCTGACGGCATTTTTCTTCAAGCCGGCAGCATCGGTGCAACAAGAATCGCGGGTGGACTCGAGGCGGGAGTTTACTTTGGGAAAGCGGCTGAACCATCAGAAAGAATGGTGAGCTCGGTGCGGCTCGAACGCACGACCCACGCCTTAAAAGGGCGTTGCTCTACCAACTGAGCTACGAGCTCGTTCAAGGCCGCTTCTTCAAAGCTAACACAGGCCCCGCCTTGCCGCTCGCGAGTGTGGCTCTGCTGCTTACGGGTGTGGCAGGGAATAGGATTCGCCCTAAGACTCCGCTTGCGGGCGTCCTTCATGCGGAAATCGGGACTCTGCCAGGGGAATGGTGGGCGGAAAGAGCTTGAAAGGCTGGATTTGGGCTCTAGCGGGGTACTCTCACACGAAAGTACCATGGTAATCAAATCGCTTTCAAACGCAATTACCGGCAGGGGATGGAATCGCGCAACGCGCACAAAATGGGACGTTTCTGCCCATTCCCATGACGGGAAAGTGTTAGAGGCCCAACCGTGCAAGTGTTATTGTTCTGTCAACAGCGAGCGACTACGATTCCTGTTGAGGATATCCTCCGATTTTTTTGAAGTCCGTCTGGGCCTTCCACTACTTAGATACACATTCGTAGATCGATCCGGCGAGGGACACAGGAAAGGCGCGGAAGGTACCGGGGTGACGTATGACTGATCGTAGACCGCCGTACGACCAGAATGAGACGCCTGACGATGTAGCGACGCTTTATTCCTGGGCCAATCTGCACGGCGCAAAATACCGTGACTTTTCCGCATCGCGGGCACAGACGCGGGAGCAGGTCAGGCTGCGCGTGCAGCAGGCGCTGGAAGCCGAGCAGTCTGCCGCGACCCAGTCCCAGCCTCAGACCTTTGATCCTCACCCGTTTCAGCCCGAACCGGGCGAGTCGCAGACCTTTCAGTCGCAGCCGTTTCCGCCTCAGACCTTTCAAGCCGAGCAATCGCATGCGGCCCAATCTGGCTTCCAGCCGTCCCTGGCCGACCTCTCACACATCGATCACCGCACAGAAGCCGACCGCGCCGCGGAGGTGCAGCGGCTGGCCGAAACAGCACGTGCCGCAGAGGAGTCCCGGCAGGCCGAACTGATCGCGCAATATGCCGCGCGTAAAGCCGCTGAACAGGCCGCGCAGCGGGAACAGGCAAGGCTGGCTGCCGAGCAGGCCGCGCAGCGGGAACAGGCAAGGCTGGCTGCCGAGCAGGCCGCGCAACAGGAATGGGCGCGATTGGCCGCCGAGCACGCCGCACAGCAGGAACAAGCGCGATTGGCCGCCGAGCATGCCGCGAAGCAGGCAGCCGCACAGGCAGCCGAACTTGCAGCCCGTCAGGAATCGGAGCGTGCCGTCCACGAGGCAGCGCTGCAGGCCGAGGCAGCGCGCGAGGCGCTTGCGGCACAATGGGCCGCGCAACGGGCCCAGGCCGCACCGCCGGCTGCATGGCAACCAGCGCAGGCTGCGCCATTTCCGGCTTTTCTGGCTCCTCATCCCGAAGGCACGTCCGTCCCGGCATCGCAGTACGATTACCCGGCTTACACGCATGCGCCGCAACAAAGGCCGGCCGCGAGCCAGCCGCCGCAGCCTCCGCTTCGCGAGGAGAGTTACGAAACGCGCGAAACGGCCCGCACTCAGCCCTGGGCGCAGAGCTGGCCGCAGCCCGAGGCGCAGGAGCCCGTCGAGCGTCCTGCCTGGCTCACGCCCGATCGGCCCGACTTTCCTGCTCAACCTGCCGTGCCGCATGCGCCCGAAGATACCCTGCAAGGCTCCCGCGACCGGCTTACCTCACGCTGGTATGCGCTTCGCGGCGTCTTTGATACGCAGGGCGCTGCTCAAGAAGCTCCCGCTCCGGCTCCGGCGCGCGCCCCGGTTTTGGCCCTCTTCTCATTGGCCGGCGGCGTGGGCAAAACCAGCCTGGCGGCCACCATGGGACGAGCGCTTTCCTCGCGAGGCGAACGGATTTTGCTGGTGGATACGGCGGCCTACGGACTGCTGCCGTTCTTCTTTGGCGCGCACGATCAGCGCCCCGGCCAGTTGAGAACCTTCAGCCCTCCCGGAACCAGCACGGATGCACCCATCCAGATGGTGACCATCGATCCGGACGGGCTGGGGGCTGAATCGAGCAACCAGGAAGCCCTGTGCGCCGAGATCGGCAAGTATTCACGAGGCGTAAGCCGGGTGATTGTTGACCTGGCCACGGCCTCCGGCGCCACCACCCGCCGCGTACTGAAGATGGCCCCGCTGGTGCTGGTCCCCATGGTGCCCGACATGAATTCGGTGGTGAGCGTCAGCTCCATCGACAGCTTCTTCCAGCACAATCCCAACCCCGCCATGAAGCCGGCCATGCCCTATTACGTGCTCAATCAGTTTGACCCGTCGCTTCCGCTGCACCTTGATATTCGCGAGGTGCTGCGCGAGCAATTGGGCGACCGGCTGCTGCCGTTCGTGGTGCGCCGCTCTCCGGCGGTGAGCGAGGCGCTGGCCGAGGGCATGACGGTGATGGACTACGCACCAAGCTCCACCGTAGCTGAGGATTTTGGAACCCTTGCCGGATGGGTCAAGACGCAATCCGCATCCGCGAGCAGCAGTTATCGTGGAGTCCGCTGGAGCGAGAGATGACGGCATCGGGCCTTTGGCAGGACATCGGGGCAGGGGAAAATTTCTTTACCCGCCTCTTCCGCTTCATCTTCCTGCTGGCCGCTGCGGCGGCATTCTGTTTCCTCGCCATTCTTCCGCTCACCTGGCCGCAGCAGGCGGTCCTGGGCACGATCAGCCTGCTGATGGCCCTGGCCATGGCTTCAAGTTCCGATTCCTACCTGGTCACGCTCACCCTCATGATGATGTCGATGTTCTGTACCTTCCGGTACGGGTACTGGCGCGTGATGCAGGTGGTCCAGTTCTTTCGGGACCCGTCCACCCATTGGGGCGCTCTCGACGTATTTTTCATCCTCTGCCTGCTGGGGGCCGAAGCTTACGCCTTCATGATTCTTTTTCTGGGCTACTTCCAGACCATCTGGCCGTTGCGCCGCGCGCCGGTTTCACTGCCTGAGAATACCGAGGAATGGCCGCACATCGACGTTCTGATTCCCACTTACAACGAGCCGCTGGATGTGGTGCGCTACACGGCGCTGGGCGCGTTGAACATGGATTGGCCGGCAGACAAGCTGCACGTCTACATTCTTGACGACGGCCGCCGCAAGGAGTTTGAGCGCTTCGCATTCGAGGCCGGGATCGGCTATAAAACCCGCGCTGACAACGCCCACGCCAAGGCGGGCAACATCAACACCGCGCTCAAGACCCTAACTTCGCCGCTGGTGGCCATCTTCGACTGCGACCACGTGCCCACGCGCAGCTTTCTGCAGATGACCGTGGGCTGGTTTGTGCGCGATCCCAAGCTGGCGATGCTGCAGACGCCCCATCACTTTTATTCGCCCGACCCTTTCGAGCGCAACCTCGAACAGTTTCGCGTCATTCCCAATGAAGGCGAGCTATTTTACGGCGTAGTGCAGGACGGCAACGACTTCTGGAACGCGTCGTTCTTCTGCGGCTCCTGTGCGGTGCTGCGCCGTGCCGCCCTTGACGACATCGGCGGCATCGCGGTGGAGACCGTGACCGAGGACGCGCATACCTCACTGCGCATGCAGATGAACGGGTGGGGCACGGCGTACATCAACATTCCCCAGGCGGCGGGGCTGGCTACCGAGCGGCTTTCAGCGCATGTGGGCCAGCGCATCCGATGGGCCCGGGGCATGATCCAGATCCTGCGCACCGACAATCCCCTTTTTGCGCCGGGCCTCACGTTTGCGCAGCGGCTGTGCTACTTCAACGCCATGTGCCACTTTCTGTACGCGGTGCCGCGGCTGATCTTCCTGACCGCGCCGTTGATCTACCTGCTGCTGAATCACACCAACATCCCCGGATACTGGGCGGCGATCCTTGCCTACGCGTTGCCTCACCTCACGCTTTCAAACGTGACCAATTCGCGGATCCAGGGTGAACACCGGCACTCGTTCTGGAACGAGATCTACGAGACCGTTCTGTCGCCCTATATTTTGCTGCCTACGATGATGGCGCTCATCAACCCGCGCTTTGGCAAGTTCAACGTGACATCGAAAGGCGGCGTGGTCAAGCGCACATTCTTCGACACGCGCATTGCGCAGCCGTTTCTTATCATGCTGTTGTTCAACATCGCTGGCCTGCTGGTAGCCATTCCGCGCTTCCTCATCTGGGATCGGGAGCGGCCGGGCACGGTGCTGATGAACGTGATCTGGTGCATCTTCAACATCATCATTCTGGGTGTATGCACGGCGGTGGCGCGCGAACTGAGGCAGGTGCGCACCACGGTGCGCATCAATGTGGTTTCGCCCGTTGTGGCGCGGCTGGCTGACGGCGCCTCGTTTGCCGGGGAGACGGTCAACCTGTCGCCGGGTGGCAGTAGCATCCGGTTCAAGGAACCGTTGCAGCTGAACCCGCAATCCAGGGTCCGCCTGGCCTTCCCAGCGCCCGCCGCCGCCACTGAAATGCCCGCCTCCGTTGTCGCCTCTGAAGGAGACATATTGCGGGTACATTTTGAAGGTCTTTCGATCGCCGAAGAGGAAGTATTGACCATGGTGCTTTATTCACGAGCGGATTCATGGCTGGGCTGGGGCGAATCGCGCGAGAGCGACAATGTGCTCAACAGCCTGGGCCGGATCTTCCAGATCTCCATGCACGGGCTGGCACAGACGTTCCGCGCCTTGTTTACAGACCGGAACAAGGGGGACAGGCCTTCGAATACGCTATCGATTGCCCGCACTTCAGTGCTCCTTCTGCTCGCGGCACTGGTGTTGGGCGGCGCGCAGTGGATGTATGGGCAGTCGGCGCCAGCCCCGCTAAATCCCGCGGGAGCCGCGCAGAATGCGGCAATTACTCCGGGCCACTATCAGGACACATTTACTCTCAATGACGCCAGTTCGCCGCAGATCGAGATGCACGGCATCGACAGCCTGCACAGCATCTATTTCACGCTGCCTGAAACTCATGTCGTGCGCACGGCAAAGATTCACGTCTACTACGCTTTTTCTCCGAGCCTGCTTCCGCAGTTGTCGCACATCAAGCTCATTCTGAACGGAACGCTGTTTGCCACTATCCAGCCCACGCCCGGACAGGTGGGCGGCTCCGATAGCCGCGACGCGGAGGCGGATTTCGACATTCCAACCGATCTGCTGGTGCACAACAACACCCTCACTCTCGAGTTCATCGGGCACTATACGATGGTGTGCGAAGACCCGGCCAATACCACGCTGTGGGCGCGGGTTCACCGCAACACGTTCCTCGACATTCGTGGCGACCTGCTTCCTTTGGCCGACGACCTGAAGCAGTTGCCGCAGCCGTTTCTCGATCCCGCTGTCATCCAGCCGCCCAGCGTGCCCATCGTCTTTGCCGCGCAGCCTTCCTATAAGGCGATCCAGGCTGCGGGCATTATCACCAGCTATTTCGGCATGATCTCTGAGAACCGCGCCGTGCGTTTCCCAGTGCACATCGGCGCCATCCCCGCTGGCAACGCCATTGTCATCGCCGAAAACGCTTCGAGCCTGCCCGCTAGCCTCGGGCTGCCCACCGTGAATGGACCCACGGTGGCCATGCGCACCAATCCGTCCGATCCGTACAGCAAGTTGCTGATCGTGGCCGGCGGTACCCCTGACCAACTGGTAATTGCAGCCCAGGCCGTGGCTCTGCACAGCGACATGCTTGCCGGGGCGCAAACCGGGATCGATGCGTTCAAGCTTCCGGAACGGCAGCCGGCCGATGGCGCGCCGCGCTGGGCGCGCACTGACCAGAAAATTGCCCTGTGGGATTACGCCTCGTCCGACCAGTTGCAGGGCGATGGGACTGCGCCGCTCAACGTTTATTTCCGTATTCCACCCGACATTTTTTACGACGACAGGCCCAACGCCGTTCTCCATCTCGTGTATCGCTACAACTCGATTCCCATTGGTCCCATCTCGAGCATGCAGGTGCGCGTCAACGATGCCTTTCTCGGCTCGCTTCCGTTGCTTCCCGGGCAGGAGGCGTCGCGCAAGATGGAAACAGAAGTCTCAGTGCCGGTGGTCAATCTGCGTCCCTTCTCGAATTCACTCTCGTTCGACTTCACATTCCAGCTGCTGAAAAAAGGGGGCTGCCAGGATACAACTCCCATCAACATGCAGGGCGCTATCCTGCGCGATTCGTATATTGACCTGAGCGGCTATCCGCACTACACACCGCTGCCCAATCTTGAGCTGTTCGCGAACGCCGGCTACCCATTCACGCGCTATGCAGACCTGGGCGAGACCAAGGTCGTGCTTCCCCATGAACCCCTGGCTCAGGAGATTGAAGCCTTCGTCACGCTGATGGGCCACTTCGGCCGTCAGACCGGTTTTCCAGCGTTGCGAGTGACCGTCGACGGGCCCGATGCTTTGCACGCGGGCGCCAACTCGGACTTTCTGATCATCGGCACAGGGAACGATCAGCCCGGTTTTGCGAAGCTCGGCGGCGACCTTCCCGTTTCGCTCGGAAGCGGCCAGATCCAGGTGCACGATACGCAGGGCTTCTTCTCCCCGCTCCATCATGCGTGGTGGAAGCTGGGATCAAAAGAGCACACCGAATCCGGCGACCTGACCGCCTCCGGCGTGCCCGACGCCGTGATTGAAGGCATCGAGTCGCCGTACGATCCAGGCGGCAGCCGGAGCATTGTGGCCATTCACCTCCGCGATGGGGATAATTTCGAACCCTTCCTGGACACCTTCATGAAGGTGCAGCAGTCGAGCGATGTCTCCGGGTCGGTGGCCGTTCTCCACGGGACGCAGTTCCAGTCCTTCAGGATTGGTTCCGACGTGTATCACGTGGGTTCTGTGCCATGGTGGGTGAGGCTCGAACTGTGGCTGCGCCAGGTGCCGTGGATCGTCGCCGTCATTGTTCTGATTCTGGCCTTCGGGGTCGCCGTATGGACCCGCCAGTGGCTGCGCGGCAGAGCACGGGCCCGCCTGCGTATGATCGAAGACTAATTTAGAACACGTTTCAAATCGACCTCAGGCAGGGTGCGACTGGTGGTTCTCCTTCGCGAGGGAACCGCCCGGCGCGCCCTGACGCCGTTTATCCTTAGATATTGTTCTACAAGAATCTGAGGCCGGAACCTTCTCCGGCTTTGAAACCAGATCGCCACCGCAACCAAGTAGTCGGAGAGCGCAAGCGATACACCCTGGAACATCCCGCGCAGGGAAGCGTTTGTTGCCGCTTCTGCTGCTGCTGCTGATGGTGTGTGCTACCGGTGGCTGCAAGCTGGGTCCTTGGACGCTGTGGAACGCGTACGAAGCCCGCTTCATCGATCAGCACGGCCGCGTCTTTGATCCCCAGGGAGACCAGCACACCACGTCAGAAGGGCAGGCGTACGCGCTCTTCTTCGCTCTTGCGGGCAACGACCGCGCCCAGTTTGATCGCGTGTTGAACTGGACCCAAATGAACCTCGCCGGGAACGACCTGACTTCCAACCTGCCGTCCTGGCTTTGGGGCAAGGATAAGGACGGCGCATGGAAGACCCTCGACGCGAACTCCGCCTCAGACGCCGACCTCTGGATGGCCTATACGCTGGTGGAGGCCGGCCGCCTGTGGAACGCGCCCCTCTACACCAGCCTGGGCAAGGGAATGATGGCCCGAATAGCCGCCAGTGAAGTAGCCGATCTGCCTGGCTTCGGGCTAATGCTGCTGCCAGGCGCAACGGGCTTTGTCCATCAGACCACCCTGACCAACCAACCGCAGCAGCCCAACCCGGAAGCGGAGGCCGAGCCTGCGCAGCACCGGTCTGGCAAGCTCAAGAACGAGCTTCTCCCGCTTCCGGCCAGTCAGGCCGCGCACGCTCAGACGTTTCTGGTCAACCCCAGTTATCTGCCGCCGTTTCTCTTCGCACGGCTTGCCTCGCTCGATCCAGCCGGGCCATGGCGGAGGATCGGCGCCAACATTCCGTTGCTGCTCCGCCAAAGCGCGCGCCACGGCTTCGCCATGGACTGGGTGGAGTATGTGCCCGGCGACGGATTTCATCCTGTAACAGAGCAGCAACCCTCCGGCATGGCGACCGAGGGGCCAGGCGGCAGCTATGACGCGATCCGCGTCTACCTGTGGGCAGGCATGATGGCCCCAGAAGGCGGGATGCGCAAAACCGTCCTCGAAGCGGTTCCCGGCATGAGCGTATACCTTGCCGATCATGGTGCGCCCCCTGAAAAGGTAAGTGACCAGGGTCTGCCGTTGGCGCAAGATGGACCTGTGGGATTTTCGGCGGCCGTGCTGCCCTATTTGAAGGCCTACCCGGGCCTCACGCGGATTTATGCTCAGCAGAGAGTCCGCTTGAGCCAGTTAAGGGATGGGTCTACCGGTTTGTACGGCAAAGACTTAACGTATTACGATCAGAATCTTGCCTTGTTCGCCATGGGATTTCTGGACGGCGTGTTCCAGTTTGGCCCGGGGGGTGAACTGAAAGTAGAATGGAAGCGCAGATGAACCACGGCTGCGGGGCTTGGAAGCGGTTTTCGATTGGTTTGAGTTGCCTGCTTTTGGCGCTCCAGTTGGGTCTCGCCCAAAATAAGCCTGCGGCTGGTCCTTCCGTGTCTCCCCGAACCGCCCTTGTGGATAAAGCCCGTGCCCTTGAGTCGCGCGGACGGCCTGACATGGCTGTTCAACTGTGGCAGCAGGTTCTGCTCTCAGAACCCAATAATGCTGAAGCTCTTGCCGGTCTTGCGCGGGACTACAAACTCATGGGAGCGGCAGACAAGTCCGACGAGGCGCTAGGCCGTTTGCGCCGCGAGCATCCCAGCGACCCGAACATTGCCAAAATCGCGGCCATGACCAGCACTGAGGGCGAAAGCAGCGAGTTGCGCAAGGCCGGGGAACTGGCGCGTCAGGGCAAAGCCGACGAGGCCATCCGTATCTACCGCCAGTTGTATGGTGACCATCCCCCGGACAGCGATGTGGGCATGGCCTACTATCAGACGCTCTACGCCACCAACACGGGCAAGGCCGCCGCGGTGGCCGGCATGCGTGCGATGGCCGATCGCAACCCAGGATCGGCGCCCTTCGCAATCGCGTTGGGCACCATGTTGACGTACGATGCCCGCACCCGCGCCGAGGGCATTCGCATTTTGCAGGCTCACCCACAGGACGCGGACGCGCAAGCCGCCCTGCGCAAAGCCCTGCTGTGGAACGCGGCCAATCCCACCTCAGCCGCGGAATTGCGCCAATACCTCAAACAGCATCCCCAGGATACTGAGGTCGCCGGGAACCTGCGGACAGAAGAGTCGAAGATCGCGCAGATGAACTCGGGCATTGCGCGCACACCGGAGGAGCGCGCGGCCTTTGCCGCTCTCAACGCGCACCGGCTCGACGATGCTCAAGCCCGTTTCACCGCGCTGCTTGAAGCCGATCCAAATAACGGACGGGCCGCGGCCGGCATGGGCTTTCTGCGCATGCAGCAAAAGAACTTTGGCGCCGCCATCAGTTTTCTGTCGCAGGCCGAGCAGAACGGCTACAAGGCGAAGACCATTGACACCGCGCTGGCCACTTCGCGCTTCTGGTTCACGATGTCGGAGGCGCAGCAGGCCCTGGACGAAAACGATCTGGTAACGGCCACGGTGAAGTACCGCGCCGCGCTGGCCATGAACACGCGTAGCGCCGATGCGCTCAATGGCCTGGCCGGAACGCTCACCCGGGAACAACAGTATCCGGCGGCTGCTGAAGTGTATGAGGAACTGATCAAGTTCGAACCTTCGAGGCCGGACGGATGGCGCGGTCTATTCCTCTCCTACGCTCGCGATAACCAGAACCAGAAGGCGCTTGCAACTACGGCGCGTTTTCCGTCCGGCGTTAAGTCCGCGCTCACGCGCGACCCTGAGTATCTGCGTACACTGGCCATCGTCTACCAGTCAGAAGGACGCAGCGCGGATGCGGAACGCGTGCTGGCCCAGGCTCTCGCACTGCCGTTCCCTGACAATGGCTCAACGCTCAAGGCCGATACCAAGCTGCAATACGCCGGCATCCTGATGGCCGCGAAGCATTACGATCAGGCAGCCGCGCTTTACGTGCAGCTGGTGACGGACAATCCCGCCAGCGTATCGGCGTGGATGGGACTGGTGAGCGCGCATCACGAGATGGGGCAGGATACGCTGGCCATCGGCGACGTGGAGAAGATGCCCCCGGCCACCTACGAGGCGTCACTCGCCGATCCCGGATTCCTCTCGATGCTGGGCGCCATCTACCAGCAGGGTAGCCAGTATGAAGTTGCGCAGGGACTGCTGGAGCGCTCGATGAAGCTGCAGACAGCGGCCGGCGGCCAGCCCACCGTCGCTTTCGAATTGCAATTGGCGGGCATTTATCTGCTGCGGAACAACACCGACCAGGCCTACGCGCTGTATCAACAAATTCTGCAGAAAGATCCGAATCGCATTGATGCGTGGAAAGGCCTCATCTCGACTCTGCAAGCCACCAATCGCAATGCTGACGCGCTGCAGGAGATTGCCCAGATTCCAGCACCGGTCCGCAAGCAGCTTGAGAACGACATCGAGTTTGAGCAGACCGAGGCCGGCCTCTATGCTGCCGCCGGCGATCTGGCCCACGCCACGGACTACATGAATCGGGTGCAGGCTCACTACGTCAAGCTGAAGACTCTGCCGCCTCCGAGCGTAGATGTGGAGAACGCGTGGCTGCTCTACAACACTGGCAATGACCGCGCCCTTTATCTGTCGCTGATGCGCACTGGCGGCCGCAACGATCTGACGGCGGCTCAGCGGGAAACGGTACAAGACATCTGGGCCAACTGGAGCGTGCGCCGCGCCGCTGCAGCCATGGACAATGGCGACATTCGCCGCGCCGTGGACATACTGGACGCGGCCAACCAGGCGTTTCCTGACAATCTCGCGGTACGCAAGGCGGTGGCCGGCGGGTATGCGCGCATCGGCCGGTCGCGTGAAGCTCTCAAGCTCTTCAAGACGGTGCCCATGCAGGACGCGTCTTCAGGAGATTTTCAGGGCGCGATTGGCGCGGCGCTGGCGGCCAATGACAAGACGCAGGCCGAAGTCTGGCTGCGTCAGGCACTGGAACGCTTTACCAATGATGCGGCTGTTCTCGGGCTCGCGGCGCGGTACGAGCAGGCTCGTGGCGACAATCAGCGCGCGGCCGACTACTGGCGCGCCTCACTTGCGGCCATGCCCGCTTCCAGTCCGGTGGACAAGCTGGCGCACGAGCTCGACTATCCCGAGCAGGACACGCGTGCGCATCGCGCCGTCACCGCGCAAGACCTGCATCAGCTGCTCGACCCCGACAACGAGCCTTTTGCCAAGACGACGCACGTTCCGCCACTGCCCGCCTACGGGCCCGATCCTTACAACGGTTCGGCTCCGCTGGTGCTCGTGCAACCGCAGCCGCAATCGTCAAACCAGCAACAGCGCCCTGCTCCTTATACCGCACCGGCTCCAAACGGAGCGCATTATCTGGTTCCCGATCCGTCGGCGAACCGCTCCAATCCGGCGGTCACGGTGATTCCGTCGACACAACCGCCTGACCAGCAACTCTTCCATCAGCAGGCGTACGAAATCATGGACGCGCCGATGAGTTCGGCCACTGCGAACGGCCTGGTAATGCGCGACGGTGTCTATCACCCGCCGACCTCAGGCCTTGTGAATGGCGTCCTGCATGGCATTCTTCATTTCGATCCGGAGCAGGGCAGCGGCGCCGACGCTGCCGCGACTCCAAGTGAACCAATCTACCGTACCGCCAGGTCGCACTCGATCGGTGCGACTTTAATTCAAGCGCAATACTCGGCTGGCGTTCCGGCTGTGCCCATCACGCCCAACGCGCCGCACTCCCAGGCCTCTGATGCGTATAAGGGCCTGATCTTCTCGCTGATGTCAGGCAACAAGAACACGGAAGCCCTCGACGAGCTCGCCAAGATTCCTCCTGACGTTCGCCGCCAACTTGAAGCCGACATCGAGTTCGTCCAGGGCGTTGCCAGCCTTTATGTCGCAGTCGGCGACTCCGCCCGCGCCACCGATTACCTCAATCGCGTGGAGGACTATTACCTTCTGCATCGCTCGCCCGCTCCGGCAGGGCTTGAGGTGCAGCATGCCTGGCTGCTCTACAACACCAAGGACGACGTCGGCCTCTATCCGGTCCTTTTGCGCCTCGATGCGCGCACCGATCTGACCCCTGCGCAACGCGAGCAGACGCAGACGCTGTGGGCAAACTGGGCTGTGCGCCGCGCCAACACCGCCATGGAGACAGGTCACCTGCTGCGCGGTGTGGAATTGCTGCAGGCTGCCTCAGAAGATTACCCAGACGATCTGACCGTTCGCTTCGCGGTGGCCGGCGCCTATGCGCGCGTGGGCCGCTACGGTGAAGCCGTCACGCTCTACAAGTCCATACCGATGGATTCCGCCGCATCCGGCGACTACCAGGGCGCCATCGGCGCTGCACTCGCCGCGACAGACATGGCGCAGGCCGAGGCATGGCTTCGCCAGGCGCTTGGCAAGTTCGGGTCGGACCCGCAGATTCTCGGCCTTGCCGCACGCTTTGAGCAGGCCCGCGGAAACAATCAGCGTGCCGCCGACTTCTGGCGTTCCGCGCTTGCCCTCATGCCTCCCGGCTCCTCGGTCAAGAGTCTCGACGCGGGCCTCGCCTATCCTGCCGGCTCTTATCGCACTCCGATGCCGGGCGACACCAAGCGCCTGCTCGATCCGCGCAACGATCCGCTGCCCTCGGGCAAGCTACCGCCCTTGCCCGGCTACAAACCTTCAACGGCCAGCCAGCCACCGGTGAGCCTTTCGGGGCCGCCTCCGTTGAGCACGCCGCAGCGCCAATGGCTGAATTCGCCGTCGGGCGATCCGCTGCCGATGCCCGCGACGAACCCCCGGTCGGGTGCGCCATCGAATGCGCCCATCTACGTTCCGCAGAGTTCGAATGCCATGCCCAGGCCTCCGCGCGCAGGTTCTGCGCAACCAGCTCAAGTATCCGGTATGCGCATCACGGCAAAGCCCACAGGGGCTATGGCTGCGCAGGTGCAGGCGGAGTTTGCCGAGCAGACTGACAGCCAGCTCACGCAGGGTTCCTTGCCGGTGGTACATAACCTGGCCAACGCGCAAGGTTCGCTGCCTGCAAATTCGCTGCCCTCAACGCAGAAGTCTGTGGCGATTGGCCAATACAACGTGGCCCAGTACACGCCTTCAGCACAGGAGGCCGCTACCGGCGCCTACTCGGTGCCGCGCCAGCAGGCCGCTCCGGCACAGACTGAAAAGCCGTCCGCCGCGACGCCGCCACCCGCTGTCTCAACGCCTGTGCGCAGACGCCGCACAAGCAAGGCTGTGCACAGGCACGCGCGCTCCACGTCCTCTTCTAGAACCGCATCCACGCTCGGCAATGCACCGGCTTTAAGTAACCCTCCTGAAGTTCCTTCCGGCAACGCGCAGGGAACTTCAGTTCCGCCTGAGGAGCCCTCGGACGCACAGGCGAACCAGACAGCTCCGCAGCCTTCCTCTACCGGCGCAGGCCTTTCAGACGAGGAACTGCAACAGCGCAATCTTCCGCCCCTACGTGGACCGTGGGTTCGCGTTCAGCGCGATCAAAGGCCCTTCAATCCGCGTGAAGAAGCGGAAGCGCAGCTGCAATCCATCGAGAGTGGATACAGTGGCTGGCTCGGCGGTTCAGGTTTCATCAACTATCGCTCCGGCGCTCTGGGCTACGATCACTTGGCCGCCCTCGAAGCGCCCTTTGAAGCTTCTGTGCCTATGGGCTTCCATGCGCGCTTCACCATCGTCGCCAAGCCGGTGTTTCTTGATTCGGGTCAGGCCGATGGTTCAGCCACGATCACCGTTCTTCAGTCCACCACCGCAGGCTCGGCCCTTATGGTGATTCCCGAGCCCATCGGCACCTTGACCAACACAGCCAACACGCCCCCCGCCCAGCAGAACGCCGTGGGTATCGGCGGCGAGGCGCAACTGGCCTTTGCGCATGCGGCTTTTGCCGGCGGATACACGCCGTACGGATTCCTGGTCTCCACCTTCACGGCCCGCGCATTCCTGCGTCCCGGCGGCGGCCCCATTTCCATCAGCCTGGTGCGCGATCCGGTCAAAGACAGCCAGCTTTCGTATGCCGGCCTTCGCGATCCAGCAGGGAACTCGCTCGGAAACGCCGGCCAAATCTGGGGCGGCGTCATCGCCAATCAAGGCAACGTGCAGTTTTCACGCGGCGACGCGCAGTCGGGCTTCTATGTGAGTGCAGGCGGCCAGTACCTCACCGGCTACCACGTTGAGACAAACAGACGCATCGACGGCAATGGCGGAGCCTACTGGCGCCTGCTTGCCTCGCCGGAATACGGCAACCTCTCGATCGGCGTGAACTTCTTTGCCATGCACTACGCCAACAACGAGAACGCCTTCACGCACGGCATGGGCGGCTACTTCAGCCCACAGGGCTACTTCCTAGGCAATGTGCCCTTCACCTTCGCGGGCCACTACCTTACCAAGTGGCACTACAACTTCGTCGGTGGGCTTGGCGTGCAGGCCTTCCAGGAAAACAAGACCCCGCTCTGGCCACTGGCCGCAGACAAGTCGCTTGAGACCAGCCAGAACAATCCCATGCTCCCGGACGTGACCAGCGTGGGCGCCAACTACGACTTGCGCGGCCAGGTTGCTTACCAGATCAGCCCCCACTGGTTTGCCGGCGGTTTCTTCGGCGCCAACAACACCCGCGACTACTCGTCCGCTTCCGCCGGCTTCTTCGTCCGGTTCATGTTCCGCGAGCAGCCTTCCACGGCTACCGGTCCCACCGGCCTGTTCCCAACGGACGGCTTCCGTCCGTTCACCGTGCCATAGAGCGGTCCCGCCAGCTAACCGCATTTAAATCTGGTTTCTATCCAAGCGGGAAGTCTTTCTAATCCCTAATCCCTGTTCCCCGTTCCCTGTCTTTCTCCCGCCTTCGTGGTATTCGCCACTTGACACACCCATGCTAGCGTCAAATCGAGGTGGTTTCCGTGTCCCTTGTCGACTTTCTCGCCAAACAGTTCATCAGCGTCATCCAGTGGAATGAGCCCGAAGACGGCATTCTTGCTTACCGCTACCCCATGCGCGACATGGAGATTCAAAATGGTGGACAGCTCACCGTGAGCGAGTCGCAGGTAGCAGCCTTCGTCAACGAAGGCCGCATCGCCGACATCTTTGGGCCTGGATTGCACACCCTCAACACCCGCAATCTCCCCATCCTCACCGACCTCATGAACTGGTCGAAGGACTTTGAATCACCGTTCAAGTCAGAAGTCTATTTCTTCTCGACGCGGCTCGAGATCGACCAGAAGTGGGGAACCGCGACGCCGATCACGATCCGTGACCGCGAGTTTGGCGCTGTCCGTCTGCGCTGCTTCGGCATCTACTCCTACCGCATCGTCGATCCGCGCGTCTTCTTCAACCAGGTTAGCGGCACGCGCGACGTCTATTTTGCTGCCGATCTTGAAGGGCAACTTCGCGACACCGTCCTCGCCAACATGGTTGCCATCCTCGCCACCACAGACGTTCCGTTTCTCGATCTCGCCGCCAACCTGCCTGTACTGGCTCAGAAGATCGCCGATCAGCTGAAGCCGGCGTTCGTTCAGCTCGGTCTCGAACTCGCGCAGTTCAATGTCGAGAATGTCTCGCTGCCCGACGAACTCACCAAGGTCCTCGACCAGCGCATCGGCATGGGGATGGTGGGCGACGTGGCCCGCTATACGCAGTACGCCGCTGCCGAGTCGCTCGACCTGGCAGCCGCCAACACCGGCGGTGGCGCGGGCGTGGGCATGGGGCTGGGCGCAGGCGCTGCCGTTGCCCAAGTGCTCTCTACATCACTCAAAGCGTCGGCCGCAGTGCCCGCGGTTGCGCCTGCTGCTACGGCTCCTGCCGCAGGTGCCGCGGCACCAGCCGCTCCAGCCGCGGCCGACACCAAGTTCTGCATCGACTGCGGAAAGCCCATCCCGGCCCGCTCGCATTATTGTCCTGACTGCGGCCAGATCCAGTGAACTGTCCGTCGTGCGGCGCGCCCCTTACCATCCGGCCCGACACCGAGGGCTACAGCTGCGCCTACTGTCACGCCGTCTTCTTCCCGGGTGAAGAGGATGACGGGGTCCAGGTTCTTGGCTCACCCTCTGATCCGAGCCTCGACTGCCCGCTTTGCCGCGTGCCGCTGGTGCAGGCCGCCTTCGCAAAAATTTCGCTGCTCTACTGCACCCAATGCCATGGCCTGCTGATGCCGATGAACGAGCTGATCCCTGTACTCGACCAGATGCACAGCGAAGACGCGAAGCCCGCCGTCCAGAACCCGCCTGACCGGGGAGACCTCAAGCGCGTCGTCCAGTGTCCCAAGTGCAATCGCCGCATGGATACGCATTTTTACGCCGGACCGGGAAACGTCATCGTGGACACCTGCGATGACTGCTCGCTGCTCTGGCTTGATCGTGGCGAATTGACGCGCATTGCCCACGCCCCAGACGAAACCGCAGTCGGTGATTCTGGCTGGTAGGCGATCACAACAGTTCTGCCGTGCAACGTCACGCGTTCAACGGGCGGCCGTCCGAACTCACCGCTCCCTGAGATCATCCCATGCCAGCCGTGCTCAGCCCTTGCCGCGCAGCGGCTTGTTCATCGGCACCACCTGCACGGTTACGTCGCGAACCTCCGACAGAAACCGGTTCAGCACCGAACCCCGGAACAGAATGTCAAAGCGCGAGCGCGCCGACTGGCCAAAGACCACGTGCGAGATGCTCTCCTGTTGCGCAAAGCGGATCAGCGCATCGGAGACATTACGGTCAGTGAGGTTCACCACCTTGGCTCCAAGGTCGCGCGCCATGCGCTCGTATTCTTCCAGGCGATGAAAGGCCTCCGGGTCGCCGTGGCCCTTGTCGTCGTCAGGCTTGGTCACGTAGACCGCGTACCAGTTGCTTGCCAGACGGCCCGCCACACGTGCGCCCACGCGCAACAGACGCTCGGTGCCCGGCCGCGTGCTGAGGCAGACCATCACCTTTTCCGGAATCGGCGCCTGCTCCAGGCCCTGCGTGCGCCGGTACTCTGAGGCGCGATTGCTCACCTGCTCGGCCGTGGTGCGCAAAGCAAGCTCGCGCAGCATGTTCAGGTTGCCCTTGCGGAAGAAGTTGGCCAGCGACTGCTCCACTTTCTCTGCCGCGTAAATCTTTCCCTGCCGCAGCCGCGAACGCAGCTCGTCCACGGTCACGTCGATGTTCACAACCTCATCGGCGCGCTTGAAAAAGTTATCAGGAACGGTCTCGCGGATCACGGTGTTCGCTGAGCGGTTGACCGCGTCGTTCAGCGTCTCAAGGTGCTGGATGTTCACCGCCGTCATCACGTTGATGCCGGCTTCAAGCAACTCCAGAACGTCTTCGTAGCGCTTTCGGTTCTTGCTGCCGGGCACGTTGGTATGCGCCAGCTCGTCCACCACCACGGTATTGGGATGGCGCGCCAGGATGGCGTCCACATCCATCTCTTTCAGGTTAACGCCGCGGTAGGGAATCACCTTGAGCGGCACAATCTCCAGGTCGCGGATGCGCGCTTCAGTTTCGGCCCGGCCATGCGTCTCCACCAGCCCGATGACCACATCCACGCCCAACTGGTGCTTCATGCGGTAGGCGTCGTTGACCATGTCGTAGGTCTTGCCCACGCCCGGCGCGGCGCCCAGGTAGATGCGAAGTTTGGCGGGCTCCTGCTTCTTTTCCAGAACAATCTCAGCCATAGGTCAGCCCACCTCGACCGGATGCCGGACTGCATCGAGAGCCGCTACTGGAAGCGTGAATCGGAACGTGGTTCCGTGGCCCAGGCGGCTCTCCACCGCAATCTGTCCGCCCAGCGACTCAACTAGCCGCCGCACCAGCGCGAGTCCAAGCCCGGTGCCGCTCTCTGAGAATGCGCTGAACCGGTCAAAGATCGCACTCAAGCGTTCCGCCTCAATGCCGCGCCCGGTGTCGCGCACGGTGAACTGTACATTCTGCTTGACCTCCTCGGCCGCCAGCAGAATCTCGCCGCCCTCCGGCGTATAGCGCAGGGCATTCGATAGCAGGTTGTCCAGGATCGATCGCAGCGCTCTCCTGTCGGCCTTGACCACCGAGAGGTCAGCGTATGCGCTGATCTCCATGCGAATGTGTTTCTGCGTCGCTTCGTCGCAGTAGCGGTCGCGCGCCTCGCCCAGTGCCTGCGCTGGCCGCAGCTTCTCAAACTTGAACTCGCGTTTGCCTGTGTCCAGCTCCGCCACCTCGATCAGGTCGCCCATCAGCTCGTCCAGCTTTTCGGCCTCGCTGCTTGCTTTGGCCGCAATCTCGGCCTGCAACGGCAGCAACTCCCCGCTGAATCCCTGGGTCAGCGCATAGAGTCCGCGCCGCAACTGCAGCAGAGGATTGCGCAGCTTGCGGCTGGCCACCGCAATGAACTTGGTCTTGAAGCGGTCCGTGTCCTGGAGTGTGGTCACGTCCTCGAGGGTGGTCACCGTTCCCAGCAACCGCCCTTCCGAGTCGCGCATGGGCGTGGTGCGCAACCGGTAGCTACGCTCCTGCTGGCCGATCCGCATCGGCAGCATCGACGCTTCGTCCTCTGTGGCCACGGCCTTCTGCATCTGCACCGCGTCGCGGATCGCGCTCAAGATTTTGTCACCGCCGGGCGTATTGGTCAGCGCCATGCGGTCTGTAGCCGCTTCGCCCAGCAGCTCCGCGGCGGCCTGGTTCACTTTCAGCACGTGTCCTTTGCCGTCGGTCACAATGATCGGCTCAAAGATCGACTGCAGCACGGCGTCTGAAAGTTGAAACTCCATCTGCCGGCGGCCCGCTTCGGTATCGCGCAGCTCGCGCAGCCTGATGGCAATGCGGCTCAGCTCTCCGGCTAGCACGCCGAAACTGTCGCGGCTGCTCCACTCCACGCGATGCTCCAGGTTTCCCTGGGCAATACGATGGGCATCCCGCGCGAGATCCCCAATGGGGCTGAGCACAAAGTAAATGGTCAACAACGCGGTAACGATTGCGGCAGCAACCAACGCATACGCAAGCGTGGATTGACCCGCGGCGGCCAGAGCACGGTGGGTGGCGCCCACCAGGCCGGCCAGCAGGCAGGCGAGGACCAGGCAGCCGAGTATCAGTCGCTGTGAAAGATTAAGCATTGCCCGGACTCCATGCCGGAAGAGGTTGTCTCAACCATTCTCGCGGAAATGCCCTCATTCCGCAAAATCGGAGCAAAATACAGGGATCAAGAGAACGAGAGACCACGGGAACAGGGAATTAGAAACGAGGGCCAGGCGGAAGCGGCGGAAAATCTGTCCACTGTCCGCGGCTCACTGTTCACTGCCTTCACGGTACGGCGCAAACGGCCAGTGTTCCATTGTGCCAGCGGCAATCAAGGCCCGCTGGGGGCGGATCGGACACCAGGACCCAGTCCACGCCGAACTCCGCCTTCAATCGCTCAAAGTCGGCCAGCTGGAAGTTCTTCCAGCCAGACTGCGCGGCCAACTGGCGATCCCAAACCGGTCCAAGTTCGGGAACCTGCATCACCACGGACGTGTCTTTGATGGCATCGGCCAGCTGACTGCGCTCAGCCAGCGCGCGGAAGCCATGGTAGTCTTCGCCCTCCGCCGCCAGGTAGCGAGGATCCATCGCGAAATATGCATCCGTCGGCGTATTGGAGCGAATCCACGCAAACGCTTGCAGCCACGGATTCGCTGAGGCCTGTCCCGGCAGTTCCAGTTGATCGCTTCCTCCAAATTGCGAGCGCTGCGCCGTCAGCATTCCGCCATTCACTGCCAGCAGGAACAGCGCCCATCGCCACACCTTGGTCCGCAGCAGGTATTTCCCCAGCAGACATCCGGCAATCAGCATCAGGAAATAGTAGACGAGGTGCAAGTAGCGCATCGGCTGAAGGGGCGTGAGGCGTTCCAGCGACGGAAAGCCGAGCATCACCATGGCCACCACCTGCTGGAAGACGCTATAGGCGAGCACCGCCAGGGCAAAGCGCGCCATCACATTTTCTCCGCGCTTCCGGGCAATCCGCCATAACAGCCAGAACAGGAAGATCGGCGCCAGCGCTCCTAGCCACTCATACCAGGTCCACTTATACAAGTAGCAATAGCTCCTTGAGTGCACCGCCTTCAACCATTCAGGGGAGGCCGGCTCAAAGATCCAGGCCAGGGGAACAGCACTGGCCAGCGCCGTGGAGGGGCGCGGCTCCCACAACGACTCAAACCAAACATGGACCGGCTCTGAAAATGCCATCGTGAGGAAGAAGCAGAATGAAATCCCCATCGCCGCCATAATCGGGTGGAGTAGGAACGCCGTGAGCAACAGCACTGCGGCCTGCCAGCGCTTCTGCGCCAGAATCCGCGACACCGCCAGCAGGATGAGCGCTGTGGCCACGTTGCGTGGATGCAGGTGCGGATCGGCAAGGAACAGCGCCGTGCCCGCCACCGGCAGTGCAAACATGGCTGCCACCAGGGCCACGCCCGCCCACTGCGCTCGTTTCTCGGCGAAGAGTCTCTGGGCAATGCTGAGGCAGGCGAACAGCGTGAGCGCCAGCGCGCCGAATTGCCACAGCAGCGCCGTTGTGGCCACGGATATGCCAGTCACGTGTGCCGACCATGCCACCACACGGTCAAAATAAGTGGCCTGAAGCTGGATGCGGAAGAACGCCGCGTCGTGCGGGTAGAGCGCTGGATTCAGGTCGCTCTTGATCGCCGAAAGGTAGAGAGCGTCGTCTTCAGTGCCGGGGTGGTACCCCATCACAGCGAAGCCGATGGCGGTAAGCAAAAGGATCAACAAAAGGTTGACCGGGAGTTTTTCTCTCTGTACGCTCAATCCCGTATACTCAAGCAAAGCATGTCGTCACCAATAATGATAGACGGACAAGCACGCGGAACAGCTGACGTGCAGACCACAATTTCCCTCGCGCCGACGGCTCAGGCAACGTCTACCCCGGAAAAGCTGGCCCTGATCATTCCCACGCTCCGCGAAGCTGAAAACCTGCGTGGCCTCCTCGGCCATATTCGCTCCGTCCTCGATCCAGTGGGGTTTCCCTACGAAATAATCGTCGTGGACGACGATAGCCGCGACGGCACCGAGGATATCGCCAATTCCATATCACGGGAAGACCCCCGCGTACGCCTGCTCATCCGCAAGGGGCAGCGTGGGCTGTCGGGAGCCGTGCTCTACGGCTGGCAGAATACCGATGCTTCGATTGTGGGCGTGATGGACGCTGACCTGCAGCACCCTCCTGAACTGCTGCCCAGTCTCATCGCCGCCATCCAGAAACCCCGCGACCTGGTCATCGGCAGCCGCTACACGCCGGGTGGCAGCCTGGCCGACTGGAACGTCGTGCGCAAGCTCATCTCCGCCGTCGCCGGATGGGTCACCTGGCCTGTTCAGCGATCGGGCCTGCGCGCCAAGGATCCCATGTCCGGCTTTTTCCTGGTCCGCCGCGCGTGTCTTGAGAACATTCCCTTCCAGAGCGCCGGTTTCAAGCTTCTGCTTGAGGTTTTGGTCCGCGCCCGTTTGCGCTCAGTCGAGGAAGTGCCCTTCGTCTTCGGGCAACGCTCTCGCGGAGCCAGCAAGGCAAGCGTCAAGGTCGCAGTAGACTATGCCCGCCTGTTGGCAAGGCTCTACGCCATCCGTCTGGGCTTCAGGAAGAACTGATTCAGAACTCAGACCGCTGGCAGCAACACCCGCAGCAGCAGGAACGCCGCCACGCCGACAAAAAACACCAGCGCCATCCGAATTCCCGGCTCGCGATTCACTTCGGGTACCAGGTCGCTGGCGCCCACATACAGCGCTACGCCCGCTGAAATCGGCAGTCCGTACGGCAGCCAGCTCGGCACCACCTCAATCACCATCACGCCCACCAGGGTGGCCGTCGCCAGTCCCACTGCGGAGTAGAATGCCATTCGCCGGCTTCGTCCGCTGGCCAGCATCACGCTGGCCATGGTGAAGCCCTCCGGAGCCTTGTGCAGAAAAATCGCCAGAAAAATCAGCCAGCCCAGCCAGTTTGACACCACAAATCCTGATCCGATTGCCACCCCATCAAACAGCGCGTGCACACTCAGGCCCACCAGCACAGCATTGCCGGTATGCCGCGACACAAACTCGCCGTGATGCGTCTCTTCGCCGTAATGGAAATGCGCGCTGAAGGTGTGTTCCAGCAGATGCACAATGCAATAGCCGGCCATCACCAGGATCGGACCCAGTCTGGGGCTGAGGCGAAAACTCTCCGGCGCCATCTCAATGAGCGCCACCGCCATCAGAAAGCCCGCGCCCAGCGCCACAAAGTAGCGCAGGTAGCGTTCCACGCCTCGCGCGCGCACCAGTACCAACCCGCCGGCCACATCCGCCAGCGCGGCAACCGCGCCAAGTATGAGAGAAAGCCTGTTCATGACTATCCGCTGTGCCGGATGTGCATCACGTCGCCGTCCTGCACAATGTATTCTTTGCCTTCAAGGCGCAAGGTGCCTTTGGCGCGTGCGGCCGCCTCTGATCCGGCGGCCAGCAGATTATCCCAGCGGATGGTCTCCGCGCGAATGAAGTGATGTTCCAGGTCAGAGTGAATGGCGCCCGCGGCCTGTGGGGCCTTCGAGCCGAAAGGTACTGTCCAGGCGCGGCATTCGTCTTCGCCGGCGGTGAAGAAGCTGATCAGGCCGAGGAGTTCATAGCTCTTGCGGATCAGCCGCACCAGGCCGCTCTCATTGAGACCATAGCTGCCGAGGAATTCAGCGGCTTCCTCGTCCTCCATTTCGGCCAGCTCGGCTTCGACCTTCCCGCAAATGGCGGTCGCTCCGGCGTTGGGCCGGTGGGCCACTTCTTCGAGCTTGAAAAGGCTTACCGCAGCCTCCAGATCAGTGCCGAGCGTGGTGCTTTCGCCGATGTTAAGTGCGTAGAGAATAGGCTTTTGCGACAGGAACATGAAGCCCTTGATTAACTTCTTCTCTTCGTTGGTCATCTCCAACTCGCGTAGCGGCTGCTCTTTTTCGAGAGCCGCCTTGGAACGGATGAGGAGGGCTTGCTCGTGCTCCAGATCGTTGGTTCGCCCTTTCTTGAGATCCTTCTCCAGGCGCTCGAGCCGCTTTTCCACCTGTGTCAGGTCGCTGATCATCAGATCGAACTCAACATTCTTGATGTCGCGCAGCGGATCGATCGGTCCCACGTGAGGAATCGACTCGTTCTCGAATGCGCGTAGCACGTGGATAAGCGCGTCCACCTGGCGCAGGCTGGCTAGGAACGCGGTCTCTTTCAGCGCCTCTTGCCCGATGGCCGCCACGTCAACAAATTCAACCGACGCGAACGTCGTCTTCTTCGGCGAGTAGAGATCCGACAACTTGTCGAGCCGCTCGTCGGGAACCCGCGCCACGCCAATGTGTTCCTGGCGCGAGTGGGCGCGCTCTTCGAGCTTTGCCTTGGTCAGAATCTTGAACAGCGATGTCTTGCCCACCTGAGGTAGGCCAATAATGCCGGTTTTCATAGTCGTCCTATTGCGGCCCTGTCAGGATGGAGTGCGCACACGAGGGCCTCTACGATGATACAAGAGCAGGGATCAGCGGTCAGGGATCAGTGATCAGAAAGCCGAAATGAAGATTGGGAGTGCAGGAAGCAGCAATAGCAGCGGGCCCCTGAAGTCTGGTCCCTGATCTCAACTCTTGCTGCTCTCCGCCCATGCCACCAGCACCACCGTGCCCAGCCCCATCAGAAGGATGGCTTCCTCAACGAATTCACTGCGGTTGTGCAGCCGGTTGAAGTCTGCCGTGTACTGGTTCGCGGGGTTCGTTGTATCGATGGCGCCGCCAGCGGCGATGCGGTCCCGTTCCATCTGGGGGATGATGACAAATTGTGAGTAGACCGTGCACGCAATCATCAGCACTATAAGAGCCATCGGCGCCAGCACTGCACGCGGCTTGTACATGCGAAATGCCGGAGCAAGCGCCAGCAGGGCCAGAGCGACCATGCCCGATACCAGTCCCATTCCGTGCAGGATGCGCAGCAACTGGCCCACGATCGTTCCAGCGGTATGCGTGTCGGGTCGCAGGGTCATGAAGGTGATGGCGGCAACCACAGGGAAAAAAATCTCCGCGCCCAGCCAGACGATGAGCGAAAGATAAAGAAGAGTGCGAAGGAAAGTTTTCATGCAGAAAGCATACTATCCGGGCCGCGCCCTACTCGTACATCACAAAAAAAGGAGATCCCGCTCGAGGAGCGGGATCTCAGTTGATCGAAAAACCAATCAGTGTTTTTCCTGAGGAAGCGTCGGGCCTTAGCCTCACGAATAAAATACCTCGATTCGGTCAGGCTTCAGCCCCGGGTCTCCCCTCGAAGTGCTTTTTACGAGTTCCGCTTCAGCGCGCGCTTCAGAACAATCTCCAGCGCGCCCTTCACCTGGTTGTATTCGTCCGTCGAAATGATTCCGGAGATTCTCTCGCTCTCAATCGCGAAGAGTTCTTCCTTGAGCGCATCCAGAAGCGAAGCGTGCTTGGTAGCGGGCGCTTGTGCTGCATAGGACGGCGCACCGGCACGCGGATTTGCAGGGAGAGGCGCATTCGCGGCTGCAATCGCCGATGGCGTTCCATCCGGCTTGCGCAGCAGAAAGGCCGCCGCGGCTGCCAGCAGCAGTGCAAGTCCACCCAGGATCCACCACTTGTACTTTGACAGGGGATCGGGCGTGTTGATGGGCGTGCCGATTCCGCCGCCGGGCGTGTTGGGGGTCGCGCTTGCATCCGCTCCGCCGCCGCTGTCAGCTTGCGGCCCGCCACCGCCGGTCTGTGCTTCGCGCGGCATCGATCCTGTGCCGGAGACGGTAAACTCCACCGGCTTTCCAGGCATTGCGTTCTTCAGCAGATAAGTTTGCACGCCCGGATCTTCCTGCACCGCCTTGAAACTGGCGCCGCCGCCGGCCACGAATGTCATGCTCTTGGGCATCAGCACGGCCAGGTTGTCGGCAGGCAATGAGACCAGAGACTTGAAGTCATACTTGCCGCCGCTGTAGGGCAGGCCGTAGCTGATCTGGAACATCGTGTCTTTTTCGCCGTCGTCGGGCTGAATCGGGAAGTTGAAGGAGTAGTGCCCCTTCGGTCCATCCGGATCCATCTTGAGCGAGGTAGGCAATCCGCCTGGACGCTGCGCGCCCGCATCGTTGATCACGGCATCAGCAGGCAGCACGATCTCAAACGACTTCTTGCTCCACTGCGTCGTCGGCGGTGTGCCGGTGTTGTGAACGTAGTAACGCTCGTCCACCTTGAGCATGCCGTTGTCCGTCTCCACCTCGATCACGTTCGCTTCGATGTAAACGCCCTGCACCTTGGCCGCCACATCGTAGACCGGAATGTCGCCGGGCGCGCCACCTTGCGGAGCGGCAATAAAGTACCCTGCGCCCTGGTGGGTTACGCGAATCAGGTAGGGGCTGTTGCCGGGAAGCGCGAGTGTATATTTTCCATGCGCGTCGGTCGTTGCATGGGCAACTTCGGCCATGCCCGCCTGCACGTCTACCAGGACAACTGTGTCGCCTGCTGCGGGTTTGCCGTTGGTCTTGTCGGTTACAGTGCCGGATACAGTTGCGGCCTGGGCCATCGCGCCCGCAAAAACAAGGCTGAGAGCAAGAGTGCGAAGAACTATCTGGGTCGATTTCATTTCGTGTCGAATTCCTTCAATCGTAAAAAAGAGAAAACGTCTGAATCGTGTTTGAGGGTCTCAGGCCTGCTGCAGATGGTCGATCTCGGCCAGCAACTGCGCCGCTTCTTTCTCAAGCTGCGCGCGCTGCACCTGGAAATCCTCTTCAGGGTACTTGCCCGCGCGATATTCAAAGTTCAGGTCGCGGAGGTTCTCGTAGAGCTGTTCCTTGCGTTCTTCGAGAAAGTCGAGCCGGGTTTTCTCGCGCTGGCTTGCGAACACATTTTCAGGCCAGAAGGTGTACACCAGCAGGGCAAACAGCAGAAACAGCCCGGCGATCATGCCTTGTGTATCTGTCATGGCTCAGTAGCCTCCATCGATGCCGGTTTCCCGACGAATCTTTTCTCTGCGTTCCAACTCGGCCGGATCAACGATCGCCGCCTCAGGACCCGCCGCCGCAGCCTTTGCAGCCGAAATGCCCGACCAGCGCCGGATCAACAGAATCGTCCCCAGTAGCGCGGCGCCAAAGACGGCGAAGGGCGCAATCCACGCCACCAGGTCGAATCCCTGCGTGGTGGGCGCGGCAAGCACGGTCGCGCCGTACTTGGCGGTGAACTGCGAGAAGATCTGTTGGTCGCTCATGCCGTTGGCGATGTCCGTTCTCAACTCGGCCAGTTCGCCGCCTGAAGCCGTGCAGCCAACATGGTTGCATTCGCCGAGCAGTTGCGCGCATCCGCAGGTGCACATCAGGCGATGATTGATGTCGTGGTAGCGCGCGCTTGAGTCGCCTGCGCCGAGCGAGAAGCAGACAGCAACAGCCAGAGCCAGCGCTTGCAATGATCTAAACCAAAATGTTAAACGCGACGGAGTTGCCATCAGTCGCCGCCTTTCAGTGCCGGTTCGGTTGGAGCGGCTCTCGTCGCAGGCACGCGTAAAGAGGCCGTGGCGGGCGAGAGCGAGGGAACCAGCGCAACAAATGTGCCGAAGATCAGAATCACAAGTCCGGCCCAGATCCAGCCGACCAGCGGATTGAGGAAGGCTTTGATGATCGGGTTTCCGGTGTCTGGATTCGAGCCCTCATAAACCACGTAAAGATCCCAACTCGGCAGCGAGTGAATGGCCACCATCGTCTGCGGCTGATCGCTGGCCAGGTAAACGCGCTTCTCGGGGGTCATCTGGAACTGCTTCTTCCCGTCGCGGTACACATCGAGCATCGCGTATTCCGAGTTGTAGTTAAGGTTCGAGTCCTGCGTGGCGCCCACCTGCTCAAGCGTGTAGGGCCCGATCTGCATCTTGTCGTGCAGGCCAAGCTCGCTCTCAACGTTCCTGTTAAATGCCGATCCAGCCAGCCCGATGACCACAATCACCACGCCGATGTGAATAATGTAGCCGCCGTACCGCCGCGTGTTGCGCCGTGTCAGCAGCCAGATGCCGGTAGCCAGGTTGCGCCCTGTCTGCCGCGAGATGACGGCCGCTCCGCGCAGAAACTCTGAAAGAATGGCGGTCATCACCGCTGCCGATACGGCGAAGGCCACAAGCGCGTAGAAGTCACCCGGCACAAACGCTCCGTTTTGCCACGGCCGCACACCCACCGCCAGGCAGACAACCACCATTGCCCAAAGTGCAACGGTAGGCAGAATGAAGTTGCGCTTGATGCTCTTGAGCGAAGTCGAGCGCCAGGGCAGCAACGGTCCCACGCCGGTGAGGAACAACAGGAAAAGGCCGATGGGAATGGCGACGCGGTTATAGAACGGTGCGCCCACCGTCACCTTGTTGCCCACCACGTACTCGCTGAGAATCGGGAACAGCGTTCCCCACAGGATCACAAAGCAAGCCGTCAGCAGCACCAGGTTGTTGAACAGGAAGCTGGACTCGCGGCTGACCAGCGACTCCATATGCTGCTCGCTCTTCAGGTGGCTGCGCTGCAGCACGTAAGTAAAGATGCAGACAGCCAGCACGATGCCCATGAAGACAACAAACCACGTGCCGATAGACGACTGCGCAAAGGCATGGACCGAACTGACCAGTCCCGCGCGCGTCAGCAGCGTGCCCAGCAGCGTGAGCAGGAAAGTCGAGAAGATGAGCCAGACATTCCAGCTCTTCATCATGCCTTTCTTTTCCTGCATCATCACCGAATGCAAAAAGGCTGTGCCGGTGAGCCAGGGCATAAAGCTTGCATTCTCCACCGGGTCCCATCCCCAGTACCCGCCCCAGCCAAGCACGGCATAGGCCCAATGCATGCCCAGAAAGATGCCGGCCGTCAGAAACAGCCACGTTACCAGCGTCCACACGCGCGTAACCTTGATCCATTTCTCACCGGGATAGCGCATCATCAGCGCTCCCAGCGCAAAGGCAAAAGGAACCGAGAATCCCACGTAGCCCAGGTAAAGCATGGGCGGATGAATCACCATCTCCGGGTATTGGAGCAGCGGGTTCAGTCCGTTGCCGTCGTCGGGAATGGCGCCTTTCAACAGCGCAAACGGCGGCGCGGCAAAGTTGAGCACCAGCAGGAAGAAGACCTGGATGCCGGCCATGATCGTGCCGGCATAGGCGTAGAGCTTGACGTCGTGCTTGTGCGTCAGCCGAAGGACAAAGCCGTAAATCCCCAGCAACCATGCCCACAGCAGCAGGGAGCCTTCCTGTCCGCTCCACAAGGCTGAGAACTTGTACGCTCCCGGAAGCGCCCTGTTGGAGTGCTCCATGATGTAGGTGATCGAGAAGTCGTTGGTAAACACTGACCAGATGAGCGCGAATGCCGCGGCGGTGATGGCCAGAAAACCGGCGATGCCTGCCCTGCGCGCCGTGTCAGCCAGCCGCTCGGGCGAAATCCGCGAAGGCTGCCCAACCGCGATCAGCCGCAACGCCAGAGTGCCCGCCAGCAGGTTGTAGGCGGCTAAAGCAAGTGCTATGAGAAGTGCGAAGCTACCGAACGCTGCCATGATGACTCCAGAATGATTCTCGCACGCAGGCGGGAGGAAGATGGGCCTGCCAACGAGCTAATTCTCAATCCATCATAGGCCTTTCACGTGTGATTTAGCTCACACCTTAGGTGGAGGCGGAGCTATCCAGCTTTTTGGAGCTGAAAGGCGTTTCAGGCTGTCTTTCGTTCGCTTTGCGCCATCATCTGTCCGGCCACGGTCAGCATCTCTTCCGGCTTGATGGGCCGCGAAAGAAAGCGCACTTGATCGCTGGGATAGTCGCCATGGTCTGTGCTCGGATCGCCCAGCACCAGCACCGGAAGCTTCGGCAGTCGGGTGTGCAGCTCAGTCACAAAGGCCGGTCCGCCGATGCCGGTAACCGAGTGCCCTGAAACCACCAGGCCGAGGTTCGTGGCAAACTGGGGCTGCTCCACCAGGCGCAGAGCTTCGGCCGCGTCGCCCACTCGCCTTACGTCCGGAAATCGCCGCTCCAGAATGGATTTGCGCACGAACGCCTGAAGTGGGTCGTCGTCCACCAAGAGAATAATTGCCATAGCCCCCAAGCCCGCATGCCCCCCGTAAACCTCATGCATGCCGATCTACTTGCGATCTGGTTGGGTACGATGTGCGCTTTTCCCGGGTGGTTGCCTGTTCCAGTTGGATTGGTAACTCGGCTGTTTACTCTGTTAGCACCTGCGGCGAGTCCTGCAGGCCGATTCATCAGGCCAACAGATCTGGAATCAGTGTGTTAATGTCTGACCACGGCGAGTCATTTCCTGCGGCAGGCGCTTCCATGAATCGTTGCTTGGCGAACTTCAGCGTCTAGCCAAACAGAAACTCCTTGTCGCGCAGCTCTTTGATGGTGTCGCGCAACTTTGCGGCCTTTTCGAACTCGAATTTCTTGGCGGCCTCGCGCATTGTCGTCTCCAGTTTGGCAATATAAGCGTCCAGCTCGGCCTGTGTGTTGAACTCGGGCAGGTCGGCCGTTTCTTCCTCGGCCACATCGCCGTATTCCGCTTTGAGAATCTGCGCCAATCCCATGTCCATCGTGTTGATAATGGACTGGGGTGTGATGCCGTGATCTTCGTTGTACGCTCGCTGCACCGTGCGCCTGCGGTCGGTTTCGTCCATGGCGCGGCGCATGGAGTCAGTAATGCGATCCGCGTAGAGAATGGCTCTGCCTTCGAGGTGGCGCGCAGCTCTGCCCATCGTCTGGATCAGCGATCCGGCGGAACGCAGAAAGCCTTCCTTGTCGGCGTCGAGAATCGCCACCAGGGACACTTCGGGCAGGTCCAGCCCCTCGCGTAGCAGGTTAATCCCGATGAGCACGTCGTACTCGCCCCTGCGCAGCCCCGCCAGCAGCTTGACGCGCTCCAGGGTCTCAATCTCCGAATGCATGTAGCGGCAGCGCACGCCCACCTCGGTATAGTAGCCGGCAAGGTCCTCGGCCATGCGCTTGGTCAGCGTGGTCACCAGCACGCGTTCGTTCTTCTTTGCCCGGTCGCGAATCTCGGCCAGCAGATCGTCGATCTGGCCCTTCACCGGCCTTATTTCCACCTCAGGATCAACCAGGCCGGTGGGCCGGATCACCTGCTCCACCACAATGCCCGCCGAACGGGTTAGCTCATAGGGTCCCGGTGTCGCGGAAACGTAAATCGTCTGGTGAACGCGATTCTCGAACTCCTCAAATGTGAGCGGCCGGTTGTCCATGGCAGAGGGAAGCCTGAATCCGTAGTCCACCAGGTTCTGCTTGCGGCTGCGGTCGCCATGCCACATGCCGTGCACCTGGGGAATGGTCGCATGGCTCTCGTCGACAAACAGCAGGTAGTCGCGCGGAAAGTAGTCGAGCAGCGTCGGCGGCGCCTCGCCCGGCAGCCGTCCTGAAAAGTGGCGCGAGTAGTTCTCGATTCCATGGCAGTAGCCCATCGACTTGATCATTTCCAGGTCGAAGCGCGTCCGTTGGTGCACTCGCTGCGCTTCAACCATGCGCCCCTGCGATTCCAGCTCCGCGACCCATGTATTGAGCTCAGTCAGAATTGAATCAATTGCCTCGGCCTTGCGCTCCGGCTGCACCACGTAATGGCTCTTGGGATAGATGGGCAGCCGCGAATACTTCTGCTTCACCGTCCCGAACAGTGGATCGATCTGCGAAAGCGATTCAATTTCGTCGCCGAACAACTCGATACGGTACGCGGTTTCATCGTAGGTGGGGAAGACCTCGATCACATCGCCTCTCACCCTGAAGGTGCCGCGGCGGAAGTCGTTGTCGTTGCGCTCGTAAAGAATCTCGACGAGCCTGCGCGTAATGTCCTTGCGGCTGATGCGCTGGCCTTTTTCAAGCAGCAGCAACATGCCGTAATACGCCTCAGGCGAGCCCAGGCCGTAGATGCAGCTCACCGAACTCACGATGATTGAGTCCCTGCGTTCGAACAATGAGCGCGTCGCCGACAGCCGCAGCTTGTCCAGCTCCTCGTTGATGGTGGCTTCCTTCTCAATGTAGAGATCGCCGGCGGGAATATAGGCTTCAGGCTGGTAGTAGTCGTAGTAGCTCACAAAGTACTCGACCGCATTGTCAGGGAAGAACTGCTTGAACTCGTGATAAAGCTGCGCGGCGAGCGTCTTGTTGTGCGCCAGGATCAAGGCAGGCCGGTTGGACTGTTCGATCACCTTGGCCATGGTGAACGTCTTCCCGGAGCCGGTCACGCCCAACAGCACCTGGTGCTGTTCGCCGGTGGCAAGACCCTCCATCAGCTCGTCAATTGCGCGCGGCTGGTCGCCCTTCGGCGTGTATTGCGTCACCAGTTGAAAGTCCATTGAGGGATTATACGATAAGAGCGAAGATCCGGCGAAGATCGTAATGCGCCAGAATTTGCACGGATTTCTTCGACACAACCACCCCAACGTCTTTAGCATCTTCCTGATGTATCTAGGAGGTAGTATGACCCGTTGGAAGCTGCTTGCTTTTTCTGCTCTCACCGTTTTATTGGTGAGTCTTGCCCCAGCCGCCAAGGCCCAAATCTCTGTCGGCGTAAATCTTGGGCCCGCACCCTATTGCCCCTACGGGTACTTTGACTACGCGCCGTATGACTGTGCCCCGTATGGCTATTACGGGCCGGATTGGTTCAACGGTGGCATCTTCATCGGCGCCGGCCCCTGGTTCCACGGCCCGCGCGGCTTCTTCGGCCACGTGGATAATCGTTACGATCCCCATCACGGCTACGCGGGCCCACTGCCCGGCCGCGGAGATCATCCCTTTGCTCATTTCCAGGGAAATGAGGCCCGCGATGGACGGGGCCATGTAGGGAATGCAGGCCACGCGCCCTCCAACGAGCATAGCGCTGGATTTTCTGGAAGAGGAGCGCCGGGCGGTCACCGCTAGAACGCTGTTTCGTCCGCAAATCGAAGGGCCCGCTCTCAACAGGCGGGCCCTTTTGTGCTGTTGACTGCCATGCGCTCGATGCTTTCCATTTCGCATCTTGGCGTGAACCTGCGCAATAAGGAACGAGCCATCAAGGCATCGGCAAACCGCTTTGCAGTTGGCGCTGATACTCCGAGGCGTCGAAGTAGCCAAAAGATTCGATGATGAGATCGTCGGGGCCAAAACGCCAGGTTTCATTGCCACGGATGCAAACTCGATGCCCTGTGCCGCCGGGACCCGTGTTAGTGCCCGTCAGGATCCAATGATATTCGGCGCGGACACCCTTCATTCGGACGTTATCCATTGCCACAAGTAAATCCGGGAACGCGGTCATGAAGGACTGAGCAACTTCTGTGATCGCCTGCCGTCCTACGGCCGGAGCGCCGTCATTGATTGAAAGCGAGCCATTGGGGGAAAAGAAAGCGGCCACGCTTGCCGAATCCTGGCTGCACCATGCGTCGGTGTAACGCTGGGAGAAATCGATCACTTGTTGGTATTGCACGCGCCTGGCCTCAGAGAGTGAAGTTGTACGCGGGCAACACGCCCGTTTCCGCCGCCATGCGGAAGAACCCGTTCATGCCGTCAATGCAATCGTCGTCGAGCACGTAGTGAATATTCGTGGTGAGATAGTTGCGAATGGTCGCCTCGGGAATGGGAAACTTCTTTGAGCACTCGGCAACCAGCGCATCGATGTTCTCCATCCCGTGGATGCGTGACTGAATAAAATCGTTCTGAATGCTCTCATCCAAAAGGCTGCCGTGCGCAGCACCCCAGACGGCGGAGACGAAGGGAAGGCCGGTGAGCGTGCGCCATTCCCACGCCAGGTCGTGGTAGACAAGCTCTTCGCCCGTGCGTTCAAAGCGATTGGAGCGCTCTTCGAGAGCCAGCAGTGCAGGGTCGCCGATCATGATCGCCGCGTCCGCCTTTTCTAGCATTGAATCAAGATCGGCCGCATGCGGCAAAAAGGGAACTGCTGGATTGCCCCATTTGTGGAAGAGGATGCGCGCGTATGCAACGGTGGTGAGGCTGGCGGTATCGGCAGCAACCGAACGCAACTCACTCAACGGCTGGCTGGCGCGTCGGACCAGCAGCAACGAGCGCACTTTGCCTTTTGAAGCGATGGTGCAGCCGGGCAGGATGCGCAGGCCGGGCGTGGTGGCAAGCGAGGCGATGGGAATCAGTCCGATGTCAGCCGTTTCCTCAGACAGGCGGGTGGCGCATTCCGAGGGCAACATGCGCTCGATCTTGTAGCGGAGAGCCAGCGAAGCATTGAGCGGTGGGTATTCAAAGTCCCACATCAGCGGTGCGGGATTCAGAAAATCAATAGCTGCAACGCGCAGACGCGAATCTTGCACAAAGTTCACCTTCCTTAGATTACCAACTTCGGACCGCAGATTCTCATGGGGGGAGCTGCCTGACGCTCAACGGTAACCCCCGAACGTGCCGAGCTTCCTTGACAGACGGCCTCGTCCGCAGTAACTTGAGCGCAATTACCCTTGATTGTGCATTTGGTTTCCTGCGGAGAAGCAGGAGTGTGCAATTTTGCGACAGGATTGCGGTGCAGTTGACCACACCATTGACGACATTGCCCGAAAATTCCGGCTCTTCCCGAGATTCCTTGCTTGGTGAGGACCGGCTTGCCTGGCTTGCGCTTGCTCTGTCGCCAGGCTTGGGTCCGAAGCGGATTCTGGATGCGATGAGGCAGCTCGATCGAGCGGCCCAGGTCTTTGCTCTGCCGCTGACTGCGCTTGAAGGTCTCCGTTTTCCAGCCGAAGCCGCGCAATTCATCTTTGACGGCAAGGCGCGAGCCGCTGCTGAGGCCGAGGCCGCACGGGTTGCGGCTTTGGGAGCAAGCCTGGTGAGCTTTGGTTGTCCTGAATATCCTGAACGCCTGAAAGAGATCTACGACCCACCTCCAGTGCTCTGGGTTCGTGGCGATGCCGCTCTGCTGAGCCGGCCCTCAATTGCCGTGGTGGGCACGCGCCACCCCACGCCTTACGGTTCCGGCATTGCCGAGTTGCTGTCCCGCGACCTGGCGGCGCGTCGCCTTCTTATCGTCAGCGGAATGGCGCGCGGTATCGACTCCTGCGCCCACCGCGGAGCGCTTTCGGCGCGCATGCCCACGGTTGCAGTCTGGGGTACAGGCGTTGACGTCGTCTATCCCAAAGAAAACAAGAAGCTGGCCGAGGAGATTCTGGCCACGGGTGGGGCGATTGTGAGCGAGCTGCCGATGGGGACGTTCCCGGCCCCGCAGAACTTTCCACGCCGCAACCGGATTTTGAGCGGTTTGAGCGTCGCCGTACTGGTGGTTGAGGCCAGCGAGAACTCGGGAACCCGCGTGACCGCCCGCTGCGCTGCCGAACAGAACCGGGACCTGTTCGCGGTCCCGGGCAACGTCACCAACAAGGGCTCCTGGACCCCTAACACGTTGATAAAGCAGGGCGCCAAGCTGGTTGCCACCTGGGAGGATGTGTGGGAAGATCTGCCTTCGCAGGTGCGCCTTGAGCTGGAATCGCTGGCCCCGGCTGAATCCAAATCCGAGACCACCGCATCCCTACTGCCTGACCAGGGGCTGCGGCCCCAGGAGGCGATCGTGCTTGAGGTTCTCCGCTCGGACGCCAGCCTGCAAATTGACGAGATTCTCGACTTGGTTGAGACACAACTTACCTCCTCTGAGGTGTTTACGGCCATTTTTGAGCTGGAGATGGCCGGCAGGGTGCGCTGCCTCCCTGGGAAGAACTACGTGAAGACCATGTAACCGCTTGAGGAAGGGGACCGGTTAAGAGACATGGCGAATTTTTCTTTCCCGCCCTGAATTCCGGCTGAACGACTTTCCTCAAAAACGGCCTCTAACTACAGTTTTTCAATGGTTTGCCGGGATCGTTTGAACCCGGAATGAACTCCTTTGCGTACCTATAAAGGAGGCATGAAGGGGTCGAGATGGCTTCAGGTGAGTGGAAATGCGTTGGTATTCCATGGTAGGGTGCAAACTTTGTGGCAGCTTATTTTTCGCATCGGACCCTGAAACCCGGGTCCGGGGGCGGCACGCGTGCCTATTCCGGAATGAATCGAATCATTGAATCCGGAGTCAAACGGGCTGACAGGGTAGATTGAGTAGTGTATTAAGGATGGCAATGACGAAATCACTGGTGATCGTCGAATCGCCCGCCAAGGCGAAAACGATCGAGAAGTATCTTGGCAAAGGTTTTGAGGTGCGCGCATCGATCGGGCACATCATGGACTTGCCCAAGAACAATATTGGCGTCGAGTTGAAGAACCGGACTTTTGAGCCGGAGCTGGTTGTGTCTCCGGGCAAGGAGAAAGTGGTGGACCAGTTGAAGAAGCTGGCCGCCAAGGCAGACGAAATCTATCTGGCCCCTGACCCTGATCGCGAAGGTGAAGCGATTGCTTACCACCTGGCGCTGCAACTGGGTACCAATGCCAAAGAGCGGAAGAAGATCCGCCGCGTCACCTTCAACGAAATCACCAAGAAGGCCGTCCAGGAAGCCTTTGGCCACGCACGCGACATCGATCAAAACCTCGTGGACTCGCAACAGACGCGCCGCGTCCTCGACAGGCTCGTCGGTTATCAGATTTCACCCTTGCTCTGGGACAAGGTCCGCCGCGGACTGTCGGCAGGCCGAGTGCAAACCGTCGCCGTCCGCCTGATTGTAGAGCGCGAGCGCGAAATTGGCGCCTTCCAGCCGCTTGAGTACTGGACCCTCGATGCCATGTTGCATCCCGACCGGCAGCCGGACAAGAGTTTCAAGGCCCGCTTCATCGGAATAGACGGAGAGCCGGCTCGGCTTTCCAACGGGCACGACAAAGATGGCAAAGCGCTGTTCATCGCCAACGCTCTTGGCGACAGGGCGTGGATGGACGCGACCCTGGCAGCACTTGAGAAAGCCACGTGGACGCTGACCTCGGTGCAATCGCGCGAGCAGCAGCGCCGTCCGCTACCGCCTTTCATTACAAGCCAGCTGCAACGCGACGCTTCAAGCAAGCTGGGCTTCAACGTCCGTCGCACCATGGGCGTCGCGCAGCGGCTCTATGAAGGTGTCGATGTCGGCGAAGAGGGAACCGTCGGCCTGATCACCTACATGCGTACCGATTCACCACGCGTTGCGCCCGAGGCGATTGTTGGAGCGCGGGAGTGGGTCACCAGGCAGCTCGGACCGCAGTATCTGCCGGCGACACCGAATGCGTACAAAGGCAAGAAGGACGCGCAGGACGCGCACGAGGCCATCCGTCCCACCGATGCTTCGCGTACGCCGGAGTCTCTCGCTCGCTACCTGAGCGACGAGCAGCTCAAGCTCTACCGGCTCATCTGGCAGCGCTTTGTCGCATCGCAGATGGTTCCCGCCGTCTTTGACGTCACCACCGCCAACATTGCCGCGGCCTCAGCCAAAAACGGCAAGACCTACGATTTCCGCGTCAGTGGCTCCGTCATGCGTTTTGATGGATTCCTCAAGGTGTACGAGGTGGCCGAAGACAAGAAGGACGACGACGATGAGTCGACCAACAAGCTGCCCATCCTGGATGGCGTGAAGGCCCTCGAACTCGAAAATCTTGATCCCGAGCAGCACTTTACCCAGCCGCCTCCGCGCTACAACGAGGCTTCGCTGGTCAAGGAGCTTGAAGAGCGCGGCATTGGCCGTCCGTCAACCTACGCATCCATCATCAGCACCATCCAGGACCGCGAGTATGTGACCAAGCATGGCGGATCGAGGGGGCGTTTTTATCCCACCGAAATCGGCGTAGTCGTCACCGACCTGATGGTCAAGAACTTCCCTTACATCTTCGATTACAAGTACACGGCCAGACTTGAGGAAGAGCTGGACGATATTGAAGAAGGCAAGGAAAAGTGGACCGACCTGCTGAACGGGTTCTACGACCACTTTGAGGAAGAGCTCAAAGACGCCGACAAGAAGATGGAAAACATCAAGCGGATGGAGATCGTGACCGGCGAAAAGTGCGAGGTCTGCGGCTCTCCGTTACTGCTCAAGTGGGGCAAGTTCGGCACCTTCTTTGCCTGTTCCGCCTACAACAAGAAAGACCCCAGCAGTTGCACGTTCACAAAGGAAAACATCGCAGCCAAGCCCGACCTGAACACGCCTGAAGCGCAGGAAGCTGGCGACACTGAGGAGTATTGCGAGAACTGCGGAAAGGTGATGGTTTTGCGGCGCGGGCTTTTCGGGCCCTTCATGTCCTGCCCCGACTACAACGCCGATCCACCCTGCAAGACCTTCCGCAAGCTGAGTTCAAAGCAGCAGCAGAAGCCGCCTGAGCCCACCGGGGAAGCCTGCCCTCTCTGCGGAAAGCCGTTGGTATTGCGCCAGGGAGCCTACGGAGAGTTCGTTTCCTGTTCCGGCTACCCCAAGTGCAAGTACATCAAGCAGAACTTGATTGAAGGCATGAAGTGTCCCAAATGCGGCGAGGGAGATATTGCCGAACGCAAGGCGCGGCGCGGCAACGTCTTCTGGGGCTGCACAAACTATCCCAAGTGCGACTTCACATCGAACCTCAAGCCAGTGCCGAAGAAGTGTCCGGAGTGCGGCAGCCCGTACCTTGTGGAGAAGACGCTCAAGTCCGGCATCTTCCTCGAGTGCCCGAACAAGAAGAAGGCGGCAGAAGAAGAGCCGACTCCCAAAAAACGCGGCAAGAAGGCTGCTCCGATTGCTGAAGAGGGCGCGAAGATCGTGTGCAGCTACTCAAAGCGCATTGGCGATGCGCCCCCTCTGCCAACGGCCGAGACCCATGGCCCCGTCATCGAAAAGAAGGGCGGCAAAAAGGAACTTGTTCCGGCATAAATGTGTCCCGGCCTGGCAGCATTCAAGGTCTCCATCGGCAGTTTCCCGCTGAATCCGTTAGTATGGGGCGAGTGGAGAACAAACCCTGATGGAACGAATGCTGGCAACACCGGCCGATGCGGAAATCATCCTCAAACTCTATACGCTGCGCACAGAAGCCGTAATGCGCCAGGCACGCGCTTGGGTCATCGGTGAATTCTGGCCCAAAACCGTCGAGGAGTTTTTCGCTGTTGCCGACAACCCCTCCGATCCCCACAGCGCCTATCTGCGCCAGGTGCTCACTTACTGGGAGATGGCGGCGGCCATGGTCCTGCACGGCGCCGTCTCGGCCGAGCTCTTTGTCGATTGCAATGCGGAGGGTTTCTTCCTTCTGGCTAAAATGGCGCCCATCCTTGAAGGCCTGCGCGAGCGAAACCCCGGTTTCCTCATCAAGACTTCGGAGCTGATCGATCGCTTTTCAGCGGCGGCTCAGCGTTATGAAGGAGTCGTCAAGAACGTTGAAGCCCGCCGCCAGCGGATGTCGGCGCGGTAGAAACGCTCTGCCGGTTTTTTGATCTTCCGAAAGCCCGGCGTTTCCGCTCCCTTGTGCAATGCACGCTCGAAGGAGCATCATGTTAGCTGGTTTCAAGCATCCGATTCCCCGGAGGTCTCACGTGAAGCGTATTTTCGTAGTACTGGTAGCCATGTTTGCCCTGACTGCACTCGCAGCCAAGGCCGCAGACGCAAGCAAGATCAATGGCTGGATCTCTGACTCAATGTGCGGCGCCAAGCACGCC
This sequence comes from uncultured Acidobacteriaceae bacterium, assembly GCA_963765025.1. Taxonomy (GTDB): domain Bacteria; phylum Acidobacteriota; class Terriglobia; order Terriglobales; family Acidobacteriaceae; genus Telmatobacter. The sequence goes on along the minus strand of CAVXVM010000017.1, from coordinate 21,453 downwards.
GGCAGCGGTTCAGAGTGCGTCAAGAAGTGCATCGCGGGCGGCATGAAGCCAGTCTTTGTGGACGAAAAGCAGAAGGCTGTCTGGACCATCGACAACCCCGATGCCGTCAAGGACTTTTACGGCAGCCATGTTGTGGTGACGGCCACTGCGGACGCTTCCACCAAGAGCGTTCACATCGACGCGATCGAAGCGGCCAAGTAACTTCCCGGCTTTTCGACAGTGGAATACGCGAAGGGACTCGTCACGCCGGACAAACTCTGGTAGTGTCGTATCCGGCAGCCTCGCTGCGGGCTTTTCTTTACCCGCATGAGAGGCCGACGCGGAATTAACCATGGCGCGAGCAATCTGGAACGGTAAAGTTATTGCCGAAAGCGAATCGACGGAGACGGTGGACGGAACAGTCTATTTCCCCGATACCAGTCTCAAGCGGGAGTATTTTCGCCCAAGTTCGACAACGTCCACCGACCCCGCAAAGGGGCAGGCCCGTTACATGAGCCTGTTCATTGACGGGCAGGACAACCCGGACGCGGCCTGGTACTACCCCGATCCAAAACCGGCGGCCCGCAAGATCAAACGGTTCGTTGCTTTCTGGCGCGGCGTAGACATCGTGGAATAAGACCAATCCCACCGCGCGGAGAGTTCATGCGCCCACGCATCGCCCAGTCCACTGTTGCCCTCCTCTTTTGCCTGCTGGTATCCCTCGCCGTCGGTTGCGCGCATCCGCCCACCGTCCAGGTTGCTACAGCACCCACGCTTCAGGGCGACCCGGCGCATCCCGGCAGCACTCAGGGTTGGGTCGATACCCGGCTCTACTTCGGCCTCGGCTTGGCTGACCACCCCGAGCAGGGAATCAGCGAGCAGGAGTGGCGCGCATTTCTCGATAAGGAAGTCACGCCGCGGTTCCCATCAGGCTTGAGCGTGCTCGATGTTTACGGGCAGTGGCAGGGAAAAACCGAGGCTGCGCCTGAGCGCCTGCGCTCCAAGATGCTCATCATCTACTATCCCGATTCGGCTGAGAACCGCGACAAAATCGCCGCCATTCGCACCGCATGGAAGCAGAAAACCGGCGACCAGTCAGTTCTGCAGGTAACCGAGCCCGCCGACGTTTCCTTCTAGCATCCGATCTGTTTCACCGACCCACGGCACGTGAAACTGTGGCCCATCCATCGGACGTGTCGCCGCGGCGACTTTTTGTCCGATGGGTGGGCGTCCCAGGAACGCCAGGATGACCTCGCTCCCGCCTCAGTATGCCTGCAACTGATCCAGCGGCAAACGGACCCGGAAACACGTCGACCCCGGTTCCGATTTCACGCTGATGTAGCCCTTGTGCTTGCGCACAATACGCATCGCATTATCCAGCCCCAGCCCCAGGCCCTGCCCGGGCGCCTTGGTCGTGAAGAACGGCTCGAAGATGCGCTCCTGCAGCTCCGGCGGTATGCCCGGGCCCGTGTCCCAAATCTCCACCAGCATCATCTCGCCTTCAAGCCGGCAGGCAACCCGCAGCAGTCCCTCGTTGCCGAGCGCATCAAGAGCGTTCTCAATCAGCGCGGTCCACACCTGGTTCAGCTCGCCGCCGTAGGCATTGATCCGCGGCAACCCCGGCTCATATTCGCGCTCGATCTCCACATTCGTCATGCGCGAGTGGAGCATTTGCAGCGTTGCATCCAGGCCCGCCGGAACATCCACTTCCAGGATCGGAGCACGATCCATGCCCGAGTAAGCCTTGATGGCGTCAATCAAGTCGAAGATCCGCGCCGTGGAGTGAGCCAGTGTCTCCACGGAGCGGTGTGCACGCAGGTAGCGTGCAAAAAACTGCAGGCACACACAGGTCTCATCGGCGCTGAGCAATGTGCGCAGCTGGTCGAGGTCAACGACCGTCACCCCATGCTCTGCAAACTGCGGCGCCATCTCCCACGGCTCTGGGCAGCCGATGTCCGTGAGCCATGCACGAATCGAATCCTCGCGGGCAATAAAGGACAGCGCGTTGGACTCGTGATTTTGAATCGGCAATGCAACTGGCCGGTTGAGAATATTCTCTTCCCAGGCCTGAATGCCCTCGACCTGGTCCTGGTTGAGGCAGAGGTTAACGAGCTTGAACCGGCTCTGCCGATTCTGATCCAGCGCCTCGCCCAGGCTTGAGGCAGCACTCTGCGCTGCCGAGGCCGGATTATTGAGCTCGTGGGCAAGGTTTCCTGCCAATTTGCCAAGGGCCGCGAGCTTTTCCGCCTGCTGCTCAATGCGGGTTACTTCGCGCACGCGGTCCAGCAGCGTGGAAACCACCCGCTGCCCCATCGAGGGGATGGCCTTCAGCATGTCTGGAAAAAGCGACTTCGGAATCAGGAGCGCCCACACATCCGAGATGGCAAAACCCTGTCCCCCATAATTCTTCATCCGCGAGAAGGGAAGCAGGCCTGTCATCTGCCCGGCGCGCCCGATGAACAGGGCCATGGGGCCGCCATGCTGGCGCCGCACATGGATCTCCCCTTTGAGGATCAGGATCATGTTGACTGCGGCGGATCCTTCCTCAAACAGTACATCGCCGGCTTTGGCCGTAAACTCAAATCCCTGCCGGGCGAGCCACAACCGGTCTTCCAGCGGAAGGCCGTGCAATGGGCCGATGCGATCCAATGCAGACGCGATTTCTTCCACCGGGGTGGGGGTGGAGGGAGAACTAATGGCGGTGGAGAGCATCCGGCGACCTCCGGGCTGACTCATTCAGAATAGCCGATGGAACGGAAAGGGGCCTGGAAGGAAATCCGGATGCGATTTCCCGTTGACGATTAGGTACTTAGGTACTCTGCCCCCGGGGTCGCGGACGTTAACATGTGGTATACCCTTATGATTTCTTTATTAATACCTACCCACCTCGGGTAATCGACTTGAGCGATACTTGCGTCTAAGTTGAGGTAATCAAAAATGGTGACCCAATAGAAACCAAGCATAAGAAACCCGGCAAAAGCACCACGCGCACGCTCCTTCCCCTCATCCTCCTGGTGGCGTTGGCGCTTCGCTTGGCTGTGGTTCCATTCAACAGTTTTCTGTTTGAAGACCTCATGGATTCGAACCACATCCATGCCTGGGAGCAGGGCAATGTGGCCCGCGCCCTGGTGGCCGGCCACGGGTTTGGCAGCCCGTTTGTTTCCAATCAGCCCTCGGCGATCATGCCGCCGGTGTACCCGCTCATTGTGGCGGGATTCTTCCTGTTGTTCGGCGTTCATACGCCCCACGCGATTCTCGCCATCCACATTTTCGACTGCGTCGTGAACGCGCTAGCCTGTATTCCGATTTTTCTGCTCGCACGGCGAAGCTTTGGAGAGCGGACGGCTGTCTGGGCAGCCTGGGCATGGGCCTTCTTCCCGTACGGCATCTACTTCTCGGCGGCCTGGGCGTGGTCAACGCATCTTCTCCTGCTCTGCCTCTGCTGGTTGCTCTACCTCGAACAGAGCATGGAAAAATCCGCGCGCCTTGGTCTCTGGGCGGGCTTCGGCCTTCTCGCCGGATTCGTGGCGCTCACCGAGCCATCGTCGCTCGTGCTCAGCCCGTTCCTTCTGGCGCTGGCCGCGTGGAAACTGGCGCACAACGGCAAACAGTGGCTGGTCCCCGGCGTCGTCGCCTCGCTCACCCTGGCCGCCACCATCTCGCCGTGGCTCATCCGGGATGCGCTCGTGTTTCACCGCTTTATTCCCATGCGCGACAGCATGGGACTCGAACTTTGGATGGGCAACAACGGTGACAGCTTGCGCTGGACCAGCGACGACCTGCATCCCTTGCACGACATGAAGGAACTGGCCGCCTACGACAAGGGCGAACTGGCCTACATGGACCAGAAAACTCTCGAAGCCAAAACCTACATTCGCCAGCATCCTGAATGGTACGCATGGATGTGCGTGCGGCGCGCCGTCTATCTTTGGACTGGCTATTGGAGCTTCAAGCCGGCCTATCTCGCCATGGAGCCCACCGACCCGGAAAACATTCCCTTGGCCACCGCGCTCAGCCTGCTTTCGATTACTGGACTCCTTCTCGCCTGGCAGCGGAAGAATGTTGATTTTGTCCGCTACGGCGGCGTGATGTTCCTTTTTCCGATCATCTATTACTTCAATCACCCCGAGCCCTATCACATGCGGGCCATCGACCCGCTGGTCGTGATCCTGGGTTCGTTTGTCGTGGTCACATGGCGCGAGCGCGCAAAGGTTGCGGTCGCTGCTCCAGCATCGCCTGCCGTGGTTGTTGAAGCCTGACACAGCCTGCAATGGATGTTCCAAGTACGTTCTGATGCATTGCGAAAGAGCCGCTACCAGCGGATCTTTTTATTGGCGTTCGCCCGGCTCAAGCGTTGGAGCTTACCTGTCGAACCGATTGTTTACCTCTCCGGAAGTTCAGCCGCCAGTCGTTTGAGCGTAGCCAGAATTTCGTTCCCTTCGGGCGTACCCCAATCCCCGTTCTGCTGGACCATGAACACCAGGATCCGTCCGGTCACGGGGTTAATGTCGATCGCGTTCTTGTAAGCGCCGCCGTGGCCGAAGCTGCTGCTCGAAATACCCCAGCCAAAGCCGTAATCGGTGTTGCCAAAACCGTTGTTTTCCCTGGAGGTCATCCGGCTGATCGCCTCGGGCGACAGGTATTGCTTTCCATCGAGCGTGCCGCCGTCCACAATCATCCGGCAGAACTTCTCCATGTCAGCCGCGGTCGAAAAAAGCCCTCCTGCCGGCATAGGATAACGATGCTCGCGATCGCTCAGCGGATAGGTGAGCTGCTCAATCGGCGTCGCTTCCAGGTTGCCCGTCTGCTTTGACAGCTTGTATGTGGTTGCAACGCGCGCGCCCTGTGCCTTGGCGGGCCAGAACGTCGTGTCCTTCATGCCAAGCGGATCGAACAGCCGCTGCTGCATGAATTGCTCGTAAGGCATGCCGGAGACCACTTCGAGAATACGGGCCGCAGTGTTCAGTCCTTCGTTCGAATAGCTGTAATCGGTGAATGGCTGGAAGAGCAGCGGCTCTGCGGCATAACTTTTCACCGCATCCTTCAGCGGAAGCAGGTCAAGCGCGCCCGGCTGCGCCGCCGATTTAAACGGAAGTCCGCTGGTGTGCGACAGAATCTCGGACACCAGGATGGGGTGGTCTGCCGCGACCAGGTCGGAAGCCTGCGCAGGGCCAAGCGCGGGCAATTTTGGATCGGGTCGAGTGCGATACACCTGCTGGCCGTGGAACTCCGGAAGATATTGCTCGACCGGTGCGCTAAGGTCCACCTTCTTCTCATCCCAGAGCATCATGAACGCACTTGCCGTCACCGGCTTTGAGACCGACGCTATCCAGAACAGGTCGTCGGCTCTCATCGGCGTTTTGGTCGCAAGGTCGCGAAACCCCACTGGCTCCAGATAAATGGTGCCATGCCTGGTCGACACGAGTGTTACCGCGCCGGCAATGGTATGGTTGTCGACCAAATGCTGCAAATACGCATGGATGGAATCGGGTTGTTTTGACTGCGACTCACGCGCACTCGCCGAGCTCACCAGTTTTTGCAATGGCTCCAGAACCACAAACTCCACCAGCTCGCTCGGTTTCACTGCGTCGTGCAGCACCGCAATCTGTTTCTCCTGCCAATCGGCAGGCGGTGTAGTGCCAGTGCGCAGGAACTGGATCGCCTCTTCGCCCATCGTGCCGAGTTTGGGCCACGCTGCAATATGAGACGCGGCCTCCTTGAGCAGCGGCGAATTGGCCTCAAGCGCGTCGAGCGCCGGCGCGGCAGCCACCCAGGAATGGAACAACGAATCCAGCCGATCAATGCTTGCCGGGTCTCCGCCGATCGACCTGTCCACAAGATTCTGGAACTCATGTTTCAGCGGCGGGTCCATGCGCGCCGCGTCCACCACCCGGTCATAGACCGTTGCCGGCGATGGATTCTCGATCCGGCTGCGTACCGAGAAATCCACCGGCTGCACTGTGGCAATAAACAGCTTGAGCGATTGAATCTGCGTGGTTCCCGCCAGGTTGTGCATCACCCGCACCGGCCCCGACATGTGCATCAACCCTTCGCCCTCCAGCCGCAAACTTTCCGCCGTCAGGCGTCGATACATATCGCTCACATCGCGGTCGTGTGCAGGCGACCAGAAGCGCTCAGCCACCGCAGCCGCGCGTGGCCAGATGCGCGAGTCAATCGTCTCAGCGGTCAACTGCTCGCCCCACATGCACGCCTCGCCGCCCTGGATGAGCGCGGCCTGCTCCGCCGTCAGGCCGGAATCCGCGGGAACCGGATCAGCCAGGTACATCTCCCCCGCAGTGTAGGCGTGATCCAGGTAGTACGGTTGCGAAAGGAATCCGCGATGTCCCTGTTTGGCGGCATTGATCAGAAACTCGATGCCATGCCAGTTCTGAATCACGGCCTCCTGCGGCAGCGTCGGGCTCAGGATCTCGTCCCAGCCCACCATCTGCTTGTGGTGCGCGGCCAGGATCTTCTGGACCCGCGTGCTGAAGTACGCCTGCAGCTCCGCCGTCGTCTTCATCCCATGCGCATCCATGAACACCCTGATCTGCGGATTCGCGTTCCACTCCTTCCCGTTGCTCTCGTCGCCGCCGATGTGCAGATACGGATCGGGAAACAATTGCGCCATCTCGCCCAGGAACGCATCGAGAAACTCAAACGTCGACTCGCGCGTTGGGTCCATCGCAGCATCCATCACGCCGAACTTGTCGGCAATCGCAAACGGTCCTGGTGCACTGCCAATCTCGGGATAGCCGACCATCCAGCTCTGCGAGTGGCCGGGCATGTCAAACTCAGGAACCACGCGGATGCCGCGCGCTGAAGCGTAAGCGATCACCTCGCGAATCTGTTGCTGCGTGTAGAACTGGCCGTTCGAACCAAGTTCCTGCAACTTTGGAAACAGAAGGCTCTCCACGCGAAAGCCCTGGTCCTCGCTCAGGTGCCAGTGCAGCACGTTGAGCTTCACCGCGGCCATTCCGTCCAGCGTTCGCTCCACCACCGCCACGGGAAGAAAATGCCGTCCCGCATCGAGCATCAGGCCACGCCACTCGAAACGCGGCGCATCTTCGATGTGGACGCCCGGGAAGGCATATCCATCGCCCGACGCTTCCGCCAGCTGCAGCAAGGTCTCCATGCCGCGCAGGGCCCCGATGTCGGTTTTTGCGCGCAGCGCCGCGTGGTGCTCATCAATATCGAGCGTGTAGCTCTCATCCACTCCCGGCTGCGGCACGTCAGCAGTGGACGCCGTGGCAACGTCGACCGAGAGTGTAGCCCCTGTCCCTTGCGCCGCCGGCAACGCACTCATCGACACCCCGGTCCGCGTCTCCAGCCTCTGGATCAGCCGCTCCGCTGCAGGTCTTACGCGCGGCCCCGTGTCTCCACGCAGCACATAAGAGAAAGAGCCGTCGATCGGCAGCACTCCGTCGCGCGGCTCAAGCGTCGCCGGCAACGGCATCAGCGTATTCAGAGAACTCGCCGCCTGCGCACCGGATTGTGCCGCAGCCATCGCGCCCGCAAAAGAAAACAGAAGCAGACCAGCAGCAAGACAAATTTGCACGCAGCCCGCGGTCCGCAGTTTCACGTCATCGAACAATCTCAAACCTGGCATTCTCGTCTCCCGTGTGCCTCTGGATTTTAGAACGTCCTCCGGGTTCTCGTCATGAATGCGATCTGTCCTGTTGCAGGCCCTTTGATTTAAACTTGCCGGGTTGCATCCGCCGTCTTTTCTCAATGCAATGTCCAGCGCAACCCTGAAGGTTCGGAATCTCCGCGCCATCAACCAGCTCTCAAAAGGAATTCAGCAATCATGCAATTCAAAGCCGGTCGGTTTCTGAACACGAAGGCCTTTGCCTTCGCATTTTTATTTCTGGCGTGCGGGGCAACAGTGTCGGCCGCCTCCAGCGGCACATCTGCAGGCATCTTTGAGCTCGCCGGTCCGCGCCTGACGGCCCGTTTCACAGCCGATCACGGAAGCCTCCGAGTTGTATCGGTCCGCAATGCCGCCGGTGGTGCAAAGCTTGCTCCCGGTGAAGCCTTCAGCCTCGCGCTGCGCGATGGCCGCGTGATTGCCGCATCCACAATGAAGCTGGCCGCTCCACCGGCTGAGGCGACCGTCGCGCCCCGGCCTGATGCATCCAGCGCAGCCGAGCGCGTCGAGGGGCGCAGCGTCTGCGCCGATCTCTCGAGCGATGTCGACTCGCTCTCCGTTCACTGGTGCGCAATTCTGCGGGCCGGCGCCAACTACCTCCGCCAGGAGGTCGCCCTCAAGGCTGGAGCGCGACCTGTCGATATTGCCGAAGTGCGAATGTTCGATTTCGATGCGCCGGGTGCGGCAGTTGTAGGAAAAGTCCCCGGTTCGCCCATCGTCGCTGGCAATTTCTTCTTCGGTTTCGAGTTCCCACTCTCCACCAGCACCGTCAACGAGGCCCACGCAAAGGCCTTTCTCACGCGCATACTGCCGCTCGAGGCGGGCAATGCCATCACCTATTCCTCCGTCATCGGCGTTGCCGCGCCGGGCCAGATGCGCAGGGAGTTTCTCGCCTACATTGAGCAGGAGCGCGCACACCCCTACCGCACGTTTCTGCACTACAACTCCTGGTACGACATCGGCTACGGTAACCGTTTCGATGAGGCCGATGCCCTTGATCGTGTCAACGCCTTTGGAGAGGAACTGGTGCGCAAGCGAGGCGTCACGCTCGACTCATTTCTCTTCGACGATGGCTGGGACGACACGCAAACGCTCTGGCACTTCAACTCCGGCTTGCCCAACGGCTTCACAAAAATTCACGAGGTGGCCGACAAGAATGGTTTCGGCATTGGCGTGTGGCTTTCGCCGTGGGGCGGTTACTCCACGGCCAAAAAAGAGCGCATCGCCGCCGGAGAAAAAGCAGGCTATGAAACTGTGAAGGGCGGCTTCGCACTGTCCGCGCCGAAGTATTACAAGCTCTTTGAATCCACCTGTCTCGAAATGATCTCGAAGTACGGCGTCAACCAGTTCAAGTTCGACGGCACAGGCAACGCAAGCACGGTGTTTCCGGGGAGCCTCTTCGACAGCGACTTCTCGGCGATGATTCACCTCATCGAGCGGCTGCGGCTGCAGGAGCCGAACATCTTTATCAATCTGACGACGGGCACGCGGCCTTCGCCGTTCTGGCTGCGGTATTCGGACTCCATCTGGCGCGGTGGCGAGGACCACAGTTTCGACGGCGTTGGCAGCTGGCGTCAGAAATGGATCACCTATCGCGACGAGCAAACCTATCGCAACATCGTACTCGGTGGTCCGCTCTACCCCTTGAACTCGCTGATGCTTCACGGCCTGATCTACGCAAAGCAGGCCAGAAACCTGGGCAACGACCCCAACAACGATTTTGCCGACGAAGTGCACAGCTACTTCGGCGCCGGAACCCAGTTGCAGGAGATGTACATTACTCCGTCGTTGCTCACCAGCAAAAACTGGGACGATCTGGCCGAGTCTGCCAGATGGTCACGCGCCAATGCGTCCGTGCTCAAAGACACCCACTGGATCGGCGGCGATCCAGGCAAGCTTGAACCCTACGGCTGGGCCTCATGGACGCCGGAAAAGGGAATGATCGTCCTGCGCAATCCTTCGGATCACGCGCAGAACTTTACCATCGAGATCGGGAAAGCATTCGAGCTGCCACTGCATGCGCCGCTCAGCTATCGAGCGCATAGCCCCTGGGCTGCAGACAAGGCACAGCCTGCAATTCTGCTGCACGCGGGCCAGCCGCACAAGTTTGTTTTGCAGCCGTTTGCGGTGGTAACCCTGGAGGCAGTGGCAGGGAAGTAGGGCAACACTTTTCTCGTCAGCAGCCCGCAGCTCATGCCGCCCTCGGCGCCTTGGCCGTCAACTCGATCCCCAAAGCCTTCATCACCGCCAGCGTAGTCCTCAGCGTGGGATTCCCCTTCTCACTGAACGACCGATACAACTGCTCGCGCGAGAGTCCGGTCTGGCTCGCAATCTGGGCCATTCCCTTGGCGCGCGCCACAACCCCCAGCGCGTGCGAAATGTAGCCCGCGTCGTTCGTAAGGAATGCCTCCGCCATGAAGGTCGCAATCGCTTCGTCCGAACCCAGATCTTCCGCAGGGTCGTAGTTTGTCAGTTTCTTAATCGTCGCCTTCTTTGGCATCCTCTTCCCTCCATTCCGCGGCCAGCCGCTTTGCCATCTTGATGTCCTTCGCCTGCGTACTCTTGTCGCCACCGGATAGCAGAATAATGATCGTCTTGCCCCGTTTCACGAAATAAATTCGGTAACCGGGCCCATGATCGATGCGCAGTTCGCTCACGCCTTGCCCCACGGGCCGCACATCGCCGGCATTTCCAAACGCCAGCCTGTCCAACCGCGAGGCGATCAGTGCTCGTATTCGCTGGTCCCGAAGGCGCAGGCGCCACTTCCTGAAAAGTTCGGTCTGCTTGAAAACAATCATTACGACACTTGTCGTTTATAAACTACCACAAAAGACAGTCCGTGAACAGGGCGAATTCAACCACTTCAAAAAAGTTGACCTTTGTCTCAACATCGCGCAAGAAACCTAGTGTGTGGTGATAGCCCCATCGAGAATGGGCGCTGCCTTCCCATCAATCGTTCTGCCCGCTGCGCCTTCCTCGTCAAACACGATCAAGTCGTTCGAGCCCTTTCTGAGCCACGGTCCCGGCAGGTAAAGCGTCTTCTGCGGACCCACGTCCCAAATGCGCCCCAGCGCGTTTCCGTTCACCCACACAAAACCCTTCACAAACTTGCTCGTGTCAAGAAACGTGTCGCCCGGCTGATCCACTTTCAGATTTCCGCGAAAGAAGCATGCTCCCGTGCAATCGCCGGTCTTGAAGTGCATCTTCTCCGGCTCGTTCATCGGCAGCGGAAAAATCTGCCAGCCTGTGAGCGGCTTTCCAGCCAATGTCACCTGCTTCGTGATTCCCTTGCGTTCGCCGCGAATCACTGTGGTAAAGTTCACGCGTCCCGTGTTCTCAACCAGGATGTCGAGCCGAGAACCCGCAGCCTTCACATCAACGTCAAGATGATTCTGTCCTATCCGCCGATCAAGCGTGCCCACCTGCTCGCCGTTCAAATAGATCCGTGCATAATCATGCAGTTCGTCCAAAACCAGCTCGCCATGGACTGCGTCCGGAACCAGGGTGCGGTACAAGATGTATCCATACGCCTGATCGAGGTCTTCCATGGTCAACGGCTGCTCAGAATGCACACCCTCTGGCAGATTTTGCCAGAGTGACGCGGACCGATGAAATTCAACCGGAGCCACAGCCACGGCTGGGTCGACCAGCGGAATCGGCAGCGGCGTGATGCCGGTATTCTTCGCAATCACATCGCGAAATAACGCGAACTTTGCCGCAGGCCGTCCGCTCTCGTCCAACGGCGCGTCGTAGTCGTAGCTCGTCACGTCCGGCTCGTAATTTTTCCCGTTGCTGTTGGCGCCGTTCATCCAACCAAAACTTGTTCCGCCGTGAAACATGTAGATGCTGATGGAGTAGCCCTGGGAAAGAATCCAGTCAAGCTCGTCCGCCTGTTTCTTTGCATCCGTGGTGTGATGTTTCTCGCCCCAGTGATCGAACCAGCCTGCCCAATACTCGCCATTCATGAAGGGGCCTTCGGGCCGCAATTGATGCAGCTTTGCGAACTCCTTCTTCGCTTCGCCGGGTCCAAAGTTGATCACCGCGGGCAGCTCCGGAAGCGAGCCTTTGGTTAACTCGTCTGCGCCGTCGGCCGTGTACAGCATCGCCTTGTCAAACCCGGCGTCGAGCAGCACATGGTGAATCTGCTCCATGTACGCGTGGTCATCGCCGAACGATCCGTACTCGTTCTCCACCTGCACCGCGATAATCGGTCCGCCATTGCCGATCTGCAGCGGAGCAAGTTCCCGCCCGAGCCGCATGAGCCAGCGCTTTGCCGGCGTCATAAACTTCTCGTCGGAGCTGCGGACCACGATGTCATGATCCTTTAACAGCCATGCCGGATACCCGCCAAACTCCCACTCCGCGCATACGTAAGGGCCCGGCCGCAGAATCACATAGAGTCCCTCGCTCTGCGCCTCGCGGATAAACTCAGCCACATCCCGCTGGCCCGTGAAGTCGTATTCACCCGGCCGTAGCTCGTGTTCGTTCCAGAAAACGTAGGTCGTGATCGTGTTCAGGCCCATCGCCTTCGCCATGCGCAGCCGGGCCCTCCAGTACTCGCGCGGAATCCGCGGATAATGCATCTCGCCCGAGATGATGCGAAAGGGCTTGCCGTCCAGCATGAACTTCCCGTCTTCAGCGCGGAACGAGTGCGGCGCCTGCTGTGCCGGACATAGAGCGCCCGCAAGACCCAGGACGACGATAAGAGCGAACTGCCTGAATACATTTTTCATAAAGGTTTATTCCCAGAATGGAGCCATGGTTCCTTTCGTGCCTTTTTTGTCGCGAAACCAATTGCCCAGACATGGGATTGGTCTGTTACATTTCGCGCCGCTCCCCATCATAATCTGTTCGGCCCGAGGAATCTGGCAAACTTCGATGCCAATCCTGACACCTCCGAAGCATGCCCGTAGTAGACTTTCGTTTACGGCAGTGCCCGCACGAGGTTCCCGAGCCTTGCCGCGCACCATTGCAACACCAGCTTCGTTTCAAACTGTCCAGGGGGAGATTGCTTCATGCAGATCGTGTTCGCCGCTTCAGAATGTGTGCCCTTTGCCAAGACCGGAGGTCTGGCGGACGTGGTGGGCGCCCTGGCTCCTGAAATGGTGAAGTTGGGGCATGATGTCACCGCCTATCTTCCGTTTTATGCGCGCGTGCGGCGGCACATCGAGGGCGAGCCTCAGTATGCGGCGCGCTCTATCACCATCCCCTTCCAGTCCTACAATCGCTTCGTCGGCATCGTCGATGGAGGCAAGCGCGACGGAGTTCGCTATTATTTCGTCGATTGCCCTGAGCTCTTTGACCGCCAGGAACTCTACGGCACCAGGACCGGCGACTATCCTGACAACAGCGAGCGCTTCGGCCTTTTTTGCCGGGCCGTCATTGAATCCTGCAAGCTGCTCGGCGTGCCTGACGTGTTTCACATTCACGACTGGCAGGCAGCGCCCATCGCCATCTACCTGCGCACCGTCTATGCCTCCGATCCGGCATTGAAATCCGCTGCTGTCGTCATCACCATCCACAACGCCGGCTATCAGGGAAATTTCCCGCCCACCACTACCGAACAGCTCCTGCTCCCCTGGGACATCTTCACCATGGACAAGGTGGAGCAGTTCGATCACTTCAACTTCCTCAAGGGCGGGCTGGTCTACTCCGACATTCTCACCACGGTGAGCAAAAAGTATGCTGAGGAGATTCAGACGCCGGAGTTCGGTGAGCAGCTGGATACTGTGCTGCGGGCCCGTGCAGCCGACTTGCGCGGCATCCTCAACGGCGTCGACTACGAGAAATGGGACCCGGCGACCGACGGAAACCTGGCCGCGCACTATTCCGCCGACGATCTGACCGGAAAGCTCGCCTGTCGCACCGATCTGCTCCATGCCTTCGGCCTTGAAAAAATCGAAGTCACCGCGCCTGTGATCGGCATCGTCTCCCGGTTTGCCACGCAGAAGGGCTTCGACCTGGTCCAGCAGATTGCCGGCCAACTCTCCGATCGCGACGTCGCCGTGGTGGTCCTCGGCAGCGGCGAGCCTATGTACGAAAAGTTCTTTCGCGATTGGGCCTTCTGGCATCAGGGCAATGTGGCCGTGCAGATCCGCTACGACGATGCGCTGGCACACAAAATTGAAGCCGGCTCCGACATCTTTCTCATGCCGTCAAAGTACGAGCCCTGCGGCCTCAATCAGATTTATTCGCTTAAGTACGGAACCGTGCCCGTGGTCCGCGCCACCGGAGGGCTCGATGACACCATTGAAGAGTGGAATGCCGAGCGGGAAACTGGAACAGGATTCAAGTTCTCTGTCTACGAAGCGCCGGAACTACTCGCTGCGATTGACCGCGCCCTTGAAGCTTTCAAGAATCGCAAATCATGGCAGCGCCTCATGCTCAACGGGATGGCGCGCAACTATAGCTGGAAACAACCCGCCCGTGAATACGAAGCAGTCTACAAGGAAGCCGCGCGCCGCCGCGCATAAAACGAATTTTGTAGCGCCGCTCTCCAGAGCGTCTGGGGTCTGGGAAGCCGGATGCCCCCGGTGCCTCGCACTTGGGCACCGGGGATCGGAACAATCCTAGTTGTGCTTGCCCTTCCACTCCGAGTACGGTCCCTGGAAATCCTCAATTCCGTCCGAGGTAAAGCTCCACAGACGCGTGGCCACTTCGTCAATCAGGTCGTGGTCATGCGTCACCAGCAGCACAGTGCCTTCGTAGCGCTGCAGCGCAATGTTCAGCGCGTTGATCGCTTCCAGGTCGAGATGGTTGGTCGGCTCGTCGAACACCAGAAAATTCGGCTTGGTCAAAATCAGTTTGCAAAATACGAGCCGGGCCTGTTCGCCGCCGGAGAGAGCCTTGGTCGGCTTCTCGCCTTCTTCACCTGAGAACAGCATCTGTCCCAGAATCCCGCGAATCTCTTCCACGTGCGCCGCGGGGTTCCAGCGATGCAGCCACTCCGCCACCGTGAGCCCGTGCTCGATGGTCGCGCCAATGTCTTGCGGAAAGTATCCGATCTGCGCTTCGTGCCCCCAGAACACCGAGCCTGAGTCTAGTTCGAAGTCCTTGTCCGCCAGGCCCGGATACGTCGAAAGAATGCTCTTCAGCAGCGTCGTCTTTCCCGCGCCGTTGCGGCCCATCAGGCAGATCTTTTCGCCGCGCAGTACATTCGCTGTAAAGCCGTCAAGCACCTTTTGTTCTCCGTAGAGCTTGGTCAGGTGCTTGAACTCCAGCACGTGCTTGCCGCTTGGCCGCGTCTGGTCAAAGCGAATGTAGGGGCGCTGAATGTTCGAGCGGGCCAGGTCATTGGTCTGCAGGCGCTCCACTTCCTTGCGCCGGCTGGTCACCTGCGACGAGCGCGTGCCCGCCGCAAAGCGCGCGATAAAGTCGTTCAACTGCGCAATCTTCTTTTCGCGCTGCGCGTTCTGCGCCTCGAGCGTTGAGCGAATCTGCGTCTTGGCCATCACCATGTCGTCGTACCCGCCCGTGTACACAATGATGGTTTGGTAATCGATGTCCGCCGTATGCGTGGTCACCGAGTTCAAGAAATGCCTGTCGTGCGAAATCGCAATCAGCGTTCCGTCGTAGTTCTGCAAAAAATCCTGCAGCCAATGGATCGAATCAAGATCCAGATAGTTCGTCGGCTCGTCCAGCAGGAGCGCTTCCGGCTTGCCAAACAGCGCCTGCGCCAGCAGCACGCGCACCTTCTGTCCGCCCTGGATCTCGCCCATCTTGCGCTCGTGGATATCGTCCGGAATATCCAGTCCCTGTAGCAGCACGGCCGCATCTGACTCGGCCGTGTACCCGTCCTCGTCGCCGATCACGCCTTCCAGTTCGCCCAGCCGCATCCCGTCGGCGTCAGAGATCTCCGGCTTTTCGTAAATCCGGTCGCGCTCTTCAAGGGCCGCCCACAGTGGCTTGTTGCCCATGATCACCGTGTCGATCACGCGATAGGCGTCGAACGCGAACTGATCCTGACGCAGCACGCCAAACTTCCGAGGCCGAACCACCGTGCCCTTTTGCGCATCTAGATCGCCAGTAAGAATCTTCATGAACGTGGACTTGCCCGACCCGTTAGGCCCGGTCAAACCGTAGCGGCGTCCCTGGACAAAACTCACGCTCACGTCCTCGAACAAGAGCTTCGAGCCGTAGCGCATCGTAACGTTGCTGACACTGAGCATGTTTTTCTTTGATTCCTGTATGAATTTCCTGCCGACTCACGCTCTCCGCAACCCGGCAAAGGCCGCATGGCCCGGTTTTGGCTTGGTTGCGCGAGAGATTTTCAGGAGCGGAACACGTGTGTCCTGCTTGAGAATGTCGACTCTTCTAGTTTCTCATATGTGCCGGGTTTCCAGCCTTGAGGGCGGCAACCAGCGGTCGCAAAGCGACTTCCGATCAAAGGCGCCGCGTCTTCGGTCAAAAATATTCGAAGTTCGGCCGGCTCAAGGTGCAGCCGCGAACTTTCCGCCCTTCGCATAAAGCCAGTCGGCGCCCGCCTGTGGATCGTTCGGGTCCTTCACAACGTAGAGCAGAACCGTTGTGGGCGCGAAGCACTGACGGTAAATCAGCCCCATCCCTGCGCCGTAATTCGGCTTCATCAGGTTGACGCTCAGGTTGAAATAGGCCGGGGGATTGTCGATCTTGACCATACCGTTGTGCGCCTGGTTGGTAATCTCGTGAACCCCGCCGCCCGCATAGCTCTGGGATCCGTCTCTCCCCATCCCGAACTCGTAGTGTGGCGGAGTCGGATTGTTCTGGTCGTAGGTCGTGTCAATGGCGAATTGCAGGCGGTTGGTGATCGGAGTCATCGTCTTCGCCGTAACAACACGCACCAGGATGGAGCAGGAATTTGCCGAGCCCGGTCCATAGATCGCATTCACATAGTTGTCCGCGCTGTCTCCCGTCTCATCGGCAATCAGCTCAGCCGGAGTCGGGGCCGGATGCACGCCTGCGCAGGCTGCGGGCAACTTGAGCAGCTGCGCGTCTGGCGCCGCCAGTGTCACCTTGTGGATATCGACCATCGTCATTGGAGTGGAGCCGGGTTGAGTCATCGTCGCGCGCATCACCAGGTTGTCTTTCTTGTCGAGCCACGCCTTCACATTGCCCTGCGGCGAATTCTGCACATACACCTGCGTGGAAATACCGGCCACCATCTCGGTTCCGGCTGGTTTCAGGTCTCCCTTCGCAATCCCGCCGGTCACTTCCGCGGTCATCGCAAACGGGTCCCCCCAGTCTCCTGAAAATCTCCCCGCCCCGCACTGGATCGGCGACGCCTTCGGATCCCACGAATAAGTCACGCCCGCCTTCAGGTCGTAGAGCGTCGTGGAACTCTGCGTGGGATGAACCACAGCAATCACAGCCGTGTCGCCATTGCGATAAACGGTCATGGTTCCGGGGTCGGGAGCACCCAGGGCTTCAGAAATCGTATAGGCAGTTGGCGGTGTCTGCGCTTGCGCTAGGGGATACAGGCCAAGCAGCGAAAGACAAACGAGGACGCAAAGACAAGCCAGAACGCGTGGAGTCGACATCGAAAAACTCCTGTGTGATCGAAATCTGAGGCTGTTGATTGCCAGGAACTTCCAGCTGAAGGGCCCGTTTCTGAAGAGTCCCCGATGATATCTGCAGCGCTCTCACCCGTCAAGGCGCGCGCCGCTCCTGTGTTTTGTGCTCAAAAAATCGAACAGAGCTTGGCGAATGAGTCGAGCTCAATCAGGTGCTGGCTGGCTGGCGGCATGTCCACCGTCGCGTGTTCAAGCACCCATGTGTCCTTGTGAAAAAGAAAAACAGCGTGCAGCCCGGCAGCGAGCGCCGGATTGATGTCGCTCTTCGGGCTGTTGCCGATCATCCAGCTCGAGTGCGGCGTCAGCTCGTGGCGGGCAATCACCTCGCGATACGTCGCCGGATCCTTTTCCTTCACAATCTCCACGGCAGCAAAGAGAGGCGCCAGGCCCGAGCGCGCCAGCTTGTCGGCCTGCTCCGCGTGGTCGCCCTTGGTCATCAGGATCAGGCGATGCCTGCTTGCCAGCTTCGCCAGCGTTTCCGCCACACCCGGCAGCAGTTCAATCTCCTGTTCGGCAATCGAGCGCGCAAATCCGCGAATGCGTTCCTTTCTCTCTTCGGTCACCGGCGCAGGGCTCAGCCGTTCAAAGCAGGTCACCATCGAATGCGTAAAACTCGTCAGGCCGTACCCGCGCGCAAGAATCGTCTCGCGCTCCACGGCATTCAGCGCCTGCCGCACCTCGGCCGGCGAGTATTCATGATGATTCAGGTAGCTGATGAACGACGCAATCGCCCGCTCAAAGTAGATGTTGTTCTCCCAGAGCGTGTCGTCGGCATCAATCAGCAGGGTCTGGCCAGAAGGGAAGTCAGGCATGAATCGATGGTAAAACCTCGCCCGCCTCTCACCTTTGCGGAAAAAGCGTCCGCAGCCTCAAACGCCCAGCTCGTTCCGGATCGCCCCGGCAATGGCCTCCGCGTGGTGGCGCATCGCGGTCTCGCTTTCGGCCTCGATCATCACCCTCGCCAGCGCCTCAGTCCCGCTGTAGCGGATCACCACGCGGCCCGTGTCCCTCAACTCCTCTTCGGCAGCGCCGATGGCGGCGACTACCGTGGGAATGGTGTCGAGAGGCCTCTTCTCGCGTACCTTCACGTTCACAATCACCTGCGGAAACACCTTCAGGTCGGCCGTCAATTCCTCAATGGTCTTGCCGGTTCGCGCAATAAGATCCAGCACCACCAGCGCCGTCAGCAGTCCGTCGCCTGTCGTCGCCAAGTGCGGCAGCAGAATGTGTCCTGACTGTTCTCCGCCCAGCGCCGAATCCTGCTTCAACATCTCTTCAAGCACATAGCGGTCACCCACCGGCGCGCGAAACATGCGAATGCCCGAGCGCTTCAGCGCAGCTTCAAGACCCATGTTCGACATCGTGGTCGCAACTACCAGGTCGCCCGTGAGCAGCCCGCGCTCCTTCAGGTCTCGCGCCGCCATCAGCAGAATGGCGTCGCCATTGATCACGTTCAAGTCCGCGCCAGCAAGCATGCAGCGGTCTGCGTCGCCGTCAAAGGTCACGCCCAGCGCGGCGCCACGGCTCTTTACTTCCGCGGCCACGTGCGACGGATGCAGCGCCCCGCAGCCGGCATTGATGTTCCTTCCGTCCGGTGCAACATTCACCAGCGTCGCTCCGCCCAGGCGGCGAAACAGCTCTGGCGCAACCGAGGAAGCCGCTCCGTTCGCGCAATCGGCCACCATGTTCAAGCCCGCGAGGGAGAGCCCCGGAACCGCGTCGATAAGGAACTGAATGTAATCCAGGCGGAACGCCGGATTTTCTTCAACAGCAGGCAGTTTTTCAGGATCGGGAGTCGCAATCTTCGCGGCGTGATGGAAAATCTCGTCCTCCATCGCCAGCTCCACCGCGTCGGGCAGTTTAAAGCCGTCTCCGCCGAACAATTTGATCCCGTTGTCCTGCCAGGGATTGTGCGAAGCGGAAATCACCACGCCTGCATCGAACCCATGCTTGCGCGCCAGAAACGCGATTGCGGGTGTGGGCACCACGCCCGCACTTTCCACCTTCGCGCCCGCTGAACGCAGCCCGGCCGCAAGCGTGGCGGCAATCCATGGGCCCGATTCACGCGTGTCGCGGCCCAGAATCACCCTCGGCTCGGCCGACACTTTCTTGAGCGAATGCGCCATGGCAAGCCCGGTGGCAAAAATGGTGGTTGGATCGAGAGGATTCTCACCTGCGACGGCGCGAATGCCATCGGTCCCGAATAGTTGGCGTGCAGTTGTTGTGCTCATGGTCTCAGTTTCTAATTTTAGGGTCCGGGCCCTGCCGGCTGTCTGTCCCCATTTCAGGGGATATGGATTCCACATTGCTGGTGAACGCGCCGTCGGCCAGCCGAGTCGTAACCTGTTCGCCGGTTACCAGTTGGCTCGCAGAGCGGATCAGTGTGCCTTCTGCCGACAGCACCAGGGCATAGCCGCGGTCAAGAACCGCCAGCGGCGAAAGCGCGTTGAGCCGTGCATCCACGCCGCCCACGCGCACCGCAGCCCGCTTCAAGGTGCGGTCGAGCGACCGGTCAATCCGCGAGCGCAGTTCAGTCAGCCGCTCGCGAGCCTGCGCCAGCGCCTGCCTTGGATCGTGCCTCAGAACCGTTGCGCTCAACTCGGCAACCTGAGTCTGATGCCCGCGAAGCTGCCCGGTCACGGCTGCTTCCAGCCGGAAGCTGAAGTCATCAAGACGTTGCGCCGACCGGTGCAGCATCGTAGACATGCGCGCCTCGGCCCTGCTCACCGGAACGCGGGTCAGCCGTTGCCGTGCCTGCAAAACCTGGAACCGGGTAGCTCTTTCCAGCCGGTGAAACTGGTTGGCAAGATGCTCTTCAATCTTGTGCTGCGCCTCGGTTACCAGCTCCGCGGCGGCCGACGGCGTGGGCGCGCGCAGATCCGCCACAAAATCCGCGATCGTAAAATCCGTCTCGTGTCCGATGGCCGATACTACCGGCAGCTCCGACGCCACAATCGCTCGCGCCACTCGTTCGGAGTTGAACGCCGCCAGGTCCTCAAGCGATCCGCCGCCGCGTGCCAGCACAATCAGGTCGACCAGGCCTGAAGCATTCAGTTCGGCGATCGCAGCCTCAATCTCAGCTGCGGCGGAATCGCCCTGCACGGACACCGGATAAAGCAGCACGCTGAGCCCAGAGTGCCGTCGCGCCACGATATTCAAGAAGTCGCGAATCACCGCGCCTGTCGGAGAGGTCACAATGCCCACCGTGCGTGGAAACGCGGGCAACGGCCGTTTGCGTTCCGCGTCGAACAGGCCCTCAGCCTTCAGCCGTTCCTTCAGTTGCTCAAACGCCAGTTGCAGCGACCCCGCGCCCACAGGCTCCATGGTTTCGGCCACCAACTGCATCTGCCCGCGCTGCTCGTACACGCTCACCCGTCCGCGCACCAGCACGTGCAGGCCGTCTTCGGGCCTGAAGCGCAGCAGCATCGCCTGCCGCCGGAACAGCACGATCGGCAATTGCGCATCCGCATCCTTCAGGGTGAAATACACATGACCGGAAGGGGCCGGGCGGTAGTTTGAAATCTCGCCTTCCACCCAGACGTCGCTGTACTCCTGCTCCACCAGCTCGCGGACCTGGCCGACCAACTCGCGCACCGGCCAAATGCGCCGTGTCGTCCGCGGCGCATCGAACGTCAGGTCGAGTTGCGGCGCAAATGGATCCCTTGGAGCCATACCTATGCAGTGTAATTGTTTCTCGCTGTCAGCGCTCCATGGCCTGTGATTCGCCTGTCACCAAGCTCTGCTAATCTGAATGCGATTTTCGAGGAGGTTTTATGATGAATCTGCGTTTTCTATCTGTTTGTTGTGTCCTGGCCATGAGCTCTCTGGCAGCGTCAGGACAAATGTCTTCCAGCGCCGATACGGGCCCCGCTGCCGGAACCATCGTCACCCCTGCCGCAACCATCGACTCCGAACTCGGCATCATTGAGAGCGAGATGATGGGCGCCGTTAAGGCCATGCCGGCCGACAAATTCGGCTTTGCTCCCAGCCAGGCCATCTTCGTCCCCAGCCAGGCCACCGCACTTTGCAACCGTGCGCACCTTTGCCGAGCAGGCCACCCATGTTGCCCAGGCTAACTACTTCTTCGCGAGCTTTGTCAGCGGACGTCAAGCCCGACATCGACGTGCGCGCAATCTCCAAACTCACCAGCAAGGACGAAGTTGTCGC
Organism: uncultured Acidobacteriaceae bacterium; assembly: GCA_963765025.1. Classification (GTDB taxonomy): domain Bacteria; phylum Acidobacteriota; class Terriglobia; order Terriglobales; family Acidobacteriaceae; genus Telmatobacter. The sequence continues at coordinate 114 of CAVXVM010000017.1, read as the reverse complement.
CGCACTGGCCGCCTCGTTCGCTTTTGCGCACAAGTCCATCGCGACGCTTACCGCCGCCAACGCCTTTGAGGTGGTCAAGACGCCGGAGCCGGGCCTCCAGACCCGTTCCACGAT